>CALALX010000091.1 GCA_937925635.1 uncultured Caulobacter sp.
GGTCAGCTTCGACCTGTCGAACCCGTACGTCGTGGTTGGCCTGCTGTTCGGCGGCCTGCTGCCGTTCCTGTTCGGCGGCCTGTCGATGACCGCCGTCGGCCGCGCGGCTGAATCGGTCGTCGCCGAGGTGCGTCGCCAGTTCAAGGAGAACCCCGGCATCATGACCGGCGAGGTTCGCCCTGAGTACGGCAAGGCCGTCGGCATCCTGACCAACGCGGCGATCAAGGAGATGATCATCCCGTCGCTGCTGCCGGTCGCTTCGCCGATCGTGCTGTTCTTCGCGATCAACGCGATCGCGGGCAAGGTCGACGCCTTCGCGGCCCTCGGCGCCATGCTGATGGGTGTGATCGTCACCGGCCTGTTCGTCGCCATCTCGATGACGAGCGGCGGCGGCGCCTGGGACAACGCCAAGAAGCTGATCGAAGAAGGCCACCACGGCGGCAAGGGCTCCGAGGCCCACAAGGCCGCGGTGACCGGCGACACGGTCGGCGACCCCTACAAGGACACGGCCGGTCCGGCGGTGAACCCGATGATCAAGATCACGAACATCGTGGCGCTCCTGCTGCTGGCTGTCCTGGCCCACGGCTGATCAAGCCGACGGCGAAAAGGGCGCCCCGGAGAGCGATCTCCGGGGCGTTTCTTTTTTTGCTGCGCTCACGTCGAGAGGAGGCAGTCCGCTATGGGTGGGAAGCGGAACTATAGCGCCCATAGTGCGAACACCAACGCCCCCCCAACTCCGCTCATCCTCGCGGAAGCGAGGACCCAGGCTTTCTGATGCAGCGGCTCATCGCAGGGACTAGCGAACACATCCCCAACCATGAGTGCACCGGCCGTAAACCTGGGTCCTCGCGTCCGCGAGGATGAGCGGGGGGAAGGGGGATTGCAGTCCGCGAGGGGGCGGTAGCGGCTCATTGAGCTTCGAGCTTCGTTCCCCATCCCTACCTCGCCGCCCCGCCAAGCGGGACTTCCGGGACATATAGTCCCGGGACAAGGCGGGACATTCGGCCCCATTCGGAGACATCGCGGGCCGCCCGCCGTCCGGCCGCTTATCCGCGCCCTTGCGCCAGGGCTCATACTGGCCGGATGTCGTCGTCGCTCCCCCTTCCACTGCCGCCCCGATCCCAAGGCCCGGAAGGCGTCGAGGGCCGAAGCCGCGTGGCGGCCATCGCCGCGCATCGGCCGGCGTCGCGCGCAGCGAGGGCGCGTCCATCCCCCTATCGTGCCCTCGCGAAGCGGCTGCTGCACAGGGGTCACGAAGACTGCGAGACACTGGATACAGAAAAGCGGCCGCTTCACCATCGTCAGGTGGTCAAGCGGCCGCTTGAGGCTCGTGTCGGCGTCGTGAGCCTAGCGGTCGCCGGGGCGGCCGCCGGGGACGCGCTCTTCCTCGTCGCGGGGCAGCATGCCGCCGCGGCCGACGTTGCCGAGCAACTGCTCGAGGATGGTCATCTCGCGACCACGGGTCGGCGTCTCGCGATCGTTGAAGGCGAAGACCTTGCCGTCCTTCAGCGTGTACTGGCTGACGGACTGGACCTGTTCGGTGGCCGGATCGAAGGCGATGGCGACGATGTCGCGCTTGGCCACGCGGGGCTGATAGAAGGCGACCCGGTCGGTGACCTGGCTCATGTAGAACCAGATGTTCGGGTCGAAGGTCGACTGCACCGAGGGCGAGCCGAGCTTGCCCATCACGGTCGACTTGGTGTCCTCGCCCGGCTTGACGTCGGTGGGGCTGACCTCGATCGCCTGGAAGCCCGAGTAGCTGGTGATGGGCGTGCAGGCGCCGGTCGCCAGAAGGGCCGTCGCGGCGGCGGTGGCAAGAACGACTTTACGAAACATCTCGGCTCCCGGTGCGCTTGCTTTGAGCGCAGTGCTTTGACCTATCGCCCGCGGGCGCTTAGTTCAATGCCCCGCTTTAGGTCCGACCGGCGGCGAAATCGAGGCGATATTCCACGATGCTCCAGCGTTTCTTCAGGCCCAGACCCGCGAAAGTCGCCGGCGAGGCCCTCTACGCCGCGGCGGCGGCGCAGGCGCGGACGCCGGCCTTCTACGCCGCCGCCGGTGTCCCGGACACGCGCGAGGGCCGCTTCGAGCTCTACACCCTGCACGTGGTGCTGCTCATGGACCGCCTGCGCGGACAGGGCGACCAGGCCGATGAGACGAGCCTGGCGCTGTCGGAGCGGTACGTGCGGGGTCTGGACGACGCCTTTCGCGAGCTGGGCGTCGGCGACATCGCCCTGGCGAAGAAGATGAAGACGCTGGGACAGGCCTTCTATGGTCGTCTCAAGGCCTACGGCGAGGCCTTCGCGGCCTTGCCGGATGCCGGCATGCTGGAGGAGGTCGTGGCGCGCACCCTTCTCGAGGGCGGGGAGGGCGATCGGGCCGGATTGACCCGCTATGCCCTGCGCACCCGCGAATCGCTGGCGGCCCAGCCGCTCGACAGACTCTGCGCCGGCGATGTGACCTGGGAGCCCTGGGCATGATCGGCGCTTCGCCCTGGAAGGAGACCCTGCGCTTCGCGGACCTGGCCCGGGGTCCCGTGCGCCGGTCGCTGGAGGCCGACGCGAGCACCCGCAAGGCGGTTGCACGACACCTCGACGTGGAGGCGGTCAAGACGCTGACCGCCGAAGTGACGGTGCGGCCTTGGCTCGACGGCGCCGAGCTGGAGGGCCGTTTCCGCGCCGATGTGACGCAGCTGTGCAGCCTGAGCGCGGAGCTTTTCGACGAGGCGGTCGCCGGCGAATTCGTGATCCGCGTCCTGCCCGCCGGCAGTCCCAACGCGCCGCAGGAGGACGAGGGCGAGGAGATCGATCTTGATCCCGACGCCGACGACCCGCCGGACGTCGTCGAGGGCGAGACGATCGATCTGGGCGGCTACGTCGTCGAGCATCTGTCGCTCGAGCTGGATCCATTTCCGCGCAAGCCCGGCGCGACGTTCGAACAACCCGAATCAACCGAACCGGCCTCGCCATTCGCCGTTCTGCGCTCGCTGAAGAAGGACAACGCCCCGGAATGACCAGCCTCAGAGGCCGGGCTTGCATCATTGCGCCGCGGGGGTAAGTTCCGCCCGCTGCGCCCCGAGGGCGCGTCCGTGACGGAATCGCGACCGGCCTTGCCCAAATCACTCGTCATCTCGATCGACGCCATGGGCGGCGACCATGGGCCGTCCGTAACGGTTCCGGCTGTCGATCTGGCGGCCACGGCGCTGCCGGACGTGACCTTCCTGCTCCACGGCGACGAGGCGAAGATCAACGCCGAGCTGGCCCGGTGTCCGGCGGCCCGGGCCGTCAGCCAGGTCCGGCACACCGACAAGGCGATCTCGATGGACGAGAAGCCCGCCCAGGCCATGCGCCGCGGCAAGGGCTCCAGCGTGTGGAACGCCGCTGAGTCTGTGAAGGCGGGCGAGGCGTCGGCGGCCGTCTCGGCCGGCAATACCGGCGCGCTGATGGCCATCTCGATGCTGGTCCTGCGCATGGCCGAGCACATCAAACGCCCGGCCATCGTGGCCAGCTGGCCGACCAGCCGCGGCATCACCGCAGTGCTCGACGTCGGCGCCAACGTTGAGAGCGACGCTGAGCAGCTGGTCGAGTTCGCCATCATGGGCGCGGCCTTTCACCACGCCGTGCACGGCTCGCATCGACCGACTGTGGGCCTGCTCAACGTCGGCTCGGAGGAGCAAAAGGGGCATGAGGAGGTCCGCGAGGCCAACGCCCTGCTGCGGGCGACGACCCTCGACCTCGACTACCGCGGCTTCGTCGAAGGCAACGACATCGCCAAGGGCACGGTCGATGTCATTGTCACCGATGGCTTCACGGGCAACATCGCGCTGAAGACCGCCGAGGGCCTGGCGCGGTTCTTCGCCAATGAGTTGCGGACCACCTTCAAGTCCGGTCCGTTGTCCATGCTCGGAGCGCTCTTCGCAGCCGGGGCGCTGGGCAAGATGCGCAAGCGCATGGATCCGGGCGCCGTCAACGGAGGTCCTCTGCTGGGCCTCAACGGCATCGTCGTGAAGAGCCACGGCGGCGCCGACGCAAAGGGTTTCGCAGCGGCCATCCGCGTCGCCGTCGACCTGGCCCGAAGCGATTTCTCGGCCGAGATCGAGCGCAATATGACGCGGTTGACGGCCAGCCTGTCGAAGCCGGCTGTCGCGCCGGCGCAAGGAGCGAGCGAGTGAGCGTTCTGCGTAGCGTGGTGACCGGCGTCGGCGGCTATCTACCCGAGGACGTCGTCACCAATGAGGACCTGTCGCGCATCGTCGACACCTCCGACGACTGGATCCGGGAGCGCACCGGCATTCGTCGCCGACACAGGGCGGCGGACGACCAGGCCGTGTCGGATCTGGCCGTCGAGGCCGCCAAGAAGGCCCTGGCCGCCGCCGGCCGGACGCCCGCCGACGTCGACCTGATCGTCGTCGCCACGACCACCGCCGACATGACCTTCCCCGCCACGGCCGCTATCGTCCAGCGCAAGCTGGGTTGTCCGGTGGGCGTCGCGTTCGACGTGCAGGCGGTCTGTTCCGGCTTCATCTACGCCCTGACCGTCGCCGACGGCTTCGTGGCCCGGGGGCACAGCAAGTGCGCGCTGGTGATCGGCGCCGAGACCATGACCCGCCTGATGGACTGGTCCGACCGCGGCACCTGCGTGCTGTTCGGCGACGGGGCCGGCGCTGTGGTGATCGAGCCCGGCGAAGGGCAGGGGACGGTCGAGGACCGGGGTCTGCTCGGATTCGCCCTGCGTTGCGACGGGACCAAGCAGGACCTGCTCTACGTCGACGGCGGTCCCTCGACGACGGGCACGGTGGGCAAGCTGCGCATGCAGGGCAACCAGGTGTTCAAGCACGCGGTGATCAACATCTCCGAGGCGGTGATCGCGGCCGCCGGCGCCGCGGGCGTCGAGGTCAAGGACGTGGACTGGTTCATCCCTCACCAGGCCAACCAGCGCATCCTCGCCGGCGTGGCCAATCGCCTGGGCATCGACGAGGCCAAGGTCGTGCAGACGGTGGGCGATCACGCCAACACCTCGGCCGCCTCGATTCCGCTGGCCTGGGCGGAAGCGGCCGGCGATGGACGGATCAAGCCCGGCGATCTGCTGCTGCTCGAAGCCATGGGCGGCGGCCTCACCTGGGGCGCCTGCGTCGTCCGGGTTTAGGCCGGGATTACGCTGATCGCGGGAACCCTTTGACTTGACGCGGCAATCGGGCCATGCACCCTGCGTTGTCATAGGGGTGTTTTGGAGACCGGGGGCATGAAGGGCGCGACCCTCACGCGGGCGGACCTCACCGAAGCGGTGCATGAGGAAGTCGGACTGACGCGGCAGGACTGCGGCGGCCTGGTCGAGCGCACCCTCGATCTCGTCGCGGAGGCGCTGGAAAACGGCGAAACCGTGAAGCTGTCCGGCTTCGGCGTGTTTCAGGTCCGCGCCAAGCGCGCCCGCATGGGCCGCAATCCGAAGACCGGCGAGCCGGCCGAGATCGAACCCCGCCGGGTGATCGGTTTCCGCGCCTCGCAGGTCATGAAGGCGCGCATCGACCGCGCGCTCAGCGACTAGGCCGGGCCGTGGCGAAGGGCCCCAACGCCTTCCGCACCATCTCCGAAGCCGCCGATGAGCTTGGCGTGCCGCAGCATGTGCTGCGCTTCTGGGAGACGAAGTTCTCCTTCATCCGCCCCATGAAGCGGGCCGGCGGGCGGCGCTTCTATCGTCCGCAGGACATCGCCGTGCTGCGCGGCGTACGCGCGCTGCTGCACGATGAGGGCTACACCATCAAGGGCGTCCAGAAGCTCCACAAGGAGCAGGGCGTCCGCCGTCTGGCCTCGGTCGGCGAGGGCGGCGAGGTCCCGACCCCGGCCGCGGGCGAGGCGCTGATCGAGCCCGCATCGGCCGCCTCGGGCGGCGGCGAGGCGCGCGAGCGGCTGACCGCGACCCTGGGCGACCTGACCGCCATCAAGGCCCGCCTCGACGCCCTGCTAAGGCGCGGCTGAAACAGCCCAGATTGCCCATTGCCGGGTCGGGAGGCGGCGCCTATAAGGGCGCTCCCCATCGACGGGCTGTTCGCGGCGCGTCGTAAAACGGTGTCGGAGTGTAGCGCAGCCTGGTAGCGCACTTGACTGGGGGTCAAGGGGTCGTGGGTTCGAATCCCGCCGCTCCGACCACTGTTTTCCTTGAAGAATTTGGCCATTTCACCCCCTCGGGGCGGGTCCGGCTGAAGGCCGAAGGTAACATCCTAGGTAACATGGAAGTGACTGGGGATTGGTCTCGGGAGACGCCTAGGGCCGCCCCGGTCTCCCGAAACGGCCCCCCATTTGGCGATTCGCGCTGATCAGCCGGCGCGGATCAACGTCATGATGATCTGACGAACAAGCCGGGCGTCGCCGCTTTGCTCGTCCGCCAGCCATTCGTCGATCGCTTCCAGGTCGTCGCCGTGAAGCACGCGAAGTGCCTGGAGCCGGGCGCCGACGTGGTCGGACTCCATTGGCAAGGCTTCCACGGCCGCCAGGTAGCGCTCCGAGGCGTCTTCCCATGCCTTGAAGTCTTCGTCGCGCAGGCTGGCGTCAGCGGTCCGCCTGAGAGCGAGCACGGCGTCGCCGGCGAGCTCTTGGAACGTGCGGGCCATCAGAACACCTCCACGGGCTGGCGGTCGGCTTCGTCGACGTCCGGTTCGCGCTCGTCAACGCCCTCGTCTTCGCAGGCGCCGCCCTCGTCTTCGCACTGGTCCTCGAGGTCCGGGTCGCCGTCGAAGGCGTCCAGCGCGGCGATTGCGGCCTCTATGGCCGCCTCCAGAGCCCACCGGCGGCTCTGGATAGGTTCAGGCTGCATCATGGCGGCGCGCATCAGTAGAAGCCCCCGTTGGCGCGCAGGAGGGCCTTGGCGGCTTCGATGACGCGGAGGCGCAGGGCCGGCCCAACGCCGAATGAGAACGCCGCGGCGTCGCTGGCGACGGGGCAGCCGATCCAGACAACTTCATCCTTCGGATCCAGCCATTGGAAGTGGCCGCCGAGCTCGCGGAACCTGGCGATCCAGGCGCCAACGTCTTCGTCGGTCGGTTCGGAGTGAAGCGCCTCGGCGGGCGTGTTATGGGCGTGTTCAGCCAATGCCCGGTTCCTCTCATGAACGGGGTTGCGGTCAGGGTCGGGCGGGAGTTGCTGCTTCCGTCCGGCCCGAATTTATGCAACCATGAACCTATGGTTTCTGCAACCAAAAAGACGGGTCGGCCAGCAACCGGGATCGGAACGCCTGTGCAGGTCCGCCTGCAGCCCGACCAGCTGGCCAAGTTGGACGCATGGCGCACGGCGAACGGGAATCCGACTAGGCCTGAGGCGGTTCGTGCGATCCTGGCGGAGAAGTTGAGCTAGGCGAGCGGCATCTGCAGCGCGAGCACAACTGAGTTCGCCCGCCTTGCGCGAGGCAATCAAGACGCTACGGTGCCACTAGCAGCGTATGCGAGGGGCTATGACGCAAACGGGATTGAGCGCCGACACACAGGCCATGATGGCTTTCGAGAGCCAAAAGAAGTCAGCAGGGATCGCCTACGTCCTCTGGTTTTTCGCCGGCGGATTCGGAGGACACCGGTTTTACCTCGGCCGCACGGGCTCCGCGGTCGGCCAGCTTGTTCTCGCGCTCCTCGGCTGGCCACTTCTCTTCGCCGCAGGCTTCGGCCTGGTCCTGCTCGCGCCGTTGGGCGTGTGGCTGATCGTCGACCTGTTCCTGATCCCAGGGATTATCTCCGAGCACAACGGCGTCCTGATGAAGCGTCTCAACAGCGCTGTCACGCCCGATCGCCGAGTCGATGTCGCCGATGAACTCACCAAGCTGGCCGACCTCCGCGACAAGGGGATTCTGACCGAGACTGAGTTCGCCGCCCGCAAAGCCAAGTTGATCGACTAGCGTCCATCCACAGGACTCTTTTCCCATCCGCTAGCCGCCGATCGGGGTCGGTGCCATGCTCTCCGGGTGTGGGCGCGTCATGATCAAGCCGCCCGCACATGCCCCCTGAGCCTGGCGTTCCCGTCGCCGCCTACCTTCACCAAGGCCAGTGCGCCAGCGTCGCCTTCCACTGTCAGGACTGCGCCACCATCCGCCGCGTTCCGCTGCAGGTCGTGCTCGGCCGCCTGAGGGCCCTGGGGCTGGATCCTGCGACCACGGGTATCAGGACGCTCTGGCGCCACGCTCGACGGCCCTGTGAAGGCTGCGGAGGCCTGTACTTCGAGACGCGGCCCGACTGGCATAGCGTGCCCGGCGCCGACGGCATGACGCCCGCGCCGTGACGCATCGCCAACCCTAGGCCGAGATGTCGCGCAGCCGCCTTCCCAACGCGTCCGTTTGCTCTTCGAGGTCGGCCTTCTCCGCATAGTATATCGCCGCCCGCTGTTCGTTCGCCGCGGCCAGCTGGGCCGTGACTTCCAGAAGGCGAGCCTCCAGGGCCTCCAGACGGGCTACGAGGGCGCTGTTGTCGTTGGCCGAGGCCGTGGAGCCCAATGAGGCAACGGGCTCCGGCGGCGCTCCCTGGGCAACCTGCAGGGCCGTGATGGCATCCCGGACCGAGAGAACCGACTCGTTCACCTCGATGTAGCCAGAGACGAGGTTCTGGAGCTCGGTCAGTTGTTGGACCGCAATGTCCGCCTGGGCGCCGGCGATGCCCTCTGCTGCGGTGACGGCCTCCCGCACCGCATCCAAATCAGCGAAGTAGCCGGCCGAGCTGGCATTGAAGTCCCGGGACGCCTGAAGGTAGGCTTCCGAGACCGATTGCAGTCGGCCGAGCGCATCAGCGTCTCCGCCGGCCGCCAGGCCCGCCACACGGGCGAACTCGGCTTGCGCGGCCCGATAGGCCGCCTCCGGTGAAAGACCCGCCGCGGGGCCGCTGTAGAGGCTCGCCCGGAAGTCGCCGAGGCTGGAGGCGAGCTCGCGATAGCGGTCGACCGTTTCGCCCAAGGTGTCGCGCTCGCGCGCATAGGCGCTCGACAGGTTGTCCTTCGCGGTGCGGACCGCTTCGCTCTCCTCGGTCAGCTTGGCGAACGCCGGAGCGAGGTTCATGAGGGCCGCGTAGAGCTCAGCGCCCGCGGCCGTGCTGACGTCCAGGCCGGCGATGACGGCCTTGAACTGGTCCCGCGTCTTCACGCCCTGCAGCCCCAATCGGGCAAGCTCGGCCGTCACTGCCGTCTGAATGGGCGCGAGGCGCTCAGCCTCCGTCAGGAAGAGATCGGCGTAGGTCGACGTCGCGTCCGCGAACTCTTCCATGCCGCCGAAGAGGTCCACCAGGCGCTGGCGAGCCTCCAGTGACGCGACACCGACTAGACCGAAGCTCTTACCGATCGAGGCCAGGCTCGTGTCCACAACCTGATAGGTCCGGGCCGTCCTCACCAGCGTTTCGAACAGGCCTTCGCCGACCTTCTGCAGCGCCGTGAGTCCGGGAAGGACCGCGCCGGCCATCTGGTCGCCGAGCTTGCTGAAGACGGCCGACAGCGCCTCCTCGATCTCGGCGCCCGAGAGGTCCTTGAGGCTGATCTTGCCGAGCGAGACCTGGAAGGCCGCCAGCGTGGCCGCCGCGCCCTCGACGCCGAGGACGCTCGCCGCCGCGACCACGCCATCCCGCAGGGAGCCGATCAGCAGCTGCGTCTGACGCAGGAAGTCGGCGTCCAGGTCCGTCGTCGTGGTCTTCTTCTTCGAGCTCTCCGAGTAGGTGATCCCGAAGGCCTTCTTCTTCGTCGTCGAGAGTATTTGCTGATAGGCTTCGCCGGTCAGGCCGCTGCCGAGGATGCTTTCCAGCGATGCGGCGTCGAACTGCACGCCCTGGTCCAGGAGCTTCCTTGTGGTGGTCGAGCCGAACAGGCCCGGCAGCAATTGAGAGATGCCGCCGAACAGGAGGCTTTGGCCGAGGCCCGGCCCCTTCGTCGTGGTGCCGAGGTTGAGCGCAGAGGTGTCCAGCATCCCGCCGGAGCCGAAGCTGCGGGCGAGCGCCGCTGCGACCGTGCCGATCTGACTATCGATCGAGCGGAGCGCCTGAAGCATGCCGTTCGAATATTCCAAGTCGCGGTTGGCCGCGGTTGCGACGATGTCCAGAGCGCGGGCGATGGACTCCGACTTCGCGGCCGCGTCGCCGAGAACCGATCCGGTCCCCTGTTCGCGCTGCCGGCGTTCGGTGATCAAAACACCGGCCGCGACGCCCCCTCCGCCCGCGCCAAGGCTGGCCATGACGCCCATCATCGCCGCGACGACGGGGAACGCCCACGGGCCCAGCTCGGCGAAGATCCGCGCCGCGCCGGCCGCAATGCCGGTGGACGTCGTAGCCGCATCCGTCGCCATGATCGTGGCCGCCGCACCCGTGTGGGCCGCGACCGCCGTAGATGCCGCCTGCGTCTTCGTCGCCGCTTCGACCTGGGCTTGGACGGCCGACTGGATCGAGGCCGCGAACTGCCAGGCGCGATAGCCCGCTTCGACGGCCTGCATTGCCTTGTAGCCGTCGGAGCCTTCGCGGAAGAAGCCCTTGGCGGCGCCGAGCATGTCCCCATAGTAGCTGACCCTCGCCTGGGCACTCTCTCGGTCGATCCGGGCGATTTCCTCCGCCGTGACGCCCTCGGCCTTCCGGCGAGCCGCCAGCTCGGCCGACTTGGCGCCGTAGCGCGTCATTGAGGTCAGGACGTCGCCCAGGGCCTTCCCGACCTTGCCGAACGAAGCCGCCATGCCTTGCGCGGCGTCCTGGGCGCGGGCGTCAGCGTCGGCCATGATGTCGGCCGCGTCCGCATAGGCCGCAGCTTGTTGGCGGATGATCTGCGCGTACTCGGCCTTCGCCATGTCTTTGTCCGTCGGAGTGCGCTCGAAGATGCGCTGATACTGCTCGGCCAGCCGATTGCGCTCTGCGGCCAGGGCCAGGAAGTCACGCAGCGACGCAGAGAACTCGTCGAGCTCCTTCTTGTCTCGGCCCTGGCGCTCCTTCTTGGGGTCGCCAGCGGCCTCGGTCAGCCGTGCGTCGCGGTAGCCCCGCGCCGCATCGCGCGACCGCGCTGCGATGTCTCGAGCATAAGCGACGACGCCATCGAGGCCGGCTAGAGCCTGCGCCTGCCCTTCCTCAGCGCCGGCCGCAAACGACTCCATCGCGACCCTTCCGAGACCTGAGTATGCGTTGGCGATCTCAGCGATCTCGACTTGGCCGAAACGGGGCAGCTGGACACTGAGGCCGACGCTCTGTGCGGCGGCATTGGCCTTGTCGATGAGCCCGTTGATCACGTCGATGGTCCGGTTGACCATCGTGGCCGTGCCTCGGATTACCGCATTGGCGGTCGAGATCACGACGTCGCCGATCGCGGCCGGAAGCGATGACCAAACGGCCCTTATGCCGCCCACGGCGCCGCCGATACTCCCGACTGTCGCGCGCACGAACTGCACCACGGCCGCGACACCTTGATCCCACACGTCAGCGACAGCGCGGCCGAACTCCGTCAGCGGGCCTCCGATGAAGCCCCAAACCCATTCGCCAAGCCGTGCGAACTCCTCGCCGGCCACCTTCATGATGCCCTTGAAGCTGTCGCCCATCGTGACGTGCAGGCTCTCGCCCGACTTCTTGAGACGCTTCATTTGGTCGTCTGTGAAGCCGAGGCGCTTCTGCAGCTCATCGGCAGATTCCGCGCCTTCGTTGAAGCTCATGGTCAGCAGCGCCAAGCTACCCGCGCCGACGGCTCCCACGGCCGTTAGCGCCGCGATGATGGGAGCGAGCGGCCCGAGCGCGGCCCATCCCGCCACGGCCATCTGACGCAGGACAGCGGTGAGGCCGATTCCTCTGGAGCTCGTCAATGCCAGGGTTTCACCGATCTGCGGACCTTGGGCGATCAGGACCATCAACGGCGACATGCCCATCGCCAAGCTGACGCCGACATCGGCGGCTTGGCGCGACAGGTTGAGCATCTCGGCGCCTGTGACCCGCGTCGCGGCAGCGCCCCTGGCGTGGGCGAGGTTCAGGGCGTTCTGTGCCGTCGTGGCGCTCTCCAGACGCGCCTCAAGGATGCCGACGTACCTGGTGTATTCCTGCGCACCGATAGCCCCGGCCGCGTAGAGCCCCTTGGCCTCGGCCATCTCGGCGTTGGCGCGCTTCATCGCCAGCGCCAACGGGTCGACCGAGGCGCGCAGGGCGTCTGTGCGGGCGTCGATCTGCTGCAGGCCGGCAGGGATGGCGGAGAGGCCTGCCGCGGCCACCTTGCCGGCGTCGCCGAGGCTCTTGGCGGCGGGTACGGCCCGGCTGCAGGCCGCGATCAGTCCATCGATCGTGGTGGTCGCCTGGGCGGGCTGTTGGGCGTCGACGACTAGGCGGAGCGGTTCACTGTCCATTGCGGACCTCGCGAGTAGCGCGCGCGAGCCCGCCGAGGACGATCGCCGACTTGGCGGCCTCGCGAGCAATCTGCGGCATTTCGAGTTGGGTCAGGGCGACCATGCCCTGAGGCGCCTGGCCTGAATGACCGCGCTCAAGCGCAGGGCCGTAGGGCAGGGCGTTCGTGATGTAGTGGATGAAGCCGATCGACTCCGTCGGGATGTCTTCGAGGTAGTTGACGGTTCGGATGTCGACCCGCTCCGTCGTGCCCCGATCGGGCGTCATGAGCGAGTAGTTCCAGTTGGAGACGAAGCGGCCGGTATCGATCGGCGACCGGGCGATCACCCGGCGCCCGACCTCGAATATGGTCTGTCGCGTCCACTCGCTGAGGCCCGCCTTCACGTCCTCGCCGTAGGCTGCGACCGAATCCGCAAACCCTGCCATGTCCGCCACCCGAAGGTGAAAGGGCGCCCGTTTCCGAGCGCCCCTCCGTCCTAGGTCGAGACCTTCATCTTGCGGAGGGCCTCGGCCTTGACGACGTCCCCGCCGACGCGGCGCCGGGCGTGGAACCGGACTTGGCCGGTCGTCGCCAGGGTGAAGGGATCGCGCAGCACCGACGTCCCGGTCCGGTCGTAGATGCGATAGCCGGAGTTGAAGTCGCCGACGGCGATCGGGTAGGCGTTGGAGGCGATGTCCGGCATGTCCACGGCCTCGATAACCGGCCGGCCCAGGAGGGTCTCTGGCTGGCCGGGGGCGAGGCCCGGCGCCCAGAGATACTGGTTCTGACCGTCCTTCAGCTTGCGCACCACCGCGAGGGTTGTGCCGTTCATCATCCAGGACGCTCGGCCGCGGTAGTAGGCCGGCAGGTCGTAGAGGATGCTGATCAGCGCATCGGCCGTGATCGAGGATGCTCCGCCCGACACGACTTCGGAGATGCCCGACGCGGAGTTGAGGATCCCGAAGGGCTTCTTGACCCCGTCCCCGGTGACCGTCGCGACTCCCTCGAGCCGGGCGAACTCCTCGGCCAGGTCGAAGGCCACTTCCGACTCGACGTCGAACTCGGCGTCCTCGAGGAGCTTCACCGAGACATCGACGTAGGCCGCCATCTCGTGCGCCGTGATCGCGACCTGGCCGTAGGTCGGATCGGTGCTCGAGCGCGTCTCGGTTTCGCCCACCCAGCCGCCGGTCGGCGCACCCGTGCGACGCGGGATGATGATCTCGCTGGAACGCATCGAGCCGACCCGGGCGGCCGAGCGCATCGGCGTCATCTCGACGAGGTTTCGGATGATCTCCCGCTCGAACTGCGAGCTGACAAGGTAGCCGCCAGCCTGATCGTTGGAGGCGCTGAGGGACTTGAGCTCGATGTCCGCGAGCCGCTCAGGGCCCCGGCGAAGGAAGCCGCCGAAGGCCTTCTCTTCGATCGGCAGGTTCGCCCGGTCCTTAACCTCCAACAGAGGAGCGCCGGTGCGCTTCATGGCGGTTTCCAGACGCTCGATCCGGTCCTGGGCGGCCTTGAGCTCGTCGCTGTGCTTGGCCTTGAAGTCTTCGACGGCTCCGGCGACGGCCTGCAGTCCCTCGCGAATAACGGGGCTGACGGCGTCCTGGTCGCCGCCATCGGCGGACTTGATCTCGTAGTCGCTGTACGTGCGCATGTTGCACCTATGGCTTTGACCGCTCGCGGCGGCCTGTCACCGGCTCCGCCGGCATTGAATGTTCGATTGTCCGGAGATCGCAGCGTCGCGCTGCGTCGGGGCCCGGTCCTCCAGGATCGCCCTGGGGGCTACGCATTAGGCCGGCGTCCCGCACGACCAGAGGGTACTCCGGAGGGTCGGCATCCCGCGCGACGCCTCCGGTAGTTCGTCTTCCCGGCCTGAGACCCGTCTCGGGTCCAGTGCGCGCCGCCCCTTCGTCACGAAGGGCGCCATGGAAAGCACGCCTGAATGTCTACGCGTGGGCTGCTTCGCTCGCGTCGTCAAGGTTTCAGTTGACGGCGGTTCCCAACGGTCGCCCACGGCACACCTCAATATGCTCGCGGAGCAGCTTCGAGGCCGCCGCGACGTCTCCGGCCTCCAGGAGAACGAGGGCGGTATCCATCGCTTCGGCCATCTGGCCCATGAGGGCGCGGCTCTCGGCGCGCAGGACTCGGAATTCGGTCAGCAGGTCGTTGTCGCTCATGTCAGGGCGCTCCAGGGATCGAAGGGGGCAGGGGTAGTCTCCTGGGGGGCGGTCTTGTCATCGGCTCGGATGACCTGGCCGGCGACATGCCAGGCGAAGGGTTCGGGCTTCCGCGCGCTGGCCAGTGCAACCGCCCCCGCGACAGCGTTCGCGAGGTCGTCGTGACCGTGCGGCGGGTGGTCGATCGACTCCCGGCCGCCTCGCGCCACCCGACGCTCCAGGGCGGCGATCTGGTCGACGAGACGGGGCAGGTCCAGGAGGTCGACGGTCCCGCTGTTCAGCGCCGGGAGGAGGGCCAGATACAGGTCCGACCTCGGCTTCTCGGCGAGGTCGTACTCGACGCCCCGCTTGCGGAACTGTTCCCGCGGCCACTCCCCGGCGTATCGGTCGCCTGTCACGCGGGTGATGCCGTAGGCCTTCACGACGTCGGCGTACTCGGCCGCCACGGCTTCAGGCGAGAACGGCGGCCGGCGCTCCCGGACCACGTCCAGCACCGCGCGGCCCCGCTCCTCGTGCGCAATGGCCAGCGTGAAGGCGTCGTTGGCGCCGCCCGAGGGGTCGACGAAGGCCAGGTAGGTGACGCCCTCGGCCTGGGGCCTCTCAGCCACGCCCGACGCGACGCAACCCTCAACGACCTCCCGGCTGACGAAGGCCTCAACGTCGGCCCTGAACTCGCCCCCGTACTCCGCCGAGGCGACGGCCGCGTCGCGCTCGTAAGCCCGGTCGATCACCCGCTGGGGAAGCGTCGGGTTAAACGTCTTGCTCGCCCCCTTGGCCACGAGGATCAACGGGTCGCCGCCGGCGCCGTAGTGACGACGCCACGTCGTGTAGAGCGCCCCCCGCTTGGCGTAGGGGCTGCTGATCACCATGAGCGGCCCCTGCGTCGTGGCGAGGGCAGGGCGAAGGGCCTCCAGGACCTCGGCATCCGGGTTCGACGTCCCCTCGATGGCCCAGAACGCGACCTCGTCAGCGATGGCCGCTACAGCCGTAATGCCCCGGATCGTCTTGAACGATGCCGGCCGGACCTCGATGTCGACCCGCGTGTTCAGCCGGATCACGTCGGCCGTCGTGCTCTCGATGTTGTCTGCCAGGACCGGGCTCGTCAGCAGGACGCCGCTCGCCGCCTGGAATGCCTTGGCCGCCTGCGTCGTGCTCGCCGCCATGATCGGCAGCGACGCACGCTCGCCCGGCGCAAGGATCCCCGTATGGTCGCAGAGGCAGCTCACGTAGGCGGCCAGCGTGCCTGCAGCACGGGTCTTGCCGCCCCGGCGACCGACCACGCCCCATAGCTCGTCGACGGGCTCCAGCGGCTCGCGCTCGCGGCCAGTGAGGGCCGTGAACAGCGGGCGCTCCTCGTCAGTCAGCGGCTCGCCGAGGCTGGCGATCAGCAGCACCCGCCAGGCCAGCCACGAGTCCCCTGGCAAGGCGCGGCCGAGGAGCGCCGGGTCCTCCAGCGCCTCCCGCATGGTGACGAGGCGCTTCATTCCGCGCCCTCGCGCTTGGCGGCCAGGTAGGCAGCAGCGCCGGCGCCCGTGCCGCGCCTCGGCTTCCTCGCCGCCTTGGCCCGCTTCAGGGCCTCGATAGCCCGGATGGCCGCGTTCCCGGCTCGGGTCATCTCGTCGGCGCTGACCCGCTCCCCTCGCACGGCCCGCGCTGCCATGTCTTCGGAGTGGACCACGAGGGCCGCGGCCGTCCGGACCTGCAGCGTCTCCGCCGGGCCGAGGTCGCCGCCCAGCTCGGCCGACAATTCGGCGAGGATGTCACGGAACCGGCGGGCGAGCGGGCTCCGGCCGTCGACCCCCGGCAGTAGCTGCTTTCCGTTCGTGACCGCCGAGCGGTTGAAGCGCGGGTCTGGGGTGGGTTCAGAGCGGTCCATGGGCGGCTTTCCGGGGGCTGGCGTTACCTGTCGTGTCACCTGAAAGCACGTCGGCCGGGGTCAAGACCAAGGCGCGCAAGGGTTTGAGTATGGTGGCGCACTTGACCTCGGATCGCGTGCTGGCGAATTGACCAGCCGAGACCGAAAGCGCGGCCCCGAACTTGATCCCTCCGCCCGTCTCAGGAGGTAGCATCGGGAACTCGTCATGCGTGCCCCATTGCCAAAGCTGGCCGGGGTCGCTCTCGATCGCCTGGTCGGTGTCGACGATGGCCAGCGGGTTGTCGCGCTGCATCAGCCGTTCTCCCCTTGCTTGGCGTCCTCGGCCTCTATGGCCTCGCGGAGCACCTTGATCCGTCGGCCGTTCACCTCGGCCAGCTGCAGGGCGTCGCGGTATTCCTTCCGGACCGCTTCGCCGGCCTCGATCATCTCGGCCACGGTCGGGAGGAAGCGCGCGGCCCTGCGCACCCGCTGGCAGGTTCTTGCCACCAGGACGGGGGAGAGGCCGATCGCACACAGGTCATGGGTGATGCTGGCCGCGTACACCGGGAGGTTGGCGGGGCGTCCGTTCGGGAAGGCGTCGAGAAGTTGGGAGACGAGGGCGAGCGAGGCGCGACGGTCGGGTGCGGTTTCGATGTCCGCCTTCAGGGCTTCCGCCCTCTGCTGTTCTGTCTCGGCGGCGGGCAGGCGCGGGAGCAAGGCACGGGTCTCTGGGGTGACCTTGGCCCGTGGCCCGCCCTCGGCGACGGCTCCTGGGTAGACACCTGCGACAGCAAACGCGAGGGTCTTGAAGTCCTCGCCCCAGATGGGCCTTTCATCGACCAAGGCGAGGCGCTGCTCGATCCTGTCCAGGGCGTCCGCGGCCTTCGCCAGAGCTTGACCGGCGCTGGGCGCCTGCGACCGGGCTACGGCCTTGCTGCCATCCACGCGAGCGAGTGCTTTCTGGGTCATTCGAAGATCTCCAGGGCTTCGGCCGCCATGTCGGAGGCGGATTGTCTGTGACTGGTCGACGGATGGGAGCTTCGGCCCGCGCTGCCCCGACGGATCCAGTTGCGCCAGGCCTTGGTCCAGTCGGTGTGCGGGGTCTTGAACTCGTGGTCGCGGAAGATCGCGGTCTCGCGCTCTACGCGGGCCGTGGTCATGCCGAGGCTGGCGCCGAACTCGAAGGCGTCCCCGGGAGGTGTCCAACTGGCAGGGACGAACCGCTGGCCACGCTTGGCGGACTTGACCGCCTCTGCCTTCCTGATCTCGCCGAACAGGTCTCCTCGCGCGCCCTCTACATCAAAGGGTTCTTCTTCAGAGGGTTCCTTCAAAGGGTTAGGCTGCGGTGGAGTGCACATCCCGATGTGCGGTGGATTGCAGGTCCGGGGTGCGCTGGACTGCACTTCCTGATCTTCAGGAACTGCACTCCGCTGCACATCCGGAAGTGCGGCCGGTTGCACATCCGGTCCCATGGTCAACGTGTAGACGGTCGACTGATTGCGGCGCCGGCGCATGGCCAGATGGCCGCGGCCACGTAGCGCGTGAACGAGGTCGGTGACTTGGCGCGGCCGTAGTCCGGTCATCGCCGCCAGCGCTTCCCGGCTGGGGAAGGCCTGGCCTGTCCGCCTGTTCAGATGGCGGGCGATGGCGAAGGCGATCGAGAACGCCGAGGGCGTGAGCCCCCGGTCATCCTGGACCCGCTCCAGCCACGCCATGCGGTCCTTCGTAAAGGTATCAGCCGCCATGTGGAGCGACCTCAGTCATTAGCCGGCCTCGCGATCTTGGCCGCCTCGGCCTGCATCTCCGGCGTGACCGCAGAGGCGTCACCCGCGGCGAGGCCGATCATCGCCGCGTCGTACCCGATCTGGCGCGCGGCGGCCGTTGCTCCCCAGATTTTCGAGGCCTGATCGATGTCCGCCTGGGTCGCCATCGGGAACACCAGGCGGACCTCGGCGAGGAGCTTGGCGGCCTTGACGTAGGCGGGCGAGCCGCAGTCGGGCCGGAACCGCGTCTCGTCGAGATAGGCCGCAATACGGGCTGCGAGGGTCATGGACACACCGGGGGTCTGTGATGGGGTGTGGCGTCCGCCGGCCGGTCTAGGAGGCATCCCCCCAGCCGGCGGTTTCGGGTGACCGGCACGCCGCCACAGCGCGCCGGGGCCTGGGGATAGGGAGAGGACCCTGCGAACACCACGCTCCAGCCTTGATGGCGGCCCTGATCGTCCCTGACCGGGAAGAGCGACCACCTAGCCGGGCGGGGTTCGGGCGGCATGTCAGGCCGCTTTCGGGTTGCTGGCGTCGCGGCGGGCCTGCAGCCACGCTTCGACGGCGTCGACGTCCCACACCCGGGTCGTCGGGCCGAGGAGGTAGCCCGGCGGGAAGCCGTGGTTCTCGACGAGGCGTCGGAGCTGCGTCCAGCCGCTCACGACCCCCATGCTTTTCAGGTCGGCAATTCGAAGGAGTTTGAGCGTCGCCATGTCGCCCTCCGTTGTTTTGTCCGTGTCAGGGTGTGCACGGTGACGGATGGGCAAGCTCTGATCACGGGTATTGATCTGGGGCGCTGCCTACCTCAGATCGACAGGCCCAGGTCCTGCAGGTTTGCCGGCGGAAGAGCATCAACAAAGCTCTTGGGAAGATCGATCGCCAAACCGGCCTTCATGATAGTCCGCCCCCTTCCGGCCCTCGCGTGCGTGTGCCGCACCTCAGCGAGCCTCTTAATCTCGAGGGCGTTGGCGACGAAGGCGCCGAGTTCATTGGGCGGGCAGGGAAAGATGGTGTCGCCATAGGTCTCGCCGCGCCTGAAATGCTCTGCCCAAAGGTGAGCTACTGTCGCAAATAGGGGTGCCGCCTTCTTGATGGCTTCGGGCGAAAGCGTGCCGATTTTCGGTTGTCGCAGACGGGCCTCGTTGATCCGCCCAGAGACCCGGTCCCGGGTGTGGGTGAACCTGGCATCGCCTCCCTCCAACGGTTCTTTGGAGGTTGCGGAAGCGACGGCCACGAATACCTCCGCCCCGACGGCCCATCCCCACTTATAGCGACGGCCAAAGTCTTCTCGGAGATCACCCAGGTCGTCGCGACCGGCGGCGAGGATGTCCACCAGCCATTCGATCTGGTCCCGCGTCAGGGACGATTTGTTGATCACGAAGCGGCGGGCCATTTCCGACCTCAGGCAGCGCCACTGCAGATCGGGTTTGTCCGGAAGCATCATGACAGTTTCGAGGACCGCTGCTGCAAAGTCGGGAGCGGTGACCGCCAGTTTGGCGGTGAGGAGCGCGCTGACACCGGGGTTCATTTGTTCACCTCAGACAGAGCGATCACGTTCTTCCCCACGATCCGAAGCAATTCTGCCGACCACGCCTCGAGGGCATCCGCCGCCTCCTTGTCCCAGCTGTGGCGCGTGTAGCGCGCCGTCATCGACCGACCATCGCCCTCGCTGTGATTGAGGATCCGGCTGATCACCTGGCGGGGTACGGCCAGCCTGGGCATTTCCATGTGTGTCGCCGTCGTGGCGCGGAGATCGTGCAGGTGCCAGTCGGGAATCCGGTGTTTCTCCGCCGTGAATTCCTCCGAGGCCTCCTCCGCGATGATCTTGCCGATCTCCTCGTCAAGCCGTTCCTTCAGGCCTGACCAACCGGAGAAGGCCTGATCGCCGCGCCGGCCGGACGGGAAGACATGGTCGAAGAGCCGGCCGCCGACCTCGAGCCGCGTCACGCCCTCGATGATCTCCGTCGCGAGGGTCGAAAGCGGGACCGTATGCGCGACGCCGCGCTTCGTCCTGGCGGCCGGGATCATCCAAGCGGCACCGGTGGTGATGACGTCCTTCCCCCGTTCGTCCTTGGTCCGGTAGTCGATCTGCCCAAGTTCGGAGAAGAGCATGCCCGCGACCTCGCCGCGGCGTTGACCGGTTATCAGCATCATCCGGACCAGGCGGCCGAGCGGCTCGGGGAGCTTGCCGCTGCTCTTCCAGAACAGACGGACCTCGTCCTCGGAGAGGTAGCGATCGCGCGCGCTCTCGCGGCCGGGCTTGTCCACGCCGGCGGCCGGATCGGTCTCGACGTAGTCCTGGCCCGCCGCCCAGCGGAACACCCTCTTGATGAAGCTCAAGAGGCGGTTGGCCGACACGGGCGAGGTCTGCGCTTTCTCCCGGACCAGCTCCCTGATCTCACGGCCCTTGATGTCGCCGATCGGGCGAGCGTGCCAGTCGACGAGGTCGACCTTCAGCTTGCGCTCAAGCTCCCCCTTGCTCTTGAGGAGCGCGCCGCCGCTCTCCAGCGTGTCGGCCAAGTAACGCTCGGCCACCCATCCGAAGGTCCCCCGGGCGTAGTTCTCGCCGGCTGCTGGAGCGGCCTTCCGGGCCCGGCGCGTGGCGCCCGGGTCGTCGCCAGTTCGCAGCTGATTGATCAGGGCCGTAGCCTTCCGGCGAGCATCGGCTTCCTTGATGCCGCTAGGTGAGGAGACGTCGCTGGGGCCGATGGCCTTGCCGACCGTCCGGCGGACTAGGCGACCGTTCGCCCGGACCATGACGAAGTAGGTCCGGGAGCCGCCTGCCGAGATCCTCAGGCCATAGCCGCTGAGGACGTCGTCGCGGAACTCGATCTGCCCCTCGGCAGGTGCCGGCGAGCGGGCGAGTTTGTCGGTCAAGCGCGCAATGGCCATCTGTTACCTAAGCCCTCTCAGGTGTCACCTAGGCCAAAATCGGCCGGTGATGGACGGTCACACTAGGTCACGCGATCCGTTGAGAAAGCAAGGGTTTCGGGCATGCACGGTAGCGCTAGGAAACGGCCTGCATAAGACTGGGGGTCAAGGGGTCGTGGGTTCGAATCCCGCCGCTCCGACCATCGTTCTCTTTACCGGTTCATCCACTTCATCAGCGGAATCAGCGGCAGGCCCCAGGCCGTGCCGATGACGACGTAGTAGGCGAGCTGCGCGGCCCAGTGCTGCGGCACGTGGTCGCCGATGGCCAGGGCCGCCACGACATAGCCGAATAGAAACAGCAGCATCCCCAGGGCGCCGAGCAGCTTCTTCAGTCGCGGATTCATGGGCTTGCTCCGGCGCGGGCGGTCCCGCTTCGGAGCCATAGCGGGCGATCAGCGGCGTTTGAAGAGGCCAATGACGAACAGCAGGACCACCGCGCCGATCACCGAGGCGATCAGGCTGGCGATGAAGCCGCTGTAGCCGATGCCCAGCAGACCGGCGAGGAAGTTGCCGATCAGGGCCCCGACCAGGCCGACGATCAGGTTCACCACAATGCCGTGGTCGCGGTTCATGATCCGCTCGGCGATCCAGCCAGCCAAGATGCCGATGACGATCGCAACGAGCCAGTTGACGCCTTCCATGAGAGAGCCTCCTCCAACCGGTGTCCTGGCTGGGTAACAGGCCAGCGCGGCGGCGGTTCCCCGTCAGCGGCGCGGGGCCAGGGCCATCACGGCGAGGAGGACGGTCGCGCCGCACAGGCTGGCCGCCGCGAAGGGCAGGAGGCTGCCCATCGGCAGGCGAAGCAGTTCGGCGGTGAGGGCGCCCAGCGTCGCACCGGCCAGGCCCAGGCCGAGGCTGGCGAAGCTCGAGCCTCGCCGGCCCAGCAGCCAGCGGGCGGCGAACCCGGCCAGCAGGCCGACTACGGCGACAACGAAGTGGCTCTGCGGCGGCATCGGCAGGACCATGCCAGCGGTTCGCGACGGCGTCACGGCTCTGGACCCTCTCGCGCGAGCGCTCTAGGAAGGCCCCGCCGAATTTTCGCCCCCGGAAGGGCCCAACAGAGGCGGCGATGACTTCCTTCCTGCGTTCGGACCGGTCGACCCCGGTCGCCGTCTGGCTGTTCGCCGTCGCGGCCCTCGTCCTGGCCATGGTCGTGGTCGGGGGAGCGACCCGGCTTACGGGCTCCGGCCTGTCGATCACCGAGTGGGCGCCGATCAAGGGCGCGCTGCCGCCGCTGTCGCGCGAGGCCTGGGAGGCCGCGTTCGCCAGCTATCGCCAGATCCCGCAGTACGAACAGGTCAACCACGGCATGACGCTGGACCAGTTCAAGGGTATCTTCTGGTGGGAGTGGGCGCACCGGCTGCTCGGCCGGCTGATCGGCGCAGCCTTCGCGATCCCGTTTGTCGTGTTCCTGATCCGCAAGGACATCCCGCGCCGACTGATCTGGCGTTGCGGGGCCATGCTGGCGCTGGGCGGCCTGCAGGGGCTGATCGGCTGGTGGATGGTGTCCAGCGGCCTCGCGGACCGGGTCAGCGTCGCGCCGGAGCGGCTGGCCGTGCACCTGGGCCTGGCGCTGACCCTCTTCGTGATGCTGGTCTGGACCGGCCTGGATGCCTGGCACGGCGCGCCGCGGCAACAGAACCCGACCCGCTGGCGGGCCGTCGCGCTGGCCTTCCTCGGCGGCGTGTTTCTGCAGAGCCTTTTGGGGGCGCTGGTCGCCGGCGCCGACGCGGGGTTCATCTACAACGACTGGCCGCTGATGAACGGCGCGATTCTGCCGCGCGACTACGCTGGCGACAGCGTCTGGGCGACGATCGCCCATAACCAGGCGAGCGTGCAACTCCACCATCGCCTCGGGGCCTATCTGCTGTTTCTGGCCGCCATGGTGCTGGCGGCGATGGCCTGGCGGGCGCGTTACCTGCCCCAGGAGGCGCGCACCGCGGCCCTGGCCGTAGCGGGCGTGACGCTGCTGCAGGCGGCGCTGGGCGTCAGCGCCCTGATGGCCGGCGTGCCGCTGTGGCTGGGCATCCTGCACCAGGCCGGCGCCGTGGCCCTGCTGGCCGTGGCCACGGGCTTCGCCTGGCGCGTTCGCCGCCTCTAGGCCTTGAACGACGCCCACGGCCCCGTGATGGCCAGGGTGATGCCCGGCCAATAGATGTTCACGAACAGGGTCGAGCCGTCGGGCGAGAAGCAGACGCCCGCCAGTTCGGCGTTCTCCCGAAAAACATTGCGTCCAATCGTGTAGACCTTGCCCTCGGGCGTGACGCCCTTGAGGTGGTTGCGTCTGGTGTCGGAGTAGCGGTCCTCACAGACCAGGATGTGCCCCCAGGGCGCCACGGCGATGTTGTCGCCGTAGTCGAGAACCCGGGCGTCCCTGGACTCGAGAAACAGCTGCGCCTTGCCGGGCGCGTCAGCCTCGTCGGACTGGCCTTCGCGCTCGCCGGGAATGTAGCGCATGATCTGACCCGCGCCAGCCGCCCCGCCGGAGGTGCAGGTGAAGTAGAACTCGCCCTTGCCCCAGAAGATGCCCTCGCCGCGCGCGAAGATGGCGGCCCCGGCCTTGGCGCCGCGCAGGCGCAGGTCGTCGTCGGGGCTCTCGGGGTTGTCGAGGTCGATCCAGCGGGCGGCGCGCCAGTCGCCCTGGGTCATGCCCACCGCGCCCTTCCAGTTGCGGGTGTCGCAGCCCGCGGCCGCGTCGACGAAGCCCAGCGCCTGCAGTCGGCCGCCTCGGACCAGTTCGCCCGGCGTCTCGGGCAGAAAGCGATAGAGAAGGGAGTCGGGGGTGTCCTCGGTCAGATAGACGATGCCGGTCCGGGGATCGACGCAGGCGGCCTCGTGCTTGAAGCGGCCCATGGCCTTCAGCGGGACAGGATCGACCAGTCCCCGGGCGCGCGAGGGCACCTCGAAGATCCAGCCGTGGTCCTTGCCCACGCCCTGGCCGGCGCGGGTGGTCGTTTCCTCGCAGGTCAGCCAGCTGCCCCAGGGGGTGACGCCGCCCGCGCAGTTGATCGATGTGCCCGCCAGGCTCAGATGCTCGCGCTCAAGCGTCTGCTTGCGGATATTATAGACCAGCGTCGTCGTGCCGCCCGGCAGGACCCGGCCTGCGGCATCGACATCGTAGGCCTTGTCGCGATCGAGCTTCGCGGCGAACCGGCCCCGCGCGCCGGTCGGGCCATGGTTGCGGTCGCCGGGCTTGAGTTCGTGATTGCGGACCAGGATCACCTTGTCATCGCCCAGGCCCAGGACGCCGCCGGCCGCGAAGCAGCCCATGCCGTCGAACTTGTGTGGGACGGCCAGGCCGTCGTCCATCATGTCCCCGGCCTGCGAGACGATGCGATAGGAGAAGCCCTCAGGCAGATCGAAGATGCCGAACGGATCTTCCTTGAGCGCGCCGTAGCCCTCGACCTCGTTGACGTAGATCGCGTCGTCCTCCTCCGCCCGGGCGATGCCGGCGAAGGCGAGGGACGCGGCCGAGACGCCGAGGAAGCCGCGACGGGAATAGGACATGGGGCATGGCTCCGGGGAGGATGCCGCCCTGCTAACCCCAGTCTGTGACAAAGTCATTTCGGCGTTTCACCGGTCAGATGCGGTATCATAATACCATTCATCGGAATCCCTTGCTACATAAAGCCTTGCGCGGTTTCTTCTCGCGCGATGTGTTGACAGGTGGGCGGCGCCCGGGTATTGCCGCGCCCTCACGTCGGGGACAGCCGTTCCCGCCTGCATACGGATTACACCCATGATGAAGACCACGGCTTCGCTGAAGCCCGCCGAGGTCGAGAAGAAGTGGATCGTGATCGACGCCGAGAACGCCGTGGTCGGCCGTCTCGCGTCCTTCATCGCCATGCGTCTTCGCGGCAAGCATCGTCCCGACTACACCCCGCACGTCGACTGCGGCGACTATGTCGTCGTGATCAACGCCGACAAGGTGAAGTTCACGGGCCGCAAGCTCGACCAGAAGGTCTACTACCGCCACACCGGTCACCCGGGCGGCGTGAAGGAGATCACCGCCGGAAAGCAACTGACCGGCCGCTTCCCCGAGCGCGTGCTCGAGAAGGCCGTCGAGCGCATGCTGCCGAAGGAAAGCCCGCTGGCCCGCGCCCAGATGACCCATCTGCGCATCTTCAACGGCGCCGAGCACACCCATCAGGCTCAGAACCCCGAGCCGGTCGCGTTCGCCGAGCGCAACAGCAAGAACATCCGGAGCCAATAAGTCATGGCCGAAGCCCAAGGTTTCGAGGCCCTGCAAGGCCTCTCGTCGAACCCCGAAGTCGCGCCGGCCGAACGCAAGGTCGACGCCCAGGGTCGCGCCTATGCGACCGGCAAGCGCAAGAACGCGGTCGCCCGCGTGTGGATCAAGCCGGGCAAGGGCTCCATCACGATCAACGGTCGTGACCAGGAGGTCTACTTCGCCCGTCCCGTGCTGCGCATGATGATCGCCCAACCCTTCCAGGTCACCGACCGCGAAGGCCAGTTCGACGTCATCGTCTCGGTCGAAGGCTCGGGCCTGTCGGGCCAGGCCGGCGCCGTGCGTCACGGCATCTCCAAGGCCCTGACCTACTTCGAACCGACCCTGCGTCCGGTCCTGAAGCCGCACGGCTTCCTGACCCGCGACAGCCGCGTGGTCGAACGCAAGAAGTACGGCAAGGCCAAGGCCCGCCGCAGCTTCCAGTTCTCGAAGCGCTAGTCGCTCGCAGACCTGTTTTGCGAGAGGGGCGCTTCGGGAAACCGGAGCGCCCTTTTTCTTTGTCCCCAACCTCCCGCTCATCCCGGCGAATGCCGGGACCCAGATCAGAGGGCGCGGAGTTTGGCATCTGGGCCCCGGCCTTCGCCGGGGTGAGCGGAGATTGAGATGACCACCCCCAAGGTCTTCATCGACGGCGAAGCCGGCACCACGGGGCTGCAGATCCGCGAGCGTCTGGCCGGGCGCCCGGACATTGAGCTGCTGTCGATCGCGCACGAGAAGCGCAAGGACGGCGCTGCCCGCGCCGAGCTGCTGAACGCCGCCGATGTGTCGATTCTCTGCCTGCCGGACGATGCAGCGCGCGACGCGGTGGCCATGGTCACCAACCCGTCGGCCAGGATCATCGACGCCTCGACCGCGCACCGCACCGCGCCGGGCTGGGCCTACGGCTTCCCGGAGATGAGCAAGGATCAGCGCGCGCTCGTGGCGGCCTCCACGCGCGTCTCCAACCCCGGCTGCTACCCGACCGGGGCCATCGCCCTGATCCGCCCGCTGGTGTCGGCCAGCGTGCTGCCACAGGACTGGCCGGTCAGCGTCAACGCCGTCAGCGGCTACTCGGGCGGGGGCAATCCGATGATCGCCGAGTTCGAGGATGAGGCGAGCGCCAACTTCACCCGGGCGCCCTACCGCATCTACGCCATGGGTCTGGAGCACAAGCATGTGCCCGAACTGCAGGTGCAATCCGGCCTGCTGACCCGTCCGATCTTCGCGCCGGCCGTCGGCCGCTATCGTCAGGGCATGATCGTCGAGGTTCCGCTGCACCTGGGCCTGATCGGCTCCGGCCCGTCGCTGAAGGACATTCACGCCGTGCTTCATGAGGCCTACCGCGGCGAACAGTTCGTGGAGGTGGCGTCGCTGGACGAAGCGGCCAGCATGAAGACGCTCGACCCGGAAGGCCTGAACAACACCAACCGCATGAAGCTGTTCGTGTTCGGCTCGGAGAGCAGCAAGCAGGCGCGGCTGGTGGCCCTGCTGGACAACCTCGGCAAGGGCGCGTCCGGCGCGGCGGTGCAGAACATGAACCTGATGCTGGGCCTGCCCGAAGGCGCCGGCCTGTGACCATCCGGCGGGCGCTGCCGGGCGACACGGACGTCCTGCGCGCCCTGATGGCCGATTCAAACGGCTACGAGCGGCCGGAAGCCCGGGCAATGATCGTCGCCTTCGCCGCCGGCTGGTCCGTCCCTGAGCAGGGACACGAGGTCTGGGTGGCGGAGGAGGGCCGCGCGATCCGCGGCTTCTACGCCCTGATCCCGCACGGCGCGGACCAGGAGCTCGACCTCTTCTTCACCGCCAACGACGCCCAGGGCACGGGACTCGGCCGCCGGCTGTTCGACCACATGGCGGACCGGGCGAGGGCGCTCGGCGCGGCGCACGTGATCATCTCGTCCAACCCCGAGGCGGCCGGCTTCTATCGCCGTATGGGCGCGGTCGACATCGGCGTCAGCCCGCCGGGCGAGGAGATCACCTGGGAGCGGCCGAAGCTGAAGCTGTCGCTCAAGTGACAAGCGATGTTGAAGCGATCGCTTCAGCAGGGCAGGGAGTCTCCAATCTGATACCAGAGCCGGGCAGCGACGCGGCCTGTTGAGGCGTGGCGGCGTGGACAGGGGGATAGATCGCCAGACCCGAGCGGACGCGGGGTGCGCGCGGTCATCACGGCCGGAGGCGCTGTCGCCTTGTCGGACAAGGCGTCGAGGGTCAGGAAAGGCATCGTCGCAACGCCGCATTCCGGGAGTCTCGCCCTGAGCGGACAGGGGTGGATCACCTAGGCCTGCGGACTGGAGCGGGAATGGGCGGATTGTCTCGCGATGTCCCGCTTTGTCTCGTGAATATGCGTCCCGTGAGTCTCGCATTGGAGACTGGATCGCGCTCGGCGTCTCCCTCCCCCTTGTGGGGAGGGTGGATCGGCGAGCGAAGCGAGACGAGACGGGTGGGGCAAGTAGCGATCATCAGCCAGCGCAGAGGGCGGCCACCTCTTGCCCCACCCTGCCTCGCTTCGCGAGGCTGTCCCTCCCCACAAGGGGGAGGGAGAAAGCTCTAGCTCCGCACCTTCACGAAGCTTCCCGGCGCGTCCTCCAGCGGCTTGCCGAGCGGACCCTTGGACGGATCGCGCGCCGGGACCAAGTCACCCGACTTCGACTTCAGCCATTGCCCCCAGTGCGGCCACCAGCTGCCCGGGTGCTCGACGGCGGCGGCGCGCCACTCTTCGACCGTGGCCGGCAGCTCGGGGTTGGTCCAGTGCTGGTACTTCTTCGCGTCGGGATGGTTGATCACCCCGGCGATGTGGCCGCTGCCGGCCATGGTGAAGGTCACCGGCCCGCCGAACAGCTTGGCGCCGCGATAGATGCTGCGGAACGGCGCGATATGGTCGTCGCGCGAGGACTGGACGTAGATCGGCGTCTTCACCTTTGACAGATCGAGCGTCACGCCGTCGAGGATCAGATTGCCCTTGGCCAGCGCGTTATCCTTGTAGAAGTTGCGCAGGTAGAACAGGTGCAGCGCCTTGGGCATCCGCGTCTGGTCGCTGTTCCAGAACAGCAGGTCGAAGGGCTTGGGCTCCTTGCCCATTAGGTAGTTGTTCACGAAGAACGACCAGATCAGGTCGTTGCCGCGCAGCGAGTTGAAGGTGTCGGCCATCGACTTGCCTGGCAGGAAGCCGCCAGCCTGGTCCATGGTTTCCTCGATATCGCGCAGCCAGGCGTCGTCGACAAACAGCTTCAGATCGCCCGCCTCCACGAAATCCTGCTGGGCCGCGAAGAAGGTCGCCGAGTTGATCCGGTCGTCGCCCTTCGCCGCCATATGGGCCAGCGCGCAGGAGAGCAGGGTGCCGCCGATGCAGTAGCCGACGGTGTTCACCCGGGTCGTCCCGCATTGCTTCATCACCTGAGTGGTGGCGTCGTAGATGCCTTCCTTCAGGTAGCTCTCGAAGGTTTTGGCCGCGAGTTTCTCGTCCGGGTTCACCCAACTGGTGACGAAGACGGTGATCCCCTGGCTGGTCAGCCAGCGGACCAGGCTGTTATCGGGCCTCAGGTCGATTATGTAGAACTTGTTGATCCAGGGGGTGAACAGCAGCAGCGGGATCTCGTGCACCTGCTCGGTGGTCGGCTCGAACTGCAGCAGCTGCAGGATGTCGTTCTGGTAGACGACCTTGCCCGGCGCGGTGGCGACGTTCTCGCCGACGCGGAACTGGTCCATGTCGGTCTGGCTGATGGCCAGCTGGCCGCCGCCGCGGGTCAGGTCGGCGGCGAAGTTCTCCATGCCGCGCACTAGGCTCTCGCCGTGCGAGCTCATCGCCTCTCGCAGGGCCGCCGGGTTGGACATCAGGAAGTTCGACGGCGAGATCGCGTCGGTCAGCATCTTCATGAAGAACTCGACCCGGCGCTTTTCCAGCGGATCGACACCCTCGACATCGGTGACCAGGCTGTTCAGCCAGTTGCTGGTCAGCAGGTACGACTGCTTCATCACATCGTACATCGGGTGGGCGCCCCAGTCGGGGTCGTTGAACCTCTTGTCGCCTTTGGCGGGCTGTACAACCGGTTCGACTGTCTCCCCCGCCATGCGACGGGCGGTGCTCTGCCACAGGTCGAGGTAGCGGCTGAACAGATCGGCCTGGGCGCGCAGCATCCGGTCCGGTTGGGCGGCCAGGCGACCCATGACGTCGGTCAGGGCGGGACCGACGTGGAACGGATCGGGCGTCAGCGCGGCCGGGCTGTCAGCCTGGCGCAGGGCCGCCTCGGCGATGGCGCCCTGGGCCGTGACCGCGGCGCGGGCCAGGTTCGCCGACAGCTTCTCCAGCGCCTCGCGCTGCTGCGGCGACATGAAGGCGGCCGGATCGGTGAAGGCGGCGACCTCCGGACCGGCGGCGGCCTTCGGCGGCTCGGGCGGCGGAAGCGGCGGCGCCTTTGGCTTGGGCGGGGTCTTGGCCGCGGCGGCCTTGGCGGTCGTCTTCGACTTGCGCGGAGTCTTGCCGTCTTTCGCGGCCATGCTGGCGTCCTTCCCGTGCGCGTAACCGTTTGAAGCGGCCTTTCGCTCGCCGCGATCATGGCTTAGACCGGGCTGCAAATGGAAGGCGACACGCACATTTTCTGTCGGGCCGGACGGCTGGCGCTTCTGGCGGGCGCGGGCTTGAGCCTGAGCGCCTGCGTCGCCGTGGCCGAACTGGAGCCGGGCAAGGGCGTGGCGGTCGACCCGGCGTCACCGGCGGCCGCCGCGGTGGCCAGCGCCGTCGCCGAGCCCGGCGCCTGGCCGATCTTCGCCGACATTCCCGAGATCCCGGCCGACGTGCGCGCCGCCGCCGCCTGGCGCCAGGCCGTCGCCGACCAGGAGACAGAGGGCCTCGACACCCGCCGCGCGGTTGCAGCCGAGACCTGGAGCCTGACCGCGACCGAAGCCTTCGCGGAGCAGCAGCGGGCCGAGGCCAACGCGCTGGACCTGCACGCGCCGACCGATGCGGAAATCGCCGAGTCGGAAGCTTACGCCCGGGCTTTGCGCAAGCGAGCTACCCCGCCTCCGCCGCCGAGGTGAGACCGGCGCGGCGGGGGCATGTTTTTCCCTGAACCTGCTTGGATAAACCCCTTCCGGGGGCTATCCATGCGCGACCTCCGCTCCAGCGCGCGCCAGACGGCGCAGACGAGCCCATCATGACGACCGAATTCCACCGTATCCGGCGCCTGCCGCCTTACGTCTTCGAAGAAGTGAACCGCATCAAGGCGAAGCTCCGCGCCGAGGGCACCGACATCATCGACTTCGGGATGGGCAATCCCGACATGCCGACGCCGAAGCACATCGTCGACAAGCTGGTCGAGACGGCCAGGGACCCCAAGGCTGGCCGCTATTCGGCTTCCAAGGGCATCATCGGCCTGCGCCGGGCGATGGCCGGGTACTATGACCGTCGGTTCGGCGTGAAACTCAACCCCGACACCGAGGTCATCGCCACCCTGGGCTCCAAGGAAGGCTTCGCCAACCTGGCCCAGGCCCTGACCGCGCCGGGCGACGTCATCATCTGCCCGAACCCGGCCTATCCGATCCACGCCTTCGGTTTCATCATGGCCGGCGGGGTCATCCGCCACGTGCCGGCCCTGTCGCCGGAGGAATACCTGGCGGGCGTCAGCCGGGCCATGAAGCACTCGGTTCCGCCGCCCAACATCCTGATCCTGAGCTATCCGTCCAACCCCACGGCCCAGTGGGTCGACCTGGACTTCTACAAGGACGCCGTGGCGCTGGCGAAGAAGCACGATCTGCTGGTCATCAGCGACATCGCCTATGGCGAGATCTACTTCGACAACAACCCGCCGCCGTCGATCCTGCAGGTCGAGGGCGCCAAGGACATCGCCGTCGAGGTCAACAGCCTGTCGAAGACCTACGCCATGGCCGGCTGGCGCGTGGGAATGGTGGTCGGCAACGCCCGCATCTGCGCCGCCCTCGCGCGGGTGAAGTCCTATCTCGACTACGGCGCCTTCCTGCCGATCCAGGTGGCCGCCGCCGCCGCTCTGAACGGCCCGCAGGACTGCGTCGACGACATCCGCGCCATCTACAAGGGCCGCCGCGACACCCTGGTCGAATCGATGAAGCGCGCCGGCTGGGACATTCCCGCGCCGCCCGCCTCGATGTTCGCCTGGGCGAAGGTGCCCGAGCCGTACAAGGAAATCGGATCCATGCTCTTCTCGCGGCTGCTCGTCGAGGAGGCCGGCGTCGCGGTGTCGCCCGGCGCCGGCTTCGGCGAGTACGGCGAGGGCTACGTCCGGATCGGGCTGGTCGAGAACGAGCACCGCATTCGCCAGGCGGCGCGCAACGTGAAGAAGTTCCTGGCCGATTCCGACCGCATTCTCGGCAAGGCCCACAACATGATGGCGGCCCAATGAGCAAGAAGACCTGGAAGGTAGGGGTCGCGGGCCTGGGCACGGTCGGCGGCGGCCTGCTGCAGTTCTTGTCCGAGCGACCGGACTTCGCGCCCGCCGGGGGCAGGGTGGTGGTGACCGGCGTCTCGGCCCGCAATCGCTCGCGGCCGCGGCCCTTCGACATTTCCGGCATCGCCTGGTTCGACGATCCCGTGTCGCTGGCGACCGCCCCGGAGACCGACATCTTCGTCGAGCTGGTCGGCGGCTCCGACGGTCCGGCCAAGGCCGCGGTCGAGGCGGCGCTGAAGGCCGGCAAGCCGGTGGTCACGGCCAACAAGGCCCTTATCGCCGAGCATGGCGCCGAGCTGGCCGCCCTGGCCGAGGCCGCCAATGTGCCGTTGCTGTTCGAGGCGGCGGTGATGGGCGGCACGCCGGCGGTCAAGATGCTGCGGGAGGCCATGGTCGGCGACGAGGTCAAGGGCGTCGCGGGCATCCTCAACGGCACCTGCAACTTCATCCTCAGCGAGATGGAGGCCAAGGGCGCCGCCTTCGCCGATGTGCTGAGCGACGCCCAGCGCATGGGCTACGCCGAGGCCGACCCGACCATGGACATCGGCGGCTTCGACGCGGCGCACAAGGTGACCATCCTCGCCGCCCTGGCCTTCGGTTGCGCCCCGGCCTACGCCGCCGCCGAGATCGAGGGCATCGAGAGCGTCGACGCGCTCGACATCCGCCTGGCGCGGGACCTGGGCTATCGCATCCGTTTGATCGCGTCGGCCGACCTCAGCGCCGAGGGCGTCGCCGTTCGCGTGCATCCCTCGCTGGTGCCCGAGGGCCATCCCCTGGCCGAGACGCGCGGCGCGCTCAACGCGCTTTACATCGAGGGCGCCCGTATCGGCCGCATCTTCGTGCAGGGCCCCGGCGCGGGCTCCGGCCCCACGGCCGCCGCCGTCGCCGCCGACATCGCCGACGTGATGACCGGCGCGTCGCGCCCGGTCTTCCAGGCCCCAGCCGCGGCGCTGAAGCCGTTCGTCGCCGTCGCGCCGACCCGACGGGTCGGCAAGGCCTACCTGCGCCTGTTGGTGAAGGATCAGGCCGGCGTCATCGCCGCGGTGTCCGAGACCCTGGCGGAGTGCGGCGTCTCGATCGACAGCTTCCTTCAGAAGCCCGTCGAGGACGCCGGGGGCGTGCCGATCGTGCTGACGACCCACGCGATCGCCGAGTCGGTGCTGACCGACGCGATAAATCGCATCGAAAAGCTCCCGGCTGTGCTAGAGCGGCCCCGGCTGTTGCGCATCGCGCGCATCTGAGAATCCTCCGACACTGCGCAAGAGACCCTCTGCACGAGGGGCGGGAGACATAGACTAGATGAGTTCCGAGACGCTGGACCGTGGCCTCGTGCTTGACGCCGTGCGCGTCACCGAAGCCGCCGCCATCGCCGCCTGGGGCCTGGTTGGCCGTGGTGACGAGAAGGCCGCCGACCAGGCCGCCGTCGACGCCATGCGCAACGCCCTGAACGAACTGGCCATCGACGGCGAGATCGTCATCGGCGAGGGCGAGCGCGACGAAGCGCCCATGCTCTACATCGGCGAGAAGGTTGGCGCCGGCAAAGGCCCGGGCATCGACATCGCGCTCGATCCGTTGGAAGGCACCACGCTGACGGCCAAGGCCATGGCCAACGCCCTGGCGGTGATGGCCTGGGCGCCCAAGGGCACGTTGCTGAACGCCCCCGACACCTACATGGACAAGATCGCCTGTGGACCGGGCCTCCCGGAGGGCGTCATCGACCTGGACAAGTCGCCGGCCGAGAACGTCAGGGCGGTTGCCGCCGCCAAGGGCGTGGATGTGTCGGAGGTGACCGTCTGCGTGCTGGATCGTCCGCGTCATGCCGAGATCATCGCCGGAGTCCGTTCGGTCGGCGCCCGCGTCTATCTGATCACCGACGGCGACGTGGCCGGGGTGATCAACACCACCGATCCGGAGACGGGCATCGACCTCTACATCGGCCAGGGCGGGGCGCCGGAGGGCGTACTGGCCTGCGCGGCGCTCAAGTGCGTCGGCGGTCAGTTCCAGGGCCGTCTGGTGTTCCGCAACGCGGACGAGAAGGCCCGCGCCTCGCGGGTCGGAATCACCGATTTCGACCGCAAGTACACCCTCAACGAGATCGTCCGCGCCGACGCCATCTTCGCGATGACCGGCGTGACCAAGGGTGCGCTGCTGGACGGTGTCACCTTCTCCAGCGGCGCGGTCCATACCCACACTCTGGTCATGAACTCCTCCACCCGCACGGTGCGTGAAGTGCGGATGAAGCGTCCGCTCTGACCATGGCCGACGGCGCGGGCGAGGTCGGTTTCCTCGGCGTCCGACGGTCCCTGACGGGCAGAACCTGGCGGCGGCGGCCGGCGGACGAGGCGGTCGTCCGCGATCACCAGCTGCGTCACGACCTTTCAGAGCCGCTTGCGCGGGCGCTGGCCTCGCGCGGTGTCGGACCGGACGGCGCGACCGACTTCCTGTCGCCGACGCTGCGCAACCAGTTCCCGGACCCGTCGACATTCCGGGATATGGACCGCGCCGCGGAGATCCTCATCGATGCGCTGCAGCGCGGACGGCCGATGGCGGTCTTCGCTGACTACGACGTGGACGGCGCCTCCAGCGCCGCCCAGCTGGTGCGCTGGTTCCGCGCCATGGGTCACGAGCTGCCGATCTACGTGCCGGACCGCATCCTCGAGGGCTATGGCCCCAGTCCCATGGCGTTTCGACGCTTGAGGGACCAGGGCGCCGAGCTGGTGATCACCGTCGATTGCGGCGCGGCCGCCCATGACGCGCTGGTTTCGGCCCGCGACATCGGCCTGGACGTCGTGGTCGTCGACCATCACCTGATGCGGGGCGAGCCGCCGCCCGCCGCGGCGCTGGTCAATCCGAACCGACCAGATGACACGTCGGGGCAGGGACACCTGGCCGCCGCCGGGGTGACCTTCGTGCTGCTGGCGGCGCTCAATCGCGAGGCGCGCAAACGAGGCCTATTCGATGACCGCGCGGCGCCGGATATCATGCGATGGTTGGATCTGGCGGCCATGGGCGCCTTCTGCGACGTGACCAGCCTGACCGGCTTCAACCGCGCGATCGTCTCCCAGGGCCTGAAGGTGATGTCGGGCTGGGGCAACCCGGGCCTCAAGGCGCTTCTGGAGGTCGCCAAGGGGCAGGGACCGGCCACCGCCTTCCACGCCGGGTTCATTCTGGGGCCGCGGATCAACGCCGGCGGCCGGATCGGACGATCCGATCTCGGCGCCCGGCTGCTCTCGACGGACGATCCAGCCGAGGCCGTCGCCCTGGCCGCAGAGCTGGATGCGCTCAACGCCTCCCGCAAGGAGGTCGAGACGGCCGTCATCGACGAGGCGACAAGCTTCATCGAGCGCGACAGCAACCACGATCCGGAGGCTCCGGTGCTGGTGGTGGCCGGTGACGGCTGGCATCCGGGCGTGGTCGGCATCGCCGCCGCCCGCTTGCGCGAGCGCTATCGCAAACCGGTGATCGTGATCGGCGTCGACCGTCCTTCGGACACCGGCAAGGGATCGGGCCGCAGCCAGCCGGGCGTGAATCTCGGCAGGGCGGTCCAGGCCGCCTTCGACGAGGGCCTGCTGCTGTCAGGCGGCGGGCACGCGATGGCCGCCGGCCTCACGGTGCGGCCGTCTGGCGTGCCCGAACTGCGAGCCTTCCTGGAAGAGCGCCTGCGCGAGGAAATGATCGAGGCCGTCGCGGCCGACGCCGTCGAGATCGACGCCCTGGTCAGTCCCTCGGGCGCCACCCGCGCCCTGTGGACCGATTTCCAGCGCCTGGCGCCCTTTGGGCCCGGCAATCCCGAGCCGATGTTCGCCATCGCCGACGCGCGGATCGACCGGCCGATGATGCTCAAGGGCGGTCATGTGCGCTGCACGCTGATGGATGCCTCCGGCGGGCGGCTGAAGGCGGTGGCCTGGCGCGCCGGGGAGACCGATCTGGGCGCGCGGATCATGGCCGGCGGCGCGTCGCTGCATGTCGTCGGCCGCCTGAAGCCGGACGACTGGCAGGGCCGTGAAAGCGTCGAACTGGAGATCGATGACGCCGCCGATCCGCGGATGGCGACGGGCTGAAAAAAGGTCCGAAAACTCTCTTCGGAGGGGGTTGCGCGGGCCGGGCGACGCGAATATACAGCCGCTTCCTCGCGACCGGGCGCCCTTCGTCTATCGGTTAGGACCCCAGATTTTCAATCTGGTAAGAGGGGTTCGATTCCCCTAGGGCGTGCCATCGCGAGGCTTTCCCTCCCCAAAGAATACAACCGTCCGTACCGCGACCTATCGTCGCGGAACGAGGCTGACGTCATTCCTCACGCGAATTGTCGGCTTGACGCCTCTCCTCCTGCGAGAACAGTGTTATAATTGAGTGCTCGTCCAACGTGGACTTGGGACGGGGTAGAGGGGCGAATGTCAGGTTTCGAATTCGAGGGACCGGAGGCGCACGAGGAGGCCGTGCGCATCGCGGGTCGCGTGAAGTGGTTCGACGCGGGAAAGGGCTACGGCTTCATTGTCCCGGACGATCCCGCGCAAACTGGACTGAAGGATGTCCTCCTCCACATCACGTCCCTGCGGACGTCTGGACGCGAGTCGGCGCTCGAAGGATCCGCCATTGTCTGCGATGTCGTGCGTCGCCCGAAGGGCTGGCAGGTGTCGGAGGTCGTCGACCTCGACGAAAGCGCCGCCCCGCCGCCGATGGAGAGGACGCCCCGGCGGTTCGAAGAGTCCGGGCGCGGTTTTGCGCGGGATCGCGACCGCTTTGGCGGCGGTCGCCAGGACGCCCCGCGTCGACCTCAGCCGCCGCGGGCCGACGGTCCGCTCGAGCACTGCACCGTGAAGTGGTTCAACCGCACCAAGGGCTACGGTTTCGTGGTGCGCGACGCCGAACCCGGCGATATCTTCGTCCACATCGAGACCCTGCGTCGCAGCGGCCTTGAGGATCTGCAGCCCGGAGACGGCGTCATGGTGCGCTTCGCTGAGGGGCCCAAGGGTCTTGTGGTGGCCGAAATCTCGGCGTCCTGAGGGCGCCGGGTCGTATCCGGAGTGGTTCCTTGAATTGGATGACGCGTAACGCCCGCCGGTCGCTGATCCTGGCGGCCGTTCTGCTTGGCGCCGGGCTGGGCGCCAGCGCCTGTGGCGCGGGCGAGGCCGCCGTTGGCGGCGGCTCGTCGCCAGTCGACATCAACAAGCCCCACGAAACCTCGCCGACCTTCGTCACCGAGCCGCTCTGGATCGAGACCGCCGGCGGCCGCGTCGACTATCGCGTCGAGATCGCCGATGACGAGGTCGAGCGCCAGCATGGATTGATGTACCGGACGGCCATGCCGGACGGTCACGGGATGCTGTTCATCTTCGAGCGTGCGAAGCCGCAGTCGTTCTGGATGCACAATACCTACATGCCGCTCGACATCATCTACATCGGCGCCGACGGCAGGATCGTCTCGATCGTCCAGGGCCGGCCGTTCGACGACAGACCGCTTCCCTCGGGCGCGCCGGCGCTGGGGGTGCTGGAGATCTACGCCGGCAAGGCGGCCGAGCAGGGCATCAATGTCGGCGATCGTGTCCACCACCGGATGTTCGGCGGGTGAGCGTCGGTGAGATTCCGGCCCCGCCGGAAGGCTTCGTCCCCTCCAGCCGTGGCCCCTATACCACCCACAACGGACCGATGTTCCACCGGCGCAACGCGGACGGCGGCCTGACGCACGCCTTCTTCGTGCTGCCGCGCCACTGCAACAGCATGGGCATCGTCCACGGCGGCATGCTGTCGACCTTCTTCGACGGCGTCGTGGCCGGCGCGGTCGGCCGTGTCACGGGCGGCATGTCGGTGACGGTGCACCTGTCGCTCGACTTCCTGTCGATGGCCCGCAAGGGCGAGTGGGTCTATGGTGAGGGCAGGGCGACCCGCCAGACGAAGGACCTGGTCTTCGCCGAGGGCCGCATCTTCATCGGCGACAAGGACGTCCTGCGCGGCTCGGGCGTGTTCAAGCCGATGCACAGGAAGGCGGAGTAGCTCTTGGCGAAACTCCGCGAACATCGAGCGAGGGTCGCCGCTGAGCTTGGTCTGTTTGTGAGGCAGTACGCCCGAAAGGCGCAGAAGCGCCAAGAGCCCAATGACCGTGACTATGACCGCAAGCTTGAAGAGCGGGTCAAACGCATGGCGCCGGAAGAGCTGGATGCGCTGTTGCGAGATGGCGAGGAGTAAAGTCTCCGCTTCATTGCGGCGCAGCGCCTGTTCTGGCAAAGACGGCGCTTCCGTGAAGCGGGGTGTGGCGCAGCCTGGTAGCGCATCTGGTTTGGGACCAGAGGGTCGGAGGTTCGAATCCTCTCGCCCCGACCACGGAAGAGATCGATCGAAGAGGCATCGCATGCTCGCGCGCATCTACCGTCCGGCCAAGACCGCCATGCAGTCCGGCAAGGCCAAGACCCGGGACTGGCTGCTCGAGTTCGAGCCGGCCGCCGCCAAGCGCGTCGATCCTCTGACCGGCTGGACCCAGTCGACCGACATGAACGGCCAGGTCCGCCTCAGCTTCGATAGCCGCGAGGAGGCCGTCGCCTACGCCCAGAAGCACGGCATCGCCTTTCAGATCTTCGAGCCGAAGGAGCCGAAGAAGATCATCAAGGCCTACGCCGACAATTTCGCCGCCGGCCGCAGGCAGCCCTGGACGCACTAGGCGCCGGGACCTTCACGTTCAGGGCGTGTCCCGAACAGCTGCGGGGGACACGCACTGAAGTGCATGTCCCCAGGGCCCAAACGCCGCTAAAGCAGGATCAAAGACCCCATAGCTCAACCGGATAGAGCATCCGCCTTCTAAGCGGACGGTTGCAGGTTCGAGTCCTGCTGGGGTCGCCAGCCTTCAGACCGCCGCCGAGGCGTCGAGACCGGCCCGCAGGTCCGCGATGAGATCGTCCGGGCTTTCCAGACCGATGTGCAGCCGAACGACCGGACCGCCGTAGTCGACGGCGACGGTGCGGCGCTGGAACTGCGGGTCACAGTTGATGGCCAGGCTCTCGAAGCCGCCCCAGGAAAAGCCGAGCCCGAACAGCTTCAGCGTATCGAGGAAGGCTTCCACCGCCGCCCGCGACGTCGGCCTGAGTACGAAGGCGAACAGGCCGCAAGCGCCGCTGAAGTCCCGGCTCCACAGGTCATGGCCGTCGTCGCCGGGCAGGGCGGGGTGGATGACCCGCAGCACCTCGGGCTGGGCCTGCAGCCAGCGCGCCACCGCCAGGCCGCTCTCGCCGTGCCGCGCCAGTCGGGTGGCGAGGGTGCGCAGTCCGCGCAAGGCCTGGTAAGCGTCGTCGCCGGTCACCGCCCAGCCATGATGGTGGACGGCGTCCTGCATCGCCGTGGCCAGCGCCGGATCAACGACCGCTACCGAGCCCATGAACACGTCGGAATGGCCGCAGACGTACTTGGTTAGGGCCTGGATGCTGATGTCGACCCCGGCCGCCAGCGGCTTGAACAGCAGGCCCGCGGCCCAGGTGTTGTCCATCAGGGTCAGGACGCCTCGCTCGCGCGCGGCGGCGGCGATGCCGGGCACATCTTGGATCTCAAAGCTCAGCGAGCCCGGCGATTCGAGCAGAATCAGCCGGGTGTTCGGCTTCGCCAGCGCCAGCACGCCCTCGGCGTCCAGACGGGCGTCGTAGTAGTCGACCCCGACGCCGAAGCGGGTCAGGACGCTGTCGCAGAAGACGCGGACGGGCTTGTAGACGGTGTCGACGACCAGCAGATGGTCGCCGGCCTTCAGGACAGCCGTGAGGGCCGCCGTGATCGCCGCCAGGCCGGAGGGGAAGACCTGCACGGCCTTGGCGCCCTCAAGCTCGCAAAGGGCCTCGCAGAGCGCGAACTGGGCGTTCAACCCGCCGCGGCCATAGCCGAGCGTGCCGTCGTAGAGGGCCTTGGCGTCGGGCAGCAGCACGGTCGACCCGCGCTGGATCGCCGGTCCGACGGTCCGGGCTTCCGGCACGCGCCCTGCGCCGGCGTGGATCAGGCGGGTTTTCTCGTCCATCGGCTCAGCGCGGCTCAGGCCGCTCCCGTCACGACCTCGGTGTCGTCGCGTCCGCCCCACTCGGCCCAGGAGCCGTCGTAGACGGGCGCGCGGTCCTTGCCGATGCGCGCGAGGGCCAGCGACAGGATGCCGGCGGTGATGCCGGAGCCGCAGGTGGTGATGATCGGTCGATTCAGGTCGACGCCGGAGGCCTCGAACACCGCGAGCAGCTGCTCGGCGGTTTTGAGGGTGCCGTCCGGAGCCAGAACCTCGGAGGCCGGGACGTTGAAGGCGCCCGGCATGTGGCCGCTGCGCAGGCCTTCGCGAGGTTCGGGCTGGTCGCCCGAGAAGCGGCCGGCGGGACGGGCGTCCAGCAGCTGCTCCTTGCCCGAAGCGAGGGCGCGCTTCACCTGGCCCAGGTCGCGGACCAGGTCAGAGCTGTAGCGGACCGTGAAGTGGCGTTCCCTGGGCTGCGGCGGCCCATCGTCGATCGGCCGTCCCTCGGCGATCCATTTGGGCAGGCCGCCGTCGAGCACGACGACGTCTTCATGGCCCATGGCGCGGAAGGTCCACCAGACGCGGGCGGCCGAGCGCAGGCCCAGCTGGTCGTAGATCACCATGCGCGAGCCGTCGCCCAGGCCCAGCTTGCGCACCCGCGAGGCGAACTTCACGGGGCTGGGCAGCATGTGCGGCAGGTTCGTCCCGTCGTCGGCGATCTCGTCGATGTCGAAGAACACCGCGCCCGGAATATGCGCGAGCTTGAACTGCTCAAGCGGGTTCTTGCCCTCTTGCGGGAAGTACCAGCTGGCGTCGACGATCCGTACGTCCGGGGCGCCCAGGTGGTCAGCCAGCCAGGCGGTGGAGACGAGCGGATCGGCCATCAGTTCTATTCCCCTGCTAGCCAGCCCGGAACGGGGAGGCCGCGTTCCTTCAGGAACGCCGGATTGAAGAGCTTCGACTGATAGCGCGAACCATAGTCGCAGAGAATGGTCACGATGGTGTGGCCGGGCCCCAATTCGCGCGCCAGCTTCACCGCGCCGGCGACGTTGACCCCGGACGACCCGCCGAGCACCAGGCCCTCGTGTTCCGCCAGCTCGAAAATGGTCGTCAGCATCTCCTCGTCGGACACCTGGAAGGGGTGATCAACCGTCAGGCCGTCGAGATTGGCCGTGATCCGGCCCTGGCCGATGCCTTCGCTGATCGATGAGCCTTCGGCCTTCAGCTCGCCGTGAGCGTAGTAGTGATAGAGCGCCGCGCCATGGGGGTCGGCGAGGCCGATCTTCACCTCGGGGTTCCGCGCGCGCAGCGCCGCGGCGACGCCGGCCAGGGTGCCCCCCGACCCCACGGCGCAGATGAAACCGTCGACCTTGCCGCCGGTCTGGTCCCAGATCTCCGGACCGGTGCTGTCGATGTGGGCCTGGCGGTTGGCGATATTGTCGAACTGGTTGGCCCAGATCGCCCCGTTCGGATCGGTCCTGGCCAGCTCTTCTGCCAGGCGGCCGGAATAGCGGACATAGTTGTCGGGATTGGAGTAGGGGACGGCGTCGACCTCGACCAGCTCAGCGCCGGCCAGTCGGATGGCGTCCTTCTTCTCCTGGCTCTGGGTGCGCGGGATGACGATCGTGGTCCGGTAGCCCAGCGCCGAGGCGACCATGGCCAGGCCGATGCCGGTGTTGCCGGCCGTGCCCTCGACGATGCGGCCGCCTGGGCGCAGCAGGCCCCCGGCCTCGGCGTCGCGGATGATCCACAGGGCGGCGCGGTCCTTGACCGACTGGCCGGGATTGAGGAACTCGGCCTTGCCGAGAATCTCGCAGCCCGTCGCCTCGCTGGCGGCCTTCAGGCGGATCAGGGGCGTGTTCCCGATCAGGTCGAGAACGCTTGAGGCGGCGGTCATGGAGCGCTTCTTCTGGTGAGCCAGCGCCCTGTAGATCGTGTGCAGCGGCTGACAGGCAAGCGCAGTTTTTCTGATAGGGCGTCCTTCCTCTCCCAAGAAGAAGGAGCAATCTAGCTCTTGCTCAGGCCCACCTGCACCACGTCCGTCCGCCCCGTCCGGAAGCCCGCTTCGCAATAGGCGAGATAGTACCGCCACATGCGCCGGAAGCGGTCGTCGAAGCCCTGCTTGCGAATGTCGTCCCAGGCGGCGTCGAAACGCTCCATCCATTCGGACAGGGTCTCAGCATAGTCCTGGCCGAAGCGCATCACCGACTGCCAGCCCAGGCCCGCCTTCCCGGTCTCCTGCCTCAGCCGCGTCTCGCTGGGCAGCATGCCGCCCGGGAAGATGTACTTCTGGATGAAGTCGGCCCGCCGCCGATAGACGCCGAACAGTTCGTCCCGGATGGTGATGATCTGCAGGCCGGCGCGGCCGCCGGGCGAGAGGACGTCGCGGATCTTGCCGAAATAGGTCGGCCAGTATTCCTCGCCGACCGCCTCGAACATCTCGATGGAGGCGACGCGGTCGAACTGGCCGTCGACGTCGCGGTAGTCGACCAGCCGGATGTCGGTCTTCTCCGCAAGGCCCTGCTCGAACAGGCGTTTCCGCGCGAAGTCGTATTGCTCCTGACTGATGGTGATGCCGGTGACCTTCGCGCCGATTTCCTTCGCCGCGAACTCGGCGAAGCCGCCCCAGCCGCAGCCGATTTCCAGCACGCTCTGGCCGGTTTCCAGACCCATGGAGCGGGCGAGGGCGGCGTACTTGTGTTGCTGAGCCAGATCCAGCGGCTCGCCGGTCTTTTCGTAGACGGCCGAGCTGTAGGTCATCGTCCGGTCCAGCCACTTCGAATAGAAGTGGTTTCCCAGGTCGTAGTGGGCGTGGATGTTCTTGCGGCTGCCGGAGCGGTCGTTCCGGTGCAGCATGTGCATCACGAAATTGACCGCCCGCACGATCGGGTTGCCCTCGACCAGGGTCTGCAGGCGATCGAAGTTCATCGCGAACCCGGTCAGCAGCGCCGCCAGATCCGGCGTCTCCCATTCGTCGGCCATATAGCCCTCGGCGAAGCCGATCGCGCCGGCCGAGAAGCAGCGCTTGATGAAGCGGTAGTCCTTGACCCTGATCCGGGCGTCGGGGCCGGAGTCTGGACCGCTGCAGCGGATCTCCTCGCCGCTCGGCAGCACCCAGACGATCGAGCCGAAGCGCCAGTTTTCGGCGCAGACCCGAATGCAGGTGCGAAAGATCGCCGGCGAGGCGCGCAGCGCGGGAATGTCCCAGCCGGGACCGGTCGAGGCGGGGGTCAGGTCCGTGGTCGTCATCGGCGCTCCCTTCCGTAGAGGGAGCCTAACATCCTTTTTTCCCGTCGCGCGAGTATGGAGCGCCGTAACGCCCGTTCACGAACAGGCGCCGGCGTCAGTTGAGAGCCGCGGAATCCTGGTCGCCCTTGACCGCGCGATAGCCGTCGAGGGCCCGCTGCCGGGCCTTGCCGTGATCAACGATCGGCGCGGGATAGGTCTTGCCCAGCACCACGCCGGCCGCCGCCAGCCGCTCGCGAGGGGCGGTCCAGGGCTGGTGAATGACCGCGTCCGGCAGCCGCTTCAGCTCGGGAACCCAGCGGCGGACATAGGCCCCCTTCGGATCAAACTTCTCGCCCTGGGTGACCGGGTTGAAGATGCGGAACCAGGGCGAGGCGTCGGCGCCGCTGCCGGCCACCCACTGCCAGTTGGCGGCGTTCTGGGCGATGTCGGCGTCCACCAGGGTGTCCCAGAACCAGGCCTCGCCCTTGCGCCAGTTGATCAGCAGATCCTTGATCAGGAACGAGCCGACGATCATCCGCACGCGGTTGTGCATGTAGCCGGTGGTCCACAGCTCGCGCATGCCCGCGTCAACAATCGGATAGCCGGTCAGACCGCGCTGCCAGGCCCGCAGCCCGACCGCATCCTGCCGCCATTCGAAGCGGTCGAAGTCCGGCTTGAAGTTGTCGGTCGGCAGGTCGGGCCAGTGGAACAGCAGATGGTGGTTGAACTCCCGCCAGCCGAGTTCGGCGAGGAACTTGTCGACCTGCGCGCGCGGCGCCGCGCTCGCCATGACCGCGCGCTGGACCTGGCGCGGACCGATCTCGCCGAAATGCAGGTGGGGGGAAAGGCGCGAGGTTCCCTCGATGTCCGGCCGGTCGCGCGCGTCGGCGTAGTCGGCGACGGGGCCGTTCAGGAAACGGGTCAGGGCCGCCCCGGCGCCGGCCTCGCCGGGCGTCCAGTCGGTGAACCCGGCCGCCCAATTCGGTCGGCCCTCATAGAGCCCCCAGTCGGCGAGATTGTCGCTGTCCGGCCAGGTCTTCGGCGGGGGAAGGTCCTGCGCGAGCCGGCGCGCCGGTACGTCCTCGATGCGCGCGCGCGCCGCCCGCCAGTAGGGCGTGAACACCTTGTAGGGCTCGCCCGCGCCGGTCTTCACCTCCCACGGCTCGACCAGCAGGCCGCCGTTGCAGGACACGGCGTCGACGCCGTCGGCCTTGAGATCCGACTTCAGGGCGCTGTCCCGCGCGACCGAATGCCTGTCGTAAAGCCGATTCCAGTAGACGGCCTCGGCGCCGGTCCTGGCGATGATCTCGCCGATCTGCAGGGCCGGGTCGCCCCGGCGCAGGATCAGCCTAAGCCCCCGCTCGCGGAGACCATCGTCGAGCGCCTTCAGGGAGCGTTCCAGCCACCACCGACTTGCGCCGCCGAGGGGGCGCGCGGTCTCATCCAGAACATAGAGCGGGATGAGCGGGCGTCCGCTCGCCGCCGCCTCGGACAGGGCGGGATTGTCGGTCAGACGCAGGTCCTGACGGAACCAGACGATGGCGGGGGCTTGAGTCATCTGTCTTCGTCTAGCCAACTTTGGTGCGTCCTTCGAGACGCTCGCTTGAGGCTCGCTCCTCAGGATGACGAAGGTGGGCAGGCTTCAGTTGGCTTCGTCATGGTGAGTAGCGATCCCTGAGGATCGCGTCTCGAACCCCGCATCGCGGACCCGCTTGACCGCCCCCACGTCAAAGCCCACACCCTGCCACTCATGGACCTCGCTTCGCTTCAGTCCCTGCTGACCACCGTGACCGGCGCCCGGGTGGCCTGTGTCGGCGACGTCATGCTGGACCGCTTCGTCTACGGCGAGGTCACGCGCACTTCGCCCGAGGCGCCGATCCCGGTGCTGAACCGCGCGCGCGAGATCGCCATGCTGGGCGCGGCCGGCAACGTGGCGCGAAACGTCGCTTCGCTGGGCGGGACAGCCGCGCTGGCCGGGATCATCGGCGATGACGCCGCCGCCAACGAGGCGCTCGGCATGATCGGCGCCGATGCGCGCATGGAGGGGCATCTGGTCCCCGAGCGTGGCCGTCCGACCACCGTCAAGACCCGCTACGTCGCCGCCGGCCAGCAGCTTCTGCGCGTCGACAGCGAGGATGTCCGGCCGGTGGGCAAGGAGGCCGAGGCCAAGCTCCTGAACGCCGTACGCCACGCGGTGGCCGACGCCGGCGCCATCCTGCTCAGCGACTATGGCAAGGGCGCGGTCTCGCAGGCCGTCATCGAGGCCTGCCTTGAGGCGGCGCGGTCGTCCGGTTCCGTCCTCATCGTCGACTCAAAGGCCCGCAGCTTCGCCCGCTACGGCGCCGCCGACTTCGTGAAGCCGAACGCCGCCGAACTGGCCGCCGCCACCGAGCTGCCCACCTCGACCGACGAAGAGGTCGAGGCCGCGCTGGCCCGGGCGCTGGATCTGTCGCGCGCCAAGGCGGTGCTGGTCACCCGCGCCGCCAAGGGCATGAGCCTGGGCGTGCGCGGCAAGCCCGTGCGCCATTTCCCGGGCAGCCCGCGCGAGGTGTTCGACGTCTCCGGGGCCGGAGACACGGCGCTGGCGGCGCTGGGCCTGGCGCTGGCCGCGGGGGCCGAGCCCGGGGTCGCGGTGGAGTTCGCCCTGTTGGCCAGCGGCGTCGCGGTCGGCAAGGCCGGCACGGCGGTGGTCTCGCCGCAGGAACTGATCGAGGCGGAGATCGCCGCCCACATGGCGCCGGCCGAGGCCAAGCTGGCCACGCCGTCGCAGGTGGCGGCCAAGGCCCAGGCCTGGCGCGACGCCGGGCTGAAGGTCGGTTTCACCAACGGCTGCTTCGACATCCTGCACAAGGGTCACGTCGCCTACCTGGCGCAGTCCCGCGCCTGGTGCGACCGCCTGATTGTCGGCGTCAACAGCGACCGCTCGGTGCGGGCGCTCAAAGGGGAGGGGCGGCCGGTCAACGACCTGGAGTCCCGCGCCCTGGTGCTCGCCGGCCTGGCCCACGTCGACCTGGTCGCGCCATTCGACGAGGACACGCCGATCGAGCTGATCAAGGCGGCCCGGCCCGACGTGCTCATCAAGGGGGCCGACTACACCGTCGAGGGCGTGGTCGGCCATGAACTGGTCCAGTCCTGGGGCGGCGAGGTCCGGCTCGCGCCCATCATCGAGGGCTACTCGACCTCCGCCGCCATTGCCCGCATCACCGAGAAGGCCTGAGTTCATGACCCGCCGCATCGTTTTCGTCACCGGCGGGGCCGGCTTCATCGGCTCCAACATCGTCGCCAAGCTGGCCGAGGATCCGGCGTTGGACCTGGTCGTCTGCGACTGGCTGGAGACCGCCGAGCTCGGCAAGTGGAGGAACCTGGCCAAGCACCCGATCGGCGACTTCGTGCCGCCCGAAGAGATGTTCGAGTGGCTTGAGAAGCGCTGGCAGGACGTGCAGATGGTCGTCCACATGGGCGCCATCAGCTCCACGACCGAGCCGGACGCCGACAAGATCGTGCAGACGAATTTCTGCCTGTCCCGCGACCTGTTTCGCTGGTGCACGGACCGCCAGCGCCGGTTCATCTACGCGTCGTCGGCGGCGACCTACGGCGACGGCTCGACGGGTTTCGACGACAGGGACGACGTGGAGAGCCTCAAGGCGCTGCGGCCCCTGAACACCTACGGCTGGTCCAAGGCGCTGTTCGACATCTTCGCCGCCCGGCAGGCCGCCCGCGACTACGCCCCGCCGCAGTGGACGGGCCTGAAGTTTTTCAACGTCTACGGCCCCAACGAGGAGCACAAGGCGTCGATGAAGTCGGTCGCCTCGCAGATCTGGCCAAAGGTGAAGTCGGGTCACACGGTGCAGCTCTTCAAGTCACACCACCCGGACTACGAGGATGGCGGCCAGCTGCGGGATTTCGTCTATGTGCGGGACGTCGCCGATGTCGTGCAGTGGCTGCATGAGACGCCCTCCGTGAACGGCGTCTACAATCTCGGATCAGGCAGGGCGCGGTCGTTCAAGGACATGGCGGAGGCCGTGTTCAAGGCGGCCGGCAAGACGCCGGACATCGAGTACACCCCGATGCCACCAGCCATCCGCGACAAGTACCAGTACTTCACCCAGGCCAACATGGATCGCCTGCGCGAGGCCGGCTATCCGGGCCAGATGACCCCGCTCGAGGACGGCATCGTCGAGTACGTCGGCAAATACCTGAACACCAGCGATCCGTATCGCTAGGCGTTTCGCGCGTCGCATCGCTCGTGTAATCCTCGTGCCATGTGGGGGTTGAAGGGCTTCAAGCGCTGGATCTTCCTGGGCGCGGTCGGGACGATCGCCGTCCTGGCCTTGGCCGCCTGGGTGCTGCGCGTCGACATCATTCGCACCACCCTCGATCCCCGGGTCCCGTTCCAGACCTACAAGCCGCCGCGCGCGCCCGACTACGCCGAGGCGCGGGCCTGGGCGCTGCCGATCGAGTCTCGGCCGGGCGCGACCCTGCCGGCCGACGTCTTCTTCGTGGCGCCGACGACCTACGACGGCGGCGAGCACTGGAACGCGCCCTTCCGTGACCAGGACGCCCAACGCCTGCTGCAGCGCGTGATGTTGCCCAACTACGCCGGGCCGTTCGCGCGGGTCGGGCGGGTGTTCGCGCCCAACTACCGCCAGGCCAGCCTCTATTCGCAGCTCACGCTGCGCGAGGACGCCCGTCGGGCGCGGCGCTTCGCCTACGGTGATGTCCAGGCCGCCTTCCGCGCCTGGAAGGCCCGCCACGACACAGGCCGGCCCCTGGTTCTGGTCGGGGTCGAGCAGGGCGGCCTGCTGGCCGAGCGGCTTCTGCGTGAGGAGATCGCGCCCGACGGCGACCTGCGGGCCCGCCTGGCGGGGGTCTACCTCATTGAGACCGTCGTCCCGGCGGACCGCTATGGCGAGGGCGCGCCGGTCCCGGCCTGCTGGATGCGGTCACAGGCCCGCTGCCTCGTCGCCTGGGTGACCCCGCGGGAGGCCGGTCCCAAGGAGACGCTCGATCGCGCCTTGGTCTGGAACGACCAGGGTCAACTGGTCGAGCTCGACGGCCGACCGGCGCTCTGCGTCAATCCGCTGCTCGGCGCCCGGAGCAACGCCCCAGCGCCGATACGCGACAATCTCGGCGCAGCGGTCGCCACGGGTTTCGGCTGGAAGGAGCGCCCGGCCTTTCTTCAGCGCCAGGTCGGCGCCCGCTGCGTCGATGGCGTGCTGCAGGTCGACAGGCCGAAGTCGAAGGTCTTCCGACTGGCCCGCGGGTGGGCCGACCGGCTGAAGGTTCCGCCCTACAATCTGTTCTACCTGGATATCGAGGCCGACGCCCAGGCGCGGGTCTCGACCTTGCTCGGCCGGCAGGCCTATGGCGTCGCCGCGCCGCCAATCGAGACGTCGATCGCGGTGAAGGGCTCGCCGATCAACCGGATCGACTGAGGCCCTCAACCCGCCAGGGTGCGGAGCCCGGCGTAGTTCGGCTGGTCGATCCGCACCTGGTCGATGATCGAGGCCTTCATGTGCGCCATCACCGCCGGGTCGAAGGCGTCGATCGCGCCGCTCTCGATGCCTTCGCAGAGCTCCGCATTGAGCGTGGCGAAGTCGCCGGGATGGCCGAGGATGGCGGTCAGGCGGGCGACGGCCTCGGCCTCGGCCCTGGGACCGTGCTCGATCTCGCGGCGGACCGTGTTCAACGCGTTGACGGCGACGCGGGCCAGGAAGGCGTCGCGGTCCTTCAGCTGAGGCGCGGCGCGCTCCTCGATGAAGCGTATCACGGCTTCGATCAGCTCGGACGAGGTGGGATGGGTGATCATCGCGCGGCCTCCAGCAGGGCCATGAGGTCGATCTCGCATTCGGACGTGCGGCGGCCGATCATCGGGCGTTCGACCGAGGTGTCCGAGCCGTTGGCGTAGGAGGCGTACATGCCTTCGCACATCACGCCCCACTTCAGAGAGCCGAGCATCTGCCAGTAGAGGACCCGGTCGAGCGAGATCGGAGTCCCGCCGGCGGCCTCGTAGCCGTCGAGCATGTCCTGATAGTCGCCGAAGCCGCCGACCGGCTTTGCGCCGCCGAACCGCCAGGAGGCCGTGCAGATCCAGCCCATGTCCTCGGCCGGGTCCCCGATGTGGACCAATTCCCAATCCAGGATGGCCGCGACGCCAGCTTCGGGGTGGAACATGATGTTTCCATTACGGAAATCGCCATGCAACAGCACCGGCCGGTCCAGCGTCGGCGCGCGGTCCCGAAGATGGCGGAACGCAGCCTCAAGGATCGGCCGCTTGGCGCCGAGCGTCCGGTACACGGTCTCGTACTTGTCCAGCTCGTCCAACGCGCTCGACCGCGCCAGATCAGGCAGGCCTTCGAGCGGCACGGCGTGGATCTTCGCCAGCGCCTCGCCGCACTGGCGCGCCAGCTGCGGGCGGACCGCGGCGAAGGCCTCGCCCTGGGCGATGCGCTTGCCCAGCGTCTCGCCCTCGACGGCCACCATGACGTAGGCCTCGCCGATGTCGCTGCCCGGCTCGCTGACGTGGAGCACCTCAGGCACGGCGGCGCCGAGCTTCGCCGCCGCCTTGATCACGGCGGCTTCCGTGGCCAGCGGGTTGGCCGTGCCGGTCGTCGACACGGCGCCTTGCGGTTTGCGGCGCAGGATGAGCGCCTGGCCGGTGTCGAGCGAGAAAGCCCAGGTCTCCTGGCTGGCGCCGCCGGATAGCCGGCGTAGGCCGGTGATGGACGTGCCGCCAAGCTGCGGGGCGATGGCGTTGAGGGCGGTTTCCAGATCGCTCATGGGACTCGATTGAGGACCCTCACCCCGCGTCAGTCAAACCCGACGGCTTCCAGTCGAACAGTTCCTGCAGCACCCGTACTGCCTGACCCCTGTGGGAGGTCAGCTGAGGATCGCGCGCGAGGATCAGGCGGGCGTCGTCGGCGGCCGCGGCGATCATGCCCCGATGGGCGACCGGGTCGGCCAGCCTGTAGGCCGGAAACCCGCTCTGTCTAAGGCCGAGCGGGTCGCCGCCGCCGCGCAGCTCCAGGTCCTTCTCGGCGATGACGAAGCCGTCGTCGGTGCGGCGCAGGATGTCCAGCCGCTGTTGGGCGATGTCCGACAGCGGCGGATCGTAGAGCAGCACGCAGGCGCTCTCCCGCCGCCCGCGCCCCACCCGGCCGCGCAGCTGGTGCAGCTGGGCCAGGCCGAAGCGCTCGGCCTGCTCGATGACCATGATGGTGGCGTTGGGCACATTGACCCCGACTTCGACCACGGTGGTCGCGACCAGCAAGGGCAATCGGCCATCGGCGAAGTCGGCCATGGCGGCGTCCTTCTCGGCCGGCGGCATCTGGCCGTGGACGAGGCCGACCTCGATCCCCATCGCCTTGCGCAGGGTCAGCGCCCGCTTCTCGGCGGCGGCCAGGTCGGTGATCTCGCTTTCGTTGACCATCGGGCAGATCCAGAAGGCCTGGGCCCCGCCGGCGATGGCCTCCTTCAGCCGGGCGACGATCTCGCCCATGCGCGGGGAGGGGACGGCCCGCGTCGCCACCGGCGCGCGTCCGGGCGGCTTCTCGTCGATGCGGCTGACGTCGAGGTCGCCGAACACGGTCAGCTCCAGCGTCCGCGGGATCGGGGTCGCCGACATGGCCAGCAGGTGGGCGCGCTCGCCCTTGGCCTGCAGCCGCTTGCGCTCGTTGACCCCGAAGCGGTGCTGCTCGTCGATGATGGTCAGGCCGAGGTCGCGGAACTTCACCTCGTCCTGGAACAGGGCATGGGTGCCGACGGCGACCTGCGCCGTTCCGTCCATCAGCGCCATCAGCTTCTCGGCCCGCACCCCGCCCTTGTCGCGTCCGGTCAGCAGCAGCACGCGCAGGCCCTGGGCCTCCAGCGGCCCCGCGATGGTCTCGTAGTGCTGGCGGGCGAGGATCTCGGTCGGCGCCATCAGGGCCGACTGCAGATGCGCCTCCGCCGCGTCGGCGATGGCCAGCATGGCGACGATGGTCTTGCCCGCGCCGACGTCGCCGTGCAGCAGCCGGCTCATCCGCTCGCCCGACTGCAGGTCGCCGCGCACCTCGCTGAGCGCCCGGATCTGGGCGCCGGTCAGCCTCCAGGGCAGGGCGGCCTCGATCCGTCCGGCCATCTGGCCCGCCGGGATGACGACGCCCGGGTGCGAGCGTCGGGCCGCCTTGTGCTGAGCCAGCGCCAGCTGGTGGGCCAGAAGCTCGTCGAAGGCCAGCCGCCGCCGGGCGGGCGACAGCGGCGAAAGGTCGGCCTCGGTCTTCGGGTCGTGGAACGCCTCCAACGCCGCGCGCCAACCGGTGAAGCCTTCGCGGGTCATCCAGGCCGGGTCCTGCCACTCCGGCAGATCGGGGGCCCGCGTCAGCGCCTCCAGCACCAGCTTGCGCACCGTGCGGGCGGGCAGACCGGCGGTGGCCGGATAGACCGCCTCGCATTCCGGCACCTCGGCGGCGCGTTCGACGGGCAGAATCCAGTCGGGATGGGCCATCTGGATCTCGGCGCCCCAGCGCTCGACTTTGCCGCTGACCACGCGACGGCTGCCGACCGGGTGGGCGCGCAGCAGGTGGTCGCCGTGGCCCTTGAACCAGATCAGCGTCAGGAAGGCCGTGCCGTCGAACGCCCTGATCTTGTACGGCACATCCATACGCGGCGGCTTGGCGTGCTGCTCGATGTCGACGATCAGGGTGTGGACCTGGCCATCGATGACGCTGTCGACGGTCGTCGGCGTGCGGTGGATCAGCGATTGCGGCCCCAGGAACAGCACATCCCGCACCAGCGGACCGGCCAGCTTCTCGACCAGCGGCGCGACCTTCGGCCCGACGCCTTTCAGCGTCGAGACGGGCGAGAACAGGGGGAAGAGAATCTCCGGCCGCATGGAGGGGAACATAGCGTGATCGGAGGCATTGCGTCCTTCGCGACGCGATCCTGAGGGATCGCTCCTCAGGATGACGAAGTCAGGGGACGGCCCACCCCGTTCGTCATGGTGAGGAGCGAGCCTCAAGCGAGCGTCGCGAACCACGCACGACCGCACTGGCGCCCCCGGCCAACCCCCTCTATATCCGCCCCCTCTGCATGGACGACACACGGCTCAAGAAGATCAGGCTGCGGGCCTGGCGACGCGGCTTCCGGGAAGCGGACCTCCTTCTGGGGCCGTTCGCGGACTTCTATTGCCCGCGTTTCAGCGAGGCCCAGCTCGACGCCCTCGAGGCGCTGATGGACGAGGCCGATCAGGACATCTACGACTGGTTTCTGGGTCGCGCGCCGACGCCGCCGGAATTCGACAACGAGATCATGGCCTTGTTGAAGGCGTTTGATCCTTCGACCGGAGCGCCGGGCCATGGCGGATGACGGCGGCGGGCCCTCGCACAACGATCTGAAACGCGTCGCCCGCGATGACGGCCGCCTGGACCTGACCGGCGCGCCGGAGGGCTTCGACGCCCTGGTGATGGCCGACATCGCGCGCTCGCGCGGCGGCCTGACAGTGTTCATCGCCCGTGACGGGACGCGGGCCAGCGCCTTCGCCGGCGCTATGTCATTCTTCGCGCCCGAGATCGAGATCCTGCACCTGCCGTCCTGGGACTGCCTGCCTTACGATCGGGTCGGCCCCTCGGCCGGCGTCGCGGCGCAGCGGATGGCGACCCTGACGCGGCTGGCCCGCGGCGTGGACCCCAAGAAGCCGCTGCTGCTGGTCACCGCCGCGCCCGCGGCCCTGCAGCGCGTTCCGCCGCGCGAGGTCGTCGCCCGCGCCGGCTACACGACCCGTCCGGGCAAAGAGGTCCAGATCGCCGATCTGGAGCGCTATTTCGCCGTCAACGGCTATGCCCGCGCCTCGACGGTGTCCGAGCGCGGCGAGTTCGCCATCCGCGGCGGCGTCATCGACGTCTTCTCGCCCACCGCCGACGAGCCGGTGCGGCTGGACCTGTTCGGCGACACCCTGGAGAGCATCCGCGCCTTCGATCCGGAGACCCAGCGCTCGACGAAGCAGCTCAAGGAGATCGACCTGCTGCCGGTCTCCGAGGCGCTGGTCGATCCGGAGACCATCAGCCGCTTCCGCAAAGGCTACGTCGCCGCCTTCGGCGCGCCGGGCGAGGACGCCCTCTACGCCGCGGTCAGCGAAGGCGGTCGCCGCGCAGGCATGGAGCACTGGCTGCCGCTGTTCTACGAGCGGATGGAGACCCTGTTCGACTACCTCCCGGACGACGCCCTGGTCGGGATCGACCACCTGGTCCAGGAAGCCGAGGGTGAGCGTTCGGCGATGATCGCCGACGCCTACGAGGCCCGCGCCGGCGCCGACCGCAAGGCCGCTTATCGGCCGCTGACGCCGGAAGCGCTGTACCTGTCGACCGACGAATGGGGGCTGAAGGTCGCCGATCGGCCCAACCGCTGGTTCACGCCGTTCCAGAAGGAGGGCGCTGGCGTCATCGACATGGGCGCCAAGCTCGGCCGCACCTTCGCGGCCGAACGGGCCCAGGACAGCGTCAACCTGTTCGAGGCCACGGCCGAGCACGCCAAGGCGATGACCGGGCAGGGGAAGCGTGTCCTGTTCGCCTCCTGGTCAGAGGGCTCGTCCGAGCGCCTCGGGACCATGCTGGCCGACCATGGTCTCAAGCGCGTGCCGTTCGCGCCCTATTGGCAGGCGGCCAAGGCCAACGATCCCAAGACGCCGCAGCGCGTCGTGCTGCCCCTCGAAGCCGGGTTCGAGACCGAAAACCTGGCCGTCATCTCAGAGACCGACATCCTCGGCGACCGCCTGGCCCGGCCGCGCAAGAAGCGCCGCGCCGCCAACTTCCTGGCCGAGGCCAGCGCTCTGACCCCGGGCGATCTGGTCGTCCACATCGACCACGGCATCGGCCGTTACGAGGGGCTGAAGACGCTCGACGTCCAGGGCGCGCCGCACGACTGCCTGGACCTGCTCTACGGCGGCGAGGCGAAGCTCTACCTGCCGGTCGAGAACATCGACCTGCTGACCCGCTACGGCGCCGACGGCGAGAACGTGCAGCTCGACAAGCTGGGCGGGGCCGGCTGGCAGAGCCGCAAGGCGAAGGCGAAGGAACGCCTGCGCCAGATGGCGGAGGGGCTGATCCAGATCGCCGCCGCCCGCCAGCTGAAGTCGGTCGAGGAGACCGATCCGCCGTCCGGCGTCTTCGATGAGTTCTGCGCTCGCTTCCCCTACGAGGAGACAGACGACCAGCTCAGCGCCATCCAGGACGCGCTCGAGGATCTCGGCTCGGGCAAGCCCATGGACCGGCTGATCTGCGGCGACGTCGGCTTCGGCAAGACCGAGGTCGCGCTGCGCGCCGCCTTCGTGATGGCGATGAGCGGCAAGCAGGTGGCCGTGGTCTGCCCGACCACGCTGCTGGCCCGCCAGCACTACAAGACCTTCACCGAGCGCTTCCAGGGATGGCCGGTCAAGATTCGCCGCCTGTCGCGCATGGTGCCCGCCAAGGAAGCCGCCGAAACCCGCGAGGGGCTGGCCAACGGCGAAATCGAGATCGTGGTCGGCACCCATGCGGTGCTCAGCAAGCAGGTCAGCTTCAAGGACCTGGGCTTGGTCATCGTCGACGAGGAGCAGCACTTCGGGGTCAAGCACAAGGAGAAGCTCAAGGAGCTTCGCGCCGACGTGCACATGCTGACCCTGACCGCGACGCCGATCCCGCGGACGCTGCAGATGTCGCTGAGCGGCATCCGCGAGATGTCGATCATCGCCACCCCGCCGGTCGATCGCTTGGCGGTGCGCACCTACATCACGCCCTGGGACCCGGTCACCCTGCGCGAGGCGCTGCTGCGCGAGAAGTACCGCGGGGGCCAGATCTACTTCGTGGTCCCGCGCATCAAGGACCTGACCGACATGGAGCAGTTCCTTCGGACCCAGGTTCCGGAGGTGAAGTACGTGGTCGGCCACGGACAGATGGCCCCGACCCAGCTCGAGGAGGTGATGACCGCCTTCTACGAGGGGCAGTACGACGTGCTGCTGGCGACGACGATCGTGGAAAGCGGATTGGATATCCCGTCGGCCAACACCCTGATCGTGCATCGGGCGGACATGTTCGGTCTGGCCCAGCTTTACCAGATCCGCGGCCGTGTCGGCCGCTCAAAGGCCCGCGCCTACGCCTATCTGACCACGCCGGCCGAGAAGCAGCTTACCCTGTCGGCCGAGAAGCGACTCAAGGTGCTGCAGTCACTCGACAACCTGGGCGCAGGGTTCCAGCTGGCCAGCCACGACCTCGACATCCGCGGCGGCGGCAACCTGCTCGGCGACGAGCAGAGCGGCCACATCAAGGAGATCGGCGTCGAGCTGTACCAGCAGATGCTGGAGGACGCGGTCGCCGAGCTGCGCCAGCGCCAGGGCGCCGAGGCCCTGCTGGCCGACCGGGGCTGGTCGCCGCAGATCAACACCGGCGCCGCCGTGCTGATCCCCGAGGACTACGTCCCGGACCTCAACGTGCGCCTGTCGATGTACCGCCGGCTGTCGGAGGCCGAGAAGGCGCAGGACCGCGAGGCCCTCGCCGCCGAACTGATCGACCGCTTCGGACCCCTGCCGCCCGAGACCGACAGCCTGCTGAAGGTGGTCGGCATCAAGGGCCTGTGCCGCGAGACCAACGTCGCCAAGATCGACGTCGGCCCCAAGGGCGCGGTGCTGACCTTCCGCGACAACAGCTTCGCCAACCCGGGCGCGCTGCTGCAGTTCATCGCCGCCAACCAGATCCTCTGGAAGATCCGGCCGGACGAGAAGGTGGTCGTGAAGGGCGAGTGGGAAACCCCAAAGGCGCGCCTCGACGCGGCCGAGAAGATCCTCACCCAGCTGGCGAAGCTGGCGAAGGGGTAACCCCGGCATACACCGGGATGAGCGGTGGCATGGAGAGGTCTAGCCCGGAAGCCGCTCGAACTGCGGGATGCCTTCGGGGATGCAGTGGAAGGGCTGCTTGTCGACCGTGTAGATCGCCATCTGCGGCGCGAACACCGACGGATCGTCCAGCGAGCCGACCTTCAGGATCACGGCCGGGAAACCGGGCGCGCGCGTGACGATGTGGCTGCCGCACTCGCCGCAGAACTCGCGGGTCACGGGGTTCGGAATGTCCTTGCGGGAGAACTGCTTCGGCTCGCCCTTGGTGTACCTGAAGCCCGGGATCGGCATGGCCATGAACAGGTTCGGAGAGCCGCCGGTGATGTGCTGGCACTCGCGGCAATGGCACTGGGCCTGCATCATCGGCTCGCCCTCGGCCTCGTAGCGCAGCGCGCCGCAGTAGCATCCGCCCGTGACTTTCATGTCGTCCTCCCGTTTTGCCGCGAGGCTAGCACCGTTACCCGCCGTCAGGGCAAGTCCGGCTAGCGGACGACCTTGCCGGCCGAACGGGCGTCGTTCAGCAGTCGACGGGCGCGGAGGAACATCTCCAGGCGTGTGATCGTCAGAAGCCCCAGCGCGAAGACTACGAAGACATCGGTGACGAAGGCGGCGGAGAGGCGCAGGGCGCCCGCCTCGGCGGCGAGGCCTTTGCGCATGAAGATCTTCACCAGGATGAGGCCGAGCAGGAAAAGCATCGCCGCGGGCGACGCCTGCTGATTGAGGTCGTGGGTCTCCGGATCGACCGTGATCGCCATCATCCGGCCGCGCTGCCAGCCGATGGCGCCGCCGATCGCGAAGGCCAGGGCGAGCCACAGCCACTCCGGTCCGTGTGGGGGCATCTGCCAGATCAGACCGCCGGTGAGCAGCAAGAGGATGGCGGGCGTGACCCACAGCCATTCCAGCTTCAACGGTCGCGCCTTGCGGGCCCGAAAGAAACGGAAACCGATGAAGGCGGCTGCGACGCTCACGCCGATCAATTGACCAATGGTCTGGGGATCGTCGAGGGTCATGCCGCCAGCTCCACGGCCTTGTCGATCGCTCGAACCAGCCGGTCCGCCGGCTCGGCGCCGGAGACGGCGACCTTGCCGTCGAAGATCATGAACGGCACGCCGGACACGCCGGCCTCATGGGCCATTTGATGCTCGCGCGTGATCGTGTCCTTGTCGGCGCCTTCCGACAGCAGCTTCAGGATGATCAGCCGGTCCATGCCGGCGGCCGCGCCGATGTCCGCTAGGACGACCGGATCACCGATGTCCTCGCCCTTGCTGAAGTAGGCGGCCAGGACGCCTTCCAGAACCTCATCCTGAAATCCGGCGGTCTGGGCCCAGCGGATCAGACGGTGGGCGGCGTTGGTATTGGGCGAGACCTTGATCGCCGTCAGGTCCCAGGTGATGCCGTCCTCGGCCGCGTTGTCGTCCAGCACCTTGGTGATCGCGCCCCGGCGCTCGGCGTCCGGAAACTTGGCGGCCATATAGGCTTTCCGGTCGACACCTTCTTCGGGCAGGCTGGGGTCGAGCTGGTAGGGTCGCCAGACGACCTTGGCCTCGATGTCCGGCCGCATCGCCAGCGCTTTGTGCAGTCTGCGCCAGCCGAGATAGCACCAGGGGCAGACGACGTCGGCGATAAAGTCGATCTGCATGGGGCGCTCCTTCCGGGGTCAGCTCGCTTCACGCTGCAGGGCGCGGGCGGCGGCGCGTTCGAGCGCCACGGCGGCGTTCTCGCCGGGCTCGATCTGGGCGACGCCGATATCGAAATCGACGGTGAAGGGCGTCTTGCCCTCTCCGGACTCGAAGGCGGTGCAGGCGATGACGGCGGCGATCCGCTCTGCGGCCGAGCGCCCGGCGCTCTGCGGCGTGGCCGGCAGGGCCAGGGCGAACACCTCCGGGCCCAGGCGGGCGGCGGTGTCCTCGGCGCGCACCAGGCGGCCGATCATCGAGCCGATCTGCGGAATGGCGCGGTCCAGCCAGCCGCCGGCGCGGGCGGCGGCCACCTCCGGCCGGTCTGCGACACGCAGAACGCAGACGCTCATCGGCCGATTCCGCACGCGTGAAGCCTGGGCCAGCCGCACCAGGTGGCCGGCGAACAGATCGCGGGTGAAGAGGCCCGTGGCCGCGTCCATCAGACCGCTGCTGCGCGCCTTCTCCAGGGCTCGGCGGATGGCGGTCTGGCGGCGATAGCTGCGGGCCAGCTCGATCACGCGTTTGGCGGTCTCGGTCTCGGCCGTCTCGGGCGAGGCGACGTCCGACACGCCGCGATGGAAGGCCTCGGACGTCGTCACATAGCTCTCGGCCCGCAGATAGAGCAGGGCGGGGATATGGTAGAGTCGAGTGTTGCGTCGCATGCCCGCCGCGATCGACAGGGCCTCGGCGCTGTTGTCGCCGGCCCAGAGCACGACCGAGTCGAAGGCCCGTTCATGCAGGTAGTCGAAGGCTGTGAAGGCGGTGAAGGCGCCGACCACATCCGCGCCGCCGCGAGTCAGGGCGTTGCTCAGCGCCAGGAACTGCGGCGCCGGCTCGCCGACGGCCAACACCCGATAGGGTTCGGGATTGGGCTCGGGCAGGTCGAGGCGGCGGCCGCGCTCGGCGAAAGTCTCAAGCCGCAGCTCGAACTCTTCCTCGGCCACGGCCATCCGGACGAGCGACTCCAGCCGCAGCACGGCCTGGGCCGGATGCAGCGGCGGCGCGAGCGTCAGGTCGAAGGCGTAGCTGTCCAGCTGCGGGTCCGGGTCTCCGATGGCGATCACCGGCAGGCGACGGGGGGCGCAGGCGGCTTTCAGCCGGCGGGCGAGCTGCAGCGCGTCTTGGCCGCCGCTGGCGACATCGACGATGGCCGCCTCGATAGCCAGGTCGCCCAGCGCCGCCATGGCCGCGTAGGGGCCGCGCGCCGTGATCGTGCGCCAGCCGAGTCGGTCCAGCCCCTCGGCCAACGGACCGGCCAGCGCGTCGTCGCGCGCCACGATCAAAATCCGGGCCTGAATTGACAACCCGCTCGAACTCCCGCCCATGACGCCGCCGGCCCCCGTCGGCTGCTGATTGCTGCGTCAGGATTCGTGAGCAGGCAACATAGCAGAGGCCGCCGCCGGGGATAGCGCAACGGTGACGCGGATTTCGAACGGGGGCAGGATGATGAGCGACAAATCTCTGGCAGGCCGGGTGGCCGTAGTGACCGGGGCCTCGAGCGGGCTCGGCGCGCGATTCGCCCGGGTGCTGTCGGACGCCGGCGCGGCGGTGGCGGTGATGGCGCGGCGCACCGACCGGCTGGAGTTGCTGGTCAACGAGATCAACGCCGGCGGCGGCAAGGCCGTGGCCATCGCCCTGGACGTCGCCGTCACCGACGATATTGGTCCGGCGCTCGACAAGGCCGAAGCGGCGCTTGGTCCGATGTCGATCATGGTCAACAACGCCGGCGTCGGCGGCGAGGGCATGGCCATGGAGATGTCCGAGGCGGTCTTCGACCAGACGATGGCCGTCAATGTGCGCGGCGTCTATTTCGGCGCCGTCGAAGCGGCCAAGCGGATGATCGCCAGCGGCGTGGCCGAGGCCGGGGACGCGCGGATCATCAACATCGCCTCGATCGCCGCCTTCAACCAGTTGCCGGGCCTGACCGTCTACTGCGCGTCGAAGGCCGCCTGCGCTTCGCTGACCAAGGGCCTGGCGCGCGAGTGGGCGCGGCCCCGGATCGCCGTCAACGCCATCTGCCCGGGCTACATCGAGACCGAGATCAACAGCGACTGGTTCCAGACCGAGGGCGGCGCCAAGCAGATCAAGAGCTTCCCGCGCCGACGCCTGATGGATGAGGATGTGCTGGATGAAGCCCTGCTGATGCTCGCTGGCCGCCGCGCGCATTTTATCACCGGCACGATGATCACCATCGACGACGGGCAGATGCTTTGAGTACAAGTCAAGGGCGACTGGCGAGCCGCGGTGCAATCTGCTAGTGTGGGGGCATGGCTGACGAACCGATCACCCTGAAGCTCCACAGTGATGTCTCGGCCCTTCTGCGAGAGGCTGCTGAGTCGGCGGGCGAGGCTCCCGAGATCTTCGCCGAACGGCTGCTCGTGCACGCCCTCGAAACAGACCGTTGGGCGATCTCCGAAGCCCGGTTTGACGAGTACAAGCGCACCGGCGTTGCGGAGGATGCCGACGTCGTCTTCCAGCGTGTCAGGGACCGGATTCTCCACCGACTGGCCGAGAAGGCGTGAAGCGAACTGTCTCGGTCAGCTCCGCCGCCGAGGAAGACATTGACCGCCTTGTCGAATTCCATGCCAGAGACACGGAGGCGAGCCTGATGGTCGCAGATCTTCTGTGGTCAGCGGCCATTTCGCGGCGGGAGTTCGCCGAAAGGGGCGTTCCGGGCCGTCGGCCTGGCTATCGCGAACTGTTCGTACCCTTCCGGCGGAGCGCCTATGTGATCCAGTACGTCGTCGGAGAACGCACGGTCACGATCACCCGCATCTTCCACGGCCTCGAAGACCGGCCGCTTGCCTGACCATGCGTCAGCGCCTCTAACTCTCTCCCAAACGGGAGATACGTCATGGCCAGTGGACCGCTTTCGGGTCTGAAGATCGTCGAGTTCGCCGGCATCGGGCCGGGGCCGTTCTGCGGCATGCTGCTGTCGGACCTGGGCGCCGATGTCGTCCGCCTGGACCGCAAGGGCGGTCGCGGCGGCGCGCCGTCGGACGTCACCAGCCGGGGTCGCCGCTCGATCGCGCTGGACCTCAAATCCCCCGACGCCATCGAAGCCGTGCTGAAGCTGCTGGAAAGCGCCGACGGCCTGATCGAGGGCTTCCGGCCCGGCGTCATGGAGCGGCTGGGCCTGGGTCCCGAGGTCGTCCTCGCGCGCAATCCCAAGCTCGTCTACGGCCGCATGACCGGCTGGGGTCAATTCGGCCCCTACGCCAAGGCCGCGGGCCACGACATGAACTACATCGCCATCACCGGCGCGCTGCACGCCATCGGCACCGAGGACAAGCCGGTGCCGCCGCTGAATCTGGTCGGCGATTTCGGCGGCGGGGCCCTCTATCTGGCGTTCGGCCTCATGGCCGGGATCATCAGCGCCCGCGAGACCGGCAAGGGCCAGGTCATCGACTGCGCGATGAGCGACGGCGCCGCCTCGCTGATGGCGATGTTCTACGGTTTCAAGGGCGCCGGCATCTGGAAGGACGAGCGTCGCAGCAACCTGCTCGACGGCGGCGCCCACTTCTACGACACCTACCAGTGCGCCGACGGCAAGTGGATCTCGATCGGTTCGATCGAGCCGCAGTTCTACGCCCTGCTGCTGGAGAAGACCGGCATCACCGATCCGGAGTTCGCCAACCAGATGGATCGTTCGGCCTGGCCCTCGCTTAAGGCCAAGCTCCAGGAGGTGCTGCGGACCAAGACCCAGGCGGAATGGTGCGCGATCATGGACGCCACCGACATCTGCTTCGCGCCGGTCCTGACTTTGGACGAGGCGCCGACCCATCCACACAATGCGGCCCGCGAGACCTTCGTGACTATCGAGGGGGTCGTCCAGCCGGCCCCGGCGCCGCGTTTCTCGGCCACGCCGGGCGCGGTCCAGGGACCGCCGCCCAAGATCGGCGCCCACAACGAGGAGGCCCTGGCCGACTGGGGCTTCTCGTCGGACGACATCGCGGCGCTGAAGGAGAAGGGCGCGATCTGAGGTTGCGCGTGGTTCGACACGGCGCTTTGGGCCTGCTCATCATGACGTGGCGAATTGCCGTCTGATCACGTCATCCTGAGCAGCCGCGAAGGGGCGTCGCGAAGGACGCAAATCCGTTCAGCCACCGTTCAGGTGACGGATTCGATCTTGCCTCCGTAGACGGCCGCCACGCACTCCCGTCCCTCGTTGTGGAAGCCGGCTACACAGGACGAAGGCAAGGTCATCCTGTCAGGCGCGCTTCGGCAACCCCGTGGCGCGCCTTTGACATTGCGTCCAGCCGACGACGAAGGCAGGTTCCGCGCCATGCCGGACAGCCATCCGAAGGGGCACTCCCCTCAGATCGATCTCGACCCCGTTCATTGGGCGCGGGCGACGCTCGACGTGCTGGGCAAGGCCCTGACGCGGCTGTGGGGTCGTGACGTCATGCTCTATGTCGGCGGCGTCAGTTTCTGGATCATGCTGGCGGTGTTCCCGCTGCTGGTCATCGCCATCGGCCTCTATGGCATGCTGTCGGCCCCGGACCAGGTGGCCGCGCAGGCCGAGATCCTGGCGCGCATGCTGCCGGGCGACGCCCGGGGAATCTTCGAGAGCGAGTTGCAGCGGCTCGCTCACGCGCCATCCGGCGCGCTGAGCACCCAGAGCATCGTGGCCCTGGTCGTCGGCGGCTATGCGGCCCACCGCGGGTTCAAGGCGTTGCTGGCCGGACTGTCGTTCATCCATGACGAGGAGAACCAGCGCGGCTTCCTCGGCTTCAACATCATGGCCCTGATCGTGCTGATCGCCGCCCTGGTCCTGATGGGCCTTGTGTCGGTCGCCTTCCTCAGCCTGCGGGTCATGGCGGTGGCCCTCGACTTCCGTCCGCTGGCGGGAATCAGCTGGCTGTTCAGTGAATGGACCTGGACCAGCGTCGGCCTCGTTCTGGCGATGAGCCTGATCTATCGCTACGCCATGTCGCGCGAGCCAGTCGCGTGGCGGGCGTCTCTGGCCGGGGGCGTCGCCGCGGCGGTGCTGGGCCTCTGTTTTTCCTGGCTTTGCGCCTTCTACGTTGAGCAGATCGCCCATCTAGGCGCGACCTACGGCTCGGTAGCGACCGTCGTGGTCTTTCTGATCTGGCTGAGCTGGAACGTGAACGCGCTGTTCTTCGGCGGGGCGCTGGCCACAGAGATGGAAATCGCGCTGCACACCCGGAAGATCAAGCCGGTCTTGATACGACGAACACCAGCGCCGCGCCGTCCTCGCGCCGTTCGATAAGGTCATAGCCCTTCTCGGCGACGAAGTGGGGCACGTCGATCCGCGCCATCGGATCGTCGGCCAGCAGACGCACCGGCACGCCAGGACCGGCTGTCTCCAGCGCCTTTCGCAGCCTGAGGGTCGGCACCGGGCAGTGATGCCCGCGGGCGTCCACGACGATCTCGCTCACTCCGCAACTCCCTAAGGCGCAGGGGCGTTGACCTCCCGAAGCTGCGAGGGAGACGACCATGGCGCCGCGACCGACCTGGCAAGGCCACCTGCGGCTGTCGCTGGTGACCTGTCCGGTGGCTCTCTACACCGCGACGAGCCCCGCGGGCGACGTCCATTTCAACCTGCTGCACAAGGACACCCACAATCGAATCCGGATGGTTCCGACCGATCCGGAGCTCGGCCCCGTCGAGCGATCCGATCTGGTCAAGGGCTTCGAGTACGAGAAGGGCGAGTACATCGTCGTCACCCAGGACGAGATAGCCTCCGTTCGGCTGGAGAGCACCAAGACGATCGACATCGAGCGTTTCGTTGACGCGACCGACATCGACCGCCTCTACTGGGACAGTCCGTATTTTCTCGCGCCCGACGGCAAGCTGGCGCTCGAGGCCTACACGGTCATTCGCGAGGCGATGGCCAGGACCGGCAAGATCGCGCTCGGCCGCGTGGTCATGCACCAACGCGAGCGGCTTCTGGCGCTGGAGCCGCGCGACAATGGGCTGATGGCCTGGAGCCTGCGCAGCCACGACGAGGTGCGCGATCCCGCCAGCGTCTTCGGGGACATTCCGGACAAGCGGCCCGATACGGCGATGATCGCCATCGCCGAGAAGATCATCGACCAGCAGGAGGGCCCCTTCGAGCCCTCCGCCTTCAACGACCGCTACGAAGACGCCCTGAGGGTGCTGATCCGGGAAAAGCAGAAGGGTAGGGGCCGCAAGGTCCACGCCGAGGAGCCCGAGGATACCAACGTAGTCGACCTGATGGACGCGCTCCGCAAGAGCCTCGGAGGAAAGGGCGGCGGCGACCGGCGCAAGGCTCCGGCGAAGAAGGCCCCGGCAAAAGCGACCGCGAAGAAGCCGGCGAAGAAACGGGCTTGATTCCTGTCATCTCGTGCGTTCGTCGCAGCGCTGGCTTGAGGCTCGCTCTTCACGATGGCGAGCGTGGATGGCTGCTGCAGACTTCGTCATGCCGAGGAACGGCGGAGCCGCGTCTCAAGGCACGCAATGCCGTCACCCCAGTCGCTTGATCGCCGCCGTGAGCTTGCGCTCGCTGTCCCAGTAGTCCGCCCAGGCGGTGATCTTGCCGAGCAGCTTCGGCACGGTGCGGATCGTGTAAGCCTTCGGATCCAGCCCCTTCTTCACCTGCGTCCAGTTGAGCGGCATCGACACGGCGGCGCCCGGTCGCGCCCTCGGCGACAGCGGCGCGACGGCCGTACTCAGCCGATCATTGCGCAGATAGTCCAGGAATATCCGCCCCTTGCGGAGCTTTTTCGACATGTTGATCACATAGCGGTCGGGACTGTCTGCGGCCATGCGGGCGCAGACCTCGCGGGCGAAGGCCTTGGCCGTGGGCCAGTCGGTCTTCTCTTTCGCCAGGGGCGTGACCACGTGCAGACCCTTGCCGCCGGTGGTCTTGCAGAAGGCGGCTAGGCCGAGGGCCTCCAGCCGGTCGCGCACCTCGCGCGCGGCCTCGACGACGTCGTCGAAGGACAGGCCCTCGTCGGGATCCAGGTCAAAGACCAGCCGGCCCGGAATCTCGGGCAGACCGGGCCGGCAGTTTGACGGGTGCAATTCGGTCGTGGAGGTCTGGGCCAGCGCCGCGAGCGCCTCCTTCCGCCCGATCACCAGATAGGGCTTGTGGTCGCCCTGCATCTTCACTTCCGAGAGCAGCGCGGACGCGCCTTTGCCCAGGTGGCGCTGGAAGAACCGCTCGCCGCCGATGCCTTCGGGCGTGCGGATCGTCGAGCAGGGCCGGTCGACGATATGCGGCATCATCCAGTCGGCCACCGCCTCGTAGTACCGGGCCAGGTCAAGCTTGGTCACCGGTGCGCCGTCGTCCCCCGCCTCCGGCCACAGGGGCTTGTCCGGGCTCGACAAGGCGACGCCCATGACGATCGGCGCCTTGGGCTTGCCCGCACCTGCCCGCGGCGCGGCGAGCGCGGTCTTGGCGGCCGACGCGGGGGTCTCGGCCTCGACCTCCAAGGCCGGCTTGTCCTCGCGCAGCCCCTTGAACGAGGCCTGCCGGATGGCGCCGTCGCCGGTGAAGCCCGCATACTCGATCTCCGCCACCAGCTCCGGCTTCACCCACCGCGTCTCGCCCCCGCCGCGCGGCAGGCGGTCGGCGAACGGCGAACGGTCCGTCTCCAGGGCCTTGAGCCTCGGCAGCAGGGTCTTGAGCTTGCCGGCGCCAAAGCCCGTGCCGACGCGGCCGACATGGACCAGCTTGCCGTCGCGCATGACGCCGGCGATCAACGAGCGGAAGGCGCCGCCGGTCGTGCTATAGCCGCCGATGATGACCTCGTGACCGGCCCGGCACTTGGCCTTGACCCATGTATCGCCCTGACCGGATTTGTACTGACCGTTCAGCCGCTTGGAGACAATACCTTCCAGCGACATGCGGCAGGCCGAGTTCAGCACGGCGTCTCCGCCGGTCTCGAAATGCTCGACGTAGCGTAGCCGCGGATCGGCGGCCGTCCGCAGGATCGGTTCAAGCCGCGCCTTTCGATCCGAAAGGGGCCTCCTGCGCAGGTCCTCGCCCTGGTCGAACAGCAGGTCAAAGGCGAAGAAGATCAGGTCCTTCGTCTTGCCGCTGGACAGCGCCGCCTGCAGGCCGGCGAAGTCCGGCGAGCCGTCACGGTCAAGCGCGACGATCTCGCCGTCGATCAGGCCATCGGGCAGCGCGGCGGCCGCCTTCGCGATCTCTGGAAACTTGTGCGTCCAGTCGAGACCCTTGCGCGTGCGCAGCCTGGCCTTGCCGGCCTCGACGCGCAGCTGCATGCGGTAGCCGTCGAACTTGATTTCGTGCGCCCAGCCCGCTCCGCCCGGCGGTCGGTCGACGAGCTTGCAGAGGTGCGGCTCGACGAAGTCGGGCACGGCGGCGGCCTTCGCCTTCGGACGCGCCGCTTTCCGGGCCTTTGGCGCATCATGTTGCACGGCCGCTTCCTCCGCGCTGGCCTCGGGATCCTTCGATGACCATACCGCCTTCGCACCGCGTTTCACCCCGGTGACGAAGGGTGTCGGCGGCTTGCCCACACCCGCGGCGATGGCCTCCATCGTCCGGCCGGACGCTATGGAGACGTCGCTGTCGGCCAGCAGGGCGTCGTTGTCATCGTCGACCGCGTAGTCGTCGCGATGCTTGATCAGCAGCCAGTTGGAGCGTTTGCCGCCGTTTCGATCGTTGCGCAGGCGGACCAGTACGTAGCCGCCCTGCATTCGCTCGCCGGCGAAGACGAGTTTCAGCTCGCCCTTCTTCAGCCCCTTGGCGACGTCGAACCCGGGCTCCGGCGCCCAGTAGCCTCGGTCCCAGAGCATCACCGTGCCGCCGCCATACTGGCCCTTGGGGATGGTCCCCTCGAAATCGCCATAGCCAAGCGGATGCGGCTCGACCTCGACGGCTAGCCGGCGATCCTTCGGATCGCGTGACGGACCCTTGGTCACCGCCCAGGACAGGAAGACACCGTCGTGTTCGAGCCGCAGGTCGTAGTGCAGCCGTGTGGCGGCGTGCTTCTGGATCACGAAGCGACGACGATCGGCGGCCGCCACGGCGACCTCGCCGCTCGGTTCGGCGGTGATCCTGAAGTCCCGCATCGAACGGTAGCGGGCTAGCTTGGGCGATGGACCTGGATTGGCGATGGCCGCCACGATGGACCTCCGACGTATGCCGGATCAAGTCGTTTGGCCTTCGCGCGGTTCCGTCCGCCGGGCATGCCCGGCGAGCGGACCACGCGTGAGAGGCGGCGACTTCCGGCTTCGGGGTGGTCGTCGCGGACACCGGTATCAAGGTCGGCGGTCCGGGTGCTGGCGCCGCACCCCGACGCAGGTTATCAACGCTCAGGGACGAGGAGCGCCGAAAAAACGCCGTGAGTTCGAGGACGCCGAAGCCGGGGGACGACGAGGCGCTGCTCAGCGGCCGCCGTCGCGCCACCATCAATGACGTCGCCCGCCTGGCCGGGGTGTCGAAGAAGACCGTCTCGCGCGTCATCAACCGCTCGCCCTCGGTGCGACCCGAGACCCGCGAGAAGATCGAAGCCGTCATCGCCCAGTACGGCTACGCGCCCGATCCGCAGGCGCGTGGCCTGGCCTTCCGGCGTTCGTTCCTGATCGGCCTGATCTACGACAACCCCAATCCGCAGTATGTCGTGAACATGCAGTTGGGGCTGCTGGACGGCATGCGCGGGTCCGGCTTCGAGCTGGTCGTCCACCCCTGCGACCGTGGCAGCACGACGCTGGTGCCAGATATCCGCGCCTTCATCGAGCGCCAGAAGCTCTATGGCGTGGTGCTGACGCCGTCGGTTTCGGAAGACGAGGCGGTGGCCGCCATGCTGCGCGAGACCGGCTGCGAGTTCGTGCGCGTCGCCTCGGTCGCCGTCGACGAGGAGGCGCACAGCATCGTCACCAAGGACCGCCATGGCGGCCTTTTGGCCGGGCGACATCTGGCGGAGCTGGGACACACGCGCGTGGGCTTCATCTCTGGACCCGACCGGTTCCGATCCTCGCACGAACGTCGCGGCGGATTCGAGGATGGGCTGAAGGAGCACGGCATGGTCCTGGCGGCCGATTGCGTCGCCGAAGGCGCCTACACCTTCGAGTCGGGCCTGGAGGGCGCGCTGAAGCTGCTGGGCCTCAAGGACCGTCCGACCGCCATCTTCGCCGGCAACGACGAAATGGCCGCCGGCGTCCTGCATGCGGCGCGGCAGTTGGGCCTATCGGTTCCCGGCGATGTATCGGTGATCGGCTTCGACGACTTCCAGATCGCCTCGCGCGTCTGGCCGGCCCTGACGACCATCCGGGCCCCGACCCGTGAGATCGGCCGCCTCGCCTCCGAGCGATTGATCGGCGGCCTGGAGGACAAGCGAGATCCGCAATCTCGCCTGCCGTCCCTGGTCGTGCGGGAGTCGACGGGTCGGCCGAAGGGGTAGGGCGGACCACCGCTCCGGCTGAGGGACGCTACCGCTTCACCACCTTCGCCACCGCCGCGACGATGGAGGCGTTGTAGCCGCGGTAGGCGTCGCGGACGAGGCTCTCCCAAACCGGCAGGTTGACGATCACCGCGTCGCCGCGAGCTCGCGCCACGGTCTGGTAGTTCTCGTCGACGGTGGTGGTCATCGAGCCGATCCGCACCGGTGCGCCGCCCTCCTCGACGGTGGCGAACGACGTCCTGGAGACCACGTCCTTGTCCGGTCTCAGGCCGCCCGGCGTTGAGAACCGGCCGCCGCTGGCGGGGTTCAGGGTGGTGACCGGCGAGTCCGTGCGGATCATGAACTGCACGACGCCCCCGGCGTTGGCCCGCGCGCCGAGCATGCCCTGGCCGGTGCTGGCCTCCATCTGGGCGAAATCGAGTGTCAGCGACGGGATGATGACGTTGGCGTCCAGGTCCCAGGCGGGCTTCTGCATGCCCTTGCCCGCGCCGAGCTGACCGGCGATGGCCATCGAGTTCCCGAACCCGCCGGTCTGCTCCGGCAGCTTGTAGGCGGTCAATGCCGGCGCCTGAGCCGCGCCGACCGTCACGAAGCCACGTCGGATGCTCTTGCCGACGGTCACGCCGCCCCCGCCGCCGCCCCGGATCAGGTTCCCCGGCGCGAGCGCGAGGCCCGCCGCGGTCACAAGGGCCTTCGCGTCGGCCTCGGACACCACCTCGATCCCGGCGGCGGCGAACTGCGCCCTCAGGTCCGCATAGGCCTCGTCGGCCAACCTGCGCATTGTCGCCTCTTCGACGCCGAACAGCGCCAGCGCCAGCCGCGTGCGCGCGCCGATGGTGGCGACGGCTGTCGCCTGCTGGGAGGTGATGAAATTGACATGGTAGGTGGGGATGACCACCCGCTTGTGGCCCTTGAACAGGCTGTCGGACTGGCTGACCAGTTTGACCGTCATCGGTTCGGCCCAGGCGGGGCGGGCGGCGACCGCGAGGCCGGCCATCGCGGCCGCGCCCAGGAACGCACGTCGTTGCATTTTCGTCTCCACTTCACGTCACGCGCGGGGCCCTCGTCCCCGCCGGCCCTTCATGGAGACGGTCGGCCCTGGTCGTCATGCACCGGAAGGGGGGATCGGTTGAGCGCAGGCCACGCGCAGTCTGCGAACCGAGCGCTTGAGGTTCGCTCGGGCCGCCGCCTCAAGCCTGTCGCGCGCCCGGGGTACGATCCGTTGGACCGCATCTCCAGCGCGCTGGTTTCGGCTTGCCGGACGACATGACACCGGTTACCACGCCGCAAGCGGAGGCTGGCCGGTCTGTGCGTCGCCCGGCGCTGCTTCCCATCTGACCGGCCACCGGAGCAAAGCGATGTTCGACAAGACCTATCACGCCACCCACCCCGACATGATGGAATGTGTCGACAACGACCAGCTGCGCGACCGCTACCTGGTCACCGACCTGTTCCGGGCGGACGCGGTGGCCCTCAACTACAGCCACAACGAACGGTTCGTGATCGGCGGCGCGGCGCCGGTGACGAAGGCGGTGAGGCTGCCCGACCAGACCGAGCCCGCCTCGGCCGCCGGCCATCCGTTCCTGGAACGGCGGGAGATGGGCCTGATCAATGTCGCCGAAGGTCCTGGCAAGGTCACGGTCGATGGCGTCGCCTACGACATCGGGCCGAAGGACGGCCTCTACCTGCCGATGGGCGTGAAGGACGTGGTGTTCGAGAGCGTCGACGCCGCCAATCCGGCCCGCTTCTACCTCGCCTCGACCCCGGCCCACATCGCCTACGCGGTGAAGAAGATCTCGATCGCCGACGCCACGCCGCTGGAGCGCGGTTCGCTGGAGACTTCGAACGAACGCACCATCTACCAGTACGTCATCCCCGGCGTTTGCCAGTCGGCGCAGCTGCTGCTCGGCCTGACCATCCTGAAGACCGGCAGCGTCTGGAACACCATGCCGCCGCACCTGCACGACCGCCGGTCGGAGATCTACTTCTACTTCGGCCTGAAGCCCGACGAGCGCGTGTTCCACTTCATGGGCGAGCCGGACGCCGCCCGCCACATCGTGGTCGCCAACGAAGAGGCCGTGATCAGCCCGCCGTGGTCGATCCACATGGGCTCGGGCACCGCCAACTACGCCTTCATCTGGGCCATGGGCGGCGAGAACCTCGACTATACGGACATGAACGTCCTCGACATCTGCCAGCTGAAATAACTTGCCCCGCGTTCCCGGCGCAGGCCGGGATCCATCGAATTCCGCGCGTGATCCGTGGACCCCGGCCTTCGCCGGGGCGATCGGTTGAGGAAGTGCCGCATGACCGCCAACCCCTTCGACCTCACGGGCAAGGTGGCCCTCGTCACCGGCGCCAACACCGGCATCGGCCAGGGCATCGCCGTGGCGCTGGCCGCCGCGGGCGCGGACATCGCCGCCGCCGGCCGCTCGGCGCCGACGGAGACGCAGGGCCTGGTCGAAGGGCTGGGCCGGAAGTTCGTGTCGATCCAGGCCGACTTCGGCTCGACCGAGCCGATCGCACGGGTGGTCGAGGAGGCGATTGCCGGCCTCGGCGGGATCGACATCCTCGTGAACAACGCCGGGATCATCCGCCGCCAGGACTCGATCGCCTTCACGGAGGACGACTGGGACGCGGTGATGAACACCAACCTGAAGACCGTCTTCTTCCTGACCCAGGCGGTGGCCAGGGGGATGATGGAGCGCGGCGGCGGCAAGGTGATCAACATCGCCAGCCTGCTCAGCTTCCAGGGCGGCATCCGGGTGCCCAGCTACACCGCGTCCAAGAGCGGCCTCGCCGGCCTGACGAAAATCCTCGCCAACGAGTGGGCCGCGAAGGGGATCAACGTCAACGCCATCGCGCCCGGCTACTTCGACACCAACAACACCGAGGCGCTGCGGGCCGACGAGGTGAGGAACAAGTCGATCCTCGAGCGCATCCCCGCCGGCCGCTGGGGCCAGCCGTCCGACATCGGCGGCGCGGCGGTGTTCCTGGCGTCCGGCGCCAGCGATTACGTCCACGGGGTGACGCTGCCCGTGGATGGCGGCTGGCTGGCGCGGTAGGCTCCCTCACCTTGGGGGAGATAGACGTGAATCTGGCGGATTGGTTTGAGAAGCGCCTGAACAAGACCGTCGAGATCGGGCGCGAGAACGCGCGGTCTCACCCCATTCTGACGGTCATTGAGGCTGTCGTGGTTGCGTTCGGCTACTTGGGCGTACTTACCGGCATGATCCTGAGGCTCATCTGGTTCAAAAGCCTCTCAGACTCCTACGCGCTCTTCAGGCCGACGCAGGAGCTGCTTCAGGTTACCGACGGGCTCGCCTGGATCGGGCTGGCGCTCCTCGTGGCTCAGTCGCTCTACAACTGGTTTCGGAACCGGAGCCGCTAGACGGGTTGATCGCGCAACCAGTCGGGGACATGCACTTCAGTGCGTGTCCCCTGCCGCTTAAAGCCGTTGGGGACACGTACCGAAGACGGTACATGTCCCCAACTCACACCAGCCCGTTCAGCCAGTCCTCCAGGTTGGTGAACCCGTCGCCGTCGCGGTCCTTCGCGCCGTCCGACGCATCCCGCGGATCGAGCCCCCGGGCGCCTTCCCAGTCATCGGGCATGCCGTCGCCGTCGCTGTCGACCCAGGCGGGACCGCCCTTAAGGACCGGCCAGCCGCCGACGTCGCGCTGGCTGTTGATCAGCCGTCCCGTGCGGCTTCGCACGCCGGCCACGATCCGCTCATCGACGCTGTCGCGCACCTTCGACGCCCCCGCGCCGGCCAGGACGCGCTCATAGGCGAGGGCCGGGGAGGGCGTCCTCGCGCCGGAGTCGGCCAGCGGCGCGGTGGCGCGGTAGCCCTCCGGCGGCGTGCAGCCGACGAGGCTCCAGGGATCGGCTGGAATCACGCCGTTCATGGCGTTGCCCTCGAAGAACGCCCGCGAGCCGGCGTTCTCCTCGCAGAAGGCCAGCATCCCCTCGCTGTCCGGCCCGGCCTGGTACCAGTTGCCGACGAAGTCGTAGGCGGCAAGCGCGTCCTTGTCGGCGTTGTAGCCGGCCCGGCCGCCGCCCCAGTTGTAGAAGACGTTGCCGCGGAACTCGAAGAAGCCGCCGAGCGGGTCGGCGGCGCGGTCGTTGTAGTTGCCGGGGCGCGGCATCCGGGCCTGATGGTTTGCCCACAGATTGTTGAGCCAGCTCATCTTCGCCCCGCGCCCGCCGCGGATCAGGCTGCCGTAGCCGTGCCTGCCCTTTTCGTGGACCGAGACATTCAGGGATTCGGCAATCAGCGACCACTGCACGGTCAGGTCAAAGACGCCGTCCTCGGCCGTGGCATAGCGGCTGCCGGCCGACAGGGTCTCGTCGACCGACCAGCTGGCCGAGACGTGATCCAGGATGATGCGGCGGCCGCGGGTAATGCTGACGGCGTCCTCCTGCACCCCGGTCTCGTCGCCCAGGCGCACGCGGATGTAGCGGACGATCACGTCGTCGGCGGCGATGATCAGCGGCTGGCCGCGCAGGGTGACGCCGTCGCCTGGAGCCGTCTGTCCGGCCAGGGTGACGTTCGAGCGCGATATCTTGAGGGGCGCGGCCAGGGTGATCGTTCCGCCCACGTCGAAGACTATGGTGCGGGGACCTTTCGTCTCGAGAGCCGCGCGAAGGCTGCCCGGTCCCGAATCGGCGAGGGTTGTGACTCGCAGAACGACGCCGCCGCGACCGCCGGCGGCGTGCCGTCCAAATCCTTCCGCACCAGGAAAGGCGGGGGTGGATGTCGTCGGCGCGGCGAGGCCGACGCAGCCAAGCATGGCGGTGGTGAGAAGCAGGCCCTTACAGCGCAAGGAATTCTCCCAAGGTGGACCAGAGACGTGCGCCGTTTCTCGCCTGAGGCGGGAAAGTGGCGTCCGTACGACCGATCATGTCTTGTCAGCGACGCGAAACTTACGGTATCCATGTCAATGATACCGGTGTCAAACGCGGTGCGTCCGAGAATGACACCGGTGTCACGTGATCCTGGCCACGGTGCGCGGCCAGGATTCAGGCTGGCGACAATCAATCCGGCGGCGATAGAGATCGTCGGGCGCGCCAAAGGGGAGGGAGTCATCGTGTCGAAGGTTCATCTTTCGCGTCGTACCCGTCTGCGCTTCGGCGCTTCGATGGCGGTCATCGCCGCAGGCCTAATGTCGGCCGGCGCGGCTCAGGCCCAAGACCCAGCTGCCGAGGGCACAGAGGTCGAGGAAGTGGTCGTCACCGGCTTCCGCGGAAGCCTGGCGAGCGCCCTGGCCGTCAAGCGCGAGGAGACGGCGATCGTCGACTCGATCAAGGCCGAGGACATCGCGGACTTCCCGGACTCGAACCTGGTCGAGGCGATCCAGCGCATTCCGGGCGTCTCGATCGATCGTGACGCCGGCGAAGGCCGCACGATGACCGTCCGCGGCCTCGGCCCCGATTTCACACGCACCCGCATCAACGGCATGGAAGCCCAGGCGACGGCCGGCGGCACCGACAGCTCGGGCGGGGCCAACCGCGGCCGCGGCTTCGACTTCAACGTCTTCGCCTCGGAGCTGTTCAACAGCGTCACCGTCCGCAAGACGCAATCGGCCGAGGTCGAGGAAGGCTCGCTCGGCGCGACCGTCGACCTGCGCACCGCGCGGCCGTTCGACTACAACGGCCTCAAGATCGGCGGCTCGATCCAGTACGGCTACAACGACCTCTCCGAAGAGTGGGATCCGCGGGTCGCGGGCCTATTCAGCAACACCTTCTTCGACGGCAAGGTCGGGATCCTCGGTTCGTTCGCCTACAGCGAGCGCAACCTGCTGGAGGAAGGCTTCAGCGCAGTCCGCTGGGAGCGGGCCAGCGACAACGGCGGCTTCCAGAATCCCGCGGCCCTGCCCGGCGGCGCGGGCAACGCGGCCAACCTCTTCCATCCGCGACTGCCGCGCTACGGTCAGCTGATCCACGAACAGAAGCGGACCGGCTTCACCGGCGCCATTCAGTACCGGCCGTGGGACGCCACCACGATCAGCTACGACTTCCTCTACTCGAATCTCGACGCGACGCGGTACGAGAACTTCCTGGAATCGCTGTCCTTCAGCCGCAACGCCTCGGCGGGCGGCAAACCGCAGATCGACATCGTCAGCGCCGCCGAAAGCAACGGCATGCTGATCTCCGGCGTCTTCAACGACGTCGATGTGCGCAGCGAGCAGCGCTACGACGAGCTGGAAACCACCTTCACCCAGCACACCTTCACCGTCGAGCACGAGTTCTCCGCGGACTTCAGCATGCGGGCGTTCGCGGGCCGGGCCGTGTCGGACTTCGACAACCCGATCCAGACCACGGTCACGCTCGACCGTCAGGACACCGACGGCTTCTCGTACGACTTCAGCGGCAACGCCAACACGCCGCGGATCGACTATGGCTTCGACGTCTCCGACCCGGCCAACTGGTCCTGGCGGCAGGTCGGGAGTTCGGTTCCTCGGTCCGAGATCCGGATCCGGCCCGGCGGGGTCGAGAACATATTCGAGGCCCTTCAGTTCGACTTCGACTGGCGGCTGAACGACACGTTCAATCTGAAGTTTGGCTACAACTACAAGACCTACGAGTCCGACTCCTTCGAGTTCCGCCGGACCGACGAGACGGTGGTTCCGGCTCTGCCCGTCGGCGTCACCGTGGCGGACATCTCCACGCTGCTGACCGGCTTCGGCAACAATCTCGGCCAGCCCGGCGGCAACGACACCTCCTGGGTGATTCCGAACCTCAACGCTGTCGCCTCGCTGTTCGACATCTACTGCAACTGCGACACGGGCGTTCCAGGCGGCGACTTCCGCTTGACCAGTATCACCAACGGCAACGCCCGCGGTTCCAACCGCTTCATCCGCGAGGAGGACCGCGGCTACTACATGCAGCTGGACTTCAAGTCGCAGCTGTTCGGCCTCGACTACCGCGGCAACCTCGGATTCCGTCAGGTCAACACCAACCTCTACGCCGAGGGGTACAGTTCGACCGGCGGCGGCACCAAGGTCCACGGCAGCAACAACTACGACAACTTCCTGCCGTCGCTGAACCTGTCGGTGAACGCGACAGACAACTTCATCATCCGCTTCGGCGCCGCCGAGGTCATGGCGCGTCCGCAGATCGGCAACGGCCTGGCCGGCACCAACTATCTGGTGCCGACCACCTCGCTGGCGGCAACCGGCCCGAACTTCACCGCCACCATCGGCAACGTGAAGCTGGAACCCTTCCAAGCGAAGACCTACGACCTCAGCTTCGAGTGGTACTTCGCGCCGGAATCCCTGTTGTCGGTGGCGTTCTTCCGAAAGGACATCGACACCTACATCCAGATCATTCGGCAGGACCTACAGTACCAGCAATTGACCGCGCTGAACCCGTCGGCCTTCTCTCCGGCGTTCTGCACCGGCGCCTGCACGCCAACCCAGGTGTTCCAGCTGACCAGCGCCGTGAACACCGAAGGCGGTCCGCTGGAGGGCTTTGAGATCAGCTGGCAACAGCCGTTCTCGTTCCTGCCGGCGCCGTTCGACCGCTTCGGGATCCAGGCCAACTACACCCAGGTGAAGTCGGAAATCGACTACTGCAGCAACGCGCTCTGCACGCTGGTGGTCACCGACGACCTCGTGAATCTGTCGCCGAAGGCCTACAACGCCACCCTCTACTATGAGGATGACCGGCTGAGCGCCCGGATCTCCGGGTCGTACCGAGAGGGTTACCTGCAGAACGTGCCCGGCCGGAACAACAACGCGCTCGAGGGCAAGAAGGAAACCTTCAACCTCGACTTCGCCAGTTCGTTCAAGGTCAACGACCAGTTCGCGATCACGCTGGAAGCCCTGAACCTGACCGACGAATTCAACCAGCAGTGGGTCGGCAACGACGACCGGCAGTCGACGTCGGTCTATCACCACACGGGTCGGTCCGTGTTCTTCGGCCTCAAGTACACCTTCTGATCCACCTTCCTTGCGCGGACTGGGCGCCGGGCCTGCTCGGCGCCCTTCTTTTTTCCGGTTCGCGCGATAAGGCGGTAGCCTTGGATCAGGGAGAAAAAGCCATGGCTCACGACCGCATGACCGTACTGACCGCGATGATGGACCAGGGCGTGATCCCGGTGTTCTACCACCCGGACGTCGAGACCTGCGTCAAGGTCATCCAGGCCTGCGCCAACGGCGGCGCCCGGTGCATCGAGTTCACCAACCGCGGCGATTTCGCCAGCCACGTCTTCCTGGAGGTCGCCCGCCACTTCGCCAAGGCCGATCCCCGCGTGATCATGGGGGTCGGCAGCGTCGTCGATGCCCCGACGGCCGGTCTCTTCATCGCCAACGGCGCCAGGTTCGTCGTCGGCCCGATCCTCAACGCCGACGTGGCCAAGGTCTGCAACCGGCGCATGATCCCCTACAGCCCGGGCTGCGGCTCGGCGTCCGAAATTTCCTACGCCCAGGAGCTGGGTTGCGAAATCGTCAAGGTCTTCCCCGGCGAGAGCGTCGGCGGACCGACTTTCGTGAAGAACGTCCTGGGGCCGATGCCCTGGACGAAGATCATGCCGACCGGCGGCGTTGATCCGGACGAGAAAAGCCTGCGCGAGTGGTTCGGCGCCGGCATCGTCGCCGCCGGCATGGGCAGCAAACTGATCACCAACGACCTGCTCAAGGCGGGCGACTGGAACGGGATCGAGGACCGGGTGCGCAAGACCGTCGACCTCATCTCGAGCATCCGAAGCGAGACCTGACGTGACGACCGAGAACGTGCTGACCATCCGTCCCGCGAGCGAGACCCGCTGGGACTGCGCCTCCTTTGGCGAGGTGATGCTGCGCTTCGACCCAGGCTTCGGCCGGGTGCGCAACGCGCGAGCCTTCAACGTCTGGGAAGGCGGCGGCGAGTACAACGTCGCCCGCGCCATGCGCAAATGCTGGGGCAAGCGCTCGACCGTCGTCACGGCCCTGCCGGTCAATGACCTGGGCTGGCTGGTCGAGGACCTGATCATGCAGGGCGGCGTGGACATGTCCCACGTCGTCTGGCGCGACTTCGATGGCCTGGGGCGGAACACGCGCGTTGGCCTGAACTTCACCGAGAAGGGCTTCGGCGTCCGCCCGGCGCTCGGCTGCAGCGATCGCGGCCACAGCGCCGCCTCGCAGATCCGCCCGGGCGAGGTGAACTGGGAAAAGCTGTTCGGCGAGGAGGGCGTGCGCTGGTTCCACACCGGCGGCATCTTCGCCGCCCTGGCCAGCAACACCGCCGAGGCGGTGATCGAGGCGGTCGAGGTCGCCCGCAAGTACGGCACGATCGTCAGCTATGACCTCAACTACCGCGCCTCGCTCTGGAAAAGCCAGGGCGGCAAGGAAGGGGCGCAGAAGATCAACCGCGAGATCGCGAAGTCCGTCGACGTGATGATCGGCAACGAGGAGGACTTCACCGCCTGCCTCGGCTTCGAGGTCGAGGGCCTGGACGAGCACATCAGCGAGATCGACCCGACCAACTTCAAGACGATGATCGAGACGGCGGTCAGCCAGTTCCCGAACTTCAAGGTCGCCGCGACCACGCTGCGCAACGCCAAAACCGCCTCGGTCAACGACTGGTCGGCGATCCTCTGGGCCGGCGGCCAGTTCTACCAGTCGATGGAGCGCAACGACCTGGAGATCTACGACCGGGTCGGCGGCGGCGACGGCTTTGCGTCCGGGCTCGCCTACGGCTTCATGGAAGGGAAGGGGCCCCAGGCCGCCGTGGAGTACGGCGCGGCGCACGGCGCCCTGGCCATGACCACCCCCGGCGACACCTCCATGGTCCGCGCGGCGGAGGTCGAGGCGGTGATGAAGGGCAAGGGCGCCCGGGTGATCCGCTAGGCCATGACCTCGATCGCCGTCATCGGGCCGGGCGCGATCGGCGCCACGGTGGCGGCCTGGCTCACGCGGCGGGACGCCAACGCGGTGACCGTCTGCGCGCGGTCGCCTCGGGAGGAATTGTGGGTCGAGATGCCGGAGGGCCTGATCCGGGCCCGACCGACCATTCTCACGAGCCCTGACGATGCGCCGCCGTCCGACTGGGTTCTCGTGGCGACGAAGACCTACGACTCCGACGACGCATCGGCCTGGTTCGCCGGCCTTCTGCGCCCGGACACTCGTGTCGCTGTCCTCCAGAACGGCGTCGAGCATGTCGAGCGCTTCAGCCCCTATGTCGATCCGGCGCGAATCCTGCCCGCGGTCGTCGACATCCCGGCCGAACGGTTCGGCGCCGGCGGCGTCCGCGTCAGGCGCAACGGCTCGATCCTGGTCCCTGCCGGCGCTGACGGCGACGCCTTCGTGGACCTGTTCTCGGCCAGCCCGATCGCGGTTTCCACCGCCGCCGACTGGAAGACCGCCGCCTGGCGCAAGCTGTGCGTCAACTGCGCGGGCGTGGTCTCGGCCCTGACGTCGCGGCCCGCCAACGTCATCCATTGGGACGGCGTGCCGGACCTGATGAAGGGCCTCGTCGCCGAGTGCGTCGCCGTGGGCCGGGCCGAAGGCGCGGCGCTGACAGATTCCACCGCCGACGAGGTCGTCGCGGCGGCCTTCGCCGCGCCGCCCGACTCCGTGAACTCGATCCTGGCCGACGCCATCGCCAACCGCCGGACGGAGGTCGACGCCCGCAACGGCGTCATCGTCCGGCTCGGCGCGAAGCACGGCATCCCGACGCCGCTCAATGCAATGGCGGTGACCCTGCTCGGCGCGATGCAGGTGGTCTAGCCAGCGGCGAACGGCTCATGCATACCGTCCTCAATCAAAACGGAGGACGCATCATGCTCGGCTACATCACCCTCGGCTCCAACGACATCGATCGCGCGCTCGCCTTCCACGACGAAGTCCTGGGTCTGCTGGGCGCCAAGCGCCTGATGCAGACGGGCGGCGGCTGGCTGTACGGCTCCGACCGTCCGGCGATCGGGATCACCAAGCCCTACAATGGTGAGACCGCCACGGCCGGCAACGGCAACATGGCCGCCCTGACCGCGCCGGACCGCGCGACCGTCGACGCGGTCCATGCCAAGGCGCTCGAGCTGGGGGGAACCTGCGAGGGCGCCCCCGGCGAGCGGATGCCGACCTTCTATGGCGCCTACTTCCGCGACCTGGACGGCAACAAGTTCTGCGTCTTCAAGTTCGGCTGACGGCGGCGAGGCCGGAGGGCGTCAGCCCTTCGGCTTCACAAACAGTCCGGAGATCACGCCGTCATCGTTGATGGCGATCGTCCAGGTCAGCACCATGCCGCTCTCGAAGGTCACGTCCCAGACCCAGGGGTTCTCGCCCTCGCCGACCCGGGCGAAGGTCTTGGCCGGACCGAGCGAGGCGAGCTGTTCGGAGATTCCGGTCTGGGCCTTCATCGCGGCCGACAGTTCGGGAACCATCTGAGCATAGTCGGGCTTGCCGGCCTGGATGTCGGCGATGGTCTTCTTGAGCGTCATCTCGGCCACGGTCGTCGCCGGCGCGGCGAGCGCTGACATCGGGCTGAGGACAAGGGCGCCGGCGAGCGCGGCGGCCAGGATGATGCGAGACATGGTTCCTCCGAAGTTCGAAGCCAGAGCTAGCCCGGTCCCGTGGCCGGATTCAACTGACAAAGCGGACAGGAACGTCGTCGGCCGGCTCGCCTCGCCAGGGCCTTAGAGCTTCACCGGCTCCATCCTCGGCGTCAGCAGGTGAACCGCGCCCAGCGCCAGAAGATAGGCGCTTGCGGCGACCACGAAGATCGGCGTGTAGGTCCCGATACTGTCGAGCACCCAGCCGGCATACTTGGCCATGGCCATGCCGCCGAAGGCGCCGATCATGCCGCCGATGCCCACGACCGAGCCAACCGCCGACCGCGGGAAGACATCTCCGGGCAGGGTGTAGAGATTGGCGCTGAAGCCCTGGTGGGCCGCTGTGGCCAAGCCGATGATGGCGACGGCGACCCAGAGGTTGTCGGCCAGGGCGGCGAAACCCACCGGCACGGCGCAGACGGCGCAGATCAACATGGCCGTCTTCCGGGCGGCGTTGAGGGTCAGGCCGCGCTTCATCAGGGTCGAGGACAGCCATCCGCCGCCGATGCTGCCGACGTCCGACATCAGGTAGATGGCCACCAGCGGCGGACCGAAGGTCTTCAGATCGAGGCCATAGCGCTTGCCGAGGAAGTCCGGCAGCCAGAACAGGAACATCCACCAGATCGGGTCGATCAGGAACTTTCCCAGAGCGTAGGCCCAGGTCTCACGCTTGGTCAGCAGCCTGGTCCACGCGATCTTCTCGACCGGATCGGCGGGATCCTGTTCGATGTGCGCCAGCTCGGCGGCGGTGACCTTCGGGTGTTCACGCGGCCGGCGGTAGACCATCAGCCAGATCGGCAGCCAGATCAGGCCGGCGACGCCGGTGACGATGATCGCGACCTCCCAGCCCCAGGCCAGGGTCATGGCCGGGATGATCAGCGGCGTGACGATGGCGCCGATGTTGGTGCCGGCGTTGAAGATGCCCGTGGCGAAGGCGCGCTCCTTCTTGGGGAACCACTCTGTCACCGCCTTGATGCCGCCCGGAAAGCCGCCGCCTTCGCCGACTCCCAGCGCGATCCGCGCGACGATGAAGCCCGTCAGGCTGCGCGCCCCGGCGTGAGCGATGAATGCGATCTGCCAAATGGCGAAGGCGAGCCCGAAGCCCCAGCGGGCGCCGATCCGGTCGATGATCCGCCCAAAGGCGAGATAGGCTACCGCATAGGAGGCTTGGAACCAGAAGATCAGGTCGGCGTAGTCGGTCTCGCTCCAGCCGAACTCCTTGCTCAGCGTCGGCTTCAGGATGCCGATCGCCTGCCGGTCGACGTAGTTCACGACCATCGCGGTGAACAGCAGGGCGACCACCACCCATCGATAGTTGCCGACGCGGGCGGGGATCGCTCCTGGTGCGTCCGGGATCTGGGTCGTCATGGGTTACTCCCTAGAGGGCGGCCGGTCTTGCTTCTTCCGCAACGCAGAGGATTTCGCCGAACTCGCCGAAGCTGACGCGGGCGGCCTGGCCCGCGTGAATGTCATGAATGCCTGTCGCGGCGCCGGTGGTCACGTACATGCCCGCCTTCAGCGGGCGGCCTCGGGCGGCGCAATGGCCGAGCAGGAAGGCCAGGGCCGGGGCGGGGCCGCCCGGCACGGAAGCCGCCGTGCCGGCGCCGACCAGAACGCCGTCGATCCAGGTCTCGCAGGGCAGGCTGTCGTCGGAGCGGTCGCGCCAGCCGGGAATCTCCGGGCCGACGATCAGAGCAGCGTTGTTGCCGAAGTCGGAGGCGACCACCGTCGAGCCGAGCTCGTTGATCGCCTTGAGCGGGCTGCCGGCGAACTCGACGCCGACATGTAGGGAGGCGACCAGGTCTAGAGCTTCCTCCACAGCGTAGGCGACCTTGTCGGTCGGAGCGTCCTTGGCCAGGCGGTAGACGAACTCGGCCTCCACCGCCGCGAAGCCGCCCGGGATGACGGGCAGGGCCGCCGCCTCGCCGGGCCCCGGCTTACGGAGAAAGGCGCTGAACGTCGGCCCCGCCAGACGCTCATTCCCGAGTGTCGCCTGCAGGGGCGGGGGAATGCGACCGACTTTCCATCCGACAATCCGATCGGGAAACAGGTCGATCGCGGCGTCCTGGATGGCATAGGCCTCGGCTAGGCCGACGGGGATGGGGCCCGGATAGTCGGGCAAGGCGACGGCGGCCAGGCGAGCGTCCACGAAGGCTCGGGCGGTATCGGCCGGCGCCGCCGTGGTCGCGTCACGATCGGTCGTAGGCTTCGCCTTCGCGGTCACGCCCCTTGTCCTCCCCACCCCGATGGCCCCAGTTTCCGGGTCTTGATTGTGTCTAGAGGAAACCGGTGTCATTTTCAACGGCGCGCGGCGAATGAACCGCGATCAAACTTCGGTCCGGGAGTGAATCACATGGTCAGATCAGCCTTTGCGGGCCTCGCGCTCGCCCTTGTCGCCACCGGCGCAGCCTGGGCCGCATGGCCCTTCGCCAGGGCCGAATCGACGCCCGCCCCGACCCAGGCCCTGGCCTTTCCCGGCGCCCAGGGCTGGGCGGCCGCGACGCCCGGCGGTCGCGGAGGACGGATCATCCGCGTCACGACGCTCGCGGCCGAGGGGCCCGGATCGTTCCGTGAAGCCGCGGAAGCCAAGGGCCCTAGGATCATCGTCTTCGAGGTCGGCGGCGTAGTCGACCTGGAGGGAAAGACCCTGACCATCCGCGAGCCGTTCCTGACCATCGCCGGCCAGACGGCGCCGTCGCCGGGCGTCACCTTCATCAAGGGCGGCCTCGACATCGCCACCCATGACGTGATCGTGCGCCACATCCGCGTGCGGCCGGGCGAAGCGGGATTTCCCAAGAAATCCGGCAAGGACTTCGACAGCATCTCCACCCAAGGGATCAGCTACAACATCATCGTCGATCACTGCACCCTGACCTGGGGCACCGACGAGAACCTGTCCGCCTCCGGGCCGCGGTTCGTGGGCAAGACGCCGGACGAATGGCGGGCCGGAACCTCGCGCAACATCACCTTCTCGCAGAACATCATCGCCGAGAGCCTGCGCTTCTCGACCCACGGCAAGATCGAGCACTCCAAGGGCAGCCTGATCCACGACAACGTCACCGGCGTGCTGATCTGGGGCAACCTCTACGCCCACAACTACGAACGGAACCCGATGTTCAAGGGCGGCGTCTGGGCGGTGATGGTCAACAACCTGATCTTCAACCCGGGCCAGCGGGCCGTGCATTACAACCTGATGGCCGAGGAGTGGGGATCCAACCCCTGGCAGATCGGTCGGATCGTGGCCGTCGGCAATGTGCTGCGCGCCGGCCAGGATACGCCCGACGGCCTGCCGTTCCTGATGATCGGCGGCTACGGCGACCTGGAGTACTACGGCCGCGACAATCTCGCCGTCGACCGCTGGGGCGAGCCGCTGCCGATGTTCGGTCGGTACACGACCACGCCGGCGAAGATCATCCCCCTGAAGGCGGCTCCGTTCTGGCCGGCCGGCCTCGAGGCGAAGCCGGCCAGCGCGGTGCAGCAGTGGGTGCTGGCCGAGGCCGGCGCGCGACCGTGGGATCGCGATGCGTTGGACGTGCAGCTGATCTCTGACACGGCCGAGGGCCGCGGCAACATCATCGACAGCGAAAGCGACCTGCACGGGTATCCGACCCACAAGCCGACCCGTCGGCCGTTCGTCGAGGCGGACTGGGACCTGGCCGATATGTCGCCTCGCCATCCCGAGCTGTTGGATTCCGGGGCGAAGGCGAAGGGAACCTAGACGGCACGGCCTAGGTGCCGGGCTGGATGTAGGGCACGCGGGCGAACAACTCGCGCTCCCGGCCGCGCGGGTCATCCGCCATGCGAGGCGTGACGTCGAAGATCATCGTTTGCCGCGCGGGCAGGGTGTAGGGCTCCCAGAGCGGGCGCCCCGGAGCATCCGGCCGCCCATGGCGGGCGAACGCGATAAAGGCGTCCTGCATGGCGTCGGAGACCGCCCGGGCCTCGACCGAGGCGCCCGTGATCGAGCCTTCCGCGTCCAGGGTTCCGAACACCAACGGGATGTCGAGGGTATGCGGCGCGCCCCACCGGCCGCCGTCCTTGGGACTTCTCCAGTCGAGCTGATAGACATAGGCCGGGCTGCCCTGGCGCGCCCGGGCCTCGGCTTCGATGACGGCGGCGCGCCAGGATCGCGAGGCCGTGCTGGCGGCGAAGAACACATTGCTGGGCGAAAAGTCCGGATAGAGCCGGCGATATTCCGCGATGACGGTCTCGGGACTGATATCGACGCGCAGCTCGAGGGCCAGTCGCGCCGGAAGTTCGTCCCAGGTCAGGTGGTGATTGCGCTCGTCGCCGCCGAGGAAGGCGCGGGTTTCGTCGCGGGTGTTGCCGATCATCATCGGGATGCTCGCCGACTGGGCGGGGGCGTCCGGCCAGAACGGGTGACGGCTCAGGCTCCGGTCGTCCAGCGCCGGCGCCAGGTTGACCGATCCAAACGGCAGGACCGGGTCGGGGGCGCTCGCCGCCTCCAACAAGCGCTCGACAGCCACGGTGGCCGGATCGGCGTCCTTGGGCAGGGCGGTCAGCACCGTGCGAGCGCGCCGCGCGGCGTTCAATGGACCGGCCGTGGTGACCTGCTGGCCGCTCATGGTCGCGGCGCGATGGAACAGCCCCCGGGCGGCCGGCATCGCCATCAGGGTGGCGATCTTGGCCCCGCCGCCCGACTGGCCGAACAGCATGACCTTGCCAGGATCGCCTCCAAAGGCGGCGATGTTGTCCTTCACCCACTTCAGCGCCAGGACCAGGTCCAGCTGGCCGGCGTTGCCGGAGTCCGGGAAGCGCGGGTCGATCCTGCCGAGCGACAGATAGCCTAGCGGACCGAGCCGATGGTTCAGCGTCACCACCACGACATCGCCGCGGAGCGCCAGGCGGGTTCCATCGTAGAGGGGGCTCGATCCGGAGCCGGTGCTGTAGGCGCCGCCGTGGATGTAGACCATCACCGGACGCCGGGCCCTGTCGGCGCCAGGCGTCCAGATGTTGAGGAACAGGCAGTCCTCGGACATCGCGCCAACCTCCCTGCCGCGCTGCGGACAGGCGGGGCCGTAGGCGAGGGCGTCGGCGACACCACGCCAGGGCGTCGGCGGGACCGGCGGCTGGAACCGCCGCGAACCCGTGTCGGCGCCATAGCGGACGCCCTTGAACACCAGCGCGCCGCCCGCTCGCGCGCCGCGCACCCGGCCGTGAGCGGTCGCGACGACCGGAGCGCGGCCCGGCAGTCCCAGGGCCTGCGCAGTCGTTGCGAGGCCGGCGACGCCCAGTCCGGCCAGGGCGGTTCGACGGGTGAACGGGGACACTGGCGACTCCAAGGTTAACCGGTGTCATACCTTGCCGTGATCCTGGTCGCCACTCGGCCCCGGACCGCGTCATGCCGCATTGGGCCGCGGCGGCTCCCACCTCAGACTTCGTCCAGCACGGGCAGGGTTCTGCCGCCGCCTCATTGCGCCGGGGTCATGCCCGGTCTCCGGGCTTCTTCTTGAAGGCGTCGCCAATCTCGTCGGGGTCGACGTCGTCGGGGCCGGGACGCGTCCGAGCCGACCGCCCGATCTCCACCGTCTTCTTCTCCGACACCAGACCGTCGCGACGCCCCGGAGGGAGCGCCGCGTTGGCCTCGCGACCCGGACTCTGCTTGTCGCTCATTATCGGTCTCGCTCAGGGACGCTGTTCAGGCGCTTCCGGCGCCGGGGCGGAATCCTCTTCGTCGACCGGTTCCCCCTCGACCAGGTCATGTCCGGCGAAGCTGCGCGTCTCCGGCGGCGGAAGGCCTTCGGATTCGAATTTCGCGGTCAGGGCTTCCTTGCGGGCGCGCATCTGGTCGCCCAGGGCGTCCATGTCGAGCCCGGCCTTGCGGGCCTGCGCGAACATGCCCTCCGATCGCTTCTCCTCCTCCTCGACGTGGTGTTCGATCTGCTCGCTGAGCACCTTGACCTTGGCGTCGTAGAACGCTTCGTCCGGCTCGCTGCCCAGCAGTTCGGCGATCAGCACCTTGGCGCCGTCGTGTTCGACGTAGGCTTCGTCGAGCAGGTCTTCCTCCACCGCCCCCTTGCAGGCCGGGTAGAAGATCTCCTCCTCGATGATCGTGTGGACGGTCAGTTCGGTGCAGATCTGCTGAACCAGCGTCTGCTTGCGTTCGGCGCCCCTGGCCTTTTCGAAGCTGGCGAACAGCTCCTCGACCTTGCGGTGGTCGGCCTTGAGAAGGGCGATGGCGTCCTGGTCGGCGGCGGTGGCGGCCATGTCGATGATCTCCCGTGTGATGAACAAGCCAGGCGGCTCTCCGGGAGAAACCATGACGCGAGCGGTCCGTTCCAATGTCGGGCAGGCAACGCCGCCGCACCCGTTGGTCAAACCCAACTGATCCGGTCCGGAAACCGCCAGCCGACGGTCGGACGGATCGCCATCATCGAAGCCTCAACAGAAGGACTTCCCCGATGGCCTCCATTCATGTCGAACGCCTTGTCGACGCCCCTGCGGACCAGGTCTGGGACGCGATCCGCGACGTCGGCGCCCTGCATACCCGGCTCGTGCCCGGCTTCGTGACCGACACGCGGCTGGAGGGCGGCGCGCGCCTCGTCACTTTCGCCAGCGGCATGGTCGCCCGCGAGTTGCTGGTCGACCTCGATGACACCCGGCGCCGCTTCGCCTACAGCGTTCGCGCCGACAGCTTCACCCACCACAGCGCCACCAACGAGGTGTTCGAGGCGGGGCCGGGCCGCAGCCGCTTCGTCTGGACGGCGGACGTCCTGCCGAACGAGATGGCGGCGCTGGTCGGCGGCATGATGGAGCAGGGCGCCGACGCGCTGAAGGCGACCCTGGAAAGGGGGCATGCTCCGGCGTAGCCGGTGCGTGTCCCCTTCAGTTGGCGCAGGATAGGGGACACGCGCCCTTCGGGAGCATGTCCCCGCCCGATTATCCCCGGCCGCTGGTCGGGATGTCCTTGAAGGGCACGTCCTTGTCGACGCGGATATCGCCGGGCAGGCCGAGCACCCGCTCGGCGATGATGTTGCGCAGGATCTCGTCCGTACCGCCTTCGACGCGGGTGGCCGGGCTGCGCAGCAACATCTGCTGGAAGCGGGCGCCGGCAGCGGCGATCTCCGGATCGGAGACCACGCCGCCCTGGCCCTGAAGGTCCAGCGCGTACATCGCCAGCTCCTGCATGGCGGCGCCGGCGACCAGCTTGCCGATCGAGTTTTCCGGACCGGGCGTCTCGCCCTTCGACAGGGCCGAGATGGCGCGCATGCCCGTGTACTTCAGGCCGCTGGCCTTGACCGCGTACTGGGCCAGGCGAGAGCGTACCGACCGGTCGTCGATGGCCAGGCCGTCCTCGGTCTGCAGGTTCATGCAGAAGTCGAACAGTTCCGGGAAGCCTGTGGGCATGCCGGAGCCGATCGACAGGCGCTCGTTCATCAGGGTGGTCAGAGACACTTGCCAACCCTGGCCCACGGCGCCCAGCCGCTGGCTATCCTTGAGGCGCACGTCGGTGAAATAGACCTCGTTGAAGCCCGACTGGCCGTTGGCCTGCTTAATCGGCCGGACCTCGATCCCGGGGGTCTTCATGTCGAGCCAGAACATGGTCAGACCCTTGTGCTTGGGCACATTGGGGTCGGTGCGGGTGATGACGATGCCATAGTCGCTGTGTTGAGCGCCGCTGGTCCAGATCTTCTGGCCGTTGATGATCCAGTCGCCTGAACCGTCCGTGGTCTGGACGGCGGCGGTGCGCAGGCCGGCGAGATCGGAGCCGCCGGCGGGTTCGCTGAACAGCTGGCACCAGATGTGCTCGCCGGAGGCCAGCGGCGGCAGCAGGCGCTGCTTGGTCTCCTCGTCGGCCCAGGCCATGACCGTCGGGCCGCACATGCCGTGGCCGATGATGAACAGGCCGCTCAGCGCGCCGTAGACGCCTTCCTCCTGGCCCCAGATCACGCGCTCGATCGGCGTGGCGCCGCGACCGCCGTATTCCTTGGGCCAGTGCAGGCAGGCCCAGCCCGCCTCGGCCTTCTTCTTCTGCCAGGCCTTGGACGCGACGATCGGGTCGACGCTTTTGAGGCCGTTGTTGGCGAAGCCGCCCTGCTTCAGTTCGGCCTCCAGCTCCTTGGGGGCGTTGGCCTCGATCCAGGCGCGGGCGGTGGCGCGGAAGGCGGCTTCTTCGGGCGTGTCGTCGAAGTTCATGTCTGTGTCCTCCCTTACGCGGCGGCCGGAGCGTCGTTGCGCTGGCGCAGGCGGTCGATGAGCAGGTCTTCCCAGGTCGATTGCGAACCCAGCGCCAGGGCCAGGTTGTTCGATCGGCGGTAGTAGAGGTGGCAGTCGAAGGCCCAGGTGAAGCCCATGCCCCCGTGGACCTGGATGTTGTTCTTGGAACAGTGCTGGAAGGCCTGGGTCGCCGAGACCCGCGCCGTCGCCGCCGCCACCGGCAGCTCCGAGGAGCCGGTCGAGAGCGCCCAGGCGCCGTAGTAGGCGTTGGAGCGGGCGAGGGTGGCGCTGACGTACATGTCGGCCAGGATGTGCTTCACGGCCTGGAAGCTGCCGATCGGACGGCCGAAGGCCATGCGATCAAGGGCGTAGTCGCGGCCCATCTCCAGCGCGCGGTCGCTGCCGCCGACCTGTTCGAAGGCGATCAGGATGGCGGCGCGGTCCAGCACCTCGGAGGCCAGCCGCCAGCCGTCGCCGGCGACGCCGAGCAGTTCGGCCGGCGCGTCCTTGAAGGCGATCGCCGCCTGGCTGCGGGTCGGGTCGATGGTCTCCAGCACCTCACGGCTCACGCCGGGGCCGCCGAGGTCGACCAGGTAGAGCGAGACCTTGCCGCCCTCGCGGGCCGTGACGATGGCCAGGTCGGCGACGTCGCCGTCGGCTACCGGCGTCTTCACGCCGTTGAGCTTCCCGCCGGAGACGATTGCTTTGACGGACTTTTCCGAGACCCGCCCCTGTCCTTCGGCCAGCGCCAGGGTTCCGATCACCTCGCCGGAGGCAAGCTTCGGCAGCCAGGCCTGCTTCTGGGCTTCGGTCCCGGCCAGCATCAAGGCCTCGGCGGCCTGATAGATCGAGCTGGCCACAGGCACGGGGGCGACGGCGCGGCCGAGTTCCTCGGCGATCACGCAGAGTTCCAGGTGCCCCAGGCCGACGCCGCCGTATTCCTCGGGAATGGCCGCGCCGAGGAAGCCCATCTCGCCCAGGCCCTTCCAGAGCTCGCGGTCGAAGGGTTCGGGACCTTCCAGGATGGCGCGCACCGCCGCGGGCGCGCAGCGGTCGGCGAGGAACCGCCGTGCCTGATCGCGCAACTGCTTCTGGTCGTCGGAAAAGTCGAAGTTCACGCTGTCCTCCCGCCGGTTCGCCGGTCTTCGGATGCAAGTTGAACGCCCTCACGCGAGGTCAGCCAAGTGTTCTTGCATCCCTTCTACCGTCATGGCCCGAGTTGTTCGGGCCACCCATGCGTGGTGCGCTTGCAGGTCCGCTGCGTGGTTCGACACGGTCCTGCGGGCCTGCTCACCATGACGTGGAGCGTCGCCTTCTAACCACGTGATCCTGAGCAGCCGCGAAGCGGCGTGTCGACGGACGCATGGCCAAGGCGGTGTTCCGCTGGCCTACAGTGGGCCGACCGGCTAACTCCCTCCCATGGCAAAGAAGCAAGCCGCCGAGATGACCATCAAGGTCGACGGCGAGATGTATGTCTGGAAACTCCAGCGCCAGCCCCGCTGGTCGAGCGAGCGCAAGGGCTGGGAAGGCATGGCCATCGCCGTGCGTCACGAGGAAGGCCAGCGCGAGGCGGTGATCGAGTTCCCGCCCGGCAAGCTGCCCGCCTACGGCGCGCTGCTGAAGGCGGCCAACATCGACCCCAAGGTGGTGGTCCGCTCGATCCAGTCGGCCATCGAAGCCGGCTGGGACCCGATGTCGCGCGGTAAGACCGTCAACATCGTGGTCGACGCGACTGGCGCCTGACCTGGCCCTTGCCTGACCCTAGGTCGGGGCGGTCAGATGCTTCCATCAAAAAGGGAAGCGCGCATGGACCTCGGCCTCACAGGACGCACCATCTTCGTCGCCGGCGCCAGCCGGGGCATCGGGCTGGGCATCGTCGAGGCTTGCCTGGCCGAGGGCGCCAAGGTGGCGATCACGGCTCGCGGCGCCGAGGCGCTGGAGGCGACCCGCGCCGACCTCGCCGCCCGCTTCGGCGAAGGCCGGCTCTGGGCAATGGCCGGCGACATGCGCGACACCGCCACCATCGAGGCCGCGCTGGCCGGCGCTGAGGAGGCCCTAGGCCCCATCTTCGGCGCGGTCGCCAACGTCGGCCTGCATCCGTGCCCGCCGGGGGCGGAGGTCGACGACGAGACCTGGGACGCGGGTTTCTCGCAGAACCTCGGCTCGGCATGGCGGCTGGCGCGCGGCGCGTATCGGCTGATGCAGCCGCGCGGGGAGGGCTCGATCCTGTTCATCAGCTCGATCGCCGGCCTGGGCGCGCTCGGCACGCCACTGACCTACGGCACGGCCAAGGCGGGGATGAACCACCTGACCAAGGAACTGGCGAAGATCACCGGCGCGGCCGGCGTCCGCGTCAACGCCATCGCCCCCGGCAACATCATCTTCGAGGGCGGCACCTGGCAGGAGCGGATGGACGGCCCGCGCGCCCAGAACTGGCAGCGCTGGATCAACCGCGAGGTGCCGATGCAGCGCTACGGCAAGCCCGAGGAGATCGGCTCGGTGGCGGCCTTCCTGATGAGCCCTCAGGCCAGTTTCGTGCACGGGGCCGTCGTGCCCGTCGATGGAGGACAGACCCGATGAGCGTGACCATCACCATGGCGTCGGAGCCCTATGAGCACCTCGCACTGCGGCAGGAGGGCGACGCCCTCTGGGTGACGATGAACCGTCCCGACAGCCTCAACGCCCTGAACCGGCGGCTGACGGCCGAACTGCGCGACCTGTTCGTGAACCTCTACTGGCGTCGCGCGTCGTGGTGCTGTCCGGCTCCGGACCGGCCTTCTGCGCGGGTCTCGACCTGAAGGAGCGCAACGACGGCAACGGCCAGCGCCGCATCGCCGACGGCCTCGACGCTCAACGCAGCATCGCCGAGATCGTCATCGCCATGCGCCGCTGCCCGCAGCCGATCATCGCTTGCGTCGACGGCGCGGCGGCCGGCGGCGGCTTCGCTCTGGCGCTGGCCAGCGATGTCCGCATTGTCACGCCCAGGACGCGCATGAACGCCGCCTTCATCCGTATCGGCCTCAGCGCCTGCGACATCGGGGTCAGCTACTTCCTGCCGCGCATGGTCGGCAGCTCGGTCGCCGCCGAGTTCATGCTGACCGGCCGCTTCATCAGCGCAGACAGGGCCTACCAGCTGGGCCTCGCCAGCTGCGTGGTCGCGCCCGAACAGGTCGAGACCGAGGCCCGCGGCTTCGTGAAGGACATGCTGCACGCCACCCCGCTCGGGCTGCGCCTGACAAAGGAGGCCCTGAACCACGCCATCGACGCCAATGGGCTCGAGGCGGCCATCGCCATGGAAGACCGCAATCAGATCCTGGCCAGCAGCGACGGGGACTTCGCCGAGGGCGTGCGGGCCTTTCTGGAGAAGCGGGAACCGGACTACAGCAGGCGCGAAGGGTAGGGCTCGCCTCGGTCTCCCGGCTCGGTTTGCGCGCTGCGGTCTATTTCGCTCGCCCCTGAAGCTGATCCGTGCGATAAGGCGTCATCAAATATCGACCTGGTTCGGTTGCTCTCCTCGCTTGTTCTTCGGATCGAGCCCCCGAGTCTGACGTGATCCTCTCCGACAATTTGATCGAGCGACCCGGTTGGGCGTTCGCACTCTCTGACACCGGAAAGGTGATCTCAATGGCTACCGGCACTGTGAAGTGGTTCAATGGAACCAAGGGCTTCGGCTTCATCCAACCTGACGACGGCGGCAACGACGTGTTCGTGCACATCTCGGCCGTCGAGCGCGCGGGCATGCGCTCGCTGAACGAAGGCCAGAAGGTCTCGTTCGAACTCGAACGCGACCAGCGCAGCGGCAAGATGTCCGCTGGCCAACTGCAAGCGCTCTAGGTGCTGTCCGGCCGGCCGGGCGTCCTCGGGACGTCGGGCCGGCCGGCTTACCTATCTAAAAGGGCGTTGAAGTCCAGGAGATCCCATGGCCCGCGCGCCCAACTACAGTTTTGAACGGCAGGAACGCGAGCGCCTCAAGGCGATCAAGGTCCGCGAAAAGGCCGCCGCCAAACAGGCGGCCAAGGAACGCGCCGCCGCGGAAGCGACCGCAAAGGCCGGCGACCAGTAGCGCCAAGGCTCCCTCGCCCAGCAGCCTGCTTCCCCTGTCCCGTCCCCGGTCGAGCACGACCGGTCAGCAGGGTTCGCCTCAGGCGACCTCGAAGCCCTCGTAGCCCCTGGCGGCGACCTCATCGATGCGGACTTTGTAGCCCTCGCCGACGTAGGGCATGAAGACGCGCGGCTTTCCCGGGACGTTGGCCCCGATGTACCAGCTGTTGGCGCGGGGATAGAGGGTCTTGTCGGCCTCCTCATTGACGTGGGCGACCCAGGCCTCCTGGGCTTCGACCGTCGCCTCGATGCGCCGGGCCTGCCGCTGTTCGGCGAAGGCGATCGCATCGGCGATCCAGTCGACATGGAACTCGATCGACATGAGCATGTTGGAAAGCACCGACGGGCTGCCGGGACCGGTGACCGTGAACAGGTTCGGGAAGCCGGCCACCATCAGGCCGAGATAGGTCTTCGGGCCGTTCGCCCATTCGTCCTTCAGCGCCTTGCCCCCACGACCGCGGATGTCGATCCGGTTCAGGGCGCCGGTCATGGCGTCGAAGCCCAGGGCGTAGACGATGGCGTCGACCTCGACCAGGCCGCCGGACGTCTTCACGCCCTCCGGCGTGATCCCCTCGATGGTCGTCTCGTTCAGGTCGACCAGGCTGACGTTGTCGCGGTTGTAGGTCTCGAAGTAGTTGGTGTCGACGCAGGCCCGCTTGGACGCCAGCGGGAAGTCGCGCGGGATCAGCTTCTCCGCCAGGGCCGGATCCTTGACGATCTCGCGGATCTTGCCCCGGACGTAATCAGACGCGGCCGCGTTGATGCGCTCGTCCTTCATCAGGTTGGGCACCTGGGCGCAGGCGACCAGACCCCAGCCGCTCCACAGGTTCTCGAGCAGGGGCTCGAGCTCCTCGTCGGTCGGCGTCCAGTCGGCGGGCGGCATCGGAATGCCGGGCTCGCCGGCCTTCACCGCCTTGATGAACTCGGGGAAGGCGGCCTGGAACAGCTCAACCTCCTCCGCGGTCAGCGGCGTGTTCACCGCCGGCAGGCTGAAGTTCGGCGTGCGCTGGAAAACCGTCACCTGCTTCGCCTGCTCGGCGATCAGCGGCAGCGACTGGATCGCCGACGACCCGGTGCCGATGACCGCGACCCGTTTGCCGGTGAAGTCAACGCCCTCGTGAGGCCAGAGGCCGGTGATGTAGGTCTCGCCCTTGAAGGTCTCGGCGCCGGGCAGATCGGCGCCGCGCGGCACGGACAGGCAACCGGTGCCCATGACGACATAGCGGGCGTCGACGACATCGCCGGCGTCGGTGGTCACCGTCCAGCGCTTGCTCGCTTCGTCGTAGAGGGTGGAGACCACCTTCGTCCCGAACAGGAAGTCGCGCCGCAGATCGTACTTGTCGGCCACGTACTCGGCGTAGGACAGGATCTCAGGCTGGGTGGCGTATTTCTCGCTCCAGCGCCAGTTCAGTCTAACATCGTCCGACCAGGTGTAACTGTAGAGCAGGCTGGGGATGTCGCAGCGCGCGCCGGGGTAGCGGTTCCAGTACCAAGTGCCGCCGACGTCGTTGCCGGCCTCGAAGCCCTGGACGGCCAGGCCCGCTTCCCGTAGCCGCTGGACCATGTAGAGGCCAGCGAATCCGGCCCCGACGACGACAGCGTCGACGGACTTCTTTTCGGGCTGACGGGCGGCTGACGGCATCGGACTCTCCTGGCTTCCTCGGATCCGCGCCTTGTGCCGGCGCGTGACGCGAACGGAAGGATGGGCCCGCTGACCTTGGGAAAGCAAAGGGGAATTCGCGCCCTCGGCCTAGGCGCCGTACCCGTTCTCCAAGAGGTGGTCGGCGGCGCTCTCGACCATCTGCAGGAACATGCGGTCGCCACGCTCGGTCTGGGTCACGATCATCGCGGCGAAGAAGCCAGTCAGGAACAGCAGATAGGCGCCACGGCCATAGTCGCGCTTCAGGTCCGCCATGCCATAGCCGGTCACGCCGTTGGCGCTCAGGGTGTCGAGATAGAGCTGCAGCAGTTCGGGCTCGGCCGCGCGGCGCACGTCGCCGGGCAGGGCGCCGGCCAGGAAGTAAGCGACGTCGGTCGCCCCGATCCCGTAGGCGAAGGACTGCCAGTCCAGAACCGTGACGGGACGTCCGCCCAGCGCCGTGCCGAACATCATGTTGTCGGGCCGGAAGTCGTTGTGGGTGAGGCAACGGGGCGCGTCGGTCGCCAGCCCGAAATCCATCGCCTGGACGGACAGCCAATCGCCGACCTGGGCGCAGCGGGATTTGAGCCGATCGGCGTAGCGGGCCTTGAAGCCCTGCCAGAGCATCGCGACCATCTCCGGAGTGGCGGCGCTCGGCGGCGCGGCGGCGGATCCGGACACCCAGGGCAGAGCATCGAGGCCGTCATCGCCCCAGTGTGACGCGTGCAGCAGTCCGGCCTGCTCGACCACCAGACGCGCCTGGTCCAGCGTTACGCCGCTGAGCTGATCGCCTTGCTCGGCGGGGGCCAGGTCCTCCATCATCAGGACGAAGTCGCTGGTCGCCTCGACGACATCGGTGAACCAGACGCGCGGCGTGCTCACCAGGGCCTTGGGGGCCAGTTGCTGGTAGAAGCGCACCTCGCGCAGGTAGTTGCCCAGCGCGACGCCGGTGGCGCGGCTCTCCTCCCCAGCGGAAGGAAACTTACCGACCAGCGAGGCCGGCGCACCGTCGGGACGGGCTCCGGCGTACTCCAGCGTGAAGCGGACGCTGTCGCCGATCTGGCCGGTGCCGACGCCCTTGGCCGTGAAGCTCTGCACCCTGGCGTCGACGCCTCCAGCCCCGAGCACGGCGGTCAGCCATGCGGCGTCGATGGCGGCGGGCGGGCGGATGTCAGGCGTCATGGCGGCTTCCAAAACAGCGATTCCAGTCCGGCGCCGTGATCCGGCGCGCGTGATTTGCTCTTCAGTACACGACCTTCCGCTGGGTCCGGCGCAAGGGGAAATCGCGGGGCTTGCCTGACCCAGCGGCGCCGGAGCTCAACTCGCGTCAAGACCGGCCCGGGCGCCGGCGACGATGGGAGGACATCATGAAACTCGACAGCACGGTCTCGGCCGTCGTCACCGGCGGGGCGTCAGGCCTGGGCGCGGCCACCGTCAAGGCGCTGCGCGACCTTGGGGTGAAGGTCGCGATCTTCGACATGAACCGCGAGACCGGCGAGCGGAAAGCCGAGGAGCTTGGAGCCCTGTTCTGCGAGGTCAATGTCATGGACGAGGCGGCGGTCGACGCCGGCTTCGCCAAGGCCCGCGCCGCGCACGGCCAGGAGCGCATCCTGGTCAACTGCGCCGGCGGCGGTCGCGGCGGCAAGACCATCGGCCGCAACAAGGAGACCGGCGAAGTCGTGCCGTTCAACGTCTCCGACTTCGAATGGACGCTGGGCCTGAACACCGTCGGCACCTTCCGCTGCATCGTGAAGAGCGCGGCGGGCATGTGCACGCTGGAGCCCAACGAGGACGGCGAGCGTGGGGCCATCGTCAACACCGGTTCGGTCGCCGCCGAAGAGGGGCAGGTCGGGCAGGTCGCCTACTCAGCAGCCAAGGCTGCGATCAAGGGCATGACGCTGACCATCGCCCGTGACCTCAGCAATGAAGGCATCCGCATCAACACCATCCTGCCGGGCATCATGGCCACGCCGCCGATGCTGAACGTCCGCAATCGCGCGCCGGCGATCTTCGAGGGGCTTTCGAAATCGGTGCCGTTCCCGCGGCGGCTGGGCCATCCAGAGGAATACGCCGATCTGGCCGTGACCATGCTGCGCAACGGCTACTTCAACGGCGAGACCGTCCGCCTCGACGGCGCCATCCGCATGCCGCCGCGCTAGGAGGACCTTTCATGGCCAAACTCAAGCCACACCAGCCGGTCGCCGAGGACTACCTCGCCGACAAGCCGATCATCGTCAGTCATGCCTTTCCGTTCCCGCCCGCCGCTGTCTGGGCCGCGCTGCTGGACGGCCCGGCCTGGACCGAATGGCTACCGATCACCAAGGTGACCTGGACCAGCCCGCAACCCTTCGGCGTCGGCACGACCCGCACGGTCGAAGTCGGTCCTCAGGTGATCGAGGAGACGTTCTTCGCCTGGGAGGAGGGGAGCCGGATGGCCTTCCGGTTCGAGCGCTCCACCCTGCCGGTTTCGGCGGCGGTTGAAGACTATCGCGTCGTCCCGACCGCGACCGGCTGTGAGCTGCGCTGGGCGGGAAAGGCCAGCGCCCTGTGGCCGCTGGGCGGACTCATCTCCAAACAGCTCGCCAAGGGCCTGGGGGAGGGCATGCCGAAGCTGGAGGCGCTCATCGCGGCCAGTCCCAAGCGATTCGGGATCGGCTGACGGCGTCGGCCTGGCCTCAGCGGGGCGCCCGGCTCGCCTCGACCATGGCTCGGACCCTCGTGTCGTCCGCGGTGTCCAGCTGGGTTCGATCGCCTCGCCAGGCTATGCGGCCGCCGTCCAGCAGCGCGATATCGTCGGCGATGGTCCGAGCCGAAACGAGGTCGTGGGTGATGGTCAGGGCCGAGCAGCCCAGTCGTCGTACTTGGTCTGTGATCAGCTGGTTGATCGCCGCGGCGGTCAGCGGGTCAAGGCCCGTGGTCGGCTCGTCGAAAAACAGAATCCGAGGGCGGCCGATGATCGCCCGAGCGAGGCCGACGCGCTTCTGCATCCCGCCCGATAGCTCGGCGGGGTACAGGTCGGCGACGTCCGGCCCGAGCTGGACCTGCGACAGCGCCTCGATCGCTGCGTCGCGAGCCTGCCGCCGTGGCCGTCCCTCGGCGTGGAGCAGGCGGAAGGCGACGACCTCCCAGACCTTCAGACTGTCGAACAGGGCCGAGCCCTGGAACAGCACGCCGGACTGGCGATAGAGGGCGGCCTGTCGGCGGCGAAACAGGCCTGGCAGGGGCTGACCGCGGAACAGGACCGTTCCGGTGTCGGGCCGCATGAAGCCCAGCGCCAGCTTCAACGTGACCGACTTGCCCTGGCCCGAACCGCCGATGATCACCAGCGAGCGTCCGGCCTCCAGCGCCAGATCAAGTCCGTCCAGGACCGCGCGGCCGCCGAGCTGCTTGCGGACGCTCCGCCATTCGAGCTCGGGCGCGCTCATGCCTCGGTGAACCCGCTGGTCATCAGGTAGTCGGTTGCGAAGATCAGCACGCCCGACCAGACCATCGCCTGGGTCGCTGCGTGTCCCACGCCACGCGCGCCGCCGCTGGCGCGGTAGCCGTGGAAGGCTCCCATGGCCGTGACGATGAAGCCGAACACCGCCGCCTTGATCAGGCCGGACTGGACGTCCCAGGCCTCCAGGAAGGCGACGGTCGACCGGGTGTAGGCCTCACTGCTGAAGCCGAGCGACCAGGTCGACACCGCCCAGCCGCCGGCGATCCCGACGACGTCGGCGACGCCCGTCAACAACGGCAGTGTGGCCACTCCGGCCAGGACCCTAGGGGCGACCAGGAACCGGAATGGCTCCGTCGACAACGTCCGCATGGCGTCGATTTGCTCGGTGGCCCGCATGGCGCCGATCTCGGCCGCGATGGTCGTGGCGACCCGACCGGACAGCATCAGGGCGACCAACACGGGCGCCAATTCGCGGGTGATGCCCAGGGCGACGATCTGCGGGACAATCTGTTCGGCGTTGAACCGACCGCCGCCGGTGTAGATGTTCAGCGCCAGGGCCGCTCCGGTGAATACGGCCGTCAGCCCAACCACCGGCAGCGAAAGGAAGCCGATCGAGAAGGCCTGTCGCACGATCTGTCCGCCGTGCCAGCGGGGCGTGACGCAGGCGAAAAGCGCCCGGCCGACGAACAGCGCCAGCGCGCCGACAATCGCGCAGACGCCGATGACAAGGCGTCCGGTGATGCTGAACGGGGCGAGGGCGGCCTGCAGCAGCATGACGGCGTCAGGGCGCCGGCTCTGGCGCGGCGGCGGGCTTGTTGATGAACTGACCGATCAGGCCGAACAGATCCACCGCGCCCTGGGTGTTGGCGATCTCGCCGCCGGGCTTCAGCATCGCGATGTCGGCGCCGGGTTCGATGGCCACATGGGCGCCGCCCAGCAGGCCGTCGCTGGTCACCCGCGCCGACGAGTCGGCCGGCAGCTTTGTCTGCGGCGAGATTTCGAGCTCGGCGACCGCGAGGTAGGTATCGGGCTGCAGCGTGACGCGCCCGACGCGGCCAATCCGCACGCCGGCCACGCGCACATCGTCGCCCTCGCGAAGACCTCCGACCTGACCAAACCGGGCCACGAGGCGATAGCTGTCCGTCGCCGGACGCGCGTCGCCGGCGACCAGCAGGTAGGCGAGAAAGGCCCCCGCGCCCAACAGCACGACGGCGCCGACCAGAGGCTCGATCCAGTTGTTCCGCATGGCGCGCCCGGGCCCCTTAGCCTTTGCCGGCTTCGAGACGACGGATCAGCGCCTCGACGTCGCCGCCGGCGTTGTCGATCGTCGACACGAAATCCTGCTGCAGGGTGATGGCCAGCCAGACCCCTCGGGCCTGGACGTCCGCGACCTTGAACCCGCCGGCCGCGCCGAGCACCCGCCAGTTGACCGCCTCGTCGCCCGACGAACCGCGCACCGTCGTGTTCACCACGACGTCGGTAGGAGAGCGGGCGGTGCTGCCCGTCACGCGCAGTAGGCTGCCACGATACGCGGTCAGCTGCCGCAGGAAGACACGCTGCACGTGAGACCGGAAGGCCGCGTTGAACCTCTGACGCTGGGGAGGGCTCAGCGTCCGAGCGTGCCGGCCGAGCACGAAGGAGGATATCCGCTGGAAGTCGGCCAGGGCGTCCAGGCTCTGGGTCAACCGGGCCTGGCGGGCCGCCTCGCCGAGCCCCCGGTCGCCGAGCATCGCGAGCACCTTCTGCCCCTCAGTGGCGATGAAGGCCTCCGCCTGCGGACTGCGCGCGGCATGGGCGAACCCCGGCGCGACCACGGCGGCGGCGACTAGTCCGAGGCCGAGACGACGGCGATCGGTCAGGCTGGGCGGCATGTCAGTTCGGGTCCCCTTGGGGCTCGTCGCCGAAGTCGGGCAGCGCCTCGACCTCGCCTCGCGCGGCGGCGACGGCGGCGGCGCGATTCTGCGCGTAGGCCCCCCGGACGGTCGCGTAGGGGTCGGTCGAGTCGGTCATCACCGAGGTCAACAGGCTGTCAGCCTCCGACCGAGCCTCCAGTCCGCGAACCACGCTGCGGCCGACCGCGAAGTCGGTATTCGGGCCGCCGGTCGCCTGGCTGACAGGGTCGACGGCGTAGCCGACCAGTCCGCCGACCCCGTCGCGGACCGTCGTCGGGCCGACGACCGGCAGGTAGAGATACGGGCCCTGGCCGACGCCCCATCGGCCCAGGGTCTGGCCGAAGTCGGCGGGTTCGCGTTCGAGGGAATGATGGCCGGCCACGTCGATCAGACCGCCCAGGCCGACGGTCGAGTTGACCAGAAAGCGCCCTGTCGCCTTGGCCGCGACGGCCGGCCGCGCCTGCAGGATGGCGTTCACGGCCGTGCCCGGTTCGCGCAGATTGTTGACGGCGTTGCTGAGCCCGCGTCGAACCGGCGCCGGCGTGACCTTGCGGTAAACTCGCGCCACCGGCCGGACGAGAAAGCGGTCGATGCCTCTGTTGTTGAGCTTGAACAGGGCGCGGTTGATCGGCTCGAACGGGTCGCGGACCGTGGGGCCGCCATCCGCCGCGACGGCCATCATCGGCGTGGCGGCGACCGCGAGGACCAGCAGACGCAGCATCGCCCGGCCCCGCGCCGGTCCCTGCTGTCGCCGTTTCCGGCGCCGGCCCTGCGTCATCTCATCGGTCATCGCTCCCCCCGAACCGGCCAAATCGTCCGCGCGACGGCAGCCGATACAATCCGATTCACCAATCAGCGTTTACCGGAATGCGCCCGGATTGGGCGCCCCGTATGGGGGGTGTTGATGGCTGGCGGAAGCGGTGGGATTCGAACCCACGGTGGGCTTCCACCCACGGCGGTTTTCAAGACCGCTGCCTTAAACCACTCGGCCACACTTCCTCGCGGCGGCTTCTAGCCCGCTTTGCAGGCCCGTGGGAACCAGGCGATCGCGTCTTAACCACGTCGAAAACCCTCCCATGCAGGATGGCGTCCTCGACCACGGGAGGGGCAGGTGCGTCGCAACGTTGTCCTGACGATCACCAGCGGACTGCTGGCCGGCGCGGTCCTGACCGCCTGCGCCACGCCCCGCTACGCGACGGAGAAGCGGCCATCGGCAGCCACCGGGAGCAGGCCGGCAGGACGCGTCCCGGCGACCATGCGGCCCTACCAGGTGAACGGCGTCTGGTACACGCCGCGCGTCGATCCCGACTACGACGAGAAGGGCATCGCCAGCTGGTACGGCGAGCAGTTCCACAATCGCAACACCGCAAACGGCGAGGTGTTCGACATGGATCTGGTCACCGCCGCCCACAAGACATTGCCGCTGCCGTCGATCGTGGAGGTCACCGACCTCGACACCGGCAGGAAGATCAAGGTCCGCGTCAACGACCGCGGGCCGTTCGTGAGCGGCCGGATCATCGACCTGTCGAAAGGCGCCGCCAAGAAGCTCGGCACCTACCAGCGCGGCGTGGCGCGCGTGCGCGTGCGCTACATCGGCCCCGGCTGAAATCGTCCCCAGCTAGAACGCCGCGCGTTCTGGACATCGCGCCCGTTCTCGGCGAGGACGGGGCGTGACCCACGGCTATTTCATCACGTTTGAAGGGGGCGAAGGGGCGGGCAAGTCGACCCAGATCCGCCGCCTGGCCGAGCGCCTGCGGGCCCGCTCACGGGACGTCGTCCTCACGCGCGAACCCGGCGGCTCGCCGGGCGCCGAGGAGATCCGCGCGCTTCTCCTGAACGGCGAGCCCGACCGCTGGTCGCCGCTGACCGAGGCCCTGTTGATGAACGCCTCGCGCCGCGACCATATCGAGCGGGTCATCGCCCCGGCCCTGGAGCGCGGCGCCGTGGTGCTGTGCGACCGCTTCGCGGACTCGACCCGCGCCTATCAGGGCGCCGGCGGCCAGGTCGATCCGGCCGTCATCGGTCAGCTGGAGGCCGCGGTGGTCGGGGAGACGAAACCGGACCTGACCCTGATCTTCGATCTGCCGGTCGAGGAAGGCCTTCGCCGGGCTCTGTCGCGGAACGGGGGCGAGGAGCGGTTCGAGGCCAAGGGCTCGGCGTTCCACGAACGTCTGCGCGCCGCCTACCTCGACATCGCCAGGACAGAGCCCGAGCGCTGCGTCGTCGTCGACGCCACGGAGACCTTGGACGCCGTCGAAGGCGCCATCTGGACCGCTGTCGCCCCCAGGCTGGGGCTCTGACATGGCCGACCTCGCCGAGCCGCCGCACCCGCGCGACGCCTTCGCCCTCGAGGGCGCGCAGGCGCAGGAGCAGGCCTTCCTCGACGCCCTGGAACGCGGCCGCCTGCACCATGCCTGGCTGCTGACCGGTCCCGAGGGCGTAGGCAAGGCGACCTTTGCCTTCCGCGCCGCGCGCCGGTTGTTGGGCGCCGCGCCCGATCCGAACCACGGCCTGCTCGGCGCGCGGATGACCGACCCCGTCGTGCGCCAGATCTCGGCCCGTTCACACCCAGATCTGATGGTGCTGGAGCGGTTCACGGAGGACGGCAAGCCGCGCAAGGTGATCCCCGTCGACGAAGCGCGGCAGTTGGGCGCCTTCTTCTCGCAGACGCCGGCGACCGCGCCCTACCGCGTGGCCATCGTCGACGCGGCCGACGACCTCAACGTCAACGCCGCCAACGCGATTCTCAAGACGCTGGAGGAGCCGCCGGCGCGCGGCGTGCTGTTGCTGGTCAGTCACGCGCCCGGGCGGCTGCTGCCGACGATCCGCTCGCGCTGCCGCCGGCTGGCGTTCTCGGCGCCCGGCGAAGAGGTTAGTACGGCCTTCCTTGAGACGCGAACGTCCCTGACCCATGACCAGGCCGCGCGGCTGTCGCGGATGGCGGGCGGGGCGCCGGGTCTGGCCCTGCGACTGGCCGCCGCCGATGCGCTGAAGGCCGACGACGAGGCCCACGAGATCCTGCGCGCCCTGCCGCGCCTGGACGACGGCGCCCTGCTGGCCCTGGCCGACACCTTTCGCGGGCCGGAGGGGCAGGGGCGTTTCACCCTGCTGGTCGAGCGGATCATGGACCAGATCCGCATCATGGCGACCGGCCAGGCGACCGGCGGCGGCGGGCCGGGTCTCGACCGCTGGGTCCAGGCCTGGGAGCGGCTCAGCGTGCTGCCCGACCAGACCGAGGGCCTGAACCTCGACCGCGCCGACGCCTTCTGGACCGCGATGCGCGAGCTGCGCGCCGCCGCGAGAGCCGCCTGACGCCATGCCGCCAATCGTCCCATGCTGATCGACAGTCACGTCAACCTGCACGCTCCGCAGTTCGCCGAGGACATGGACGCCGTCATCGACCGCGCCCGCGCCGCCGGCGTCGCCCTGATGGTCAACATCAGCGATAAGGTCTCGACCTTCGACATCACCCACAAGGTGGCCATGGACAACCCCGACGTCTGGGCGACCGTGGGCACGCATCCGCACGAGGCGAAGGAGAACCCGGACCTCAAGGCCGCCGACCTGATCGCGCTGGCGCAGCGGCCCAAGGTGGTCGGCATCGGCGAATGCGGGCTGGACTTCCACTACGACCTCAGCCCGCGCGACATCCAGGCCGCCGTCTTCCGCCAGCACTGCATCGCCGCGCGTGAGACGGGCCTGCCGCTGGTCGTCCACACGCGCGAAGCGGACGAGGTGATGGGTGACATCCTCGAAGAGGAGTACGCCGCCGGCCCCTTCAAGCTGATCATGCACTGCTACACCAGCGGTCCGGCGCTGGCGAAGCGCGCGGCCGCCCTCGGCGCCTGGTTCTCGGTCAGCGGCATCGCCACCTTCAAGGCGGCCGAGGACGTGCGCGCGGTCGTCCGGGACATGCCGGCCGACCGCATCATCGTCGAGACCGACTGCCCCTATCTGGCCCCCGTGCCGATGCGCGGCCGCCGCAACGAGCCGGCCTTCCTGCCGCATGTGCTGGACAAGCTTGCCGAGATCCGCGGCTGGACCCGCGAGGAAGCCGAGCAGCGCACCGAGGACGCCTTCTTCGCGCTGTTCGACCGGATCCCGCGCCCGTGACCGGCGTGCTCGAGGTTACCGTGCTCGGGTGCGGCTCCTCGGGCGGCGTGCCGCGCGCCGACGGCGATTGGGGCGTCTGCG
>CALALX010000092.1 GCA_937925635.1 uncultured Caulobacter sp.
TCGCCTTCAGTCGCTCGTCGAGGAACTCGCCCGCTGTGATCGGCTCGAACTTCGCGCCGTCGCCGACGCAGCTTTCCAGCACCGCCAACGAGGTCGCCAGGGTCGGGTGCATGAAGAACGGCATCGAGTAGCGCGAGACGTTCGGGCCGGTCGGGTTGACCACCCGGTGGGTCGTCGCCGGGATCACGCCGTTGGTCATGCGGGCCAGCATGTCGCCGGAATCCACGATCAGGTTGGTCGGCTCGGTGACCACCGGCAGCCAAGTCCCGTCGCGGTCGAGCAGCTCCAGCCCCGCGCCCTTGGCGGCGACCATGATGGTCAGGAAGTTGATGTCCTCGTGCGCCGCCGAGCGCACGGCGTTGGGGTCCATGCCTTCGGCCAGCGGCGGGTAGTGCAGCACCCGCAGCAGCGAGGTGCCCCACCGGACCTTGTCGTCGAAGAAGTCGTCCGCCAGGCCTAGCTTCGGCGCCAAAGCCCGCAGCAGCACGATGCCGGTCTCGTTGAGCGCATCGAACAGCCCCCGAAACGCGGGCTCGACGCCGGGCGCCTCGGCCGGCCAGACGTTGGGCTCGAACGGCTCGTCGGCGGGGGCGCCGGGCGAGGGATCGTGGCCGACCTGCCAGAACTCCTTGAGGTCCGGGTGGCCGCTGTCCTTGGCGTGCTCGACCCCGAACGGCGTGTAGCCGCGCATGCCCTTGGCGTACCGCGCCTTGGTTTCGTCGGGCAGCGCGAACAGGCCCTCGGCCTCGCGATAGGCGCGGCCCAGCAGCTCCAGCGAGACGCCATGGTCCTTGAGGATGAAGAAGCCGTAGTCCTGCAAGCCGCGCATCATCGCATCGGAGAAGGCCGCGCGTTGCGCGGCGTCGCCCTCGATAAAGGCCTTGAGGCTGAGTTCGGGAACGGAACGGGTCATGGCGGGAAAGCTACCCCGATCCTCTCCCACTTGGGAGAGGGGGACCATGCGGAGCATGGTGGAGCGGGAGGAACGGCCTTCAGACGCCTGGTCACGGTGTTCGCCTTTGCGCGGTCCTCGCCAGGCCCTTCGGCACCGGCGCATCCCTCTCCACCATGCTCCGCATGGTCCCCCTCCCCCTCAAGGGGGAGGAAGCAGACTTTCCACCTCCGCCCGCCAGGGCAGCGCCGTCTGGGCGCCCGGCTTCGTCGTGCTCACCGCCCCGGCGGCGCAGGCGAAGGCCAGGGCATCGGCCGGCGATTTGCCTTCCAGCATCGCCAGCGTCAGGGCGGCGACGAAGGTGTCCCCCGCCCCGGTGGTGTCCACGGGCGTGACCTCCGGTGGCTCGGCCGTCGCGACGCGCACCCCGTCGCGGAGCAGGCCGGCGCCGCGCGAGCCCCAGGTGACGGCGACGAGCCCGGGCAGGCCATGGAGGCGGCGGCCGAAGTCGCCCGCCTCGCCCTCGTTGACCACGATCAGGTCCGCCCGACGCAGCACGGCGTCGTCGACGTCCAGGATGGCGGGCGCGAGGTTCACGCAGACGAAGCCAGTGGCGCGGGCGGCGGCGGCGGCCACGGTCTCCAGCGGGATCTCCAGCTGCAGGATCAGCGGATCGTCGAAGGTCGGCGGCAGCAGGTCGGGCGTGAGCCCGGAGTTGGCTCCGGAGGCAACGACGATCTGGTTCTCGGCCTCGGCGTCGACCGCGATCAGGGCCGCGCCGGTGGGCGCCGTCGCATCCACCCCCACGCCCGACAGGTCGACCCCGTCCTGGCGCAGCAGCGCCAGCGCCTGTTCGGCCAGGGCGTCGGCCCCGACGCGTCCGATCATCGCGACCTCGGCGCCCAGCCGCCGCGCGGCCAGCGCCTGGTTGGCGCCCTTGCCGCCCGGATAGGTGGCCAGGGTCGCGCCGGTGACCGTTTCGCCCGGCGCGGGCAGGCGCGGCGCCAGGGCCACGAAGTCGAGATTGATCGAGCCGACGACGGTGATCCTGGTCATCGCGCCAGCCTGTCGAAGATCAGCTCGAAGACCGCCTCATGGTCGACCTTCGTCACCCAGCGGATCGGCGCGACGGAGGCCGCCGCGGCGCCGAGCCGGAACTCCACCGCCGTATGGCCGGCGGTCAGCGGCGAGGCGGTCTCCACCCGCAGGTCGACCGGCGCGGCGGTGAACAGCTCCGGCGCCAGCAGGTAGGCGATCGTGCAGGGATCGTGCATCGGGGGGCTGTCGCCGCCGACCAGCCGCCGCTCGATGTCGCTGGAAAAGGCGATCAGCGTCGCCACCGAGCGGGCCGCGGCGGTGTCGATCGCCTTGATCCTGGCCAACCGCTCCGGCGTGGCGCGCACCTGGTGGGTGGCGTCGAGGCCCAGGACCACGCACTTCACGCCCGAGCGGAACACGACGTCCGCGGCGTGCGGGTCGGCGAAGATGTTGTACTCGGCCGAGGCGGTGATGTTGCCGCCCTCGGTTCGCGCCCCGCCCATCACGACGACCGCGCCGAGCCGGTCGACGATGGCCGGCTCCAGTCGCATGGCCAGCGCCAGGTTGGTCATTGGACCGGTCACGGCCATGCTGACCGACCCCGCCGGCCGGCTCATGACGATGTCGACGATGGCGTTGGCGGCGTGGCCCGGCGCGGTCGGCGCCTCCGGCTCGAACACCGGCAGGGTCCCGAGGCCGGATTCGCCGTGGAAATGGGCGGCGGCGATCGGCTCACGCACCAGCGGCGTGGCCGCGCCGGCGTGGACGGGCACATCCTGACGTCCGGCCAACTGGCGCACCAGCCGCGCGTTGCGGGCGGTCAGGGTCGCGTCGACGTTCCCCGCCGCCGTCGTCACGGCGAGGATGTCGAGGCGTTCCGGCGAGGCGAAGGCGAGGAACAGCGCGATGGCGTCGTCGACGCCCGGGTCGCAGTCGATGATGATGGCTTGTCGGGACACCGGGCCATTGTCGGCTCAGACTCGCGCGGGCGGCAAGGGCGCGATGCGCGCGGCGTTTACTTCCCGCCGACGGCCGTCATCATCCGTCTCCAATCGACAGCCCTTCCGGACGGAGACTGCCCGCATGCCCCGCCTACGTCAGGTGCCTCGCGCCGAGGTCGATCAGGGAACCGGACTTCGCATGTACAATCTGTTGTTCGGCGACCGCGACCCGGTGGCCGAGCCCGGAACCGCGACCGGCACGCCGGGCGACTGGTGGACCGTGTTCGCCAATTCCCCGGACGCGCTGCATCACGCCTGCCAGGGCTTCGGCTACTATCGCAGTCCGAAGCGGAAGATCGATCCGGTCCTGCGCGAGCTCGGACAGACCCGGGTCAGCTGGGTGCTCGAAACCCAGTTCGGCTATTCCCAACACTGCAAATCCCTGCGCGGCCTCGATGTTTCGGAGGATCGCATCGCGGCGATCCCGCATTGGCAGGTGGCCGATTGCTACACCGACGACGAACGCGCGGTCCTGGCCTACGCCGACTGCCTGGCCGCCCAGCATGGACGCACGCCGGATGCGGTGTTCGACAAGCTCAAGTCCTTCCTCTCCGACGAGGAGATCCTCGAGTTCACCTACATCACCAGCCTGTACATCATGCACGCGGTGATGAACCGCGCGCTTCGGCTCGAGTACGATGACATCGAGGAGCGCATCGTCGAGATCGCCGCGCCGGAGGGCAATGGCGGCGTTGGCCGCGACTTCCTCGACACGGGCCGCTGAGCGGCTACCCCGCGCAGACGGCCTGGAAAAAGCGGCGCCGCCCGTCGATCGGACGGCGCCGCCATGACCCCGACGGGAAGGGATGGGGGAGGGCCCCGCCTGTGGTCTCGGCGACGCCCCCGAGGGAGCAACGCCATGGCCACACCCTCGCGTCCGCCTTCGGCGCGAGTGAGGCGACTTCGTTTCGGAGTCGGTACGCCGTGTGTCAGCCCCGACGCGTCGCGGCGAAATTCAGACCGGCTCGCTGTTGAAGCGGATGTTGTCCTTCTCCAGCCCTTTGAGGACGACCTCGACGCCGCCCGAGCGGATCATCCACTCGAGCCGGTAGTCGCGGTACTGGCGCTTGAACAGGCCGGCCTCGACCACGCCGGCGACCGCCGACATGGCGGTGATCGCGGCGGCGGCGGCCTCCAGCGCCCCGGCGACCGACGGCCGGGCCCGCGCCCGGTCGAGCCAGCGGCCGAGCGGGCTGTCCGGGGCCGGTCCGACGCCATGGCCCACCGCGCCCTGCAGGAAAGGCGCGACGCAGAGGTCGGCCCAGCCGAAACGGTCGCCGCCGAACCAGTCCGCCTCGCCGAGCTGCTTCTCCAGCCAGCCGTGCAGCCGCGCGGTCTGGCCGGCCGCGGCCGCACGCAGCGTCTCCGCCAGCTCACCCTCGGCGCGCCGGAACCAAGCGATCTCGGACAGCCCCCAGGTGATCGCCTCGTAGTGGGTGTCCATCACCTCCTCGATGGTCCGCGCCCTCGCCCGCGCCATGGGATCGGAGGGCAGCAGAGCCGGCTCCGGATACCGGTCCTCGATGAACTCGAGGATGATGGTCGAGTCGAACAGCGGCTCGCCGTCCACGAACAGCACGGGCACCTCGCCGCGCGGATTGGCCTGGCGAAAGGCCTCCGGCGTGTTGCCCGAGCCGATCGCGTCGGGCGTGCGCAGGGTGTAGGCCACGTCCTTCTCGTCGAGGGCGATCCTGACCTTCTGGGAATAGGGCGACAGCGGGTGTTCGAGCAGATCGAGCATCGGCGCATCCTCCAGCTTTCCGCCAGCACAGACGGTTGCCGCTACGACCGTCAACCACGCGCTCGCGGCGGCCGCCATCGACCATTGCGCCCCCGCCCCGCCCGGGCCTAGCCTGCCCGTCGCGCGGAGTAGAGGGAGCTTTCCAGTGACGAAAACATCGGTATCGCGGCGCGGGCTCGGCGCGCTGCTCGGCCTCGGCGCGGCGGGCGCGGCGCTGCCGGCGGCGGCGCGGGAGGCGGCCCCTTCGGTCGACGCGCCGCGCGCGCCGAGGACGAAGTTCTCGACCGCCGAAGCCTTCGATGCGGCGAAGGTCCCCGCCTACAAGGGCAAGCACGACCCGATCTACGCCTACATCGACGCCCACCAGGCCGAGCACGTCGAGCACCTGCGCCGCTGGGTCCGCCAGCGTTCGATCAGCGCGCAGAACGACGGCGTCCAGGCGATGGCCCGGCTGGTCGAGAACGACCTGAAGGCCCTCGGCTTCCAGGAGACGGCGATCGTCCCCAGCAGCGGTCATCCGGGCGTCTGGGGCTATTTCGACGCCAAGGCGAAGAAGACCCTCGTCGTCTACATGATGTACGACGTGCAGCCGATCGAGCCGGCCGGCTGGAAGGTCGACGCCTTCGCCGGCGAACTGGTCGATGAGCCGCGCTTCGGTCAGGTGCTGATGGCGCGCGGCGCCACCAATCAGAAGGGACCCGAGCGCGCCTTCCTGAACGCCGTCGCCTCGATCCTGGCGGTAAGGAAGAAGCTGCCCGTCAACCTGATGATCCTGGCCGAGGGCGAGGAGGAGCTGGGCTCGCCCCACTATCCGGAGATCATCGGCCAGTACGAGGACCGCCTGAAGACCGCAGACGGCGTCATGTTCCCGATGAACAGCCAGAGCCCGGCCGGCGAGGTCGCCATGCCGATGGGGGTCAAGGGCATCTGGTACGTCGAGCTGATCTCCCAGGGCGGCCCGCAGGGCGGGCCCAAGGAGGCCGAGGTGCACGGCTCGCTGAAGTCGATCCTCGACAGCCCGGTCTGGCGGCTGACCCACGCCCTCGCCAGCCTCACCAGCGTCGATGGCAACACGGTCCTCGTCCCCGGCTTCTACGACAGCATCCGCGCGCCCAACCTCGAGGAACAGAAGCTGGCCAACGGCGTGTTGCCCCAGTGGCTGGCGCAGGAGCAGCAGCGCAAGGACGCGCTGAAGGTCGACCGCTGGATCGGCGGCATGACGGCCGAGGAGACCCTCTACGAGAACCTCTTCAATCCCAGCTTCAACATCGATGGCCTGGTCAGCGGCTACACCGGCGTGGGAACCAAGACGATCCTGCCGCACAGGGCGGTGGCCAAGGTCGACGTGCGCATGGTGCCCGACCAGACGCCCGAGGAGATGATGGCCAAGTTCCGGGCGCACCTCGACGCTCAGGGCTTCACCGATATCCGGATCAGCCAGCTCAGCGGCTATCCGGCGGCCCAGACCTCGGTCGAGGCGCCGCTGGTGAAGGCGGCCATCGGGACGTTCAACAAGTACGGCGTGACCCCGACCATCCTGCCGCGGCTGGCCGGCAGCGCGCCCTACTACGTGTTCACCGACCGCCTGAAGCTGCCGATGGTCACCGCCGGCCTGGGCCACGGCTCGGCCCAGCACGCGCCGAACGAGTACATGGTCATCAAGCCGAAGCAGGGCTCGAAGGTCGCCGGCCTCGCCGAGGTGGAGAAGTTCTACGTCGACCTGCTCTACGCGCTGGCCGAGGCGAAGTAGGGCGCGCCCCTAACAACCGCTCATCCCGGCATTCGCCGGGATAAGCGGAATTTGGGAGGTCAGAGCTTGCTCACGTCCAGCGGCGTGAGCCCCTGCTCCTCGCTGGCTCTCGCTTGCGCCGCCTTGGCGCGGCGGAAGCCTTCGCGCGCCTGCATCCGTTCCCAGTAGGCGACGACCGGCGGTGAAAAGTCGCCGTCGAGACCCAGAGACTGGGCCAGCAGCAGGGCGTAGGCCACCGAGACGTCGGCCCCGGTGAACCGGTCGGCGGCGTAGAACTCGCTTTCCGCCAGCTTCGCCTCCAGCCCTCGCAGCCGCGCGTGGAACCACTTGGCGTAGTCGTCGGCCACCTGGGGCACGCGCCGCTCCTTCGGCTCGAGCCGCCTGTAGCGAAGCACCAGCGTCTGCGGGAAGGTCAGCGTCGCCTCGCCGAAGTGCAGGCCGTTCAGATAGGCGCCGTAGCCCGCCTGCCCCGGCTTCACCGACAGCCGCCCCTCGCCGTGCGCCTCGGACAGGTACTGAACGATGGCCGCCGACTCGGTCATCCGCGTCTCGCCATCGACCAGCAGCGGGATGGTGCCGAGCGGGTTCTCGTCCAGGTAGGGCTTGTGGAAGACCCTCGGCGGGAACAGCAGCATCTTCAGGTCGTAGGGGAGTTCGAGCTCCTCGAGCGCCCAGAGCGGGCGGAACGAACGGGCGTCTGCGCAGTGCCAGAGGGTGATCATAGATGAATGATTGCGCCCGCAACCCGGCGTAAGCCAAGGCCCCGAAACGAGAAAACCCCGGCCCATACAGGACCGGGGTTCCGCGGGCCCCGCAGCCCGCACTCACAGAGAACCGGTCCTCGCCTCCGACAGTCCGGACCGGTCTGGACGCAGACTGGCTGCGTCGCGGCGGCCCCATAGTCTGGATTCCCGTGGTTGAACAGGTTATCTTCGCACCTGCACAAAACTGTCGCGCCGCGGCCGGCCGGCTGCTCGCGCCGTAACCACCGCGCCGCCGTCCTGTGGAGAGGGCCCCGTCCGCCGGGGAACTAGGAACCGACCCGCGAATTGGCGGCCTGCCCGGGTCGCCTTCGCCGACATTCTCTGGCAGGAGGCGTCGCCCGCCCCGTTTTCCAGGTTGCAGACGCCCGCCCCGATGCAGACGCCCCCGCCGACCGTCTCCGCGACCGCCGCGCCCGCCGTCCTCGCGCGCCGCGCCGATCTCGACTGGATTCGCGTCTCGGCCTTCGGTCTGCTGATCCTGTTCCACGTCGGCCTCGTCTACGCCCCCTGGGACTGGCATATTCACAGCCGGCACACCTTCGGCTGGCTGGCGGAGGCCATCCTTGCCACGGGCCCGTGGCGGCTGACGTTGCTGTTCCTGGTTTCCGGCGCCGCGCTGCGCTTCATGAGCCGCAGGCTGACGCCGGGCGAGACGGCCCGAGCGCGGATCGCGCGGCTGCTGCCGCCCTTCCTGTTCGGCGTGCTGGTGCTGGTGCCGCCGCAGTCGTGGCTGGAGGCCCTCGACAAGGGCTGGTGGTCCGCCGGCCTGGCCGGCTGGTGGTGGCGCAGCTTCACCCCGCCGGAATTGCTGCGCGTGCCGCTGAACCACCTGTGGTTCGTGCTCTACATCGGCGTCTACACCTTCGCGGCGGTCGCCCTCCTCGCCCGGCCCAGGCTCTTGCAGGGCCTAGAGCGGACGCTCGAACGCGCGCTCGCCGGCTGGCGCGTGCTTCTGGTCCCGATCGCCTATCTGGCGGCCGCGCGCATAGCGCTGTTTCCAATCTTCGGGATCACCAACCAGCTGCCGGTCGACTGGTACAACCACGCCGTCTCGCTGGCCGTCTTTCTGTTCGGCTTCGCCATGGCGATGCGCGAGAGCGTCTGGCAGGACCTTGAGCGCTTCCGAAAGCCGGCCCTGATTGCGGCTCTGGCCACCCTGGCGCTGCTGATGGCCATGACCGCGCTGCCCGGCGGCAGGTTCCTGTTCGGAATCCCCAAGGCCATGGTCTACGCCGCCAACCAGTGGCTCACCATCGCCGCCATTCTCGGCTTCGGCAGCGCCCATCTGCGCCGCGCCGACGGCCCCCTGCTGCGCTATCTGACCGACGCGGTCTTCCCCTGCTATCTCGCCCACCAGACCCTGCTGGTGATCGCCGCCTATGTCGTGAAGCCCTGGGGCCTGCCGGCCGCGCCCGAGGCGGCCCTGCTGACCCTCGTGACGCTGGGCGGCAGCCTCGGCGTCTACGAGATCGTCCGGCGCCTCGGCCCGATCCGGCCGCTGTGGGGTCTCAAGCGGCGGCCGCGCACGGCCGCGCCCGCGGTCGTGGAGGCGGCTTCGACCGGTGACGCGCCCTCGGCCGAACCCGCCCAGGCCGCATGACCAGCCGCTATCGCCGTCGCCGCAGGCTCCTGTGGGCTGGGATCGTCGCGCCGCTGCTGGCGGCGGCGACCTTCATCGCCGCGACCCTGACCTTCCCCAGTTTCGACCACGCCACCCAATACATCAGCGTGCTGGGCAGCGCGGCGGCGCCGTACCCGGGCATCTTCAACACCGGCGTGCTGCTGTCGGGAATCGCGGCGGGGCTGGCCGGCGCCGGATTCGGCCTGGCGTTGCTGGCCCTGGGCGGCAACCGCATCGCCGCCGGGGTGACCTTTGTCGCCTTTCTGCTCGGCGCGGCCGGACTGATCCTGTCGACGGTCTGGCTCTATCCGGACCCCATGCACGCGATCATCAATCTCGGCCTGGGCATCCAGCTGGCGCCGGCCTTCATCCTCTGGGGCCTGGCCCGGGTCGCCGATTTCCGGCGACTGAAGATCTTCCTCGCCGCCGTCTTCGTGGCGATGCTGATCCTGACCGCGATCACCAACTACAACTTCGTTCCCCTGTTCCCGGGCGTGGTGAACGCGACCAATGTCGGGCTGTGGGAGAGGGTCTACGCCGCCGTGCTCGTCGGCTGGGTCGGCGTGGTCGCTTTCCTGCTAGAGCGGCGGCTGATATCGGTCGCCATCGCCGAGGCCGAGTCGGCGGCCGACGCCGCGATCGAGGGCGGATAATCGCCGACTCGATCACGGCGTCCTAGCGAAGCCTCTCGGATGCGTGATGTGGCGTGATTGCGCTCGAATTTCACGCAACCTGCACAGAACGGGCAATTTTTCCGGGCTGAGGCGATTTTTCTGGGCGTTGCCGCCTCTTTTTTGACGCTTGGCTCTTGCATTTGTTGCGTCGCAACAACACAAGTCCGTGAAGTTCGGTCGAGGCCTCATGGGAGGGGTCCGTCCGGTCACCAGGAAGCGTACGGGCGACGTCCATGGACATGAGCAATCTAGCGGTCCAGTACGAAGGCGACAGCTACGTTCCGCTGTCGACGCCGGACCGTGAGCATCTGCCCGCCGCCGCTTCGCTGGCGATGCCCGTACAGCCGCTGGGCGAACAGGGCGCGCTGGCCGCGACGGCCCCGGCCAGCGGCCCCGCCGACATCGACAAGCGCCGCGCGGTCCTGTTGACCGGCACGCTGGTTCTGACCGCCCTCGCCTGCTGGGTGCCCGTGCGGCTGTACCTCAAGGACGGCGTCCTGCCGCTGGAGGCGCTCGGCCTCACCCTGTTCACGGTTCTGATCCTGGCCATCTCGTGCTGGTTCACCAGCGCCACGATCGGCCTGTTCGTGCTGCTGCGCGGCGCCCGCGACGAGCTGTCGTTCGCCGCGCGCGCGCCGATGCCGCGCACCCGCACCGCGCTGCTGATGCCGGTCTACAACGAGGATCCGCGCGCCACGATGGGTCGCCTGGCCCGCATGGACGCCGACATCGAGCGCCTCGGCGCCGGCCGGCTGTTCGACATCTTCGTGCTCAGCGACACGACCAACGACGTCATCGCCGCGCAGGAGTGGACCGAGTTCAACCTGCTGCGCAGCCGCAGCCGCTGCCGCGTCTACTACCGCCGTCGCAGTCAGAACACCGAGCGCAAGTCGGGCAACATCGCCGACTGGGTCCGTCGTTTCGGCGGCGCCTACGAGAACATGATCATCCTCGACGCCGACAGCGTGATGGCGGGCGAGACCCTGCTGCACCTGGTCGACGCGATGGAGCGTCACCCGACCATCGGCCTGATCCAGACCACGCCGTCGGTGATCAACGCCGAGAGCCTGTTCGCGCGCGCCCAGCAGTTCAGCGTCCGCCTTTACGGCCGCGTCGCCTCCGCCGGCCTCGCCTGGTGGTCGGGCTCGGAAGCCAGCTACTGGGGCCACAACGCCATCGTCCGCGTGCGCGCCTTCGCCCAGTGCGCCGGCCTGCCCTGCCTGCCGGGCCGCAAGCCGTTCGGCGGCCATGTGATGAGCCATGACGTGGTCGAGGCCGGCCTGCTTCGCCGCGGCGGCTGGGGCGTCCACGTCACGGCCGCGCTCGGCGGCAGCTACGAAGAGACGCCGCCCAGCCTGCTGGAGTTCATGAAGCGCGAGCGCCGCTGGTGCCAGGGCAACATGCAGCACCTGGGCATCATCGGCGCCTCGGGCCTGCACTACATGAGCCGCTTCCAGATGGCCGTCGGCCTGATGGGATACCTGGCCTCGCCCCTGTGGCTGTCGTCGCTGATCGTCGGCATGGTCATCCAGGTCGGCAACAAGCCCGGCTACCAGAGCGTCTGGGACTTCCTGAAGTTCGACTACAGCCCCTTCATGTGGGCCACGGTCTTCACCACGATGATGCTGCTCGGCCCCAAGCTGATGGGCTGGGGCATGGCCTTCTTCAGCAAGGCCGAGCGCGAGGCGTTCGGCGGCCACAAGACCCTGCTCAAGGGCCTCGTCGCCGAGATGAGCCTGTCGGCCATGACCGCCCCGATCTACATGATCGGCAACACCCGCGCCGTGTACGAGATCTTCACCGGCCGCGACGCCGGCTGGACGGCGCAGGTGCGTGACGGCGAGGCCCTGAGCCGCGCCGACGCCATGAAGAGCTACCGCAACGAGATGTTCGCCGGCGCCTTCTGCACCCTGGCCCTGATCCTGCGCCCGGACCTGCTGCTATGGGTTCTGCCGATCATCGTGCCGATGCTGCTGGCCGCCCCGATCGCCGCCTGGACCTCTCGCCTGGACCTGGGTCGCAAGGCCCGCGACCGCGGCTTCATGGTCACGCCGGAGGAACTGGCGGAGGATCGCGCCGCGACGGTCACCGCCGAGGTGGTCACCCTGCCGGTGCGCGACGTGAACCCGGCGCTTATGGCGGCCGAATAGGCTTTGCGGCCTTCGCACGTACGAAAAGGGCGCCGGCGGTTTCCCGTCGGCGCCCTCTTCCAGTGTCTGAGGATCCGGCTGCTACGCCGCGACCACCGCGTCCTTCTTCACCCCGGCCGCCAGGCGGCTGATCAGGGCGTCGTGCTCCGCCCAGAGGCGGGCCGGCAGGCGCTCGCCGAACTTCTCGAAGAAGGCCGGGATCAGCGACGCCTCTTCCTTCCAGACGTCGCCGTCGACGGTGATCAGCATCTTCAGCTGCGCGTCGTTCAGGCCCAGACCGACGGTGTCGAGGGAGCCCGGCGCGGGAAGGCGGCCGATCGGCGTGTCAACAGCCTCGGCTTCGCCTTCCAGGCGCTCGACGATCCACTTCAGGACCCGGCTGTTCTCGCCGTAGCCCGGCCACACGAAGCGGCCGTTCTCATCCTTGCGGAACCAGTTGACCATGAAGATGCGCGGCAGCTTGGCGCTGTCGGCCCTGGCGCCCACGTCCAGCCAGTGGCCGAAATAGTCGCCCATGTTGTAGCCGCAGAACGGCAGCATCGCGAACGGGTCGCGGCGCAGTTCGCCGACCTTGTTCTCGGCCGCCGCCGTGCCTTCCGAGGCCACCGTCGAGCCCAGGAACACGCCGTGCGCCCAGTCGAAGGCCTCGGTGACCAGCGGCACGGCGCTGGCCCGGCGACCGCCGAACAGGATGGCGCTGATCGGCACGCCCTTGGGATCGTCCCACTCGTTGGCGATGACCGGGCACTGCGCCGCCGAGACGGCGAAGCGCGCGTTCGGGTGCGCGGCGGGATCGGGGCTTTCCGGCGTCCAGGGACGGCCGCGCCAGTCGGTCAGCTTCGCCGGCTTGCTGTCGGTCAGGCCTTCCCACCAGACGTCGCCGTCCTCGGTCAGGGCCACGTTGGTGAAGACCGTGTTGCGGTCGAGGGCGTCGATGGCGTTCTTGTTGGTGCCGATGCCGGTGCCCGGCGCCACGCCGAAGAAGCCCGCCTCCGGGTTGATGGCGTACAGCTGGCCATCGTCGCCGAAGCGCATCCAGCAGATGTCGTCGCCCACCGTCTCGGCCTTCCAGCCTTCGATGGTCGGTTGCAGCATGGCCAGGTTGGTCTTGCCGCAGGCGCTGGGGAAGGCCGCGGCCACGAAGCGCACCGCGCCCTTGGGGCTCGTCAGCTTCAGGATCAGCATATGCTCGGCCAGCCAGCCCTCGTCGCGGGCCATGACGCTGGCGATGCGCAGGGCGTAGCACTTCTTGCCCAACAGGGCGTTGCCGCCGTAGCCCGAGCCGTACGACCAGATCTCACGCGTTTCGGGATAGTGGACGATCCACTTTTCGTCGTTGCAGGGCCAGGGCACGTCGGCCTCGCCCTCGGCCAGCGGCGCGCCGAGCGTATGGACGGCCGGAACGAAGAAACCGTCCTCGCCCAGCATGTCGAGCGCGCCCTGGCCCATGCGGGTCATCACCCGCATCGAGATGGCGACATAGGCGCTGTCGGTGATCTCAACGCCCAAGGCGCTGATCGGCGAGCCGAGCGGCCCCATGCAGAAGGGCACGACGTACATCGTGCGGCCGCGCATGCAGCCGTCGAACAGGCCGCCCAGACGCTCGCGCATCTCGACCGGATCGGCCCAGTTGTTGGTCGGACCGGCGTCCGACTCGTTCTCGGAGCAGATGAAGGTGCGGCTCTCGACCCGCGCCACATCGCGCGGATCGGACGCGGCGTAGAAGCTGTTGGGGCGCTTCTCAGGGTTCAGGCGCTTGAGGGTGCCCGACTCGCAGAGCTGGGCCGTCAGGGCCTCCCACTCGGCGTCCGAGCCATCGCACCAGTGAACGCGGTCGGGCTTGGTCAGCGCGGCGATTTCGCGAACCCACGCGACAAGACGCGCGTGTTTGGTGGGGGCCTGATCAAGGCCCTCGATGGCTTCAACACCCATCACAGACGCTCCTACATGTAGCGGGGCGTCCCGATCCCTGGCCGTCTGACGCGGCTCTGAGGACCGACCCCTTGCGCGGAAGCCTGCCTAGCCCGCCGCGCGGCCCCGGGGCAAGTCGAAACGAGGGTCCGGGGTCTGACGTTTCGTTACAATGACTTAGCGGGAAAGCGGTTGACTGGGCGTAACCCTCTCCTGATCCGCTCATCCTCACGGAAGCGAGGACCCGGGCTTTTCGATCCAGCCTCTCATCGCGGGGAATAGCGGACACATCCCTGACCCTGCGTGCACCGGCCGCAAACCTGGGCCCTCACTTCCGCGAGGCTGAGCGAAGAAGGTAGGGTGGGAAAAAGGCTTCGGGGGAGCGGCATGAAGTGGATCATCAGGGGCGTCGGCGCCCTGCTCGTGCTGGTCGTCCTCGCGGCGGCGACCTTGCTTCTGCTCGACGCCCCGAACCGTCCCGCCAGGGCCGCCCCCGTGGCGATGATCGCCAAGGCCAGAGCCTACGACGTCCGGATCCGGCGGGACGATTGGGGCGTGCCGCACATCCTGGGCAAGACCGATGCCGACGCCGCCTTCGGCCTAGCCTTCGCCCACGCCGAGGATGACTTCGCCACCATCCAGACCGTCGCCCTGGCCACGCGGGGACGGCTGGCGGGCCTGGAAGGCGCCGGCGCCGCCCCCGGCGACTATATCGTTAGCCTCCTGGAGGTCTGGAAGACGGTCGACGCCGGCTATCCCGCCCTGCCCGCCGACGTTCGCGCGGTGCTCGAGGCCTACGCCGACGGCCTGAACTACTACGGCGCCGCCCACCCGAAGGAGGTCGCTCCCGGCCTGCTGCCGCTGACCGGCAAGGACATCGCCGCCGGTTTCGTGTTCAAGACGCCGTTCTTCTATGGCCTGGACAGCGAACTGCGCCGCCTCAATGAGCTGGAGCCCGACCCGCTGCCCAAGGGCTCCAATGGCGTGGCGGTCGCCCCTGCCCGCTCCACCGACGGCGCGACGCGGCTGCTGGTCAATTCGCACCAGCCCTACGCGGGGCCGGTGGCCTGGTACGAGGCGGTGGTCGAGAGCGGCGAGGGCTGGCACGTGGCCGGCGGCTTCTTCCCCGGCTCGCCTTTCATGCTGCACGGCCACAACGCCCACCTGGGCTGGGCCAACACCGTCAACAATCCAGACCTGATCGACGTCTACCGCCTGGTCGTCAATCCGGAGAACCCTGGCCAGTACCGGCTCGACGGCCGGTGGAGAGATTTCGAGCGGTCCGAAGCGAAGCTGCGCGTGAAGCTGTGGGGGCCTTTCCATTGGACGGTGAGGAAGACGGTGCTGCGCAGCGTGCACGGGCCGGTGCTGGAGACGAAGTCAGGCCTCTACGCCCTCCGCTACGCCGGCATGGGCGAAGCGCGGCAACCGCTGCAGTACTGGCGGCTGAACAAGGCGGCGAACCTGGCGGAGTGGAAGGCGGCGATGGCGCTGCAGGCGCTGCCCAGCATCAACTACATCTACGCCGACGAGGCCGGGAATATCGGCTACGTCTACAATGGTCTGTTTCCCAACCGGAGAGAGGGCGTCGACTGGTCCGGCATCTTGCGCGGCGACCGGTCGGAGCTGATCTGGCGAGGCTATCGGCCGTTCGAGCAAGTTCCCCAGCTGTGGAACCCGGACTCCGGTCTGGTCTTCAATGCCAACAACACGCCCTATCAATCCACCGCGCTCGGCGACGGGATGGATCCGCGAGCCTATCCGCTGAGCATGGGCGTGCAGACCGACATGACCAATCGCGCCTGGCGGCTGACAGAGACCTTCGCCGCCGATCCGGCGATCTCGGCCGAAGAGTTCCGGGCCTACAAGTTCGACCTCGCCTACAGCCCGAAGTCCGAGTTGGCCGGCGTCATGCGAGAGGTGGCGGCCCTGGATGGCTCCGATGACGCGCTGAGGTCCGGCAAGGCCCTGCTCGCCGGCTGGGACCTGCGCACGAACCGGGAGAACCGAGCCGCGGCGCTGGGCGTGATGACCGCGGTGGCGGTGATCGACGGCCGTCACGGCGACGGACCAAAGGTGTCGGTGCGGGACGCGCTGGCCCAAAGCATGGACGGGCTCAGGAAGAGCTTCGGCCGCATCGATCCGACCTGGGGCGAGGTCAACCGCATCCGGCGCGGCGGCGTCGACCTGCCGATCGACGGCGGGCCGGACATTCTGCGCGCGGTCTACGGGACGCCCGAAAAGGACGGCCGGCTGAAAGCCGTGGCCGGCGACACCTTCATCATGTTCGTGACCTGGGACCGCGTCGGCAAGCTCGCCAGCGAGAGCATCCACCAGTTCGGCGCGGTCACGTCCTGGCCGAAGGCGAGGCACTACGCGGACCAGGTCGCGCCGTTCGCGGCCATGAGGACCAAGCCGGTGCTGTTCACAGAGGCCCAGCTGGCCGGCAGGATCACCGAGGACTACCGGCCGGGGGAGCGGAGGCGCGAACCATGAAGCTCTACTGGCATCCCGTCTCCCTGATGCCCTGGCGGGTGAAGATCACGTTGGCGGAAAAGGGCGTGAGCGCCGAGGAGGTCATCGTCGACCTGCCCGGCGGCGGGTCCCGGACCCCGGAGTTCCTCGCGCTCAACCCCTTCGGCCAGACGCCGGTGCTCGAGGACGACGGCCTGGTCATCGCGGAGTCGACGGCGATCCTGGAGTATCTCGACGAGCGCTTCCCCGATCCGCCGCTGATGCCCCGGACCGCCGCCGGCCGGGCGTTGGCGCGCCAGTACATGGGCTGGAGCACCGACACCTGGCCCTTCGCCTGGAAGCGCTGGGTGGCGCCGCACGCGATCGGTGTCGCGCCCGGCCCGGAGGCCGCGGAACAGGGCAAGGCTGAACTGACCGCCCACCTCGACGCCCTCGCCCGGCCGCTCTCCGGCGCGGATTGGCTGGCCGGCGACTATTCCCTGGCCGACATCTGCTATGCGCCGCTGGTGCTGATGGCCGCGCGGTTCGGGCTCGACGGCGCGATCGCCGAGCGTCCGCCGGTGGCGCGCTGGTTCGACAGGCTGACGTCGCGGCCGGCCGTTCGGGAAGGCATGGCGATGCTTCTCGGCTGACGTCAGGTCACGGTTGCCAAGCGAAATCAGACGCCTACCGTTCGCCCCGAAGGACAGGAGGAGCGGCGCGTGGCGGATTTCCATGAAGTGGTGATCGTCGGTGGCGGCATCGGCGGCTCGGCCATGGCGGCGGCGCTGGCCGAGGCCGGTCGGGACGTCCTGCTGCTGGAGCAGAGCGAGGTCTTCGAGGACCGCGTGCGGGGCGAGTGGATCGCGCCCTGGGGCGTCACCGAAACCCAACGCCTGGGGCTGTTCGACACCCTCAAGGCGGCCGGCGGCCACCACATCGGCCGCCATGTGACCTACGACGAGACCCGAACGCCCGAAGAGGCCGAGGCCAGGACCCTGCCGCTGGGCATCTTCGCGCCGGACGTGCCCGGCCCGCTGGCCATCGGCAATCCGCACCACTGCCAGACGCTGTTCGACGCGGCGACCGAACGCGGCGCGAAGACCCTGCGCGGCGCCGTGGTCACGGCGATCTCGCCCGGCGCGGAGCCGTCGGTGACCTTCCTGCATGAGGGCGTCGAACGCAGGGTGCGCTGCCGTCTGATCGTCGGCGCCGACGGCCGTATGTCGAAGGTGCGGGAGACGGCCGGCATCACCCTGCACCAGGACCGGCCGCACCACTGGTTCGCCGGCATGCTGGTCGAAGGCGCTCATGACTGGGATCCCGACCTGCAGGCCATCGGCACCGAGGGCGACTTCGCCTTCCTCGCCTTCCCGCAGGGCGAGGGCGTGGTTCGGGTCTACGGCAGCTATCCGCTTGAGCAGAAGGGCCGTTTCGCGGGACCGGAGGGGCGACGCCGGTTCCTCGACGCCTTCCGCATGTCGTCCGCGCCGCACAATGAGGCCCTGGTCGCGGGCGAGCCCGCCGGGCCGGTGCTGAGCTACTTCAACAATGACAGCTGGACCGACACCCAGGCCGCCGAGGGCGTGGTGCTGGTCGGCGACGCGGCGGGCTGGAACGATCCGATCTGCGGCCTCGGCCTGTCGATCACCTACCGTGACGTGCGGATCGTGCGCGATGTGCTGCTGGGCGGCGATGACTGGTCGCCGGCCGCCTTCGGCGCCTATGCCGAGGAGCGGGCGGAGCGCATGCGCCGCCTGCGCTTCGCCGCGTCCCTGACCTCGGTCATCGACGCGGAGTTCGGCGATGAGGCGCGCGCCCGCCGCCGCCGCTATTTCGAGCGCAGCAGCGCCGACCCGAGCCTGGGCATGCACGGCTTCGCGGTCATGGCCGGTCCCGAAACCCTGCCGGCCGAGGTGTTCACCCCCGAGCATCGGGCCCGGGTCCTGGAGAGCGCGTGATGGATATCGAGGATTTCAACCGCCGCTGGCTGGCCGCCTGGACCGCCAAGGACGTCGAGGCGCTGATCGGCTTCTACGCCCCGTCCTGCACCTACAAGGATCCGCAGACGGCCGCCGGAATTGTCGGCCACGACGCCCTGCGCGCCTATCTGACCGGCCTGTTCGCCGCGACGCCGCCGATGTCCTATGAGCCCGAGACGGTCTGGGCGATCGACAACGGCTTCTGCGGACGCTGGTACTGCACGGTTTCGATGCCGGACGGCGCCGCCACCCGCATGCGGGGCTTCGACCTCGTCGAGTTCGACGGGGATCGCATCGGTTGGAACGAGGTGTACGTTCACCCGCTACCGTAGCGTCAGCGGGAGGACCGCCGGGATGAGCGACCTGACCATCTGGACCCTGGACTGGGTTCCGGAAATGCCGCGCGGCTTCGTGCGGGACCTGCGGCTGAGATGGGCCTGCGAGGAAGCCGGCCTGGCGTATCAGGTCCGGACCATTCCGTTCGATGATCGCGCGACCAATCACCTCGACCGCCAGCCCTTCGGGCAGGTGCCCTTCCTCGACGACGGGCCGGTTCGCCTGTTCGAAAGCGGCGCGGCGCTGCTGCACCTCGCCCGCAAGAGCGAGGCGCTGATGCCCCGCGACGCGATCGGCGAGGCTGGAACGCTGGAATGGACCATCGCCGCGCTCAATTCGATCGAGATGGTCACTGTGCCGTGGTGGTTCTTGGACGTCACCGGCGTGAAGGAGAATGGCCTGACCGGCTGGATGAGCCAGCGCCTCGAGCATGTCGAAAGGGTGCTGGGCGAACGGGAATGGCTGGCCGCCGGCCGCTTCACCGTCGCCGACCTTCTGATGGCCGACGTGCTTCGCGTCGAAAAGCTCCGCGCCTTCGGCGATCGCCCCGCGACCGAGGCCTATGTGACGCGTGTCACCGACCGTCCCGCGTTCAGGAGGGCCCATGCCGACCAGCTGGCCCACTACGCGGCGGCGGACGCGGCTCGGACCGCATCCTGACCCAATCGCTGTCATTCCGGATCGCCTGCGGCGTCCGGGATGACAGGGGTGGCTAGCCCGCCAGCCTCCACGCCATCCTGAGGTCATCGACGAACGCCGCCCAAGCCTTCGCCTTGGCGGCCTTGTCGGGAACACGCAGCAAATAGGACGGGTGGTACGTCACCAGGCCCTGGGTATGGGCTTCGAGGGGGATCACGCGGCCGCGGCTCGCGCCGATCGACAGGGGCTTGCCGAACACCGACAGCGCCGCTGTCGCGCCCAGGGCCACGATCACCCGCGGCCTGACCAGCCGCCGCTCGGCGTCGAGCCACCAGCGGCAGGCGCGGACCTCTCCCGGGGTCGGAGTCTCATGGATGCGGCGCGTGCCGCGCGGCGCGTGCTTGAAGTGCTTCACCGCGTTGGTGACATAGGTTCGATCGCGCGGCACGCCGGCTCTCTCCAGCGCCCGGTCGAACAGCTGACCGGCCGGACCGACAAAGGGCTTGCCGGCGAGGTCTTCCTGGTCGCCCGGCTGCTCGCCGACGAACATCAGCGCCGCGCGCGCCGCGCCTTCGCCAGGCACGGCTTGGGTCGCATGACGCCAAAGATCGCAGCGGCGGCAGATCTCCAGTCCCGCCACGACCTCGTCCAGGTCATGCGGCGCGTCGTCATAGGTTCCGTCGCGCGACAGCCTCCGCGCGGCCTTGCGGGCGCGTTCCGAGGGGCTGGCGGGAGCCTGTTCGACCATCGGGGCGATCCTCGCCATGGCGGCCGCCTGCGGAATGGACGACGCGTCCCGAAGGTTGCCTCTGCCGCTCGGAGCCTTCGTCAGGAGCGGATCGAAGACGGACATGACGCCGGCGCGCCAAGCCTCTTCGAGTCGATCGTCGTCAAGGGCTTCGCCCCCCTGAACCCCCGGGCCGAACACCGCCTGCCTCCGGTCCCAATGCAACGACGAGTCCGGAGTCAGGATCGAGAACCGCAGGTTGGAAAACCGCTCGATGAAGAACGGCGCCGCGCGTTCCAGCACCCGGTGAGGCGGTTCGTACCAGGCGGCGCAGGTCCGCGGCGTGACGGCCTCCAGGGGACGGAGGCGCACGAAGGCCTTCATGTCGCGCGTCGCACGCGAGACCGCCTGGGCCATGTCGACGGCCAGAGCGACGTCCGGGTCGGCGGCGTCCTTCATCAGACGGGGGTCGGATCGCAACCGCCAAACAAGCCGGTAGAGCGTCGCGAACCGGTCCGGGGCGCGATGGCAGATGACCTTCTCGGCGAGGTCCAGGAGGGCTCCGGGCGCCGCGAAACTGTCCCGGATCGACGAGACGGAACTCCCTGGCGCGGCTCCGCCCAGCAACACCTCATCGGCGGCCACCGTCCAGCGCACGGCCTCCGGCGGCGTGCCGGCGCGGCGCAGCCGGCGCGCGGCGGCTCGCCAACCCGCGAAGTCCGTTTCGGAAGCCAGACGGACGACCTGCAAGGCCGCCGGATCGAAATCGGAAGCAGAGGACGGTTCCAGCATCCGCCCATCCTATTTGTTCTTCTTTTGTTCTGTCCACGCGCTCCGACGTGCAATTGTCCGGATCGTGATGGAACCGTGGGCATGATCGCCGGTTCCCGCCTTGTGACACGCCTCACCATCACCCATGAGACTCGCTACGGCTACGAACGCCCGGTGGCCTTCGGACCGCAGAAGCTGTTGCTGCGTCCGCGCGACAGCCACGCCACGCGCGTCGTCGAGGCCTCGCTGATCACGTCCGTGCCCGGCTCGACCCGTTGGATCTTCGACGCGCTCGGCAACTGCGTCTGCCTGTTCACGCCGGAGGGACAGTCGGACCGCCTGACCATCACCAGCCGCCTTGTCATCGACCGCTATCCGGCGCCCCTGGCCTATCTGCGACCGGAAGACCCGCACACCGCCATGCCGATCGTCTACCCCGTCGAGGACCGCATCGCGCTGGCGCCGTTCATCACGCCGGTGCTTGAGGATCCGGACGGCGCCGTCTTCCGCTGGATCGCAAGCCAGCTGCGGTCGAACGACGAGCCGGCGCTCGACTTCCTGCTGCGGCTGAACCGGGCGATCCACGAGGGCTTCGCCTATGAGGCGCGCTGCGACGCCGGGGTCCAGACGCCGGCCCGGACCCTGGCGCTCCGGCGCGGCGCCTGCCGCGACTTCGCCTGGCTGATGGTCGAAAGCCTGCGCTGGCTCGGCTACGCGACGCTGTTCGTGACCGGCTACGTCAACAGCGGCGCCATGCGCGGCGCCGGCTCGACCCACGCCTGGTGCGAGGTCTTCCTGCCCGGCCTGGGCTGGACCGAATTCGACCCGACCAACGGCATCGCCGAGTCCGCCGACCTGATCCGCGTCGCCGTCAGCCGCCGCCCGCAGGAGGCCGCGCCGGTCACCGGCGTCATCCTCGGCGACCCCGGCGCCACCACGCTGGACGTCCACGTGGACGTTACGCCCGACACTCTATCGGTGGCCGCATGACCCGCGCGCCGACGCGTTCGCAGGGAGGACAGAAGAAGCCCATGACCAGCGGCTTTCCACAGCAGAACCCGATGCAGAACTTCAGCTTCCCCAGGACCGACGCCCTGCCGCAGCATGGCCAGAAGCCGGACAAGAGCTGCATGCGGAGCGAAAGCGCCTCGCGCAAGGTCAAACCCGCGCCAGGACACTGACCCAGGCCGGGTAGCGATTCTGCTCCCCTGCCCCGCGAGTGGGGTTGCGCCCGCCCCACAACTCTTTAACCATTGTTACCGGGGAGTTGGATTTCTTGGGTGCGCCATGCGAGCGATCGCGGCGACTGGACTGACGGGGGTCATCGTCCTGGCGACGGTGGGTTTGAGCGCTGCGTCCTCGATCGGCGCGGCGAGCGATGGCCTGTCTTCGGAAACCATGCTGTCCGGCGCGAAGTTTGGCTCGACCTTCAGTGGCTCGGACGCTCGCGTGCCCGACGACCCTGACGCCCCGATCCGCACCGGTCGCTGGGATCAGGCGCCGGCCCCGGTGCTGGCCCTGCTCGGCGGGCCGACCGACACCGCCGCCGCAAACCCTGTCAGCACTCCAGTCGCCCGGCCGCCGGTCGACCTGGCCGCCCTGACTCCGCCGCCCTCCGCCCAGGCCCTGGCCGACGCCATCGCCGCGCCATCGCCCGTCGTCCGGTCCCGCGTGGCCCTGGCCTCGGTCAGCAGCAAGGTGCTGGCCGGCGGGCCCGCTGTGAAACTGTCCGTCTCAGGCGACCGGGACGCCACCGACGTCGCCTCCGGCCTGACGGTCGACGGAGAATCCTTCGCGCCCCGGCCGGCCCGCGAGTCCCAGCCCTTCGACGCCCGCCGGGTTCTGCTGAGCATCGCGCCGCAGCCGGCGGACCGGAACAAGGGCCGTTGGTTCGTGTTCGCCGCCGGCTCGGGCGAGGCCTTCGGCCTCAACATCGTGCGCGACCCGGCCCGCGGCGGCTGGCGCCGCTCCGGCTGGTCGGTCGAGCGACTGGCCGAGTTCGGCAAGGCCCAGCTCGGCGTCGGCTGGCGAAAGGGCGATCGCCAAATCGCCGTCAGCGCCGCCCAGCGCGAGATCGGCGCCTACGGCTTCAAGCGCGAGGACACCGTCCTCGGCGTCAGCTTCACCGTCAGCGGCAAGCCGCCGGCGCGCGTGAGGTACGAGCAAAGGCTGCCGAAGCGGTAGCTTGGGGCTCGGGCCAGAGTGGTGCGCGGCTGACAGCCTCAACCCTGAGCAGACTTCACTCCCCCTCCCTCCCGCTCATCCTCGCGGACGCGAGGATGAGCGGCGTTGAAGGGGGCGAAAATGCGGGACTCTGGAGACAAATAGAATCGGGACAAGGCGGGACATTCCGGGACAATCCGCCCCGGCGCTTCGCGCTCCGATCAGCCTTCGTCGACCTCGCGTCAGGCAATGCCGCGCGGCTCTGCAGGCGCATACGGCCAGATTCGAGCCATCGAGCACTTTGGTTTCTCAAGGCTTTTCGCCGCTGACCCTCGCCCGCCCCGCCGAGATCAGAATGGAGGAATGAACCCTCTGCCCGCACTGTCACGAACCCATTCCGGCGCCCCGCGGCGCCGGATTGAGGACTCTCGCGATACTTGCGCCCTACGCCGCCGCTTTCAGGCGGCCAGCCTCGGCGATGCGGGCCTTGGCCATCTCGTCGGCGACCTCGTGGGTCGGGCGCTTCTCGGCCAGGGAGCGGTCGAGCACCTCGCCCAGCGTCTCGGTCAGGCGGGCCAGCTTCCCGGCCACCCATTCAGCGTCGTAGCCCGTCCCGGTCTCGATGCCGAGGATCTCGGCCGCCACGTTGATGATGCCGCCGCCGTTGATGACGTAGTCGGGGGCGTAGAGCTTGCCCTGCTCGAACAGCAGGCGGCCGATCTCCGGCGTGGCCAGCTGGTTGTTGGCGCCGCCGGCCACGACGCGGCCCTTCAGGCGACCCAGGGTGTCGGCGTTGATCGCGCCGCCCAGGGCGCAGGGGGCGAACACCTCGGCCTCGACGTCGAAGATGGCGTCCGGCGCGACGATCTCCGCGCCCGTGCGGGCGGCGACGGCGGCCAGCGCGGCCTCGTTCACGTCGGTGATGATCAACTTCGCGCCATCGGCGTGCAGCTTCTCGGCCAGATAGGCGCCGACATGGCCGACGCCCTGGATGGCGACGGTGACGCCGTTGAGGTCCCGGTCATAGGCACGCTCGACGCACAGCCGCACGCCCCGGAACACGCCCTCCGCGGTGACGGGGCTGGGATCGCCCGAAGCGGCCGCATGGCCTTCGAGACCAGCCACGTATCGAGTCTGCTTGCGCACCAGGGCCATGTCGGCCGGCGAGACGCCGACGTCCTCGGCCGTCCAGTACTTGCCGCCCAGGCTGTCGACGGCGCGGCCGAAGGCCTCGAACAGGGCCGTCGTCTTGTCCTTGCGGCTGTCGCCGATGATCACGGCCTTGCCGCCGCCCAGGGGCAGGTCGGCCATGGCGTTCTTGTAGGACATCCCCTGCGACAGACGCAGCGCGTCGGTCAGCGCCTGATCGGCGCCGGCGTAGGGCCACATGCGGCAGCCGCCGGCCGCCGGGCCGCGGGCGGTCGAGTGGACGGCGATGATCGTCTTCAGGCCAGACTTTTCGTCGAAGATCGCATGAACGCCTTCGTGGTTCGCGAAGTCGGGAGAATCGAACAGCGTCATGCCGGAATCTTTGCCGTTTGGGGGAAGGAACGTGCGCGGGCCGTTTACGCCTCGCGGCCGCGTCGAACAACCCTCAAACGGTGGCGGCGTTCCTCGGCGTGGGCGATCCGGGGATCGTCGGCGGGGCCGAAGGGAACGGCGCGTCGGGGTCCAGGATGAAGCTCTGCGCGTCCGCGATCACCCGCGCGCGGGCGTGGTCGCGGGTCAGGAGGTGGTAGCCCTGTTCATAATAGGCCGACCGGTCGGTAGGCTTCAGGCGGCGGGCCGACTGGAAGCTCGGCTCCCTGGGAATGATCTCGTCGTTGGCCCCGTAGAAATAGGCCGTCGGCACGCGCAGGCGCGCCATTCCGGCCCAGGCGCTCTCCATCAGGTCGACCAGACCGTAGAGGGTGTCGTTGCGAGCGCCCCAGATCATCAGCGGATCGCGGCCCATCGCCATCAGCTCGTCGATGTTGTCGCTCGGGTGGACGCGATCGGTGACCCAGCGCGGCGGCTTCAGCACCGTCTCGCCGGCGAGATGGGCGGTGAACCAGAGCGCCGTCTTGTAGGGCAGCGGCTGGCTCGACCAGCCCCACACGGCCGGGGCCAGCAGCGCCATGCGGTGAGCCAGCGGAGGCCGTGGCGAGGCGAAGGCGGCGATGGCCACCGCCCCGCCCATGCTCTCGCCGAGCACGGTGAGGGGCGTGTCGGGATGTCGGGCGCGGATGAGATCGACGCAGACCCGCAGGTCCTCGGTCATCAGGGCTTCGCCGCCCCAAACGCCACGATTGGGCGACCGGCCGAAGCCGCGCTGATCGAAGGCGTAGGTCGCGATCCCCGCGCGCGCCCAGACCGGCGCGGCGAAATGGAAGGCGTTGGCGTAGTCGTTCATGCCGTGCAGGGCGAGGACCACGGCCCTCGGCGCGGCTTCTGGCATCCAGCGCGTAAGGCCCAGCCGGGCGCCGTCGAAGCTGACGAAGGCGTCGGCCTCAAGCCGTGGGCCGATGAAATCCAGGCCCGGGACGCCGGCCATCTGGACCGTCGGCGCGCAGGCGGCCAGCGCCATGGGCGCGGCGACAGTCAGCAAGAAGGCGCGACGATTCATTCCGGTCGATATGCCCAGGGCTTGCGGCGAGGAAAGGGCGACCTACGGCAGCTTGAGCCTGTAAACGCCCTTGAAGCTGTCAGGGTCCGCCGGCTTCCCGTGGCGCGTGATCACCAAGCGGCCTTGCCGGGCCATGCCGACCGCCGTCGAGCGCACCTGCGGCAGGATGCGCTGCCAGCGCTCGGGCTGCAGCAGCTTGGCCACCTCGGCCGGATCGATGCTCTTGCCGGCTGGCGCCTGGCCGAGCAGGTCGAGGATGGCGTCTTCGATGGGCGAGGTGGTCACGGCGGGCGGCTCCGGAAGCAAGGATCGCCTGATAGCGCGCCAGGCGCTCCGCTAGAAGCGGCTCTCGACGGCGGCCAGCTGGCGCGCCTCGGCGACGGCGGACGCGACAGGCGCGGGCCGTCGGAGCAGGCGCTCGACCCGGTCGACGATCTCCGCGCCGCTGAAGGGCTTGGCCAGGCAGTCGCGCGCGCCCATCGACACCGCACGGCGGACGTCTTCCACGCCGAGGCGCCGGCCCATGACCAGGACCGGGAACGGAACCTTGCCGAAGCGGTTGGTCAGCGCCTGGAGGATGCTCCAGCCGTCCATGTCCGGCAGGCCCAGGTCGAGGATCAGGACGTCCGGCCGCATCACCGACAGGATCTCCATCGTCTGGGCGCCGTTCCGGCAGCACATCGTGTGATAACCCGCCACGTCGAGGCGAATCTGCAGCATCTCGGCCACCGCCCGCTCGTTCTCGGCGATCATGACCTTGTGGCTGCGCGTATCGAAGCTCATGAAGCGGTTCCCCCGGGCCGTGCGCTTCAGAACAGGTCGACGTCGCCGGATTCGACGACCGCGGCCGCCTCCTCCGCGCCGAAGGCGGTCGCCATGCGGTCGGCGAGCGCGCCCAGGGTGATGTCGCCGATGGCCCGCCCGACGGGCGCCGTCACCTCGGCCGGGGCGTCGGCGCTCATGGTCCGCGCGAAGGCCGACAGGTTGGTCAGGTGCTGGCTGAGCAGGTCGACGGCGTGCAGCCCCTCGATCAGCATCCCCTGCTGCTCGACCGGCAGCGAGCGCATGGTCTGGCCGATGACCTTGTCCAGGAAGATGCAGCGGGCGCCCGCCAGTTCGATCTCCCAGGCCAGGACGTCGAGCGTCGTCGCCATGCTGGCCTCGAGAACCATCGAGCCGTGTTCGTGCGCGCTCATTCGGCGACCCCCGTTGTTTGACGCACAGTCACCTCAGATCGCTAACCAGAGGCTAACCATGGACGCTTTGCCGGCAAAAACGTCCAGTTTTCAGCGCTCTGGCGCACGCTGACCATTCTGAACACTGATCGCTCAACCGCCGACTGTGCCGCCGCCGGGGGCCGGAGCTCGCCACGACGGCAACCGGGCGCTTGCGAGCCCGCCGGCCGCCGCCTATCAGCCTCCGCGGAGCAAGGGAGCGCACATGGACGGCGGCGACGAGAACCCTCACGGCGCGACCACGATCTCGCAGGGCGAATGGGCGGGCTGGCAGTACTGGGCCGGCGATCCGTTCGAAACCCAGTCTGGGCCCTTCTACTACCGCGAACAGCCGGACGGCTCGATCCGCTGCGCCTTTCGCGCCGAGAAGAAGCACATGAACGGCGGCGGGTTCATGCACGGCGGTTGCGTGATGACCTTCGCCGACTTCGCGCTGTTCTCGATCGCGACCCGGGAGCTGCGCGAGCAGCACGGCGTCACGCTCACGCTCAGCGGCGAGTACATTGGCACGGCCCACGAGGGCGACCTGATCGAATGCACCGGCGAGGTGCTGAAGGCCGGCAAGTCGACGATCTTCGTGCGCGGCCTGATCTTCACCGGCGACAGTCCGATGATGTCGTTCTCCGGCGTCATCAAGAAGGTCGGGCGGAGGCTCTAGGGTGTCGCTCGACGCCGCCATGCCGCGGGACATCCCGGCGATCATGGCGATCGAGCGCATTCCCCAGCACGCCGCCTGTCTCGGCGCGCGGGCGAGCAGCCAGATCATGACCGCGATTTAACCGGCATGGACGAAGGTTAACTCGCCTGTTGCGCCGCATCGTCGCCATACCCACCTTGATTGAGAGATGGGACGACGATGAAGAACCTGATGATCCTGGTGTTCGCCTCCGCAAGCCTGATGGCCTCGATCTGGATGGCTGTCGTGGCGCCCGGCGCCCATAGCCTCGCCTGAGGCGAGCCGCGAAGCCGCCCTCCCGGCTGATCATCCGTCAACGGTTGATCCACGTCATGTCGGCGCCCCTGCCCTCCGCCTAGCCTGCGCCAGGAAGGGGCCGGCGCGGGCCGGCGCCCATGGGATGAGGGCGGCCATGAACCAGCACGACAATCCGGCGCAGCCGCCCGCCGCGGCGGAGACCGTCGAGACAGTCTCCACCGGTCTGGCGGATGAGCGGACCGAAGCGGTGCAGGACGCCGAGATCGCGGCGCTGGACGACATGATCCACGCCGATCCGCCCGTCGATCCGTCCGACGTTCAGGCCCTGCTTGAGGGCGCCTCTCCCGATGACGCCGAGCGGATGCGCCGGTCCCTGGGCATGCCCAAGGCGCCGCGCCTGCCCCGGCACGCGGCCGACGAACTGGCCCCCGACTGGCGGCGCGGCGGCTATCCCTACCGCTACAAGATGCTGCGGCGGGACTACGAGCAGCAGAAGTTCGTCCTGCAGACCGAACTGCTGAAGCTGCAGGCCTGGGTGAAGGATTCGCGGCAGCGCGTCGTCATCCTGTTCGAGGGCCGTGACGCGGCCGGCAAGGGCGGCGCCATCAAGCGCTTCATGGAACACCTCAACCCGCGCGGCGCCCGGGTCGTGGCGCTGGAAAAGCCCAGCGAGGTCGAGCGCGGCCAGTGGTACTTCCAGCGCTATGTCGAGCACCTGCCGACCACCGGCGAAATCGTGATGTTCGACCGCAGCTGGTACAACCGCGCCGGCGTCGAACGGGTCATGGGCTTCTGCAGCGACGACGAATACCATGAGTTCCTGCGCCAGGCGCCGGAGTTCGAGCGCAACCTGACCCGCAGCGGCATTCACCCTGTCTCTTATACACATCTCCGAGCCCACGAGACCGTACTAGATCTCGT
>CALALX010000093.1 GCA_937925635.1 uncultured Caulobacter sp.
GTCTCACACCACAAGGCGCGGACATGGCGACGACATTCTTTCATCTGACGACGGTCGCCGCCGTCGCGGTGTTGTTGGTGCTGGTCGCCGGGCTCGTCAACATGATGCGCGAGGGAACCGCCAGCCTCAGCCAGAAGCTGATGCGCTGGCGCGTCGGGCTGCAGTTCGTCGCGATCGTCGTCATCATGCTGGCGGTTTATTTCAAGCGGATGGTCTCTTAGTTGTGTCGCGCACCTTGTCGGAAAACCGGTGTCCACTTTTCCGGGTGCGCTCCTGAGGTGCAACGATGGTCGTACTGAACAAGATCTATACGCGGACGGGCGACGACGGGTCGACGGCACTCGGCACTGGCGAGCGCGTCAAGAAATACGACGCACGTATCGCGGCTTACGGCACCATCGACGAAGCGAATTCGGCCATCGGGGTCGCGCGGATTTCGACCGCGAACGAGCATCCACTGGTCGACGCGATGCTGGCGCGGATTCAAAACGACCTGTTCGATCTCGGGGCCGATCTGTGCATTCCCGACCGCGGCAAGCCGCTGGCCTGGGAGCCGCTGCGCATCGTCGAATCGCAGGTCGATCGACTGGAGCACGAGATCGATCAGCTGAATGCGGAGCTGTCGGCCCTGACCTCGTTCGTGCTGCCCGGCGGCACGCCGGCGGCGGCGGCGCTGCATCTGGCCCGCACGGTCTGCCGCCGGGCCGAGCGGGCCTGCGTGACCCTGGCCGCCCGGCCGGATGAGCCGGTCAGCCCGGCCGCGCTGAAGTACCTGAATCGCCTGTCTGACCTGCTGTTCGTCGCGGCCCGCTGGGCCAACGACAAGGGCGCGGGCGACGTCCTTTGGGTTCCCGGCGCGAACCGCTAGCGGCTATTTCGCGGGCGCGGCGGGCGCGGCCTTGGCCGGAGCTTGAGCTGGTGCTGGAGCCGCCGCCGGCGCGGTCGGATAGCCTTCGTTCTCGCGCAGCACCGTCTCGGCCGCCTTCTTCTCCGACCATTCCTTGCGGCTCATGCCCACCGGCCGGCCGGTGATGCTGGAGATCATCAACGGCTGGGCGCAGATGCGGCGCTCACCGTCCCACCACTGCCCGTTGGCCTCGCAGCGCTTGGCCGGCATGGCCCACAGGATCTGGTAGGCCCACACCCCAGCGCAGCCGAGAGCGAAGATGCCGAGGAAGATCAGCTTCAGGCGGTCGATCGTCGAATTCATGCGCGGCCCAATACCTCAAAGGCGTCGTACAGCCTAGCAGGGCCTTGCGGGCAAATTCACCGCGCCAGATTGACCTTGAGGGAAACTTGCATTGCGCGCGGGAGTCGGTATCAGCCTGTTCGCGCAAGATTTTTCGCAACGCAACACGGCGGAAGAAGCCCATGAAGGTGCTGGTCCCGGTCAAACGGGTGATCGATTACAACGTGAAGGCTCGGGTGAAGCCCGACCAGTCGGGCGTCGACCTGGCCAACGTCAAGATGTCCATGAACCCCTTCTGCGAGATCGCGGTCGAAGAGGCCGTCCGTCTCAAGGAAAAGGGTGTCGCCACCGAGGTCGTGATCGTCTCGATCGGCCCGGCCCAGGCGCAGGAAACCATCCGCACGGCGCTGGCCATGGGCGGCGACCGCGGCATCCTGATCCAGTCGGACGTCGACGTCGAACCGCTGGCCGTGGCCAAGCTGCTCGCCGCCGTGGTGGCCGAGGAGAAGCCCGAGCTCGTCCTGATGGGCAAGCAGGCCATCGACGGCGACAACAACGCCGTGGGCCAGATGCTATCGCAGCTGCTCGACTGGCCGCAGGCGGCCTTCGCCAGCAAGGTCGAACTGGCCGGCGGCAAGGCCGTCGTGACCCGTGAAGTCGACGGCGGTCTGCAGACCATCGAAGCCGACCTTCCGGCGGTGATCACCGCCGACCTCCGCCTGAACGAGCCGCGCTACGCGTCGCTGCCGAACATCATGAAGGCGAAGAAGAAGGAAATCGCGACCAAGACGACCGGCGACTACGGCGTCGACGTCTCGCCGCGCCTGAAGGTGTTGAAGGTGACCGAGCCGGCCAAGCGCTCGGCCGGCATCAAGGTGGAAACCGCCGCCGACCTGGTGGCCAAGCTCAAGACTGAAGCGGGGGTGCTGTAATGGCCGTTCTCGTCGTCGCCGATAACGACAACGCGCACCTGCGCGACACCACCCACAAGACCGTCACCGCCGCCCTGGCGATGTCGGGCGACGTGGACGTTCTGGTCCTGGGCCAGGGCGCTGACGCCGTGGCCGCCGCCGCCGGCCAGATCGCCGGCGTCCGCAAGGTCCTCTACGCCGAGGGCGCGGACGTGGGCCACGGCATCGCCGAAGCCATCTCCGACACCATCGTCGGCCTGGCCGGCGGCTATGACGCCGTGCTGGTTCCCGCCACCTCGGCGGGCAAGAACTTCGCCCCCCGCGTGGCGGCCAAGCTCGACGCCTCGCCGATCTCGGACGTCGTCGAAGTGGTCAGCGCCGACACCTTCGTGCGTCCGATCTACGCCGGCAACGCGATGGAGACCGTCCAGACGGGCGACAAGACCAAGGTCCTGACTGTGCGCCCGACCGCCTTCAAGGCGGCGGGCGAAGGCGGCTCGGCCTCGGTGGAGAAGAGCGCCGCGGCCTCGGCCGGCAAGACGCGCTTCAAGTCCGAAGAGATGGTCAAGTCGGACCGCCCCGAACTGACCGCCGCCAAGATCGTCGTCTCCGGCGGTCGCGCCATGGGTTCGGCCGAGGAGTTCCAGCGGGTCATCGAGCCGCTGGCCGATAAGCTGGGCGCCGCCGTCGGCGCCTCGCGCGCGGCGGTGGACGCCGGCTACGCGCCCAACGACTACCAGGTCGGCCAGACCGGCAAGGTCGTCGCTCCGGCGCTCTACATCGCCATCGGCATCTCCGGCGCCATTCAGCACCTCGCCGGCATGAAGGACTCCAAGGTGATCGTCGCGATCAACAAGGACGCCGACGCGCCGATCTTCCAGGTCGCCGACTACGGCCTGGTGGCCGACTACAAGGCCGCCGTGCCGGAACTGATGGCCGCGCTGGGCTGATAGTCCATGCGGCTCCCGGGTGGGGACGACGCAGAGATCGATGACCGCAAGCTCATCGACTACGCGTTGTCCCCCACTCATCCCGTGGGAAAGTTCAAGGCCAGGCTATTCCATCTCAAGCTTGGCCTGACACAGGCGGATGCTCCGGTCCTCCACGCCGCTCTGGCCCAGGCGGCCAAAGACGGAGACGCGATCCCCGGCGTCGAGGACACCTGGGGCGTTCGCTACCGGATCGACTTCCTGTTCCGGTTCGGCGACCTCTCTGCGATAATCACCAGCAGTTGGATACGGCCGTCGGACGGCGGTCGGACCCGCCTCACGTCGGTGTTCGTCGCGCGAGAACGGCAATGATCGAAGAACTTGATGTGGTCGCCCTGCTGGTCGAGAGGCCAGACCTCAAGCTGTCAAAAGGCTCGGTGGGCACGGTCGTGGCGGTCTTCGGAGATCATGAGGCCTTCGAAGTCGAGTTTGTCGATCCGGAGGGGCAGACCTACGGGCTTGAGACCTTTCCGCTGAGCGAGTTGCTCAAGCTCCATCATCGGGTGGAGGCGGCCTGAGGCCGCCGGCGCCGAGCCCGCAACAATCAAGGCCCGGAGCTCGCGCTCCGGGCCTTCTTCGTTCCCGGCGTCGTATCGGAGGGAGGCGAGGCGACGCCGGATGAACCGGGGATGGGCGTCCAGTCCCGTCCCCGGGCGGCGCCCTAGTGGTCGCCGGTCGCCGAAGCGCCGGCGGTCTCGCCCAGGGTGAAGGTGACGCCGCGGCCGTTCAGCTCGATCGGCGGGGCGGGGAGCTTGACGCCCGACAGCGCGTCGCGGACGGCGAGGTCGAAGTCCGCCGAGCCGCTGGAGCGGGCCACGGCCGGCGCGTAGCGCTTGTCGTCGGCGGTCGCCTTGAGCCGGATGGCCACGGTCTTGCCGTCGTCGGCGAGGCCGGCATCGGCCACGCGGGCCTGGAGCACGGCGCGAGCGTCGGCGATCCAGCGGTCGGAAGCGGTGGCGGCGAAGGCGGTCGAGAGGGAGAGGGCGGACAGCAGGGCGCCGGCCGCCAGCGAGGTGAGCTGGGTCTTCATGATCTTGTCCTTGAGGGGCTGGTTCGGGGAGGAGAGGGCGAAGAAGGTCGGCGGCCGCTGACAGGAAGGAACATGGGGCGCCGCAGACCGGATCGCGAACGATACCTTTTGCCCGAGGTTGTGAGCTGGACTAACATGCCGCCATGAGCCGCCTGCCGCCCTTCATCGCCCTTCGCGCCCTCGAGGCGGCGGCTCGCCATCGCAGCTACAGCCGCGCGGCCGAGGAGCTCAACGTCACCCACGGCGCCGTCAGCCAGCAGATCCGCCGGCTGGAGGAGGACTTCCGCACGCGCCTGTTCGTGCGGCGGGGCAACCTTATGGAGCCCACGCCCGCCGCCCTGAAGCTCGCCGCGCACGTCGGCCGCAGCCTCGAGACGCTGCACGCGGGCGTCGCCGAGCTGGAGGCGGACGCCTGCTGCGCGCCGCTGGTGATCAGCACGGTGCACGCCATGGCCGGCCGCTGGCTGACCCATCGTCTGTCGCGGCTGCCCGGGGAGGTCGGCGAGATCGAGATCAAGATCGACCTCGCCTTGGCCAACTTCGTCACCGACGGCGTCGACTGCGCCATTCGACACGGTTCGGGGCCCTGGCCCGGCGTCGAGACCGTCGAGCTGATGTCGGAACAGTGGTTCCCGGTCTGCAGCCCCGACTTCCTCGCCCGTCACCCCATTCGCGACGTCTCGGATATCGCCCGAGTGCCGCTGCTTCACCATACCGAGTACCCCTGGAGCCTGTGGTTCGAGGGAGTAGGCGCGAAGACGCCCGAACTGCCGCGCGGCCCGCGCTTCGACGATTCGGTGGTGCTGACCGACGCCGCGTTGCAGGGCCTCGGCCTGGGGCTCGCGCGCGAATTCCTGGTTGAGCACGACGTCGCCACCGGTCGGCTGGTTCGTCCCCTGCCGGGCGCCGTGCCCGCCCTGGCCAGCTACAGCTTCGTCTGGCGAGAGGACAGTCCCAAGCTGGCGCGCATCATCCGGCTGCGCGACTGGCTCCTGGAGGAAGGCGCGCACCGGCGGCCGCAGCGTCCGGCGAACGCGGCCTGAGCGCCATCAGGCCGGATCCCGGAACAGGCCGTCCTGGAACAGGGTCCGGCCGAACCAGGGATGGTCGAAGGTCATCGTGAAACGGAACGTCCCGCCGCTGGCCTCGCGATGGATCACATGGGCCCGTCCCGGCGTGAGCAGGCCGGGAATCGTCACCCGCCACGCGCCGAGGGTCAGGAAGTAGCGGCGGCTGCGGAAATGCAGCGCCCCGTCCTCGGCCGTCACGGTCAGCGCCATGCCCAGTCCGCCGCGAACCACCTCCAGCAGCTCGCCCCGGTCGGTCATCAGCTTGGTCGAGCTGACCAGCACCGGCGCCCGTCCCGTGAAGGCGTAGGTCCGCGCCCAGACAAGGCCGCCCCGAGGGTCGAGATGGACATCGACCGAGGTCGGCACCGCTCCGCCGGTCCAGGGCGCCAGCGGCGTGCCGATCAGGCGGCAGGCCTGGGCGACCAGCCTGCCGAACGGGTTGGCCCGGACCTCCATCTCGCCCTCGTAGAGGGTGCTCAGTCCCTCGGCGGCGTGGGGACCGAAGCGGCGGCGCACCGGCGCCGGCAGACTGTCCCAGGCGTCGCGGCCGAGCAGCGACTGGAAGTCGATCGGCGGGTAAATCGGGGACACACACTCATTTCCGCGGAAATGAGTGTGTGTCCCCGATTTACCCAGCACCCGTTCCATCGCCCCGATCTCCTCGCTAGCGCCCTAGGAACCCGGCGACCTTGGCGCCGAGACCGATCAGCTTGGCCAGCGTGGGGCGTGGAATCTGGCTGACCTGGACGTACCAGCGGTCCAGCCCGACCATGAACCCCTGCATCTCCTTCAGCCGCGCCTTGACCCCCGAAGGGGTGGTCGGGTCAGCCTCGGCTTCCGCCACGCAGGCGGCCAGCATCTCCAGGGTCGGGTCGATCTCCCGCTTCTTCCGACCCTCGACGATCAGGGTCAGCATGTCCCACGGGTCACTCCGGGCCTCGAAGTGATCGCGCCGATCGCCGGGCAGGTGTGTCAGCCGGATTAGTCCCCAGCCCTGCAGCTCCTTCAGACTGTTGGAAACGTTCGACCGCGCTATGGCCAGGGTCTGGGCGATCTCCTCCGCGTGCACAGGACGGCCGGCGAGGTAGAGAAGCGCATGGATCTGGGCCACGGACCGGTTGGTCCCCCACCGCGCGCCCATCTCCCCCCAGTGGAGGATGTAGCGCTGCATGACGGGCGTGAGGTCCACAGTTGTTCTCTAATTTCTGTTCAGACAGAAATAACAGAAATGGGGAGGGGCGCAACCCTTGGTCGCCGCCTTAGTCCGGCTCCGCCCCCGCCGCGGCCGTCAGGTCCGCCTCGTCGTAGGCGTAGTCCAGCAGGTCGCCCGGCGCGCAGCCCAGCACGGCGCAGAGCTTGGCCAGGGTTTCGAAGCGTACGCCCCGCACCTTGCCGGTGCGCAGCAGCGAGAGCTGGGTCTCCGACAGCCCGATACGCTGGGCAAGGTCGCGCGCCTTCATTTTCCGGCGCGCGAGCATCACGTCGAGGGTCACGATGACGGGCATCAGATGATCGAATCGAGCTCGGTCTGCAGGCTGCGCGCGCGACCCAGCATGCGGCCGAGGATCAGGATGGCGCCGCCGATCACGGTGATCACCAGCGTCTCGCCCTCGATGCGCACGCCGCCGAAGCCGTAGTCGCCGCCGATCCAGGACTGCAGCCAGGGTACGATCACCATGGCCGCCAGGGCGCCATAGAGCAGCGCGCCGCCGATGTCCGCCAGGCCCTTGCTGTTGGCCTCGCTGAACAGCTCGCCCTCGCCGATGCGGTGGAACACCTTTCGGGCGCTCTCGACCCCGCCGATGTAGATGAAGGTCGGCAACAGGGTGACGGCGGCGGCCAGGAAGTCCCGCACCGCCGGCGCGGCGCTGGCCGGGTCGCCGGTCTGGAAGGCGTCGACAATGCCGAAGGCGAGCGGCACGGCGCCGATCAGGCGGACCAGGTTCAGCACCAGCAGAACCAGCGCGATCACGGCGGCGGCCTCGAACATGCGAGCCTGTTTCGAAAGGTCGGTCATGGAAAGCGTCCTCAGGGGAAGATCGGCGCGTCATATCGCTATGACGTGGAATATTTTATATAAAACATAAAACAATTCTCTCGCCACATTAAATTGTCGTAAGCGGGTTTCCCGCGTCGCACCGTCTGGCATGGTCGGTCGCCATGGACCTGAAACACATTCCGCTGGAAGGCCGGCACGTCCGGCTCGAACCCTACGCCGACGCCAACCGCGAGGCGGTGCGGCGCGCTCTGGACGTCGACCCTGACGGCTGGAGCCTGTTCGTGCGCACCGGCATGGGCGAACATTTCGATCAATGGTGGTCCAACGCCATGGAGCACCAGGCGACCGGGCTGTTCGCCAACTACGCGGTCCGCCGCCTGTCCGACGGACAGATCGTCGGCAGCACCAGCTTCCTGGAGATTTCGCCGGCCCACAGCCGCGTCGAGGTCGGAGCGACTTTCCTGCATCCAGCGGTGCGCTCCGGCGCGGTCAATCCAGAGAGCAAACGCCTGCTGCTGGCCCACGCCTTCGACAGCGGCGCGGTGCGGGTGGAGATCATCACCGACCTGCGCAATCTGCGCAGCCAGGCGGCGATCGCCAAGCTGGGCGCCGTGCGCGAGGGCGTGCTGCGCAAGCACAAGCGCACCTGGAGCGGCTATATGCGCGACACGGTCGTCTACTCGGTGATCGACGACGACTGGCCGGCCGTGCGCGAGCGGCTGGACGCGCGTCTTTCGGCGTTCCAGGCCGTCTGACGACTTGCGCCGGCGCGCGAGGCCGCGCCATCCTCGCCGCATGAACCTCAAGCCCAAGCTGCTGAAGGGCCGCCATGTGCGGCTGGAGCCGGTCACGCCCGAACACCGGGAAGAGCTGCGCGCGGCCATCGACTGCGATCCCGAGGCCTGGGAGATCATGTCGGTCAATGGATGCGGCGAAGGCTTCGGCGATTGGTGGAGCGGGCTGATCAGCGAGGTCGAGGCCGGAACCCGCATCGGCTACGCGATCCGGCGGATCCGCGACAAGCGGGTGGTCGGCACCTCCAGCTTTCGCAACATTCGACGGCTCGACAAGGGCGTGGAGATCGGCTCGACCTTCATCCATCCGGACGCACGGTCCGGTCCGGTGAACCCCGAATCCAAGCGGCTGTTGCTGGCCCAGGCCTTCGACGCCGGCGCCATCCGCGTGGAGTTCATGATCGACGAGCGCAATGTGCGCAGCCAGGCGGCCGTGATGAAGCTGGGCGCCGAGCGCGAGGGCAGCCTGCGCAATCACAAGATCACCTGGACCGGCCACGTCCGCGACACGGTCGTGCTGTCGATCTGCGACTTCGACTGGCCGGCCGTGCGCGACCGCCTGGACTTCCGGCTGCGCGAGACGTTCGCGTAGCCATCCGCCCGTCATCCCGGCCGCGCCTCGGCGCTGTTGAGCCCGGGCGGTCATCGGTGTATCTCGCGATCCACGGTCGGCAGTTCACCGAGGCGTCGCTGTCCCGCGAGGGAAGCTAAACCTGCCGCAGTTCTCTCCTCGACACGCACCGCTCCCGCGCGCCGCGTCGAAAGCCAGCGACCATCGACTTCTCCTCCAGGCGCGCCAGAGGAAACGGTGATGACCCGAACCGCCTTGCCCTTCGCCACGAAGGACGTTTCCGCCCTCGCGCGGTCGCTGCAGCGTGAGCTGGCGGCCCACGACGGCGCCCCCGGCCATGTGCAGCTGCTCAACATGCTGTCGCGCTCGGCCGGCTACAGGAACTTCCAGCACTACCGCGCCCAGCACGCGGCCGGCGCGCGGCTCGAGGCGGGGCCCGCCGCCGAACCGCCGGTCGACCGCCTGCGCGTCGAGCGGGTGCTGCGCTCGTTCGACGCCGCGGGACGTCTCGCCCGATGGCCGGCGAAGACCGGCGACCAGCGGCTGGCGCTCTGGGTGCTGTGGTCGAAGCTGCCCGCCGAGGCGGTGATGACCGAGCGCCAGATCAGCGCCTGGCTCATGGACCGTCACGGCTTCGGCGATCCAGCCCTGCTGCGCCGCGAGCTGGTCCAGACCGGCCTCGTCACCCGAACGCTGGACTGTCGCGAATATCGGCGCGTGGAACAGAAGCCGCCGGCCGAAGCGGTGGCGCTGATCCGGGCCCTGCCGCGCTGAATTCCGAATCGCGCAGCAAGCATCGGAATGCTTGCTGCCCGCTACGCGCCGACAATGGCTCCATCGCAAGAGGAGCCATCCCATGGCCTACGACACCGAAGACGCGCGCTGGACGGCGCTGCGGACCCGCGACCGGCGCGCCGACGGCGCGTTCCTGTTCGCCGTGACCACCACGGGCGTCTACTGCCGCCCCGGCTGCGGCGGCCGGCCGCTGCGCAAGAACGTTCGCTTCTACGAGACCGCGCAGGCGGCCCGCGCCGACGGCTATCGGGCCTGCCGCAACTGCCGCCCGGACGAGGTCCGCGAGACCCTGCGCTGGACGACCGTCGCCACCGACCTCGGCGTCGCGCTGCTGGCGGCGTCGGAGGACGGCGTGCGGGCCATCACCCTGGGCGACGACGCGGATGCGCTGGCCGTCGACCTCGCCACTCGCTTCCCGAAGGCCAGGCTGGTCGAGGACGCCGCCGGACTGGGTGATCTGGCGGCGTGGCTGGGCGCGATGATCGCCGATCCGGCCTTGCACGCCGGGTTGCCGATCGCGGAACAGGGCACGGACCTGCAGCGCGCCGTCTGGGCGGCGCTGCGCGCTATCCCGGCCGGGACCACCGCCAGCTACGCCGACATCGCCCGCGCCATCGGGCGGCCGGACGCGGTGCGGGCGGTGGCCCAGGCCTGCGGGGCCAATCCGCTGGCGGTCGTCACGCCCTGCCATCGGGTGGTGCGCTCCGACGGCGGCCTGTCCGGCTACCGCTGGGGCGTCGAGCGCAAGCGCGCCCTGCTCGCCCGCGAAGGCGTCGCCCTGTGAACCTCGACGCCCTCGACTGGAAGCGGATCGCCGGCGAGCTTGATGCGCGCGGATGGGCCCTGACCGGGCCCGTCCTCGACGACGCCGACTGCGCGGTCCTGGCCGGCCTCTACGAGCAGGAGGCCGGCTTCCGCAGCCGGGTGGTCATGGCTCGCCATGGCTTCGGTCAAGGCGAGTACCGCTACTTCAGCTACCCGCTGCCCGAGCCGGTCCAGGCATTGCGCGAGGGGCTTTACCCACCCCTCGCCTGGGTCGCCAACCGCTGGATGGCCCGTCTGGGCGAGGACCGACGCTTCCCCGACAGTCATCGAGCCATGCTTGAGCGATGTCACGCCGCCGGCCAAAGCCGGCCCACGCCGCTGCTGCTGACCTACGGTCCCGGCGACTACAACTGCCTGCACCAGGACCTCTACGGCGAGCACGTCTTCCCGCTGCAGGTCGCCTTCCTGCTCGACCGGCCGGGCGAGGATTTCGAGGGCGGTGAATTCGTGCTGGTCGAGCAACGCCCCCGCCAGCAGTCGGCCCCCCAGGTCGTGCCGCTGGGCAAGGGTCAGGGCGTGATCTTCGCGGTCCGCGAACGTCCCCACGACGGGACGCGCGGCGTCCACCGCCGCATCCTGCGGCACGGCGTTTCGGAGGTGAGGCGCGGACGCAGGCGGGTGCTGGGGGTGATCTTCCACGATGCGACGTAGCCGCCGGGGACATGCTCCGAAGGTGCGTGTCCCCGGACAGGCCCAATGATCAAGGGACACGCACCGCTGCGCGGAGCATGTCCCCGGCAGGAGGATTGACCCCGCCCGCCCCACCCGTTAGCGCCTGCAGCATGACCGCGCTGCCTTCCGGCCTCTCCGAGCTCGCCGACCGCTACGACGTCCTGTTCAGCGACGTCTGGGGCGTCATCCACAATGGGCGGGAGAGCTTCCCCGACGCCTGCGCCGCCTTGGCGCGGTTCCGGGCCGCAAAGGGGCCCGTGGTCCTGATCTCCAACTCGCCGCGCCCGGCCAGCGACGTCGTCGCCCAGCTCGACGCGCTTGGGGTGCCGCGCGAGGCCTGGAGCGCCTTCGTCACCTCCGGCGACGCCACTCGCGTCCTGCTCGGCCAGCGCGCCGCCTCGGGTCCCGCCTGGCGTATCGGACCCGACAGGGACATGCCGCTCTATGAGGACCTGGGCCTGACCTTCGGCGAACCCGGCGAGGCCGCCTTCATCGCCGTCACCGGTCCTTACGACGACGAGGTCGAGACGCCCGACGACTATCGCGAACGCTTCGTTGGTCCGGCCTCAAGAGGCCTGGCCATGATCTGCGCCAACCCCGATCGCGTGGTTCAGCGCGGCGATAGGCTGATCTACTGCGGCGGCGCCCTGGCCGACCTCTACAAGGACATGGGCGGCGAGGTGCTGATGGCCGGCAAACCCTACGCACCGATCTATGACCTGTGCCTGGCCGAGGCCTCGCGTCTGCTGGGGCGGCCGGTCGATCCGCGCCGCGTGCTCTGCATCGGTGACGGCGTCCACACCGACGTGCAGGGGGCCGAGGAACAGGGACTCGACTGCCTGTTCATCGCCAAGGGCATCCACGGCGATGCCGCCATGGGTCCTGACGGCAGGCTCAGCGCGGCCGGCGTCGACGCCCTGCTGGCCGCCGAAGGCGTCAAGGCAGGCTACGCCATGGCCGATCTGGTCTGGTAGACGCGATACAACAAGGCAGAGGGAAACGCGCGATGACGGCACTGTTCTTTGAAGACCTCAGCATCGGCCAGTCGGCCGAGCTGACCCGCACCGTCGACGAGAAGGCCATCCAGGGCTTCGCCGACGTCAGCGGCGACCACAACCCCGTGCACCTCGACGAGGCCTTCGCCGCCACCACGCAGTTCAAGACCCGCATCGCCCACGGCATGCTGTCCGCCGCCTTCATCTCCGCCCTGATCGCCGGCAAGCTGCCGGGGCCCGGCGCGATCTACCTGGGCCAGACGCTGAGCTTCAAACGCCCGGTCAAGATCGGCGACGAGGTCACCGTCACCGCCACCATAACCGCGCTGGACCCCGAGAAGGCGCGCGTCACCCTGTCGACGGTCTGCACCGTCGGCGGCAAGACCGTCCTCGATGGCGAGGCCCTGATCATGGCGCCGCGCCGCCCGTGAGCCTGAAGATCGTCCACGGCTGGAAGCATCTGGCGGCCGAGGACCGCGGCGCCGCCGTGGCGCTCGGCAATTTCGACGGCGTGCACCGGGGTCACCGCGAGGTGATCGCCGGGGCCGTCGAGGCCGGCCGCCGGCTGGGCGCGCCGGTCGGGGTGATCAGCTTCGACCCGCACCCGCGGCGCCTGTTTCATCCGGACGAACCGGCCTTCCGGCTGATGACCACCGACCAGCAGGCGCGGGCGCTCGAGGCCATGGGCGTTGACCGGTTCTATGTGCTGCCGTTCGACTTCGAGATGGCCAACTTCAGCGACCGCGACTTCGCGCTGAAGGTCCTGCACGAGGGTCTTGGCGTTCGCCACGTCGCCGTCGGCTTCGACATCTCGTTCGGCAAGGGCCGGACGGGCAGCCCGGCGCTGATGAAGGCTTACGGCCAGGACCTGGGCTTTTCCGTCTCGGTCGCCGAGGCGGTGGGCGAGGGGGCCGAGAAATACAGTTCCACCGCCGTGCGCGAGGCCTTGCGCGACGGCCGTCCCGAGGACGCCGCCGCCATCCTCGGCCAACCGTTCGCCATCGAGGGCGTCGTGCGCCGGGGCCAGCAGCTGGGCCGCACGCTCGGCTTCCCGACCGCCAACGTCTTCATGGCCGACTATGTGGTTCCGAAACTGGGCGTCTACGCCACCCGCACCCGGCTGCCGGACGGCCGCCTCGTCCCCGGCGTCGCCAACATCGGCAAGAACCCGACCACCGGCGAGGTCGAGACCCGGCTCGAGGTCTGGCTGTTCGACTTCGACGAGGACCTCTATGGCCAGGTCATCGAGACCCGGCTGATCGCCTTCCTGCGCCCCGAGGAGAAGTTCGGCTCCATCGACGAGATGGTCGTGCAGATCAGGGCCGACGAGAAGCGGGCGCGGGCGATTCTGGGATAATCTCTCCGGCCCGGCCGCTTTGCGTCCTTCGCGCCCTCGATTGAATCGAGGGTCGCCTGAGGCTCGCGCCTCGGGATGACGAGGGGGCGTAGGCTGCAACAAAGCTCGTGATGGTGAGGAGCCGGCCCTCGGGCCGGCGTCACGAAGCACGCAAAGACTCTCCCCGAAGGCGAGAGTGTCTTCCCACACCGCCCGCCCCATGCTTCCGTTAACCACTGCGTTGGCGGGGGCCGGGGAATGCTCAAGGGGCGGAAGTACGATCTGTTCGCGAAGGCGCGCCGCCCGCGCCGGCGGCTGCCCGCGACCTTCAACTATCCGCCCGAGACCCAGCTGGTCTTCGATCCCGGCGACGCGCCGGCCGTGTTCGTGCGCGAACAGTCGCTGCTGGACGCCTATTCCAACGCCGTGGTTGACGCGGTCGAGGCCGTCGGCCCGGCCGTCGTGCGGGTCATTCCGATCGTTCCGGACGGCTACATCGCCGGCGAGGGCTCGGGCTTCTTCGTCAGCAACGACGGCCTGATCCTGACCAACCGCCACGTCATCGCCGGGGTGAACCGCTTCGCCATCATCACCGCCGACGGCCACGGCCTGACCGCACGGCCGATCGGCGAGGATGCCGATACCGACATCGCCGTGCTGCGGCTCGAGAACGCCATGCGCACGCCGTTCGCCAAACTCGGCGACTCCAAGAGCCTGCGCCGCGGCCAGCTGGTCATCGCCATCGGCGCGCCGCTCGGCTTCGAGGCGACGGTGACCACCGGCGTGGTCAGCGCCCTGGGCCGCTCGATCCGCGGCGAGCGCGGCCGGCTGATCGAGGACCTGATCCAGACCGACGCCGCGCTCAATCCGGGCAACAGCGGCGGGCCGCTGGTGAACTCGGCCGGCGAGGTGGTCGGCATCGCCACCGCCGTCATCAGCGGAGCCCAGGGCCTGTGCTTCGCCGTGGCCTCCAACACTGCCAGCTTCGTGATGGGCGAGATTCTCAAGCACGGCTACGTGCAGCGCGGCTCGATCGGCGTGGTCGCCCAGCAGAGCCCGGTGCCGCCCGCGATCCAGAAGGCCGCCGGCCTCAAGCAGGCCTACGCCGCCTGGGTGGCGACCGTCGAGCCGAATGGCCCGGCGGCGAAGGCGGGCCTGGCACAGGGCGACCTGATCGTCGGCGCCGACGGAAAGCCGGTCACCGGCCTGGACGACCTGCTCCGCGTGCTCGGCCCGACCAGTATCGGCAAGCCTATCGAGCTCGACATCGTCCGCGCCGGCCGCCGGATGACGGTGACCGTGACGCCCAAGGCGCGGAAGAAGGGCTGAGTGCGAGCGAGATGGCCGGCTTGCGGCAGTCCGATCGCTCGACCACCTTGTAGACTACGACCGCCTCCGGCCGTTCAAGCGCCGACGCCGGCCGATGTCGCGTCGCAGCCGGCGTGACAGGGTGGGCGGCGAAATGGTCGGGGCCGAGAGAACCGGAGGAGCGAACGGCGACGCGTCATTTGGCTTGGACGGACTGGGTCCTGGACCCGCGCCGGGACCCGGCCACCCGATGCGGGAATAGGACTTGCCGCCCGGCGACCGGTATTTTCCTTCACCCGCGCCCGGGGCGATTCCGACCAGGCCGAGAGGCCGGTACAGCGCCGACTCGGTCGCGCAATGCTCATCGATCACGTCCCCGGTCATGACCCCGGCTCCCCTGATCAGCCAGTTTTCGAACTCGCGGTGAGAGCGAACGCCATCGAAGGTGATCGCCGTCAGCTGGTTGGTCGTACTCGACCACCAACCGATGTCTGTAAGGACGTTCGCGGTGAAGGCCGTGTCCACATGCCCGGCCGGAAGGGGTCGCTCGCGGACCGGACGGAAGTAGCGACGGACCACCTCTTGCGGATCGGTGATCGTGAAGTCGTAGCCCTCGCGGATGAGCGTTCCATCGGGAGCCATCGGCCGCGCCGGATCGGCCAGGGCAATACTCCAGGCGCCGAGCAAGGTCTCGAAGAACCGGTTACGTTGGAGAACGCCGTCGATTTCGCGACCGTAGAGAGTCCAGAACTCCGAAGGAGCTTGAAACGCCGCCGGTCCGCGGAAGGCCCGGAACTCTACCGGCTTCCCCCGCCAGCCCGATGCGCAGGCCTGACGCCACAGGTTGTCGTCCGGATGGGCCGAGTACCAGGCGGCGGCCTTGATCCTCGCCTGATTGTAGGCCGCGGCTCGCCGGCTCTCGATGGCCGCCACGCCGGAGGGCATGCGGCTAAGGAGACAGTTTCGTTCCTGGATCAGCCGGATGCGGATCGGGCCTTGGGCGACCGCATAGTCGCGCCGCACCACGGTCAATGCCTTGCTGACAATCTGCGGCTGGGTCATGAGGGGGGTGGGGCCGAGGCGGGACGATAGCGCAGAACCGGCGTGGAAAGTGGGAACAGGCGGCAGCGGAGTGCTGCACTGTCCGGCGGCGATCGGCGGCGGAGAGGGGGCATCGTCTTCCTTCCGGATGCGCACGATGAACAGACCGACGCTGCGCCGGCCGTCGTCGGTGCGTATTTCGACGAGGTAGTCGCGGCCGGGCTTCAGTTCTCCTTTCTTCAGGCCCAGTTCGATCCGCCGATCCGACCAGTCTCCTACACGTCCGCGAGGCCTCGGCGACCGGTCGGCTTCAAACAGGAACACCTGTCCTTCCTTTTCCCCGAAATCCTGTCCGATGAGCTCAAGCCGCGCAGCGTCGGGAGGGAGAATCTGAACGATATTGGCGTCGCGAAGGGCCTGGTCCCTCGAAAGCCGGACGACCGGAAGCCGGGCGCACCAGTTCGCGACCGGTCGTTCTCCGAATGCGGGCGATGCGCCGCTTGGGTCGCGCCTGTTGACGTAGCCCTGGTCCACCATGAACGGGTCGCGTGGATCGTCGCTTTCAACCTCGCGTCGACCTAGCCGGATGCTGCACAGCGACCGGATCGGCTTGCCCTCGGCCAGCCTCTGGCGACTCATGTTGCCCTTGTAGGACGGGTGAGTGCCCTGCCACGCCATGTCTCCGAGGAACTGACAGAGCTGCTGGTCGGCGGGACGGCTGGACTGACGCAGCCGTTCCATGAGCGCCAATCCATCCTCGCCGCACCAGTAGTCTGAGTGCGCCTGGGGCATGGCGCCGAAGATCGTCTGCCGGTCGACGCCGCCTGGCGACGCGGTCGGCATGGCGTCCGGATCGACCGCCTCGGCGTAGATCGGCAGATTTTGGTCCTGCCCGGGATTCACTCCCCAAAGTGATCCGAGGCCGCCTTGCGCCAGGTCGATGCCGTTGGGATCGACCCACTGGCGACGCCACATCCTCCAGGCAAGCGCCACCAGTTCGCTGGTCGGAAGCTCGACCCCGTCGACGGTCGGCCGGTCTCCGACGAGTCTTGAGCTGACGATTCGGAGAGCCGCGAGCGCGGCGATGCCCTTCTGCCCTTCGCCCACAAAGCCGACGTACATGGAGCGGTTGGTCGCCCACATGTCCCAGCAGGTTTCCTGGGCGAGGATGGAGAAGGCTGGTGCATCCCCGCGCAAGGGCGCGTCATGGGCTCCGTAGCCACCGTTCCGCCCGGGGCCGAATGTCTTGATGACTTCCGCCCAGCCCGCCCTGGAACATTCCAGCATGCCCGCCATCTGTGTGGCGACGTCGAGTGGAACGTCGCCCTTCTGTTCGCCGTAGCCGGCGCCGAATCGACCCAGCCGCATGTCCGCCAAGCGTTCGTCGCCGATTGCCGGAACAGGCGGCGCGAGCGGGTCGGAAGCGTGTCGGAAGAGCATCGGACGGGCCGCCGTCTCCCCTGGCAGAGGCGATGACATAGGGTCGGCGGCGGACACGATCGCCAAACTCAAGACATTGTCATTGATGACCGATTCCGCGCCATGGATCAGGCCAGCGATCGCCCCGATGGCCAAGCCGGGAGTCATCGTCCGGTGACCGGCCGACGGAATGTCGGGACCATTCCAGCGCTCCCACATGTGGCCGATCGCCCAACGGTCCTGCAGGAAATGCTGGGCATAGGCTTCGTAGACAAGGGCCTGCAATTCTGCTTCGCGGAGCACCGCCCCGTAGCGGTCCTGCTCGATCAGGCTCATCGATTCCCGCAGCGTCCTGGCGCGCAAGGCGCGCTGCAGGGCGATCTCGTGGTAGCGCGCATACATGCGGCGGGCCTGGGTGCCGAAGTGCACAGAGTTCAGCGCGCCCATCCACCCAGCGAAATCGTGGCAGGCCGCCAGGTCCTCCGGTCCGCCGCCCACCGGACAGGTGGTGTTCTTGTTGAACCAGTCAGCGAGTCCGTAACTGTAATCCGGCAGCCCCGAAAACTGCGCCGGCGGCGGCAGCAGCCGTTCCTCGACCGCCGTCTTCCTGTTGTCGCCCTCGCGAGGAAGACCGTTCATCTTGTCCGGGCGAAACCAGGTAGCGTTGATGTCGACCAGGGTTGCTTGGGCTTCGCCGCGAATGCCGAAAAGATCCCCGACGCCGAGTGAGTCGAGCGCCATGTCTGAGATCGTGGAGTGTTCCGGCAGAGACTTGCTCTCACCGCCAAAGTACGCGGAACGCCAAGTGTCACCCTTGATCACACGGGTGTCCCATGCGGTCAGAAGCAGCGCCGCGGGCAGCAGGAGCAGCAGCCCGAGCTTGCGCCCCACGATGCGCATCATGACTTGACCGCCGATTTGCCGGCAGAGGGCCTGCAGACGGCGCCGGGATTGATGAATACGCGCTCGAAAGCGTCCAGTTCTTCCGCTCGCCCGCGTGCGTCCGTCAAAGCGCCCTTGAGCGACGCGACGCAATTCGCCCCGCAGGCCTCCGCAGTCGCGCATCGGCGTACCTCTCCGCCGCCGTCCAGGCAGGTCGTTACGGTTTGGAGACAGTTCGCCCATGCGACCAGCGCCGGGTCTGGCGAAGGATCACGCTCGAGCATCATGGCCGGCAGGTCGCCATGCCCCTTCGGCTCAGGCTGCCCGCATGCGGCGAGGAGCATGACGGCCAATACCATCAGCATCGGGCTTGCCAGTCGCATGAGAGGCTCCCTCATTTGCCCAACGAGGTTAGGCGACCGATGTTACGCGGGTCAACTTTGCTGACACTCGGTTGCGCTGCCGGCTAGACGCCTTCCCGGTTGATCGACGCCCGAGGCGGGATGACGCTAGCCGCTCGCCTTCCGCGCTCCCCTCTGCTACAGCCCCGCGCGATGACTACGGTTCGGAAGACCTCGCGAATTATCCGCCCGGCGTGACGCCGCCGGGAACGGCCGCGCATGCCGGGACGTGAACCCGCACCCTTCCGACTGATCCCGAGAAAGTCCCCATGGCCGACGACGCCGCTTCCCCGCGCGACTACCGCGAAACCGTCTTCCTTCCCGACACGCCGTTCCCGATGCGGGCCGGCCTGCCGAAGAAGGAGCCCGAGATCCTGGCCGGCTGGGCCGATCAGGACCTCTACAATCTCGTCCGCAAGACGCGTCAGGCCGCCGGCGCGCCGCTGTTCGTGTTCCACGACGGCCCGCCCTACGCCAACGGCGCCATCCACATCGGCCACGCGCTGAACAAGCTCTTGAAGGACTTCGCCTGCCGCAGCCGCTTCGCGCTGGGCTACGACGTCGACTTCATCCCCGGCTGGGACTGCCACGGCCTGCCGATCGAGTGGAAGATCGAGGAGGAGTACCGCAAGAAGGGCCGCCGCAAGGACGACGTCCCGACCGCCGAGTTCCGCGCCGAGTGCCGCGCCTACGCCGGCCACTGGATCGGCGAGCAGATGAAGGGCTTCCAGCGCCTGGGCGTCATGGCCGACTGGGAGAACCGCTACTCGACGATGGACTTCAAGAGCGAGGCGACCATCGTCGCCGAGTTCCAGAAGTTCGTGATGAGCGGCCAGCTCTACCGCGGCTCCAAGCCGGTGATGTGGTCGCCGGTCGAACGCACCGCCCTGGCCGACGCCGAGGTCGAATACCACGACCATGTCAGCCCGACGGTCTGGGTGAAGTTCCCGCTGGTCAGCGGCGGCGCCGCCGTCGTGATCTGGACCACGACGCCCTGGACCATCCCGGCCAACCGCGCGGTCAGCTACAGTCCGCGCATCGACTACGGCGTCTACGAAGTCACGGCGCTCGAGGAGAACCTTGAGTTCCAGCCCTGGGCCGCACCGGGCGACCGCCTGATCCTGGCCGACAAGCTGGCCGAGGAGGTCTTCAAGGCCGCCAAGGTCGCCGCCTGGACGCGAGTGGAAACGGCGAACCTCGACGGCGTGGTGCTGCAGCACCCGCTGGCGAAGCTCGACGCCGGCTACGGATTCCCCGTGCCGATGTTGGCCGGCGACCACGTCACCGACGACGCCGGCACGGGCTTCGTGCACACCGCGCCCGGCCACGGCGCCGACGACTACCTGATCTGGCTCAAGAGCAAGCAGCAGCTCGAGGCCATGGGCGTGGACTCCGCCATTCCCGAGACCGTCGACCCGGACGGCGCCTACTATCCGCACGTGCCGCTGTTCGCGGGCCTCAAGGTGCTGGAGACCGAGGGCAAGAAGGCCGGCAAGTTCGGTCCGGCCAACGGCGCGGTCATGGAAAAGCTGATCGAGGCGGGCAACCTGTTGGCTCGCGGCCGGCTTGAACACAGCTACCCGCACAGCTGGCGGTCCAAGGCGCCGGTCATCTTCCGCAACACGCCACAGTGGTTCATCCGCATGGACGAGCCGCTGGAGAACGGCGAGACGCTGCGCCAGCGCGCGCTGAAGTCGATCGCCGCCACGACCTTCCACCCCGACAGCGGCCGCAACCGCATCGGCGGCATGGTCGAGACGCGTCCGGACTGGCTGATCAGCCGCCAACGCGCCTGGGGTGCGCCGCTGGCCATGTTCGTCGACAAGGAGACGGGCGAGCCGCTCCGCGACCAGGCCGTCAACGACCGCATCGTCAAGCTGATGCACGAGGAGGGCGCCGACGCTTGGTTCAACCGCCCGGCTGCGGACTTCCTCGGCAATCATGATCCGGCGAAGTACGAAAAGGTCGAGGACATCCTCGACGTCTGGTTCGATAGCGGCTCGACCCACGCCTTCACGCTGGAAGGCCGCGACGACAGCGGCTGGCCCGCCGATCTCTACCTTGAAGGCTCCGACCAGCACCGAGGCTGGTTCCAGTCCTCGCTGCTGGAGTCCTGCGGCACGCGCGGCCGGGCGCCCTACAAGACGCTGGTCACCCACGGCTTCACGCTCGACGAGAACGGACAGAAGATGTCCAAGTCGCTGGGCAACACGGTCGAGCCACACGTGGTCATCGCCGAATCCGGCGCGGAGATCCTCCGCCTGTGGACCGCGACGGTCGACTACATGGAGGACCAGCGGATCGGCAAGACGATCCTGGCCACCGTCACCGACAGCTACCGCAAGCTGCGCAACACCATGCGCTACCTGCTGGGCGCGCTGGACGGCTTCACCGACGCCGAGCGCGTGGCCGTGGCCGACATGCCGCCGCTGGAGCAGTACATCCTGCACCGCCTGTGGCAGCTCGACGCCCAGGTCCGCACCGCCTACGAGGGCTACCGCTTCAACGAGGTGGTCCGGCCGCTGCTCGACTTCTGCCAGAGCGACCTGTCGGTCTTCTTCTTCGACATCCGCAAGGACGCCCTCTACTGCGACCGGCCCGACAGCCTGACGCGCCGCGCCTACCGCACCGTGCTGGACGCCATCTTCGAGCGCCTGACCATCTGGCTCGGCCCACTGATGACCTTCACCATGGAAGAGGCCTGGACGACGCGCTTCCCGGACGCCGGCTCCAACATCCTGCGCGTCTTCCCGGAGACGCCGTCGGACTGGCGCAATGACGCGGAGTTCGAACGCTGGACGGCGATGGAATCGGTCGTCTCGGCCGTCACCGGCGCCTTGGAGATCGAGCGCCGCGAGAAGCGCATCGGCGCCTCGCTGGAGGCGGCGCCGACCGTGGAGCTGCCGGCGGCCCTGGCCAAGCTGTTCGACGGCCTGTCGGCGGCGGAGATCTTCCGCACCAGCGGCGCGACCCTGACCGACGCCGGCGAACTGACTGTCCGGCCCTTCCAGGCAAGCGGCGACAAGTGCGACCGCTGCTGGCGGATCCTGCCGGAGGTGAAGGCCGACACGCGCCTGTGCCTGCGCTGCGAGGACGCTGTCGAGGCCTGGGACAAGTCGCGCGCGGCCTGATATTTCACCGTGCTCCCGGCGAAGGCCGGGATCCATTTTGACGCTCGCATGGACCCCGGCCTTCGCCGGGGCGGCGGGACAAGAGGGTCAAAGCTTGAGTTCCGACGCGCCCGAAGCCGCCGAAGTGTCCCACACGCCCGAGCCGGAGGCTCCGGCCGCGGCGGCGGCCGCGCCGGCGACGCTGCAGGGCCCCAAGGCCTTCACCATCGCCCTGGCGGTGCTGGTCTTCGACCAGGTCATCAAGTTCTGGATGCTGGGCAGCGTCTTCCCGAACGCGTGCCAGCCGTTCAGCCCGACGCCGGCCATGTACACGCCCTGCACCGTGCCTGTGGCCGGGCCGTTCAACCTCTCCATGGTCTGGAACCAGGGCGTCAGCTTCGGCCTGTTCCGCGGCGAGCAGGAGTGGGTCCGCTGGGCGCTGGCGGCCTTCTCGCTGGGCGTCGCGATCGCGCTGGGCGTCTGGGCGCGGCGAATCGAACGCCCCCTGCTGGGCGCCGCCGTCGGCCTGGTCATGGGCGGCGCGGTGGGCAATCTGGTCGACCGCGTGCGCCTTGGCGCGGTGGCCGATTTTCTCGACTTCCAGTCGCTGCACTTCCCCTGGGTATTCAACATCGCCGACAGCGCCATCACGATCGGCGTGGTCCTGTTGCTGCTCGACAGCGTGCGGCGCGACGTGCGGCCTTAATCGAAGTTGCCGCGCGCCTCACTTTTGGCGTATCCACCTCGTCTGTCTTAGGCCGGGGGCGGCCTGTAGGAGCTAGGCTCGATGATCTCTACCCGCGTGATGTGCGTGGTTGCTTTGACCGCGGCGGCCGGCCTTGGCGGATGCCAGTCGGCGTCGCGCGCCATGGGCGTGGCCAAGGTGACGCCGGACGAGTTCCGGGTCGTGACCAAGGCGCCGCTCGTGCTTCCGCCGGAATATGCGCTGCGTCCGCCGGCGCCGGGCGAGCCCCGCCCGCAGGAGCTGCAGCCGGAAAGCGCCGCCCGCGCCGCCCTGGCCGGCCAGGCCGCCGCGGCCCAGCGTTCGGACGGCGAACGCCTGCTGGCGGCACGCTCGGGCGCCGAGAAGTCGGATCCGCTGATCCGCTACGTCGTCGACGACGAGTTCGGCGACATCGCGCACAAGGACAAGTCCTTCGCCGATCGCGTCATGTTCTGGCGCAAGGATTCGCCGGCCGCGCCGGCGCCCTCCGCCGATGGCGCGGCCGCGCCGGTGGTGGTCGACGCCGCCGCCGAGGAAGCCCGGCTCAAGGCCCTGACCGGCGGCAAGACCGTCATCATCGCCCGCGAGAAGGGCAGCTGGGTCAAGCTGCCGGGGCTGTAGGTCCGGGCTTCGTCCTGAGAGTTTGGAAGGGCCCCGCTGGCGACGGCGGGGCCCTTTTCCTGTGTGCGTCCTTCGAAACGCTCGCTTGAGGCTCGCTCCTCAGGATGACGAACTCAGCGGGGCCGCCTACCAACTTTCGTCATCCTGAGGAGCGGCGAAGCCGCGTCTCGAAGGACGCACCGACTCACCTGTCGGAATCGGATAAGCTCCGCACCCCATGCCCATCCGCCGCCTGCCTCCGGAGACCGTCAACCGCATCGCCGCCGGCGAGGTGGTCGAGCGGCCGGCGAGCGCGATCAAGGAGCTGGTCGAGAACGCCCTCGACGCCGGCGCCGCGCGGATCGAGGTCGAGGCTGACAACGGCGGCCTTAGCCGCATCCTGGTCAGCGACGACGGCAGTGGCATGACGGCCGACGAGCTGGCCCTGGCCGTTGAGCGGCACGCCACCTCCAAGCTGGCGCCGCTTCCGGACGGCAGCTGGGACCTTCTCAACATCGCCACCATGGGTTTCCGCGGCGAGGCGCTGCCCTCGATCGGCTCGGTGGCGCGGCTTCAGATCTCAAGCCGCCCCCGCGACGGCGGCCCGGCCCACGCCATCCTGGTCGAGGGCGGCGCCGTCGGCGAGGTCGGCCCCGCGCCGTTCGCGGGGCGGCATGGCGCGCGGGTCGAGGTCCGCGACCTGTTCTACGCGACCCCCGCCCGACTGAAGTTCATGAAGTCGGCCCGCGCCGAGCAGATGGCGATCGCTGAGGAGCTCAAGCGCCAGGCCATGGCCCACGAGGCGGTGGCCTTCACCCTCGACCTCGACGGCCGCCGCACGATCCGGCTGAGCGCCGAGGCCCCGGGACCGGACGGACGGCTGACCCGCCTGGCCGCCGTGCTGGGCCGCGAGTTCCAGGACAATGCGCTGCAGATCGATCACGAGCGGGACGGGGTGCGCCTGACCGGCTTCGCCGGCCTGCCGACCTACAACCGCGGCAACGCCGCCCACCAGTACCTGTTCGTCAACGGCCGTCCCGTGCGCGACCGGCTCCTTCAAGGGGCCTTGCGGGCGGCCTACGCCGACTATCTGGCCCGCGACCGGCATCCGACAGCGGCGCTCTACATCGAGCTCGATCCGACCTTCGTCGACGTCAACGTCCATCCGGCCAAGGCGGAGGTGCGGTTCCGCGATCCGGCGCTGGTCCGCGGCCTGATCGTCGGCGGCCTGCGCCATTCGCTGGCCGGCGCCGGTCACCGGGCCTCGACCACCGTCGCGGGCGCGGCCCTGGCCGGGTTCAGGCCGCAGACCTATGCGTCGGCCCCCTCGCCCGCCGGCTTCTCGGCCTGGCAGGCGGGGGGCTGGCAACCGGCTTCACCGCAGAGGCTTCCCGGGATGAGCGACGTCTCGGCCCGCGTCGAGCCGGCCTTCGGAATGGGCGGCGCCGCGCTGGCCGAGGCTGTCGGCGCCGTCTACGAGTCCGCGCCGCCGCCGGCCGTCGACGGGCGGATCATCGACCCCGTCGACTTCCCGCTCGGCGCGGCGCGGGCCCAGGTCCACGAGACCTATGTGGTGGCGCAAACGCGCGATGGCATCGTCATCGTCGACCAGCATGCGGCCCATGAGCGCCTCGTCTACGAGCGCATGAAGCACGAGATGGAGGCCGGCGGAGTGACCCGCCAGACTCTGCTTCTGCCCGAGGTGGTCGAGCTCGATCCGGCCGAGGCCGAACGCATCGTCGCCAAGGCGGACGAACTGGCGGCGCTGGGTCTGATCGTCGAGCCGTTCGGACCGGGCGCGGTGCTGGTGCGTGAGACTCCGGCCCTGCTCGGCGACGCCGACGCCGCCGGCCTGGTGCGCGACATCGCCGACGATCTCAGCGAGAACGGCCAGGCCCTGGCCCTTCGCGAGCGGCTGGAGGAGGTCTGCTCGACCATGGCCTGTCACGGCTCGGTCCGCGCCGGTCGCCGCCTGACCGCCGTCGAGATGAACGCCCTGCTGCGCGAGATGGAGGCCACGCCCCACAGCGGCCAGTGCAACCACGGCCGGCCGACCTATGTGGAGCTCAAGCTCGCCGATATCGAGCGGCTGTTCGGTCGACGGTAGCGTGGTGCGGAACGCGCTCAGGCCGCCCGACGCGCCTCCTCGCCGCGTGACGCCATGGCCGCCTCGATGGCCGCGGCGAGCAGCTCGGTCTTGATGGGTTTCTCCACCACGCCGTCCATGCCTTCGGAGCGATAGTGTTCGGCGTCCCAGGGATCGGCGTTGGCGGTCAGGGCCAGAATCGGCGTCGCCGCGACGGGGCCGGCCAGGCCGCGGATGGCCCGGGTGGCCTCCAGGCCGTCCATGACCGGCATGCGGATGTCCATGAGCACGAGGTCGAAGGCGCCGCCCGCCACCGCCTCGACCGCGTCCCTGCCGTTCTCCACCGCCTCGCTGGTGCAGCCGAATATTTCGCAGAGGGTCGAGGCCACGAAACGGTTCGCCCCATTGTCGTCGGCGATCAGGATATGCAGCGGCCGCTCCAGGACGACGGCGGCGAGACTGTCGCGTTCGTCCTCCGCCTCGGGCGGGACGTCGAACAGGACCACCTCGAAGCGGAAGGTCGCGCCGGGGCCCGGATTGTTGCGGGCGACGATCTCGCCGTCCATCCGTCGCACGATCTCCCGGCAGATCGACAAGCCCAGGCCGGCGCCGCCCTGCTCGCGGCCGTTGTCGGTCTGGACGAAGGGGTTGAAGATCATCTCCAGCCGGTCGGAGGGCAGGCCGGGACCGCCATCGCGCACCTCTCCGGCCAACCGCACATGATCGCCGTCGCGCTCGGCGGTCAAAGAAACCTCGACCAGGCCCCGGTCGGTGAACTTGATGGCGTTGCCGATCAGGTTGTTGAACACCTGCTTGAGCCGGATCTCGTCACCCAGCACCCACTGGTCGGTGGCGCCGGCGTAGGAGAAGGCCAGCGTCAGGCCCTTCTGTTCGGCGCGGGCGCGCCACAGGTCGTCGAGATCGTCGAGCACGCGCGGCAGGCAGAAGCCCGCTTCGGTCAGGTCCATGGCCCCCGACTCGGCGCGTGAGATGTCGAGGGCGTCGGTCAGCAGCCGCAGCAGCGTCTCGCCGGAGTCGACGATGGTGTGGACATAGGGCTTCAGCTCGGCCTGGGTGAGCTTACGGTCCAGGATGTCGGCGATGGCCAGCACGCCGTTCAGGGGCGTGCGGATCTCGTGGCTCATCACCGCCAGGAACTGCGACTTGGCGCGCAGGGCGGCCTGGGCCTCGACCCGCGCGACATTGAGATGCTCGGCGATCCGGGTCATCTCCTCGGCGTGGGCGCGATTGGCCTCGCTGGTCGCCTGCAGGAGCGAGATCAGGGCCCCCACGCCGGCATAGCGGCCGTTCTCGACGACGATGAAGCCCTGCATCAGCTCGGACGGTCGCTCGGCCAGCGCCTCGCCGGTGAAGTCCGTCACAAGGGTCGAGCCTTCGGCCACCAGCGGGCTGGTGTTCATCAGGGCCGAGATCGGCCGGTGGGCGTACAGCGCGCGTCCGTACTCGGCCGCCATCCGCAGGAAGAAGTTGTTCCGGTCGATGATGCCCACCGGGCGGTCTTCGGCGTCGACCACGGGCAGAATCAGCAAGTCGGGTTCCTGCTGAAACCGGCGATAGACCTCCGCGCCGGGGGTCTCGGGCCCCACCGGATCAGGCCGCGTCGCCACGCTCGACAGATTGGTGCTCATGACGTCCCCGAATGCCATGCGGCGCAATCAGCACGAGCCAGGCTAAGCAATGATGAATCGCGAGGTTGGCGTTTTGCTTGGGTCATCAGTGCAAAGACTGATTTCCCATGACAAAAATGTGACGAGCAAATTGTCGAAGAGCTGTCATGGCATCGTTGAAAAGTATTCACCGCGTCATCGCGGGCGCGTTGCGTCCAAACCGGCGTTGCGCTAGTGATCGGGTGTCCAACCGCGAGGCATCATGCTTCCCAATGTGATCGAGGCCCGGGCCTGACGGTCTGATCTTTCGAGGTCCGACTGTCCTCAGCGCCCGATGAACCGCCCGTCCCGGCTCGCAGCCTGGGCGCGACTCATCACGCCTCGATATCGGACTTTCCCCTTGAACATCTCCAAACCGCAGCAGCGAACGCTGCACGCGCTCGCGCAAGGCGGCGCGATCCTCCTCGAACGCGACGAGGACACCGGCGAGGTCATCGGCGCCGACTGCTTCACCCGCGATGGCTGGCGCCTGAGCGACTGCACGCTTGCCGTCTTCCGGTCGCTCAAGCGCAAACGCTTCATCGCCAGCGCGGGCGGGGGGCCCTACCGCATCACCCGCGAGGGCCTGCTGAACCTTCGCTCGCAGCTCGACAACCGGGTGACGATGAAGCGGTAGGGCGAAGCAAACAGGTGTCACCCCGGCCGCAGTGAAGCGGAGAGCCGGGACCCAGCGGGGCCGTGCTCGGCGTTGACTGGGTCCCGGATCGTCCTTGCGGGCCGTCCGGGATGACACTTGTTTGAAGCTAGCCGCCGAACTTCAGGAACGTCACCCGCGCGGCGCCGTAGTCGCGCGTGTCGAGGACCTCGAAACCATCGACGGCGAGATCGGCCTCGTCGCTGCCGCGCTCGACCATCAGCACCGCGCCGCTCTTCAGCCAGCCGCCCTCGGCCAGGCCGGCCAGCGCGCGCTCCGCCAGACCCTTGCGGTAGGGCGGATCGAGGAAGGCCAGATCGAACGGCTCGCCGGCGCTGGCCGGGCGGACGCCGAGGTCGGTGGCGTCGCGGCGGTGGATGCGGGTCGCGCCGAACAGTCCGAAGGCGTCGATGGTCTCGCGGATGGCGCCGCGCGCCGCCTCGTCGGTTTCGACGAACAGGCAGAAGGCCGCCCCGCGCGAGATCGCCTCGAACCCCAGCGCCCCGGATCCCGCGAACAGGTCGATGATCCGCGCGCCGCGCAGCTCCGGCGCCCAGGCGGCGTGCTCGAGGATGTTGAACACCGCCTGCCGCGCGCGGTCGGAGGTCGGGCGCGTGCCCTGGCCTTCCGGCGTCTTCAGCGCGCGACCGCGCAGGCTTCCCGAGACGATGCGCAAAGGGGGTTCAACTCCAGCGAAGGGGCGGCGCCTGGTCCTTGAGCGTCAGGAGCGCGTCGCGGAGACCGTCCATAAACTCCGCGCGCTTGCCATGCCAGCGCAGCGGGGCGCCGACCAGCACCGCGCAGTTCATCGGCACCGGAATGACCTCGCCCTTGGGCAGGACCCGACCCGCGCCCTGAATCCAGACCGGCGTCACCGGCGCTTCGGGAAAGGCCTCAGCCAGGCGGGCCACGCCGCTCTTCAGCCGGGCCATTTCGTCGGAAGCGTCGCCGCGCGTGCCCTCCGGGAAGACGACCACGATGTCGCCGGCCGCCAGCGCCTCGCGGGCCGGGGCCAGCACGTCCTCGCCGGTTGCGACCTTGTCCCGCGCCACCGGCACGATGCCGACCAGGTTGCGCGAGAACCAGCCGATGACCGGGTCCTTCAGGAAATAGTCGCTCGCCGCCGCTGGACGGACCCGCATCACCGCCTTGGCCGGGAAGATGCTCAGCATCAGCAGGGTGTCGACATGGCTGTTGTGGTTGGCCGCGATGATGGCCGGCCCTTTCAGCGGCAGGTGCTCGCGGCCGGTGACGTCGGCGCCCGTCAGGAAGCGTGCGATCGGCCGAGCGACCAGCAGCAGCAGGGCCCAGCGCAGCCAGCGGATCATCAGAACTTCTCCAGCGCGAAGAACGCCAGCAGATGGAAGTAGATCGGCGCCGTGAAGGTCAGGCTGTCGATGCGGTCGAGGATGCCGCCGTGGCCCGGGATCAGGTGCGAGGTGTCCTTGACGCCGATGTCGCGCTTGATGGCGCTCATCGTCACATCGCCCGCGAAGCCGGCGGCGGGCAGGACGACAGCGACCACGGCCAGGCCCAGGCCCTCCAGCGGCGTGAACAGCGGCCCGGCGAACCAGATCAGGGCGGCGGTGGTGATCCAGCCGCCGATGAAGCCCTCCCACGTCTTGTTGGGGCTGACCCTGGGGATGATCTTGTGGCGGCCCAGCAGCTTGCCCCAGACGTACTGGGCGACGTCGTTGAACTCGGTGGCGACCAGCAGGAAGAAGACCAGCCCGGCCCCGCCGGCGGGCGCCTCGTAGGGCGGCGTCCGCATCAGGAAGGCGACGTAGCCGATGTTGTAGATGCAGGTCATCAGACCCCAGTGGAACATCGAGGCGCTCGCCAGGAAGCCGCGGGTCTGGCCGATCACCGCCATCAGCCAGGGCGTAATCAGGAAGGCGTAGACCGGGATCAGCACCAGGTAGACGCCGTAGATGTCGGCGGCGATGAAGGCGTAGTTCAGCGGGATGGCCAGATAGGCGGCCAGCACGATCAGCCGGTCCTCGCGCCGGGTCGGGGCCAGCGACAGGAATTCGCGCAGGGCGATGAACGAGACCACCGCGAACAGCGCCGTGGTCGCCTGCCAGCCCAGCAGCAGGGCCGCCGACAGCAGGGCGATCATGATCACCCAGCTGAAGATGCGCTGGCGCAGTTCGGTGTAGTCTTTCCGGGGGTTCACGACGGTCAGGACGCCCGCCACGACCGCGCCGAGGACGACCAGGCCGAACACGCCGCCCAGGCCCCAGAGCAGATGGGGATGCTGCAGGTCGAGGAAGCGCGTGATCTGGTCCAAACTCTCGTTCCCGCCCCGCGACGCCGCCGCCCGACGGAGGTTGCCGAGGCGGGCGTTCCGGTCAAGGCTCTCCGCATGGAGCGAGTCCTTAAATCGAGCGTCGTCCACGTCGCGTTCGGGTTTGTGATGATGGGCGGCTGGGCGCTGTTCGCGAACCGCGACCACGGCCTGGCGGGCGCCTGGCTGCCGGCGCTGGTGCAGGGGACCATCTCCGGCGTGCTCACAGGCATCCTCAAGAAGACGCTTGAGAGACTGGACGGGACGCTGTCGGGCGTTCTCGCCTTCATCGCGCCGCCGCTCCTGACCGCGACCTCCATCCTGGCGCTGCTGACGCTGGCCCACACCCTGATCGGCACGCCGGAGATCGTCGCCACCATCGCCGTGCCGTGGTCGGTCTCGACCCTCTACGCCATCGTCTACAACGCGGGCCTAGTCCGCGCCCGCCGGAGGGCCGCATGACCGACGCGCCTGAGAACCGCCGCCCGTTGAAGACTCGATCCGCCGGCTGGGCCGGCGCGATGGCCTCCGCGCTCGGCCGGGTCGGGATCAGCCCCGACACCATCTCCTTCTGCTCCGTCGCCTTCGCTGTGCTTGGCGCGGCGGGCCTGGCCATGGCCGGCGAGAGCGAGGGCCCAGCGCGCATCGGATGGTTGCTGCTGGCGGCGGTCTGCATCCAGCTGCGCCTGCTGGCCAACATGCTCGACGGCATGGTGGCGGTGGAGCATGGCCGGGGCGGCCCGTCCGGCCCGATCTGGAACGAACTGCCCGACCGCATCGCCGACGGCCTGTTCCTGGTCGCGGCCGGCTACAGCGCCGCGGCGGCGGGCCTGGCCGCCGGGGTCTGGCTTGGCTGGCTGACGGCGCTGCTGGCGGTGCTGACCGCCTATGTGCGCGAGCTCGGTCGGGGTCTCGGATTCACCGCCGACTTCTCCGGCCCGATGGCCAAGCCGCACCGCATGTTCGCGCTGACGGTGGCCTGTCTGGTCGCGATCGCCGAGCCGCTCTGGGGCTGGCGCGGCGGGACCATGATCCTCGCCCTGGCGATCATCGCGCTGGGCAGCGTGGCCACCGTCTGGCGTCGGACGGCCAGGTTGGCGAAGCGGCTGAGGGAGAGGGCATAGTCCCCATACTCCGCTCATCCCGGCATTCGCCGGGATGAGCGGAGAAAAAGCTATCGCTTCCCCTTCGGCCCCGTTGGCCGAGGGCCTTGCGGACGAGCGCCGGTTCGTCCTCGCGGCGCCGCGGCCCCCTTCGGCCCGGCAGGCCCGTCGCGACGCGGCCCGGCTGGGCGCGCGGATCCAGAAGGCCCCTTCGCCCCCGGACGCGCGGCCTTCGGATCACCATACCAAGTCTTCTTCGGCGCCTCGGCCTCGGTGGACCTCGGCGCGGACTTCTTCTTCGGATGCGGATAGAGCTTCGGCTTGGCCTTGGCCCAGCCGGGCTTCTTCGGCTGGCGTTCGCCCTTCAGTTCGCCGGTCTCCTGACCCGGACGCGGCTGACGGCCGTGTCTCGGGGCGGTCGGCTCATGCGGGACGCCGCCGGCCTCGCCAGAGGGGCGGCGCCGTCCGCTCCCGGGCGCGCCCTTGAACTGCACGGCATGGCCCTTCGGCATGGCCTGCGGCGGCACGATGCCCTCAAGCAGCTCGCGGATCACCCGCGGCCCGACTTCCTCGACCTCGCCGACGCCCAGGTCGCCGAGCGAGAAGGGGCCATAGCTCAGGCGCAGCAGGCGATTGACCTTCAGCCCGATCGACTCGAGCACGCGGCGCACCTCGCGGTTCTTGCCTTCAGCCAGGGTCAGGGTGATCCAGACGTTGCGCGCCCCCTCACGGTCGCCCGTCGCCTTGTCGAGCCTGGCTTCGATCGGGCCGTAGCGGACACCCTCGACGGTGACGCCGTCCTTCAGCCTGTCCAGCCGTTCCTGAGTGGCGTAGCCGAAGGCCCGGGCGCGGTAGCGGCGGATCCAGCCGGTCGCGGGCAGCTCCAGCGCCCGCGACAGCTCGCCGTCATTGGTCAGCAGCAGCAGCCCTTCGGTGGCCAGGTCGAGGCGGCCGATCGAGATCACGCGCGGCAGGCCTTCCGGCAGATGCTGGAACACGGTCGGCCGGCCCTTGGGATCGGCGTGCGTCGTCACCAGCCCGGCGGGCTTGTGATAGCGGAACAGGCGCACCGGCTCGGGTCCGCCGACCACCTCGCCGTCGACGGTGACGATGTCGCCCGGCTCCACCTTCACGGCTGGCGTGGTCAGGGTCTCGCCGTTGATCGCCACCCGGCCGGCCTCGATCAGCCGCTCGACCTCGCGGCGCGAGGCGACGCCGGCGCGGGCCAGCACCTTGGCCACGCGTTCGGTGTCGGAAGGGTCGGGAGAAGAATAGCGTTCAGCCATGCGGGCCGCTCCGTTAAAAAGGATCGTGTCGCCTCCCGGCGAGACAGGCCCTCTAAAGCACGAAACGCCGGACCTCGCCACGTGACGACCCTCTCCGACCCCCTGGCCAGTGAATGGGACGCGATGCAGCTGGCCCTCGCTGAGGCGCGCGCCGCCGCCGAGGCCGGCGAGACGCCCGTCGGGGCGGTGATCGTCGACCCGGCCACCGGCGAGGTCGTCGCCCGCGCCGGCAACCATCCGATCGGCGCGCATGATCCCACGGCCCATGCCGAGATCGCGGCCATCCGGCTGGCGGCCGCCAGGCTTGGCAACTACCGGCTCACTGACCTGACGCTGGTGGTGACGCTGGAGCCCTGCGCCATGTGCGCCGGCGCCATCAGCCACGCCCGCATCGGCCGTGTCGTCTTCGGCGCCGAGGACCCGAAGGGCGGCGCCGTGGTCCACGGTCCGCGCTTCTTCGAGCAGCCCACCTGCCACTGGCGGCCACAGGTCGTCGGCGGCGTCCTGGCCGAGGAGAGCGCCGCGCTGCTGCGCGGCTTCTTCCGGGCGCGGCGGGGCAAGGCGCCTTGACCAAGTCCACTTCCTGAATGTACTATTTGTACTAACGAAGGAATGGACATGTCCAGATACGAGCCGCTGGGACAGTTTCTCGCCAACCAGAACGCGGCCGAGACTCCGCTGACATTCAAAGAGGTCGAGCGCATCATCCGGCGCTCACTGCCGAGTTCGGCGCGACGGCATCCGGCATGGTGGGCGAACACGCGCACCCATAGCCAGGCCGGTTCCTGGCTTGATGCAGGATGGAGGACGGAACGCGTCGAGCTCGTCGCGGAGCGGGTCGTCTTCGTGAGGGACCAGCGCGCGGTATCTCCGATGGTGGCGCGCCCCGAGCGGGGTGACGTCGTGTCCGTGCCGTTCGATGCGTTCAACGGCGCGGGGCTGCACCTTGTCGACAGCTACGCCGAGGCCCATGCCTGCGACCGAGGGGCGGCGATCGCGGCCCTGATCAATGCGGCAGGCGTGGAACGGCGCATGGCCATGCTTGAACCCTATCAGCGGCAATGGACGGGCAAGCTGGGCGCCGACAGCGTTGACCTCATTCGCGAAGACCGGGATGCCCGCTGAACTGGTCGTGGACGCGTCGGTGGTCGCGAAATGCTTCTTCCAGGAGGTTGGAACCGACCGGGCGCTCGACGTTCTGCGCTCCGGCGCCCGCCTCGTCGCACCCGAATTCCTCCACGCCGAGTTCGCCAGCATCGCGGCCAAGAAGGCCCGGCGCGGCGATGTCGCGCCTGCGATGGCAGGGAGCGCCGTGGACGATGTCGGAAGCCTGCTGGCAGAGGTCTTTCCCGCCGCAGCGCTTTCGGGCCGAGCGTTCGCGCTTTCAGTGGAAACGGGATGCTCGGCCTTTGACGGTCTCTACCTTGCGCTCGCCGAAGCCCGCGGTTGCCGAGTCGTCACCGCGGACGCCCGTCTGGTCCGCAACGCGACGAGCGCCAATCTCTCCCATCTCATTCAAGCGCTCTAGGACCTGTGACGCCGCGCTACGCCGAGTTCGCACCGAGGCCGGACCTGGCGCCGTGGGTAGCCTGCGTCTGGGTGTTCGAGGGGCGTGATCCGGACGAGGACCAGCGGATCGCGCCAGACGGCCGCTGCGAACTGATCGTCCACCTTGGCGAGCCCTATCTGGAGCGCGGCGAGGACGGCGTCCTGCGCCGCCAGCCGCCGGTGTTGTTCGCCGGCCAGCTGACGCGGCCGCTGCATCTGCGGGCCGACGGCGAGGCCGGGGTGGTCGGCGTGCGGTTCCATACAGCGGGAGCCTACGCCTATCTCGGCCGGTCGCTCGACGGCATTACCGACGCGCGCGTCGCGCTGGAGGCTGGCGATCTCCGGGCGCCAGACGAGGCGTCGCGGCTGGCGCGGGTCCAGGACCATGTCGCCGACCGCATCGCCGCGATGGCCGTGGCGGCCGATCCCGTCGTCGAGCACTGCGTCGCGCGGCTGGAAGAGGGCGCGACCGTCGAGACCCTGTGGCGCGAGACCGGGCTGACGCCGCGCACCCTGCAACGGCGATTCGCGACGCGGATCGGCGTCTCGCCGCGCATGCTCGGCTCCATCGTGCGCTTCCGGCGCGTGTTCGATGCGTTGCGCGAGGCCGACGCCGAGACCTGGACGCAGGCGGCGCAGGCGGCGGGCTATTTCGACCATCCGCAGATGGCGCGCGACTTCCGCCGCTTCGTCGGCTGCACGCCGTCGCAGTTCGTGGCGGCGCGGCCGGGGTTGTCGGCCAGCCTGGTTGACCTGACGGCCTGAGACTGTCGCATTCCTACAAGCGGGCGCCCGGCGCCGTCGGCAGGGTCGCGGGAGCCTCAAGGGGGAAAGTCATGAAACGCCTCGCATCCTTCGTCGCCGCCGTCGTCCTGCTCGGCGCGCCCGCCCTCGCCGCCGAACCCGCCGTCGACCTGTCCTGGATCACTGGGACCTGGGTTCAGCAGGAAGGCGGCAAGACCGTCCGCGAGACCTGGTCGACGCCGATCGACGGGGCCATGGGCGGCGTCGGTCAGACCAGCCGGCCGGGCAAGCCGCCGCGTTTCGAGTTCATGACCATCACGCCCGAGGCGGCCGGCCCGACCTTCACCGCCTATGTCGACGGCCAGCCCGCGACGCCCTTCGTCCTCAAGCCCGGCCCTGCCGGCGAGGCGACGTTCGAGAACCTCGCCCACGACTTCCCGCAGAGGGTCATCTACCGCCGATGCGGCGCGGACCTCTGCGCCCGGATCGAGGGGCTGATCGACGGCAAGCTTCAGGGCATGGACTGGCGGTACCGTCGCGCGGACTGACCCGAGGGCCCCGTCAGGGGCGGATCAGGTACTTCTCGCCCGTGGCCTTGCGGTTGTAGGTGCGGATGACCTCGGGATCGAGCGCCTCCGCCAGCGAGATTTCCCGCGTGTAGTGGCTGGCGAAGGTGGTCTTCAGCTCGGCGATCACGCGGTCGCGCAGGCGCTGGGTCTCGGCCGGGCCGATCTTCATCAGGAACGGGGTCAGCAGCCAGCCGCCCAGGCCCCACATCATGCCGAAGGCGCGGTTCAGCTCGGTCGGGCCAGTGTCCAGGCCGCCGTAGACATAGACCTGCTTCATCTGGTTGGAGCCGTAGCGGCTGTAGACCTTGGCCGTCTTGTTGGCCGCGATCTCCATGCAGTTGAGGATCTGGCCGGCCAGCTTGCCGCCGCCGATGGCGTCGAAGGCCAGGTAGGCGCCGGTGTCGACGATCGCCTGGGTCAGGTCCTCGAGGAATGAAGGCTTGCTGGAGTCGACGACGTGCGTGGCGCCGAGGCCGCGCAGGATCGCCGCCTGCTCGTCGTTGCGCACGATGTTGACCAGCGGGATGCCGTCCTTGAGGCAGATCTTGACCAGCATCTGGCCGAGGTTCGAGGCCGCCGCAGTGTGGACCAGGCCCGTGAAGCCCTCGCGCTTCATGGTCTCGGGGAAGCAGAGCGCCGTCAGCGGATTGACGAAGCAGGACGCGCCGTCCGCGAACGCCGTGTCGTCCGGCAGAGGCATGACCGACGCCAACGGCAGGGTGCGGTACTGGCCGTACATCGCGCCGCCCAGGCAGGCGACAGTCTTACCCAGCAGCGCCTGGGCTTCAGGAGAGTCACCGGCCGCCACGACCACGCCGCAGCCTTCGTTGCCGACCGGCATGCTCTCGTCGGCCCGCGCGGCCATCATCCGCATCAGGTGCTGTGGAATGGCGGCGGTCGCGGTCGGGCCGTTGGCGTTGCGGCCGGCTTTCAGGGTGCTCAGGTCGGCCGGTCCGATCAGCAGGCCGAGGTCGGAGGGATTGATCGGCGAGGCCTTCACCGCGACCACCACCTCGCCCGGCCCCGGCGCCGGGGTGTCGACCCGCTCCAGCGAGAGCTGCAGTTCGCCGCCCGAGGTCACCAGCGACCGAAGCTGAAGTCCCGTTTCCCAATCCGCCGCCATGATGTGTCGCTCCCGCTCCGGACTGATCCCGGTTGGCGGGCAATTGAGCGCATCGGCGGCGAGTGGGGAAGGGCCGTTGTTGAAAAGGACGGTCGCCCGATCCGGCGGGCTCCCGCTGCATCGCAGCAAAGACCTTGGCGGGGTCCCGGACTCCTGTGCTAGAAAGCCCGCCACAAAAGTTTGACGGCGCGGACCTCCCCGGAACCAACCGCGCCGACGTCAAGGGCGAGACTTCATGGCGGATATCAAGACGGTCGGCGTCATCGGCGCCGGTCAGATGGGGTCGGGCATCGCGCACGTCTGTGCGCTGGCCGGTTACGACGTGTTCCTGCACGACCTCGGCCAGGACCGGATCGACGCCGGCGTCTCGCAGATCGAGCACAACCTGGCGCGCCAGGTCGGCCGCGGCCTGATCGACGACGCCGCGATGCGGACGGCGCTGGGCCGCATCAAGCCGGCCCTCGACCTGGCCTTGATCGGCCAGACCGACATCGCCATCGAGGCTGCGACCGAGAACGAGGAGATCAAGAAGTCGATCTTCCGCGCGCTGCACCCGCACCTGAAGGCCGAGACGCTGCTGGCGTCGAACACCTCGTCGATTTCGATCACCCGCCTGGCGTCGACGACCGACCGGCCCGAGCGCTTCATCGGCCTGCACTTCTTCAATCCCGTGCCGCTGATGAAGCTGGTCGAGGTCATCCGCGGCATCGCCACCGACGTGGCGACCTATGAGGCCGCCGTCAGTTTCGCCCAGTCGTTGGGCAAGACCACCACCAACGCCGAGGACTTCCCCGCCTTCATCGTCAACCGCGTGCTGGTGCCGATGATCAACGAGGCCATCTACACCCTGTACGAGGGCGTCGGCACGGTGGACTCGATCGACACCGCCATGAAGCTGGGCGCCAACCATCCGATGGGCCCGCTGGAGCTGGGCGACTTCATCGGCCTCGACACCGTGCTGAGCATCATGAACGTGCTCCACGAGGGCCTGGCCGACAGCAAGTACCGTCCGTGCCCGCTGCTGGTGAAGTACGTCGAGGCCGGTTGGCTGGGCCGCAAGACCCAGCGCGGCTTCTACGATTACCGCGGCGAGGTTCCGGTTCCGACGCGGTAGACGGCCGTTCCCCGAGATCGTCATGGCCCGAGCAAGTCGGGCCACGACCGATAGTGGGAGCGTGGCGATCGCGCCCCCTCTCGACAGACCTCCGCGTTCGTGACTTCCTCGCGCCGAGGCGGCGATGGGGGCGTCATGACGGTGCTGAGGCCGGTGGCCGCCGATGAGCGCCACGTGCAGCTGGACCTGATGCGGGGACTGGGCGTCCTCGGCATCCTGGCCGTCAACATCTACGCCTTCGCGCTGCCGTTCGAGAGCTTCATGGCCCCCGAGCTGCTGCCCTTCCCGCTGGAGGGCGCCGCCGCCGCGGCCTGGTGGACGATGGCCACCGTCTTCGAGTTCAAGTTCGTGACCCTGTTCTCGATGCTGTTCGGGGTCTCGGTCTTCCTGGTCGGCGGCGAGCGCGACGACGCGGTGCGCGGCGCGCTTCTGCGGCGGCGGCTGGCGTGGCTGGCGGTGTTCGGCCTGATCCACGGCCTCGCCGTCTGGTACGGCGACATCCTGCTGCTCTACGCCTGGTCCGGCCTGTTCATGATGCTGATGCGGTCCTGGAGTCCGCGGCGGCTGTTCTGGATCGGCCTGGCCGTCGTGATGCTCGGATCGGCGATCTCGGTCGGCCAGATGTGGGCGCTGGAGTACGCCCCGGCCGATGTCCAGAAGCAGGTCCTGGCGCAGATGGACTCCGGAATGACCGCCGAGGCCGCCAGGGCCAGCACGGCGGCCATGCGGGCCGGCCTGGTCCCGGCCTTCATGGAGAACCTGGGCAACTGGGTCTTTCTGCAGGGCATGAGCCTCGCCGTGTTCGTGTTCCGCACCGTGGCCCTGATGATGATCGGGCTGGCGCTGTTCAAATGGGGCTTCCTGACCGGGCGCGCGCCGGCCTGGCTCTACGGCCTGCTGATCGTGGCGGCGGCGGGATCTCTGTATCTGGTCGGGGAGTCCAACTGGGCCAGGATCGAGACCGGTTTCGCCATGCCGCGATCGGCGGGCCGCTACGCCGCCGCCAACCAGTTCCTGAGCCTGATGATCAGCCTCGGCTACGCCTCGACGCTGATCCTGCTGGCGAAGCTGGCCGCGGTCCGCGCCCTGCTGACCCCGCTGGCCCGGGTCGGGCAGATGGCCTTCACCAACTATCTCATGCAGTCGGTGCTGATGACGACGGTGTTCACCGCCGGCCGGGGTCTCGGTCTGTTCGGCGCCTTCGACGCGGCGAGCCTATGGCTGTTCGTCTTCGCCGTCTGGGCCCTGGAGTTGGTCTGGTCGCCGCTGTGGCTGTCGCGCTACCGCATGGGCCCGCTGGAGTGGGTCTGGCGGCGGTTGACCTACGGCCGGGGGCTGCAGGCGACGCGGACCGGTCAACCCCAGCCGAGCGCGACGGCCGTCCTGTAGACGACGAAGGCCGCCCCGTAGGCCAGGGCGAACATGTAGACGAACATCACCCCGGGCCAGAGCCAGCCGTTGGTCTCGCGCTTGACCACGCCCAGGGTGGCCACGCACTGCGGCGCGAACACGTACCAGGCCAGGAAGGCCAGGCCCGAGGCCAGGCTCCACTGGCTGGCGACGATCTGCTGCAGCACCGCGCCGCCCGCGCCGTCGACGTCGCCCACCGAGTAGATGGTGCCCAGGGTGGCGACGGCGACCTCGCGGGCGGCCATGCCCGGGATCAGTGCGATCGACATTTCCCAGTTGAAGCCGATCGGCCGCAGCAGCGGCTCGATGGCGTGGCCCATCATGCCGGCGAGGCTGTAGTCGATGGCCGGGCCTGTCGCGCCCTCCGGCGGATAGGGGAAGGTGGCCAGGGCCCAGACCAGCACCATCAGCGGCATGATGATCCGGCCCGCCCGGCTCATGAAGATCGCCACCCGCTGCCAGAGATTCAGCAGCACGTTGCGCGCCTCGGGCGCCTTGTAGGTCGGCATCTCCATCATGAAGGGCTCCGAGGCTGACCGCCAGAACACCCTGCGAATGACGAAGGCGACGATCAGACCCGAGACCAGCCCCGTCGCATAAAGGCCGAACATCACCAGCCCTTGCAGATTGACGAAGCCGGCGACCGTCCGGCTGGGGATGAGGGCGGAGATGATCAGGGTGTAGACCGGCAGCCGGGCCGAGCAGGTCATCAGCGGCGCGATCAGGATGGTGGTCAGCCGGTCGTGCTTCTGGTCGATGACCCGCGCCGACATGATGCCCGGAATGGCGCAGGCATGGCTCGACAGCAACGGAATGAAGGCGCGTCCGTGCAGGCCAGCGACCCCCATCAGCCTGTCCAGCAGGAAGGCGGCGCGGGCCATGTAGCCGCTGTCCTCGAGCAGCAGGATGAAGAAGAAGACGATGATGATCTGCGGCAGGAAGACCAGCACGCTGCCGACCCCCGCGATCAGGCCGTCGACCAGCAGGCTGCGCAGCAGGTCGTGGGTCACGACCTGCCCGACGAGCTCGCCGAGCAGCGCGAAGCCGGCGTCGATGCCGTCGGCCAAGGGCGTCGCCCAGCTGAACACCGCCTGGAAGATGACGAACATGATCGTCGACAGGATGACCAGGCCGGCGACCGGATGCAGCAGTAGGGCGTCGACCTTGGCCGTCACCGTGTCAGGGCGTTCGGGCGGTCGAACGAAGGCCTTCATGATCCGCTGCGACTGCGCGTGGGCGGCGCGGATTTCCTCGGCGTCGGGCTCTCGCCAGGTGTTCTCGCCCGGCGGCGTGCTCAGGGCCAGGGCCTCGGCCTGGGCGACCAGATCGTCGACGCCCCGCTTGCGGGTGGCCACCGTGGCGACGATCGGCGCGCCGATGGCCTTCGACAGGCCTTCGACGTCGATGCGCAGGCCCTGGCGCTGGGCGATGTCGTACATGTTCAGCGCCAGCACGAACGGCCGCCCGACCTGCTTCAGTTCCAGCGCCAGGCGCAGGACCAGGCGCAGGTTGGTCGCGTCGGCCACGCAGACGATGACGTCCGGCGGCGTCTCGCCGGCCAGGCGGCCCAGCACCGCGTCGCGGGTGACGGCTTCGTCCGGGCTGCGGGCCCGCAGGCTGTAGGTGCCCGGCAGGTCGAGGACGTTGATCGTCCGGCCAGAGGGCGCGGTCAGCGTTCCCTCCTTCCGCTCGACCGTGACGCCGGCGTAGTTGGCCACCTTCTGGCGGCTGCCGGTCAGGGCGTTGAAGAGGGCGGTCTTGCCGGTATTGGGATTGCCCACCAGCGCCATGCGGGTCGGCGAAAGGACCGCCTCGGTCACGCGCCCGCCTCGTCGTATTTCACTTCCACCGCCCGCGCCTCTCGGCGCCGCAAGGCCACCCGCATGTCGTCCAGCTTCACGGCCATCGGGTCGCGACCGAACAGACCCTCGTGCAACACCTCGACCTGCGCGCCCTCGACGAAGCCCAGCTCCAGCAAACGACGCTCGAGTTCCTCGACGGTCAGGGCGCCGCGCGCGTCGTCGTGCGGGTGGACACGGACGATCACCCCGCGCGCGCCGGGCGCGCCCTCGCTCAGGAATCGGGCGGAGGGGTCGGACTGAGTATGGGTCAAGCTGTGGGTCCCGACTGAAACTTGCGAGTGATTATCAGTCGGGAGGGCCGCTGTCGATGCGGTGGAACCCCGCACGTTCGACATGCGGCGTTAATACAATCGACACCATGATCCGACGCGTCGGATAATCACTGGCGATTCGTAAGGGCGGGTGCTGATGCGGCGACTCACTCAGGTTCTGATCGGCGCCTCCTTTCTCTGCTTGGCGCTCATTCTCTCGCTGACCATTTGGCGCAGCGGTGGCGGATGGGGTGCGGGCGTGGCCGGCTTCGTGGCCGGAATGGCCGCCCTCGGCGTGGTTTACCTTTTCATTGTCCGCGCCCTCGACTTCACCGCCCTGCGCGGCGAACTGGGCAACATCCGCGAGGCGCATCTGATCCTCTCCCAGCAGCTGGAGAAGATCGACGCCCGTCTGAGCGAGGTGGTCGAGACCGTCACCGACGACGCCCTGCGCCGCTCCGAGGAACTGTCGAGCGAAGTTCATATGCTCGAGGACACCGTCCAGCGCATGGCGGAGAAGATGGAAGCGCAGCTGTCCAGCCGCGTCGCCGCCGCGCCCATGCACGCCTTCGGCCGCTCCTCGCAGTCCGAAGCCCTGCTCGACACGGTCAAGGCCGCCCTGGCGGAGAACCGCGTCGACCTCTACCTGCAGCCCATCGTGTCGCTGCCGCAGCGCCGCACGGTCTTCTACGAGAGCTTCTCGCGCCTGCGCGACGACAGCGGCCGGGTGATGATGCCGGCCGAGTACCTGTCGGTGGCCGAGCCAGAGGGTCTGGTCGCGGCGATCGACAACCTGCTGCTGTTCCGCTGCGTGCAGATCGTGCGCCGACTGGCCAAGCAGGACCGCAAGGTCGGCATCTTCTGCAACATCTCGCTGGCCAGCCTGTCGGACGAGACCTTCTTCCCGCAGTTCCTCGACTTCCTGTCGGCGAACAAGGACATGGCCGGCGCCTTGATCTTCGAGCTTGGCCAGTCGGCCTTCGCCCGCCGCGGCGCGGTCGAGGCGCGGCACATGGCCCGGCTGGCCGATCTCGGCTTCCGCTTCAGCCTCGACAAGGTCAACGACCTGGACCTCGACTTCCAGGAGCTGTCGCGCGCCGACGTCAAGTTCGTCAAGGTCGGGGCCCAGATGCTGCTCGACCAGCTGGAAGAGACGGAGGGGCGCCTGGTCATCCGCTCGCTGCCGGACCTGCACGCCAGCGACTTCGCGCGTCTGACCCGCCGCTACGGCGTCGAGGTGATTGTCGAGAAGGTCGAGAGCGAGCGTCAGATCGTCGACATTCTCGATCTCGACCTGGCCTTCGGCCAGGGCCACCTGTTCGGCGAGCCGCGCGCCATTCGCGACGCCGTCCTGGCCGAAGCGGACCCGCCGGCCGACTTCATGCGCGCCCAGATGCGCCGAGCCGTGGGCTACTAGGCGCCTGGCCGGGACTGCTTCGGGCGATAGCCCGTAGCTGTCCCTCAACATCGTTTGAGGCTTTTGAGGGACAGGAAATCGCGACCCCGTGGGCCGCGCTATCCAGTCCCGGCGCTTGCCCCCTTGCCCCGCCGCCCCTAGCGTCGCCGCACAACAGTTCGGGGGCTTGACCCACATGCGCATTTTCATCGCCGCGGGCCTCGCGCTCGCCTGCCTGCTGCCCATCTCCGCCGAGGCGCGACCGTTCACCGCCAAGGACCTCGCCACCCAGGAGCGGATCGGCGATCCGCGGGTGTCGCCGGACGGGCGCTGGGTCGCCTACACGATCCGCACCACCGACTGGGACGGCAACAAGGGCGTCCAGTCGCTCTGGCTGCTCGACCGCAAGACGCCGGGCGCCAAGCCGGTCGCGGTGACCGAGGACGAAAAGGCGCCGGCCTCGCCGCGTTGGTCCTCCGATGGCAAGTGGCTCTACTTTCTGTCCAGCAAGTCGGGGTCGTTGCAGGTCTGGCGCATCGCCGCCGACCGCACCGGCAAGGCTCAGGTGAGCAGCCTGCCGCTCGACGTCGGCTTCTTCAGGCTGGCGCCCGACGGCAAATCAATGATCGTCGGGCTCGACGTCTATCCGGACTGCCCCGACCTCGCCTGCACGAAGACCCGCGCCGAGGCCAAGGCCAAGGTGAAGGCCAGCGGACAGACCTGGGCGGACGGCGCCCTGCCTCGGGCCTTCGACAAGTACGAGGACGACCTGTTCACCGGCCTCTTCGTGGTCCGCCTCGACGGTGTTGGCGCGCCGGCCGACGGCGCCGCCCTGACCCGCGGGCTGAAGGCCGACATCGGCGCGACCGACACCGCCTTCAGCCGCGACGGGAAGACCGTCTGGTACAGCGCCACGCCCTCGGGCGAGTCCGGCGGCGCGGGGCCGATCGCCAGCCTCTACGTCGTCCCGGCCGACGGCTCGGCCGCGCCCGCGCGTCTTGCGCCGGACAGCAAGGCCTCGGAGCGAAACCCCGTGCTCTCGCCGGACGGCAGGCTGCTGGCCTTCGTCGCCGAGGCCGCGCCGGTGATGATCTACCAGCGCTCGCGCCTGATGATCCGGGACCTGAAGACCGGCGCCGTCCGTGAACCCGCGCCCGGCCTCGATGTCCAGATTCAGAGCCTCGCCTGGACGCCGGACGGCAAACGGCTGGTGCTGACCACGCCGCGCCTTGGCCAGGTCAGCCTGGTCTCGGTCGAGGTCGCCGGCGGCAAGGTCGCTGACCTCGTCGCCCAGGACGGCACGATCAGCGCCTTCGATCTGGCGGGCGACGCCGTCGTCTACACCCGCGAGAGCCTGACCTCGCCTGGCCAGCTCTTCGACTTCGCCGGAGGGCAGTCGCGCCAGCTGACGGAGACCAACAAGGCCGCCATGGCCGATACCCCGATGTCGGACGCCGAGCCGTTCAGCTTCAAGGGCTGGAACGGCGAGACGGTCCACGGCTACATCGTCAAGCCGCACGGCTGGGAACCCGGGAAGACATATCCGGTCGCGTATCTGATCCACGGCGGCCCGCACGGCAGCTTCGGCAACGGCTGGTCCTATCGCTGGAACCCGCAGGTCTGGGCCGGCATGGGCTACGCCGTGGTCAGCGTCGATTTCCACGGCTCGAACGGCTATGGCGAGGCCTTCGCCCAGTCGATCGTCGGTCACTGGGGCGACCGCCCGCTGGAGGACTTGCAGAAGGGCTGGACCTACGTCCTCGGCAAGTACGACTGGCTCGACGGCGACCGCGCCTGCGCGCTCGGCGGGTCCTACGGCGGCTACATGGTGTTGTGGATCGCCAGCCAGTGGCAGCAGCCGTGGAAGTGCCTGGTCGATCACGCCGGCCTGTTCGACATGCGCGGCTTCGCCTACGCCAGCGACATCCCCGCCTTCGCCGAGCAGCAGAACGGCGGCCTGACCTGGTCCGACCCCGCGTCGGTGGAGCGGTTCAATCCGGCCGCGCACGTCAGTGACTGGAAGACGCCGATGCTGGTCATTCACGGCGCCCGCGACTACCGCGTGCCGCCGGACCAGGGGATCAGCGCCTATACCGCCAACCAGCGGGTCGGCGTCCCGACGCAGTACCTCCACTTCCCCGATGAGAACCACTGGGTGCTCAAGCCCCAGAACTCGGTCCAGTGGTACGCGACGGTGGAAGCCTGGTTGAAGCGGTGGACGGCGAAGCCGTAGGTCGCCGCCGCGAGACAGCGAAAGGCCCGGCAGGCCTGTGTGCGCCGCAACCGGGCCTTTCGCACTTGCCCCTAAAGGAAGCCGTCTGCTACGGTGTTCAAACAACCGTTTGAAACAAGGGCAGGGCCGCCATGGACTTCGACATCTCTCCCAAGCAGCGTCAGTTCCTCGACCGCGTCGTCGCCTTCATGGACGAGCACATCGCCCCGGCGGTGCCCCGCTACAACGAGGAAATGAACGTCATCGGCGAGGACCGCTGGAAAGTCGTCCAGGTCGTCGAGGAGCTGAAGGAAAAGGCCAAGGCCGCCGGCCTGTGGAACTTCTTCATGCCGCCGCACAGCGGTCAGGTGCATGTCGATGACACCTTCCAGTTCGAAGGCATCCAGCTGACGAACCTCGAGTACAGCATGATCGCCGAGCAGATGGGCAAGATCGGCTTCGCCTCGGAGGTCTTCAACTGCTCCGCGCCGGACACCGGCAACATGGAAGTGCTGATGCGCTACGGCACGCTGGAGCAGAAGGAGCGCTGGCTGCGCCCGCTGATGAACGGCGAAATCCGCTCGGCCTTCCTGATGACCGAGCCGGCGGTGGCGTCCTCCGACGCCACCAACATCGAGACCGAGATCCGCCGCGACGGCGACGAGTACGTCATCAACGGCCGCAAGTGGTGGTCCTCGGGCGTGGGCGATCCGCGCTGCAAGGTCGCCATCGTCATGGGCAAGACCGACCCGGACAACCCCAGCCGCCACCAGCAGCAGTCGCAGGTCCTGGTGCCGCTCGACGCGCCGGGCATCGAGATTGTCCGCATGCTGCCGGTGTTCGGCTATGACGATGCGCCGCACGGCCACGCCGAGGTCATCCTCAAGGACGTCCGGGTGAAGGTCGAGGACGCCCTGCTGCTGGGCGAGGGCCGCGGCTTCGAGATCGCCCAGGGGCGGCTTGGCCCGGGCCGCCTCCCCCACTGCATGCGCACCATCGGCACGGCGGAAGTCGCGCTGGAAAAGATGTGCAAGCGCCTGATGAGCCGCAAGGCGTTCGGCAAATACCTGTCCGACCACTCGGTCTGGGAACAACGCGTCGCCGAGGCCCGCATCGACATCGAGATGTGCCGCCTGCTCTGCCTGAAGGCCGCCGACATGATGGACAAGGCCGGCAACAAGTCGGCCCGTCTGGAGATCGCCATGATCAAGGTCGCCGCGCCGCGGATCGCCCTGAAGATCATCGACGACGCCATCCAGGCGCACGGCGGCGCCGGCGTGACCACCGATTTCGGCCTGGCCAAGATGTACGCCGGTCAGCGCACCCTGCGCTTGGCCGACGGTCCGGACGAGGTCCACTGCCGCACCATCGCCCGCGACGAGTTCGGCAAGTACGGCGACCTGAAGATGCAGCAGCGGGCCGAGCGCGACAAAGCGCTCGAAGTCGCCGGCATCCGATAGCTGGTCGAAACGGAACCGCTGAACCCTAAAGCGGTCCGCGCAAGGAACCCCGCCGGTGGAGACGCCGGCGGGGATTTGCTTTGGGTCGTCCTTCGACATGCCGCTTCGCGGCTGCTCAGGATGAGGTGCTCGGAGGACAACCCACCCACGTCATGCTGAGCGGCGCCGGAGGCGCGTGTCGAAGCACGCAGGGCCCTCAGCGCGCGACGATGATGTCGCCGCTCTGGATGGCCCCGGCGGTGAAGGCGTAGGGGTTCTCGATGTTCCTGAAGCTCACGGGCTGGCCGACGCACATCAGGGCGCTTGGCCCGTCGCAGACGTGGAAGTGCAGGTGCGGCTCGGTCGAGGAGCCCGAGCTGCCCAGGCGCGCGATCATCTCGCCCGCCGAGACCTTCTGGCCGACCTTCACGACCAGCGAGTCCGGCTTCAGGTGGGCGTAGACGCTGTATTCCCCCCATGGATGCCGGATCACCACCACATTGCCGGCCAGGGCGTCGGTCCCGGCGGCGAGCATCGCGCCCTGCCAGTCCTGGATGCGTTGGAAGTACGCGGCCTGGCTCTCGTCCGGACGGCGGAACTGAGCCGGATCCTCGGCCACCGTTCCCACGACCTTGACGACCTCGCCGTCGGCGGCGGCGTAGACCGGCTGGCCGTAGGCCAGGTAGTCGATGAAGGTCGCGCCGTCCCGGCGGTAGCTGAGCCCGCCCTCGCCGATCTCGGCGATGTCGAGCGCGAATTCCTCGGGCACGGCCCAGCGGTGGTGGGTGTTCAGGCTCGGCCCGGACTGGATGTAGAATCGGCCCTTGAGCGGAAACTCGTAGCGGGGCTCCGGCTGGGCGGTCACCACCGGCACGGTCAGCCCGGCGCGGGCCGCGCCCGGCGTGGCGGCGGAGGCGCTGATCCGCAGGCCGTCGCGCTGCCCGGTCCAGCTGAACACCTGGCTGGTGACCAGCAGGCCCTCGCCCGGCTGCAGCAGCGGCACGCCGGGAAGCCGAGCCGCCGGCTTGCCGAGGACGTCGCCGAACTGGAAGGCTATGGCGTCGATCATCCCCGCCGCCTGGGCGCCGGCGCCCCCACGGGCGTACCGCTCGATGTCAGGTCCGGCGAGCACGCGGCTTTCGATCACCTGCTCGCCGCGCAGCAGCTCGAAGCGGATCTCACCGACCGTCATCGGCGCTTTGGAGGTGTTGATGACCGCCACATTGTGGACGACCAGGCTCTGGACCCCCCGCACGCTGTCCAGGGGATAGGCGTGAAGGGCCCCCCCCGGAAAGACCCGAATGGCGGCCTCGGCCGCCATGGCCGGCGCCGCGAAGGCGCTGATCAACAGGAACGCGGCGGCGATCAGACTGCGCATGAGAAGCCCCTCCGTCGAAGATTCGACAGTAGGGAAACCACGGAACGCCGTTCGACGCCGCTTAATTCGCGTTCAGGGACGTGGGCGTCGGCGCTCTTCCAGCGGGGCCGACGGCGTCAGCGACCGCACCCGCCAGAAGCTACGCCAGTGCGCTTCGGCCGCCCGCTACGGATAGACCATGCGGAGCGTGAGCTCGCCGCCCTCGGCCGGGACCACGATCTTGGTCGTCTCGAAGGTCGGGCGCCCGGCGCCGGACTGGCCGCTCATCGCCCAGCCTTCCGCCGGCTTGCGGTCCGGGCCGTACTCCATCTGCCAGTCGCTATTGGCGTCGTGCATGACCATCACGGCGTACTCGCCCGGCGCGACGCCGCGCACGGTGAAGGTCTGGGTTCCCGCCACGGCCTCGCCGAAGGCCCCGTTGGCGCCCGCCGGTTTCATGAACTGCTCCCGCGTCTGCAGGGAGATCAACATCTGGCCGCCCTGGGCGCTGACGCCCTCGAGATGCACCGTCAGGTCTCCGGCCAGGGCCGGGGCCGCGCAAGCGGTCATCGCCGCCGCCATCACCCATCCGATCGTCTTCATCGTCTTGCTCCATTTCGCATCGTGACAGCGTACTTTAAAAAGCAAAGTACGCTGCCGTGTCAATCCTCTCTCGGGAAATCGACGTCATCCGGGCTCAGATGGAGATGGTGGGCCCCGCGAAACCGTTGCGCGCGGACCAGAAGGGCAGGGCCAGGGTGACGGCCATCATCACCTCGAAGGGCAGGGCGCGCAGGCCGCGCCCCTCGCCCGGGCCGTCTCGCAGGCTGGTGATCAGCCGCCCGAGGATCGACCCGCCCCAGGCCAGCGAAAGGACCAGCGCCATGCTCGCGCCCACCGACGGACTGTAGCCCAGCATGGCGCCGGCGCCGAAGTGAGCGGCCAGCAGCATGGCGCCCAGAGCGCGGGCCTCTGCCGGGCCATCCTTGCGGTCCGTGGCGGGCGCGAGTCCGACCGTCCCGAGCGCGTCGGCCGGCCGGGCGATGACGTAGCCTCCCAGGGCGCCGCCCAGGCAGCAGGCGAGCACGGCGAGCGGCAGGGCCAGATTATACAAGTCGGTCTCCGGTCAGGCCTGGGGTCAGGCGGGCGCGTGGCAGACGGCTTCGATGTTGTTGCCGTCCGGATCGAGCACGAACGCCCCGTAGTAGTGCGGATGATAGTGCGGGCGAACCCCTGGCGCGCCATTGTCCGTCGCGCCGGCGGCGAGCGCCGCCGCATGGAAGGCGTCGACGGTCGCCCGGTCCTTCGCCGAGAAGGCGACATGCAGGCGGCCGCGGGTCGGGTCGTTCTCGGAGATCCAGAAGAACGGCCGTGTGTCGCCATAGCCGACGGAGTGCACGCCGCCGGTGAACTCGACCGGGACCTTGTACAGCTGTCTCAGGCCCAACGGCGCGAGGGCGGCGTCGTAGAAGACGGTCGAACGCGCGTAGTCGGAAATTCCGATGCCGAGGTGGTCGAGCATGGCCGCTGTCCCCATATCCAGTCCGCGCCCAGGTTAGCCGCGAACAACAGCGTCGGGGAGCCGTGATCGCGTGGGCGCGCCCTTGACTCCCGACCCCCGCCCCCCTACCTCCCGCGCATCGTTGGCACTCGGCAGGGGTGACTGCTAACAGCAGCCTTCGGGCGCCCGCGAAGCCATTGAAATCAACCGTACGCACGGAGACGACCCGATGAAGTTTCGTCCTCTTGGCGACCGCGTCCTTGTGAAGCGCGTCGAGGAAGAACAGAAGACCAAGGGCGGGATCATCATCCCCGACACCGCCAAGGAAAAGCCGCAGGAAGGCGAAGTGATCGCCGTTGGCCCCGGCGCCCGCAACGACAAGGGCGACGTCGTCGCCCTGGACGTGAAGGCCGGCGACAAGATCCTGTTCGGCAAGTGGTCCGGCACCGAGGTGAAGGTCGACGGTGAGGACCTCCTCATCATGAAGGAAAGCGACATCCTGGGCGTGGTCGAGGCCTAGTCAGGTCCGCTCATCCCGGCGAAGGCCGGGACCCAGATACCGCTTCCGAGCTAGCAGTTTAACCCGAAGCTCCTTCGCTTCCGACATGGATCCCGGCCTTCGCCGGGACGGTCGGACGAGGGGCCGGAACCCCAAAAAGGAACCCGAAATGGCCGCTAAAGACGTCTATTTCTCCTCCGACGCCCGTGACCGCATGCTGCGCGGCGTCAACATCCTCGCCAACGCGGTGAAGGTGACCCTCGGCCCCAAGGGCCGCAATGTCGTGATCGAAAAGTCCTTCGGCGCCCCGCGCTCGACCAAGGACGGCGTCTCGGTCGCCAAGGAAATCGAACTGAGCGATCGCTTCGAGAACCTCGGCGCCCAGCTGATCCGTGAAGTCGCCAGCAAGACCAACGACAAGGCCGGCGACGGCACCACGACCGCCACGGTCCTGGCCCAGGCGATCGTCGTCGAGGGCCTCAAGTCGGTCGCGGCCGGCATGAATCCGATGGACCTGAAGCGCGGCGTCGACAAGGCCGTGCACGTGGTCGTCGACCAGATCAAGGCGTCGTCCAAGAAGGTCTCGGCCAACAGCGAGATCGCCCAGGTCGGCACCATCTCGGCCAACGGCGACACCGAGATCGGCGACATGATCGCCAAGGCCATGGAAAAGGTTGGCAACGAAGGCGTCATCACCGTCGAGGAAGCCAAGACCGCCGACACCGAACTCGACGTCGTCGAGGGGATGCAGTTCGACCGCGGCTACCTGTCGCCGTACTTCATCACCAACGCCGACAAGATGGAGGCCGTTCTCGAGGATCCGCAGATCCTGCTGTTCGAGAAGAAGCTCTCCTCGCTGCAGCCGCTGCTGCCGGTGCTGGAAGCCGTCGTCCAGTCGGGCCGTCCGCTGCTGATCATCGCCGAGGACATCGAAGGCGAAGCCCTGGCCACCCTGGTGGTCAACAAGCTGCGCGGCGGCCTGCGCGTCGCGGCCGTCAAGGCTCCGGGCTTCGGCGACCGCCGCAAGGCCATGCTGGAAGACATCGCCATCCTGACGGGCGGCCAGGTCATCAGCGAAGACCTGGGCATCAAGCTTGAGAACGTCACGCTCGACATGCTCGGCCGCGCCAAGAAGGTCTCGATCACCAAGGACGACACCACCATCGTGGACGGCGTCGGCGGCAAGGACGAGATCGAGGCCCGCATCAGCCAGATCAAGCGCCAGATCGAGGACACCACCAGCGACTACGACAAGGAAAAGCTGCAGGAACGTCTGGCCAAGCTGGCCGGCGGCGTCGCGGTCATCCGCGTCGGCGGCGCGACCGAAGTCGAGGTGAAGGAGCGCAAGGACCGCGTCGATGACGCCCTGAACGCCACCCGCGCCGCGGTTGAGGAAGGCATCGTCCCCGGCGGCGGCGTCGCGCTGCTGAAGGCCTCGCAAGCGCTCGACAACCTGACCGGCGACAACGCCGACCAGACCGCCGGCATCGCCATCGTCCGTCGCGCCCTGCAGGCTCCGATCCGTCAGATCTCGGAGAACGCCGGCGTCGAAGGCTCGATCGTGGTCGGCAAGATCCTCGAGAACAGCTCGGCCTCGTTCGGCTTCAACGCCCAGACCGAAGAGTACGGCGACCTGGTCGCCATGGGCGTCATCGACCCGGCCAAGGTCGTGCGCACGGCTCTGCAGGACGCGGCCTCGGTGTCGGGCCTGCTGATCACCACCGAAGCGGCGATCGTCGAGGCCCCGAAGAAGGCCGCTCCGGCCGCCGGCGGCATGCCGGGCGGCATGGGCGGCATGGGCGACATGGACTTCTAGTCCACGGGCCTCCGCACTGACCTACGAGAAGGGCGGTTCCGGCGACGGAGCCGCCCTTTTTCTTGTCTTCCATCCTTCCTCCCCGGCGCCGCCGGGGAGGGGAACCGCGCGGAGCGCGGTGGAGGGGAGATGCAGCACAATCTTGCATCTCAGCCACATACACGTTAAACGGTTACCATGAGCAAGGATGCCCGCACGGTTGCGCTGGCTCGTCGTCTACGACGGGCGATGACCCGATCGGAGGCTGTGCTGTGGTCACAACTGCGGGGCAAGCGGCTCGGAGGCCTGAAGTTTCGCCGCCAGCACCCGATTGGTCCCTACGTCCTCGACTTCTTCTGCTTCACCGCCCGGCTGGCCGTGGAAGTCGATGGAGGAGTCCACGCCGATGAGAGGGCCGCGCAACATGACGACGAGCGTGACCGCTGGCTTGCCGGGCAGGGCCTCAGGGTCGTGCGGCTTCCGGACCGGCTCGTCCGGGACAATCTCGACGAAACCTTGCGGATCATCGGCGAGGCGGCGGGCATGACCGTGGCCTGAATGCGCGGGGTCTCCCCTCCACCGCTCTTCGAGCGGTCCCCCTCCCCAGCAAGCTGGGGAGGATTGGCGAAAGATCCTACCCCTCCCGCTGCCCCTCCTCCCGCGGTCCGATCACCATCTGGCCGACCCAGTTGACCAGCCCCAGCACGATCGAGCCCAGCACGGCCGGCCACAGGCCGTCGACGCTGAAGCCCTCCAGGAACCAGGCGGTCAGGCCGAACATCGCCGCGTTCACCACGAACAGGAACAGGCCCAGCGTGAGGAAGGTCACCGGCAGGGTCATGACGAACACCACCGGCCGGACAACGGCGTTGACCACGCCCATGATCAGGGCGGCGATCAGCAGCGTCTCGTTGCTGGTGATGTTGACGCCGTTGACGAAGCGGTCGGCCAGCCAAAGGCCGATCATGCCGACCAGGGTGCGCAGGATCAGGCGGATCAGCAGCATGGGGTCGCTCCTCAAGTTCGCGTCCAGCCTATCACCGGAATGGCGCTCCGCCAGCCGAGCCATCAACCAGGCGTGAAGCAACGATCACGCGCCTCGATCCTTCTCGTTGCATCCCCGCCCGTAAAGGAGACAGCTCATGACGCCATTGCGCGAAATGATCGCCACCCACCCGCATGTGAGAGGAAACATCAACGATCCGCTGGCCACGGCCGCCGAAGGCGCCGCGATCTGCGCGGCGATCTGCCGGTCCTGCGCCGACGCCTGCCTGGGCGAGGACAGCGTGGCGGACTTGATCCAGTGCATCCGGCTCGACCTGGACTGCGCCGACGTCTGCCAGGCCTTCTCCAACGTCGCCCTCAGACGGGCGGGCGGCGACGTGCCGATCATCGAGGCGATGGCCCAGGTCTGCGAGGCCGCCTGCCGGCGCTGCGCCGACGAATGCCGCAGGCACGGCTCCAGGCACGAGCACTGCGCGATTTGCGCCACCGCCTGCGAGATGTGCGCGGACGCCTGCCGCGAAGCCCGCAAGGGGCTCGACGACAGCCACCACCCGGCGCCCGCCGGATCGCACTGACGCCAGCGAAAAGGGGACATGCACCGCCGCGCATGTCCCCTTCCTACGCCCCCGCGTTGACGCGCGATCCTATTCCGCCGGCAGCAGGTTTTCCTGGCGGCGGGCCATCAGGCGGTCGAACTCGCTCCAGACGCCGTCCTCGCCGTGCCATTGCCCGCGGGTCGCGGCCTTGGAGTACTCGGTCGCCCGGGCTTCGAAGAAGTTGGCGTGCTCGACGCCGCTCAGCATCGACTGCAGCCAGGGCAGCGGGTTTTCCTTGGCCCCGTACACTTCCGGCAGTTTCAGCTGGCGCAGGCGCCAGTCGGCGATGAAGCGGATGTAGGCCTTGATGTCGTCGGCGACCATGCCCTGCACCGGGCCCATCTCAAAGGCCAGGTCGATGAACTTGTCCTCCATGTCCACGACCGTCTTGCAGCAGTCGACGATGTCGTCGGCCACCGCCTTGGTCACCGCGCCCGTCTCCTTGTTGAAGGCGTGGTAGAGCTTGATGATCCCCTCGCAGTGCAGGCTCTCGTCGCGCACCGACCAGCTGACGATCTGGCCCATGCCCTTCATCTTGTTGAAGCGCGGGAAGTTCATCAGCATCGCGAAGGACGCGAACAGCTGCAGGCCCTCGGCGAAGCCGCCGAACATCGCCAGGGTGCGGCAGACGTCGGCATGGGTGTCGACGCCGAACTGGCCCATGTAGTCGTGCTTGGCCCGCAGTGCGTCGTATTCCATGAACGCGCCGAACTCGCTCTCCGGCATGCCGATGGTCTCGAGCAGCAGCGCGTAGGCGGCGATGTGGATGGTTTCCATGTTGGCGAACGACGCCAGCATCATCTTCACTTCGGTCGGTTTGAACACCCGGCCGTAGCGCTCCATGTAGTTGTCCTGAACCTCGATGTCCGCCTGGGTGAAGAAGCGGAAGATCTGGGTCAGCAGGTTGCGCTCGCCGTCATTGAGATTGGCCGCCCAATCCTTGCAGTCCTCGCCCAGCGGCACTTCCTCGGGCATCCAGTGGACCTGCTGCTGCTTCTTCCACATGTCGAACGCCCACGGATACCGGAACGGCTTGTAGGCGGCGGAGGGGGTGAGCAGGCCGGGTTGGATCAGCTTGGGCGAGGCCATGACGGTGGCGGACTCCGGACGGGGGCGGCGAGAATCGAACGGCTGGGCTACGCTGGAACCTTAGCGACGACGAGTCGCTGTTGGCTACTACATCTGGTGTGATGGAACGTCGCAATTCACAAGATAGAGTTACCACCTGTGGATAAGAAATTGACCGTCTACGGCGCCGCGGGATCGGGCAGCGTGCCTGTCGAAGCGGCGATGACCCTGATCGGGCTCGACTATGAGGTCATCGAGGGTGCGACCTGGGAACAGGATGAAACGGTGCTGGCCCGCGTTCGCGCGGTCAATCCACTGGTCCAGATTCCCGCCGTCGCGCTGGCCGGCGGGGAGATCCTGACCGAGAGCGGAGCGATCCTGACCTGGCTGGCCGACGCCCATCCGGAAGCCAGATTGGGTCCGCCGATCGGCGACCCGCGGCGAGGCCAGTTCCTGCGTTGGATGACCTACATCCCGGCCTCGATCTATTCGCTGTTCTGGGTCCGCGACGAGCCGGGCCGCCTGGCCGGTCCCGACGCGGAGGCCCAGGCCCGGGTCAAGGCCGCCACGGCCGAGCGTATCGCCGACTGCTGGCGGATGATGGACCAGCAGATCACGCCGGCCGGCGACTATTTGCTCGGCGACGAGATTTCGGTGCTGGACCTCTACGTCGCCGTCGTCAGCCGCTGGGGCCCCGGCCGCAACCGCTTCTACAGCGAGGCGCCGGGCATGGCGCCGGTGGTCCGGCGCGTCGACGCCGACCCGAGGCTCACGGCCTTCTGGGCGGCCCGCTTCCCGTTCGAACCCGGCTGGGAACGCTAAGACAGCTTCCGGCCCCGCCAGGATCGAGAATCTGGTCTCTGTCCTTGCTCGAGACCGGCTTTCGACGGGTAGCCCGGCATCCGCTTGCTCGGCCAAATCACCGGTCGCCGTCCTGATCTACTTCACGACGTCCGCGACCAACGTCGCGATCGCCCAGCGCTTGATGGCCCGCGCCTCGGCGTCGTCGACGCGCAGGACGTCCTTCAGGACGATCATGCCTTCCGTCCCGACGATCAGGGCGAGGGCCTTGGCGAGCCGTTCGATCGCGGCGGGATCGGCGACGCCGCTCAGGGGCTCAAGCGCCGCCTCGATCAGCGGCAGGCGCCGATTCTGACGGATCGGCAGGCCGCCGCCGTCGTCGCCGCGCGCGATCCGCTCGACGGCCCGCGCCAGCATGATCCGCATCGGCCCCTCATTGGCCAGCACCATCTCGTGGAATGCGGCGTCCACGCGGTTGACCCGCTCGACGGGATCGGTCGAAGGGACCGGCGCGAACAGGGTCTCGGCGCTGGGTGAGGCGACGTCGAGCACGGCCTCGACCAGCAGGGCCTCCATGTTGGGGAAATAGCGGTAGGCGGTGGCGCGGGAGACCATCGCCTCCCGCGCCACCTCGTCGAGGCTGGGGGTCAGGCCCTTCCGCAGGAGCCGAGAGGCCGCCTGCAGAAGGTCCTTCCGCGTGCGCTGCTTCTGGTTCGGACGACCGGCCAAGGTCAGTCCTGCGGCAGCTGCTGGATAATCGACGCGAGGTCGAGCCAGACGTTCTCACGCTTGATGTCGCCGTCGCCGGCGAACTCCACGACGTGCAGCAGGCGGAAACTCAGCGGCCGCCCGCGGCCCTCCAGTCCAAACGGCCGGCCGACCGCCCGGCCGCTCCAGCGGGATTCGTCGACGAGAAAGTCCTCGCCGTGCAGCCGGCGCAGCGTCTCGATCCGCCCGTTGGCCAGGTCGGCGAACAGGGTCTCGTAGAACGGGCGGGTGGCGTCACGGCCGTGCGTCGGGCCGCTGGGCCAGCCGACGATGTCATGCTCGACGTCGTCGGTCAGGGTGGCCAGCACGCCGGCGACGTCGTCGGCCTGCTCAAAGCCGAAGTGTTCGTCCATCCGCGCGTTCATCATGTCCCGGGTCAGGGCCATCTTCGGGCTCCTTTGTCTCGATAGCGATGCCGCTTGCTAATGAGACAGGCGTCTCATGACAAGTTACAATCTCACAATGTTTCGAGCGGGTGCGCGAAAGTCGCGTGGGGGCTTGTCGGAATGGTGCGCGCTCGGGCGTCCTACGATGAGGAAACACCGGAGAAACGCAGATGGCCTATGTCGATGGTTTCATACTCGCCGTCCCCAAGGACAAGATCGACGCCTACAAGGCGATCACCGAGATCGCCGGCAAGGTCTGGATGGAGCATGGCGCGCTCAGCTACGTCGAATGCGTGGGCGACGATGTGCCCTACGGCGAACTGACCTCATTCCCCCGCGCGGTCCAGGCGACCGACGATGAGGTCGTGATCTTCTCCTGGATCACCTATGAGAGCCGCGAGAAGCGCGACGAGATCAATGCGAAGGTCATGGCCGACCCGCGCCTCGATCAGGATCCCGCCAGCATGCCCTTCGACGGAAAGCGGATGATCTTCGGCGGCTTCACCGAGCTGACGCGGTTCTGACGCCGGCGACGACGCGCTACGCCGCCTGGGCGGGGTCCCTGAGGAAGACGAGGCTGTCCTCGAAGTCCAGCAGGATGTCCATAAGCTCGGCCGCGCTCACGACGCCCCCGCCCTTGGGGAAGCGGTACGTCCAGAAGCTGACGATGTGCTGGATGGCGCCGAGCTGTTCGCCCAGACTCATGAACATCGCCGGCGCCGCGAGCAGGAAGTCGCGGAAGGCCATCGGTTGCCCATCCAGGGTCAGCGAACGGTAGGCCTGGTCGTAGACGGCCAACAATCGATCGGCGCCCGCCACGGTCCGGACCACCGCCTGGACCAGGCGCGTCCGGGCCTCGGGCAGATAGGCGGCGGCCTCAGGGTCACGGGCGCCGCGCGGCTGCAGCGTCGCCAGCGATCGGGTCACCGTGGAGATGGTCGGCGTCAGCTCGGACAGCACCCACTTGTAGTAGAGGAAGCCGCGCCAGCCGAAGACGCCGTCCAGGTAGTCCTTGTCCGACAGCCTCAGCGTGTCCCTGAGCGGCTCGAAGCCGCTGTCCGCCGCGCTCGACAGCAGCTTGTCGACAAGCCGCGTCACATGAGCCTGGCTGGAGGAGGCTTCCGATCCGGACAGGGCGACCAGCGCGACCACCTGCTCCCGCACGAAGTTGTACATGCGCTGGATGTCGGCCTCGCTGATCGCGAAATAGCTTCGCGCCGGCTCGAAGCCGTGCCGCCGCAGGTGCTCGCGCAGGAGAAAGGGATCGAGCGAGGGGAGCTCGTCCATCAGGTCCAGCACCTGGCGGTCGCGTCGACCGGGCTTCAGCGCGTCGCCGAACATTTCCTCGGCCGAGGGGTCGAAGTCCCTCTGGCCCATCATCAGGAACCGCGCGCCCAGCCTCAGGTCCGTTCCCTCGATGGGCGACATGATCTTGGTCGCTGTCGGCCTGTACTTGGAGAACAGGTCGTACTCGTTGGGCCGCACCCGGTGCTTGACGATGATGCAGCGGTTCAGGATCCGGTTCTCGAAGAACGGCGCCAGGTCCAGCTGCGGATCCGGCGGATCGAGACGATGGGGCGCGAGCAGGTTCAAGACCCGGGCGGTCGATCCCGACTGCGCCAACTGCGTCAGGCGGCGGACGGTGCGATCAACCATGATCGGTCCCGCGGGCTCTGAGCCGATGGGGGAGGGGTACGCCGGAACCGCTAAACATGGGACTGCCTTTCCTGCGCGGCGTTCTCGCGGGTCGAGACCAACGAACCGCTAACGCGCGGTGCGACAGCTCGCCGCAACCCCAAAGCGGGTAAGGATTCCTGGGTCGGGAGCGGCGCCGGGCCGAGGGCCGGTCAGGCGGCCGAGGGCAGCGCCCGGCCGAGCAGCGCCGCCTCGGTCCGATTGCGCGCCCCGAGAATGCGGAGGACAGCGCGGACGTGCAGCTTCACCGTCGGCAGGGCGATCCCCAACCGCTGGCCGATCTCGATGTTGGTGAGCCCTTGCATCAGGCCGTCAAGGACCTCGCGCTGGCGGGTCGAGAGCGACTGGCCCGGCGGCGGCGCGATCTCGGCTTCATTCTCCGGAAAGTAGCGACCCCCGGCCAGGACGACCGCCGTGGCCGCGCTCACCAGTTCGCGGGACGAGGACCGGGTCACATAGCCGCTGGCGCCTGCCGCCATGCAGCCGCGGGCCGCCGCGGGATTGTGACGGGCGTCCATGACCAGGACCGCGGCGCCGCTGGTCTGCACCAGCCGCCGCACGCCCGCCTCGCCGTTCAGCCCCGGAAGGGACAGTTCGACGATGACCAGATCTGGGCGGAACCCTTCGAGTTCCGACAGCGCGTCGGCGAGCTGCCGCGCCACGCGGATCTCAGCGTGCGGCGCTTGCTCCCGGATCATGCGGGCCAGCTGGTCAATGCAGAAGGCCTGATCGTCGACGATAAGGGCGTTCAGTTGCAAGAGCGATTCCCCGAGGCGATGGCGCAGCGATCGCCCAAATTGGTTCTATGTCGGCCGCCGACGGGGCGCAATGACCACAATCAAATTGTGGGCATTGGAATCGTGCGGCCCTATCCGAAAGTATTGTGTGGGATTAATCCCTATGTGTACGTCTAGATCGTTCCGTGACACATTCGTATGACTCGCCTGCTTCCCCAACATATACCGATGCAACGTCAAGTATGCTTGCCGCTACTTTGTCGCTCGATTTACTATTACTAAGGAATCGAAGAACATCCTCATATCACGCCTCTGCCCTTTGACCATGCGTCATCGGGCGGCGGCGTCCGATCGGGGGGGGTGTCGATGACGGTGACGGAAAAGGCGCTCGGCGGCTCGCCACGACGCGGGGGCGGCTGAAGTTCGATGGCGCGTAACGCCCCCGGAGCCTTTCCAGACGCGCCGCAGCCGGTGCTCGACCATTTCGAACGCGCCCAGGCGCTGTCGAACACCGGCAGCTGGGAATGGGATATCGGCTCGGGCGAGATCATCTGGTCGAGCCAGATCTACCGCATCTTCGGGCAGGACCCGTCCGTGTTCGCGCCCAGCTACGCCGGCTTCCTGGAGTGCGTGCACCCGCAGGACCGGGCCGCGGTCGCCGCCGCCGTGGACGCCGCCGTGGCGGGCGGGCCTGCCTACCGGATCGAACATCGGGTCGTAAGGCCGGATGGCGCCGTTCGCATCGTGCTGGAGCAGGGCGAGGTGGTCCGCGACGCCCACGGTCGCGCGCAGCGCATGGTCGGCGCCGTGCAGGACGTCACCGACCTCAAGCACCTGGAGACGGCGTCCCGCCGCAGTCAGGACATGCTGGCCGGGATGATGGCGATCTCGCCGGAAGCCATCGTCGTGACCGACGTCCAGGGCGCGATTCGATTCTTCAGCGCCGGCGCCGAGGCGGTGTTCGGCTACGCCCAGGCCGAGGTCATCGGCCGTCCGGTCGAGATGCTGATGCCCGAGGCCGCCCGCGGTCTCCACCGTCGCCACGTCGAGGCCTTCGCGGCCGGCGAGCGGTCCAGCCTGCGCATGCATGACCGAACGGAAATCGGCGGCCGGCGCGCCAGCGGCGAGACCTTCCCGGCGGAGGCCTCGCTGGCCCGGCTGGAGACCCAGGACGGCTTCTTCTTCGCCGCCATCGTCCGCGACCTGTCGGACCGCAAGGCCAACGAGCAGCGCCTGTTCGAGGCCTGGGAGACCGCCGAGCGGGCCAGCCGGTCCAAGTCGGTCTTCCTGGCCAACATGAGCCACGAGATCCGCACCCCGCTCAACGGCGTGCTCGGGGTGGTGCAGGCGCTCGCCCGCACGGCCCTGTCCTCGGGCCAGCGCGAAATGGTCCAGCTGATCGAGGTGTCGGGTCGGGCGCTGGAGAGCCTGCTGGGCGACATCCTCGACCTGGCCAAGGTCGACGCCGGGCGGCTGATCGTCTGCCGCGAGCCTTTCGCGCTGCGGGCCCTGGCCCACGACGTCCATGCCCTGTTCCGCGCCAGCGCGCGCGAGAAGGGCGTCGAACTGCGGCTCGAGATCGGCCCTGGCTGCGCCGGCTGGTACGCCGGTGACGCCCTGCGCATCCGTCAGATTCTGTCCAATCTGCTGAGCAACGCGGTGAAGTTCACGCGCGAGGGCTGCATCTGCCTGACCATCCGCCAGGAGACGCCCGACGGCGGTCCGGCGGTGGTCCGCTTCCAGGTCAGCGACACCGGCGTCGGCTTCGATCCGACCCAGGCCGAGCGGCTGTTCGAACGCTTCGAGCAGGCCGACGGCTCGACCACCCGCGGCTACGGCGGCACCGGCCTGGGGCTGGCGATCTCGCGCTCGCTGGTCGAGCTGATGGGCGGGAGCATCTGGGCCGCGGCCGAACCCGGGCGCGGCGCGACCTTCACCTTCGACGTGCCGCTCGAGGCGGTCGAGCCGCCGCCCGGCGCGCTGGCGGCCGAGCCGGCCGAGCCGGCCATGGTCGGGGGCGCGCCGCTGCGGGTGCTGCTGGCCGAGGACCACCCGATCAATCGCCGCGTCATCGAGCTGATGCTCGACCCGTCCGCCGTGACGCTGGACATGGTCGCCGACGGCGCCCAGGCGGTCGCGGCCAGCGGGGCCAAGGCCTACGACCTGATCCTGATGGACATGCAGATGCCGGTCATGGATGGGCTGACCGCCATCCGCGCCATCCGCGCCCGCGAAGCGGCGGAGGGCCGCGCCCCGGTCCCCATCGTCACCCTGACGGCCAACGCCCTGCCCGAGCACCGCCGCGCCTCCGAACAGGCCGGCGCCGACGGCTTCCTGACCAAGCCGATCGACGCCACCGCCCTGCTGGAAGCTGTGCGCGGCGCCGCCGAGGCCCGCTCGCTCCAATCGGCATAAGGAGGGCGAGTCCTGTCTGCTCCGCGCGGGGACGCGCGGTGACTGGGCGGGGGGCCTCGCTGAACCTCGATTGAACCGGCGGAATGCCGGGGGCGCGTCGGACGACCTCCCCAGCGGGCCGGCGAGGATGTAGTGATTTCACCCCACCCTGCAGGAGACTCCCCCATGGCCCTCTTCGTCCTGAGCGTGGCCGGCAGCGACCGGCCGGGGCTGACGCGGACGCTGGCGGCCGCGGTGCTGGCGGCGGGCGGCAATTGGCTGGAGAGCCACCTCAGCCGCCTGGGCGGGCTCTATGTCGGCTCGGTGTTGGTTGAGCTGGCGGCCGAGGGGGTCGAGCCTCTGCGCGCGGCCGTCGCGGCGGTCGACGCCGAGGGGCTGGAGGTGCGCATCGCGCCGGCCTTCGCGGAGGCGGGCGAGACCGGCGAGGCGCTGGCGCTCGACCTGGTCGGTCGCGACCGGCCGGGCATCGTCAGTCAGGTGACGGCGGCGCTCAGCGCGCTGGGCGCCAATATCGAGGCGTTCGACACCCGGCTGAGCGTCGAGCCTCACTCGGGCGCGCCGCTGTTTCACCTGGCCGCCCGCGTGCGGCTGCCGGCCGGGGTGACGGCGACCGCCGCCCAGGCGGCGCTGGAGGCGCTGTCGGGCGAGATCATGGTGGACCTGTCGGTGGGCGGAGCGGGGTAACCTTGCGTCCTTCGAGACGCTCGCTTGAGGCTCGCTCCTCAGGATGACGAAGGGGGTGGGCTTCAACAAAGCTCGTCATGGTGAGGAGCGATCCCTCAGGATCGCGTCGCGAACCACGCAAGGCCCTTCGGCCTCAGCAAGGCGGATGGGGACACGCACTGAAGTGCATGTCCCCGGTCGCGGCCTAGTACTTCTTGTCGGTGGCGTCCTCGATGGCGTCGGCCTTTTGTTCGCCGGCCTTCTCGACCTCGCGAGCCTTGGCGTCGAGGGCGTCGCCCTTGGCGTCGGCGGCCTGTTCGGCCGCTTCGCCCTGGCCGTCAGCGGCGGCGCGGGTGGCGTCGGCCTGGTCGTTCAGAGTCTCGGCCGTGGCGTCGGCCTGTTGCTCGACGGCGTCGGCCTGTTTGTTGGCGGCGTCCTCGGCCGGGCCGCTGCAGGCGGTCAGGGCGAAGGCCGAGGCGGCGGCCAGGGCGGCGATGACGGTGGTGCGCATGGGCGAGTCCTCTCGTTGCGGTGAGATCACAACCCCGAGAGGCCGCCGGGCGTTCCGCGTGATCTTCCGAGTTTCGAAGAGGTCCGCGTCGCCAGGGTCGCAACGGAAGAGGCCCGGCGTCGCCGCCGGGCCCCTGTCTTCACGCGCGCCGCCGGCGGTCACTGGCAGGCGAGGCATTCCTCGTAGTCGGTGCGGGCTCCGGAGCCCATTTCGACCGTCTCGGCGGTGTCGGCGCCAGCGTGGGCCGCGCGCTGGATCGACTTGGAGCGCAGGTAGTAGAGGCTCTTCACGCCGCGCTCCCAGGCCTGCCAGTGCAGCATGTGCAGATCCCACTTGTCGACGTCGCCGGGGATGAACAGGTTGACCGACTGGCTCTGGCAGATTTCCGGCGTGCGGTCGGCGGCCAGTTCGACGATCCAGCGTTGGTCGAGCTCGAAGGCGGTCTTGTAGACGTCCTTCTCGTCCTGGCTCAGGCAGTCCAGGTGCTGGACCGAGCCCTCGTTGGCCAGGATGCTGTCCCAGGTGGCGGCGGTGTTCTGGCCCTTCTGCTCGAGCAGGCGCTCCAGGTAGGGATTCTTGACCGCGAAGGTGCCCGACAGCGTTTTGTGGCTGTAGATGTTCGCCGGGATGGGTTCGATCCCGGCCGAGGCGCCGCCGCAGATGATGCTGATCGAGGCGGTCGGGGCGATGGCCAGCTTGTGCGAGAAGCGCTCCATCACGCCGCGGTCGGCGGCGTCGGGGCAGGGGCCCTTCTCCTCGGCCAGCTTCACGCTGGCCTTGTCGGCCTCGCGGCGCAGATGCTTGAAGAGCCGCATGTTCCAGCTCTTGGCCAGGGCGGACTCGAAGGGCACGTTCTGGGCCTGCAGGAAGCTGTGGAAGCCCATCAGGCCCAGGCCCACCGACCGCTCACGCTTGGCGGCGTAGACGGCGGCCTTGGCGTCGACCGGGGCGCGCTGGATGAAGTCCTCAAGCACATTGTCGAGGAAGCGCATGACGTCCTCGATGAAGCGCGGCTCGTCGCGCCACTCCAGGAAGGTCTCGGCGTTGACGCTGCTGAGGCAGCAGACGGCGGTGCGCTCGACGCCGAGGTGGTCCTTGCCGGTATGCAGCATGATCTCGCTGCACAGATTGGACTGGCGGACCTTCAGCCCCAGCTCGCGCTGGTGGGCCGGCATGGCCTTGTTCACATGGTCGGAGAAGATCAGGTAGGGCTCGCCCGTCTGCAGGCGCAGCTCCAGCACCTTCTGCCACAGGGCGCGGGCGTCCACCTCGCGCAGGACCTCGCCGGTCTTGGGAGAGCGCAGGCCGAACTTCTCGCCGTCGCGGACGGCCTCCATGAACTCGTCGCTGATCGAGATGCCGTGGTGCAGGTTCAGGGACTTGCGGTTGAAGTCGCCCGACGGCTTGCGGATCTCCAGGAACTCCTCGATCTCCGGATGGTGGATGTCCAGATAGACCGCCGCCGACCCGCGGCGCAGAGAGCCCTGGCTGATCGCGAGCGTCAGGGAGTCCATGACTCGGATGAAGGGAATGATGCCGCTGGTCTGGCCCGCGCCCTTCACCTTCTCGCCGATCGAGCGGACGCCGCCCCAGTAGGTGCCGATGCCGCCGCCGTTGGCGGCCAGCCAGACGTTCTCGTTCCAGGTGTCGACAATGCCGTTCAGGCTGTCGCCGACGGCGTTGAGGAAGCAACTGATCGGCAGGCCGCGGTCCGCGCCGCCATTGCTCAGCACCGGGGTCGCCGGCATGAACCACAGCCGGCTCATGTAGTCGTAGACGCGCTGGGCGTGCTCGGCGTCGTCGGCGAAGGCGGTGGCGACGCGGGCGAACATGTCCTGGTACGACTCGCCCGGCAGCAGGTAGCGGTCCTCCAGCGTGGTCTTGCCGAAGTCCGTCAGCAGGGCGTCGCGCGAGCGGTCGACCTCGACCTTGCGGACCAGGGACAGTTGCGGCCGCCCGGCTTCCCAGGCGGCGTCGCCGGCTGCCTCACCGAGAGGAATCTGACGCGCCGCTTCACCCATCATCGTCGTAAAACCCGTGACTGATTAGAGGGTTCGCGATCCCTCGCGCGGCCCTCTGCCCCTATATGTAGTGGGCGAACCGCCCCCTGAACCCACTATATGGGGCCATGAGCCCTAATGACTCGTCAACGGCCAGATCGTCCGCCGGGCGACTTTTTTCGTAAACCAAAGGTTAACGGCGACGGGCATTCCAAGCTTTCCAAGGGGTTGGCGCAAGGCGCGCGACGCGTGGTCGCGGGACTGTGATCGGGGCCTCGCGCGAGGCGAGAATTGACCGCCGCGGACACGCGCGCCTCTCGGCGCCGACCCGCCGGTCATGCCATTCTGGGCGTATGACGCCCGAAGCCCTCTACGCCAGCAAACGCATGACCGCGGCCGATGTCGCCGCGCGGATCGAGTCGGCCAGCCGCCTCGCCATGGGCATGGCTCTGGCGGAGCCGCCGGCGATCCTGGCCGCCATCGCGGCGAGGGCCGAGTCCGGCGATCTCGACGAGGTGCGCCTCTACTACTTCCATTCGACGCCGCACGCCGCGCAGACGGTGCTGCGCTACGCGCTGATGGACCGCATCCGGCCGCACTGCTTCTTCCTCGGCCCGGTCGAGCGGATGCTGATGGCCCAGGGCGAGGCGGAGGGGAAGCCGACGATCGCCTTCGTCCCGGGGGCCTTCAGCCAGGCGCCGCGCCTGATGTGCGAGCCGACGCCGATGGACGCCTTCGTGACCACGGTCTCGCCGATGGACCGCCACGGCTACTTCAGCCTGGGGCCGAGCAACGACTACGGTTCGGCCCTCGTCAAGACGGCCCGCCGCGTGTTCGTCGAGGTCAACCGCCACACGCCGCGCGTCCGCGGAGGGATGATCCACGTCAGCGAGGTCGACGGCATCGTCGAGAACGACCTGCCGCTGTTCGACAACCCCGTCCGCCCCCGCGCGCCGGAGGACGAGACGATCGGCGCCATCATCGCCGGACTGACCCCTGACGGCGCCTGCCTGCAGATGGGTATCGGCGCCTTGCCGGACGCCGTCTGCGCGGCGCTGGAACACCATCGCGACCTCGGCGTGCACACCGAACTGCTCACCCCGGGCCTGGTCGAGCTGATGCGCCGCGGCGTGGTGAACAACCGTCGCAAGGCGACCGACCCGGGTCGGACGATCTTCACCTTCGCGCTGGGCGACAAGGCGCTGTACGACTTCATCGACGACAACGCCGCCGTCGAGAGCCGCCCGGTGGACTACGTCAACGATCCGGCGATCATCGCGCGCAACAAGCGCGTCGTGTCGGTCAACGCGACGCTGCAGATCGACCTGTCGGGGGCCTGCAATTCCGAACATCTGGCGGGGCGCCAGTTCAGCGCGGCCGGCGGCCAGCTGGACTTCGTGCGCGGCGCCTACGCCTCGAAGGGCGGACTCTCGATCATCGCCTGCCACTCCACGGCCAAGGACGGGACGGTGTCGCGCATCACCACCCGCCTGGACGGCCCGGTGACCACGCCGCGCAACGACACCCACCTGGTCGTGACCGAATTCGGCCACGTCGATCTGAAGGGTCTGTCGACGGCCGAGCGGGCCAAGGCGCTGATCGGCCTGGCCCATCCGAAGTTCCGCGAGGAGCTGACGGCGGCGGCGAAGGCAGACGGCAGCCTCTGACGCTTGCACTGAAGCCCGCCGCCGCGTATCAGCCGCCCGTCACTGGGGAGTAGCCGCCGGCATATCCAGCCGGGGACGCGTCAACAAACTTGGGGTTCGCCCCATGGCGCGTTCAGTCCGATCCGGACCTGGCGAGACCTTTGGCTTTCACGCGCGGCCTGCGGGGCCGGGGGCGTGGGATGCCATTGGTCTGTCTGTTCGGCCCCGCCAGGTGAACTGTCTCATGGAAGCCTTCCTCGTCTCCACCGGCCTCGTGGCCATCGCCGAGATCGGCGACAAGACCATGCTGCTGGCCATCGTGCTGGCGGCGCGGTTCCGCAAGCCCTGGCCGATCCTGGCCGGCATCCTGGTCGCCACCCTGGCCAACCATGGCCTGGCCGCGACCGTCGGGTCGGTCGCCGGCCACAGTCTGAACGGTCCCTGGATGAAGTGGGTTCTGGGCCTGCTGTTCCTCGCCTTCGGCGTCTGGGCGCTGATCCCCGACAAGTTCGAGGATGACGAGGCGCCGTCGGCCGTGAAAGCCGGCTCGGTCTTCCTGACCACCGCGATCGCCTTCTTCCTCGTGGAGATGGGCGACAAGACCCAGGTCGCCACGGTCGCCCTCGCGGCGAAGTTCCAGTCCGTCCTGCTGGTGTCAGCCGGCACGACGCTGGGCATGATGATCGCCAACGCGCCGGCGGTCTGGCTCGGCGAGGTCGCCGCGACCCGCCTTCCGCTGAAGTCCATCCGCTGGGCCGCGGCCGCGACCTTCGCCGCTGTCGGCCTGTGGATCCTGGTCTCCGGCTAACGGACTCAGGCCAAGGCGGCCCGGTAGGCGTCGCGCGCGGCCTTGAACCGCTCGAAGGGGAACCGGATCGGAACCCCTTCCAGCGCCGCCTCGAGCATCTCCAGATGCGCCTCCCACCCGGCCGCGCCGCGTCCCGCGTCCTCGCCGGCCGGCGTGGTCAGGGTGAGCGACAGCCGGCAGGCGGCCGGTCCCTCGACGTCAATCTGCCAGCGCACGGGCCGCCGCGGCTCGCCGGGACCGCTCCAGCTGTATTCGAGCAGCGACGGCGCCTCGAAGGCCGTGACCTCGCTGTCGATCAGCGTGCCCGAGTCGATGAAGTCGAGCGTCGCCCGTCCGCCGATCCGGGGCTCGATCTCGCCCGGCGCGAGCCATTCGGGAAGGCGGGCCGGGTTTGTCAGCATGTCCCATACGCGCGCGGCGCCATGGTCCAGGTGACGAATGAGCGTGATCTCCACGGCTTCGTCGCGGCGAACGATGCGACCCAAGGCCGGCGGTGCGTCAGTCAGGGACAAGGCCTAAACCTCCTCTTCGAAGAGCGAGATGCTAGATTCGGCCGGGACGGCGCGATGTGACCTATGTCAAAAGCACGACGCCCCGGGGGACCCGGGTCCGCCCGCCCGAATGGAGACCCCAATGGCCGCCTATGTCGTCATGATCCGCGACCGGATGATCGATCCCGCCGAGTTCGCCGCCTACGGCGCCAAGGCGCGCGAGGCGCGGGGCGACCACAAGATCACGCCGCTGGCCTTCTACGGGAAGCACGAGGTGCTCGAAGGACCGGACGCTGAGGGCGTGGTGATCCTGCAGTTCCCGTCGGCCGCCGAGGCCCGGGCCTGGTATGACAGTCCCGCCTACCAGGCGGCGCTGGAGCACCGGCTCAAGGGGGCGTCTTACCGCGTGATGATCGTCGAGGGCGTCTAGCCTAGACCCTTCACCATCAGCGCGACGCCGGTCGTGCCGGCCTCGCGGTCCTTGCTGATCTCGCGATAGGCCTCGCTGTCGGCCCAGTCGCGCAGCGCCGCCTCGTCCGGAAAGGCCATCAGGATGACCTTCTGATGGGGCCAGTCGCCCTCCATCACGGTCGGGGCCTCGTCGGCGGCGAGCAGTCGCCCCCTGAACCGCTGAAACACGTCCATGAACCGCGCCTGATACCGACCGTAGGCCTCGCGGTCGTGCACGCTGATCTGCGCCAGGGCGTAGACCGTCATTCCGCCGCGACCTTCGCGACCGCGGGACTGGCCGCGTCGATGGCGGCGACGTGGTTGATGGCGGCGTGGGCCTCGGCCATCAGCCGGCGGACGATGTCGCCGGCCGGCGCGACGTCGCGGACACCGCCCGCGCTTTGACCCATGGCGAAGCAGGACTTGTCGGGATCGAGGTTCTCGGTCTGGCCGCCGATCCCGCCCATGGCGTTGTTCTGGATGCTAATGCCGGCCTGGATCGGGAAGGGCTGGATGTCTGCGGGGCGGCTTTCCCAGTCCTCGACATAGGGGTTCTTCTTCACCCGCATCGGCTTGCCGCTGTAGCAGCGGGTGCGGACGGTGTCCTCGTCGGCCGCCTCGACGATCGTCTGGCGGTAAAGGTCGCCGGCGTGGGCCTCCTCGCTGGCGATGAAGCGCGTGCCCATCCAGACGCCCTGGGCGCCCAGGGCCAGGCAGGCGGCCAGGCCTCGGCCGTCATAGAGACCGCCGGCCCCGACCACCGGGATCCTCACCGCCTCCACGGCCTGGGCGATCAGCGGCAGGGAGCCGACCAGGCCCGTGTGGCCGCCGCCTTCGCCGCCCTGACAGATGACGGCGTCGCAGCCGGCCTGTTCGGCTTTCACCGCGTGTTTCACGGCCCCGCAGACGACCATGACCTTGAGGCCCGCCGCCTTGAGCTTCTCCATGATCGGCATCGGGATGCCGAGACCGGCGATGAAGGCGCTGGCGCCTTCCTCGATGATGACGTCGACGCTGTCGGTCAGGCTCTCGGGGCTGGCGGCCAGCAGGTCGACGCCGAACGGCCGGTCGGTGAGGCTCTTCACCTGGCGCATCTGCTCGCGGATGAAGTCCGGGCCGCGGCCGGCCATGCCGAGCACGCCGTAGCCGCCGGCGTTGCTCACTGCCGCCGCCAGCTCGGCGTAGGACACCCCGCCCATCCCGGCGAGCAGGATCGGATGCTCGATGTCGAGCAGATCGCAAAGCGGCGTGCGAAGTGACATAACGGCGTTTCCCTAGTCTCGTTTGAAACCATCCTGCGCCAGCGGAAGCGGGCGCTCAATGGTGACGCCGCGTCATCTTCCCGCGGCTAGAAGATCGCGTAGCCGCCGTCGATCAGGAAGGTGTCGCCGGTGTGGAACTTCGAGGCGTCCGAGGCGAGGTAGACGGCGATGCCGCCGAAGTCCTCGGGCTCGCCCCAGCGGCGCATCGGCACGCGGCTGATGACCTTGGTGGTGAAGGTGTCGTTGTCCTGGGCGCCGGCGGTCATGTCGGTCGCGATCCAGCCGGGCAGGATCGAGTTGGCGCGAACGCCGTATCGAGCGTGTTCAACCGCGATCGACTTCATCATCGAGATCACGCCGCCCTTGGTGGCGGCATAGGCTTCGTTGCGGGCCGCGCCCTCGATGGCGGCCAGCGAGGCCACGCCCATGAGCGAGCCGCCGGGATCGCCGGCCTTGGCCCGTTCGATCATGTGCTTGGCCGCTTCGCGCAGGGTCCAGAACACGCCGTCGAGATTGAGGGCCATGTTGTACTTCCAGGTCTCGGTCGACATCTCGGCGAACGAGGCCGCGCCGCGGCCGCGTCCAGCGTTGGCGATGACCGTGTCGATGCGGCCCATGGCCGTCACGGCCTCGGCCATGCCCGCGACCACCTGGGCCTCGTCGGCGCAGTCGACGATCTGGGCCTTCACCCGCACGCCGTGGGCCAGCAGCCTGCCTTCGGCCGCCTGCGTCTTCTCGGGGTTCGAGCCCCAGATCACGATGTCGGAGCCGGATGCGGCCAGGGCCTCGGCCATGCCAAAGCCGATGCCGCCGTTGCCGCCAGTGATCAGCGAGACCTTCCCGGTCAGGTCGAAGGGCTTGTAGGCCATGGTCCGTCGCTCCCGTCTTGAAACATCTGTTTGGACGTCAAGAAGCGGCTGGCGCGCGGTCCGTCAAGCGGCGAAGCGCTCGAACGCCTGGGCGATCACCCGGCGGGTCTCGTCCCACTCGACGGCGGCCATGGCCGCCTCGCGGGTGAAGAAAGCGGCCTCGGCGGCGTCGTCGCCGGCGACGGGCTCGCCGCGGGTCCAGCGGGCGGCGTAGTCGATCATCACGAAATGGCGCGTCACCGCTCCCGACTCGCGGGAGGTGAAGACGCCGTCGACCACGTCGAGCAGGCCGATGAGTTCGGCGTCGACGCCGGTCTCTTCCCTAAGCTCACGCAGGGCGGCGTCGGTGACGGTCTCCGACCACTCGATGCGACCGCCGGGCAGGCTCCACTGGCCCAGCCGCGGCGGCGTGCCCCGCTTGATCAGCAGGACCTGGTCGCCCTTGAGGCAGACCACGCCGACGGTGGGAACGGGACGCTGAAGGATCGGGACGGTGGTCAAGGAACTCGGGCTTTCGGGTCGGCGCGGCGCGGGCGGCTGCTCTACGCCGCCGTCCAACCGCCGTCCACGCTGAGCGCGGCGCCGTTGACGGACGCGCCGGCGTCCGAGACCAGGTACAGCAACAGGCCCGCCAGCTGATCGACAGTGACGAACTGCTTGGTCGGCTGAGCGGCGAGGATGACGGTCTTCATCACCTCCTCCTCGCTGATCCCGCGGGCCTTCGCCTGGTCGGCGATCTGGGCCTCGACCAGCGGCGTCTTCACATAGCCGGGGCAGATGGCGTTGCAGGTCACGCCCTGCTGCGCCACTTCCAGGGCGGCGGACTTGGTGAAGCCGATGACGCCGTGCTTGGCGGCGACGTAGGCGCTCTTGAACGGCGAGGCGACCAGGCCGTGGGCCGAGGCGATGTTGACGATCCGCCCGCGGCCGGCGGCCTTCATCGGCGGGATCGCCGCCTTCGTGGCGTGAAAGGCCGAGGTCAGGTTGATGGCGATGATGCGGTCCCACTGCTCGGTCGGGAACTCGTCGACCGGCGCGACATGCTGAATGCCGGCGTTGTTCACCAGGATGTCCAGCCGGCCGAAGGCGTTGCGGGTCGAACCGACCAGGTCGGCGATGCGGTGGGGCTGGGTCATGTCGGCGTCGTGATAGAGCACCTCCACGCCGTTGCGGGCCGACATGCCGGCGCGAACCGCCTCGATCTCGTCCCGGTCGCCCAGTCCGTTGAGCACGACGCTGACGCCCTGCTGGGCGAGGGCTTCGGCGAGTCCGAGTCCGATGCCGCTCGTCGAGCCGGTGACGACGGCGACCTGGCCCTTGAGCCCGTGGTCCATGGCTTCACTGCCTTCATTCTTATGTTGCAGCGCAGCATAAACGACCCCGCCGCCCATCGCGAGGACATATATTTCATCTATCGATGAATTTCTATTTCGGCGGCGTGTAGGGGCGCTGGAACACCCAGTCGTGGTCGGACGACAGGTCCTTGCGCCAGGTGTAGCCGGCGACGTCGAAGGCCTTGAGGTCGGCGGCCTTCTCGATCCGGTTGTCGATGGCATAGCGGGCCATCAGGCCGCGGGCCTTCTTGGCGAAGAAGCTGATCTGGCGCGCGACGCCGTCCTTCTCCTCGAAGAATCGGCAGGTGATCACCGGCAGGGTCAGGGCGCGGGCGTCGACCGCGCCGAAATACTCCTGGCTGGCCAGATTGATCAGGGTCTTCTCCCGGTGACCGTCCGCCGCCTCGTTCAGCGCCAGCGCGATGCGGTCGCCCCAGAAGTCGTAGAGGCTCTTGCCGCGCTTCGTCTTCAGCCGCGTCCCCATCTCCAGCCGATAGGGCTGGATGGCGTCGGCCGGCCGCAGCAGGCCGTAGAGCCCCGACAGGATGCGCAGGTGCTTCTGGGCGAAGGCGAAGCCCTTGCCGTCCAGCGACCGCGCGTCGAGGCCCGCGTAGACGTCGCCATTGAAGGCGATCGCCGCCTGCAGGCCGTCCTCGACCGACGGGTCGAAGGCCTGGAAACGCGCGTGGTTCAGCTTGGCCAATGGTTCAGACAGGTCCATCAGCCGGCGCAGGTCGGACGGCCGCAGTTTGCGGGTCACCGCGTCCAGCGCCGCGATGTCCTCCTTCATCGCCGGCGTGGTCAGCGGCAGCGTTCGGGACGGCGGCTCGAAGTTGAGCGCCTTGGCGGGCGAGATGACCATCAGCATGGCGGGGCTGATAGGACGCCAGGGCGACGATGGCCAGCGCTTCCGGCGCCGGATGCGCTTGCCCGCGTCGGAGGTCCGGCGCAGGATTGACCGCGTCCTGAGGAGGCCTGCTCATGCGCGCCGTGTTTCCCGCCATCGTCCTCGCCGCGAGCGTGTCGGCGTGCGGGATGCTCAAGGTGGACCCGGTCGCGGACGCCAAGGCGAGGGGCCTCTATGAACAGATCCGCACGGGCGCCGACCTGTCCGCCAATCCGGACCTCGGCCCGGACCTGAAGACGCCCGCCGCCCTGGGCCAGCTCGCCGCGATCCGCGCGCAGTTGCCGCCCGGCGCGCCGACGGCGGTCGCCAACCGCAGCTGGAGTTTCAACAGCACCAATGGGCGGACGACCGCCTCCCTGGTTCACGCCTACAGCTATCCGCAGGCGACCGTGCTGACCGAGACCATCCTGGCCAAGGGCAAGGACAAGGTCTGGATGATCACGGGCTTCCACCTGAAGTTCGAAACGCCTGGCGCGACGCCCAGGCCGCCGGCCGTCACCGCCGAAGACAGGCCCAGGGACATCTGATGCGGGCCGGGATCGTCCCGCCGCTCCTCGCCGCAAGCCTGCTGACCGCGGGCCCGGCGGCGGCGCAGCTGCAGCTGCGCGACGGGCGGGTCTGCCACGACCTGGTCGTGGTCGGCGAGGTGAAGGCCTATGGCGAATTCCTGAGCTACTACGAAATGGATCCGACGCCGGACGAGACCGCCCTCTATGTGGGCGGACGGCGCCAGATGACGGTCCGGGTCGAGCGCGTGCTCGACGGCCGGCCGCTGCCGCGCATGATCGAAGTGCGCGCCCTGATGGCCTCGGCCTACCGCCTGCCGGTGACGATGGTGCTCTATCTGCAGCGCGAAGCGCGCGGCACATACTGGGCGGCTGACTGGACGGTCGTGAAGCCGGACTCCCGCGGTCGCGTCGCGACGCCGGACCGGCCGCCGCCGCGCTGCGAGCGCTAGAACAGCACCCGCGGATTCATGATCCGCTTCGGATCGAGCGCGGACCGGATGGCGCGCAGGGCCTCGACCTCGACGCCGGACTTGTAGCGCAGGGCGTCGGCGGTCTTGGCGGCGCCCAGGCCATGCTCGGCGCTGATCGAGCCGTCCATGCTGGCGACGATGTCGTGGACGATCCTTGACCCTTCGTCGCGCCGGGCGTTGTGCGCCTCGTCCGAGCCGCCCTCGGCCCGCAGCACGTCGTAGTGGACATTGCCGTCGCCGACATGGCCGAAGGCGACGATGCGCAGGGTCGGGTCCAGCGTCATCACCGCCGCCGACGCGCGGTCGATGAAGTCGGCGATGCGCGAGACCGGGATGGAGACATCGTGCTTCCAGGCCGCGCCCTCGGCCTTCTGGCCGCCGGACTGGTTCTCGCGCACGGCCCAGAACGCCTTCGCCTGGGTCTCCGTCTGGGCGATGGCCGCGTCCTGGATCAGGCCGTCCTCCAGCGCAGAGCCGAGCAGCCGCTCCATCGCGCCCTCGGCTGCGCCGGGCTCGCCGCTGGCGGTCTCGACCAGCACGTACCAGGGATGCTCGGCCTCAAGCGGCTCGCGCAGGCCGGGGATGTTGCGTATGGCGAAGCCGACGCCGAGGCGCCCCATCAGCTCGAAGGCCTCGACGGCCCCGCCGGTCTCCTCCTTGGCGCGGGCGAGCAGCTTGATGGCGTCGTGCGGGCTCCTCAGTCCGACGACGGCGGTGGCCCGGGACGGTAGCATCGGAAACAGCTTCAGGCTGGCGGCGGTGATCACGCCCAGCGTGCCCTCGGCGCCGATCAGCAGCTGCTTGAGGTCGTAGCCGGTGTTGTCCTTGCGCAGCCGCTTGAGGCCATTCCAGATCTCGCCGTTCGGCAGCACGGCCTCGAGGCCCAGCACCAGATTGCGGGTCGTGCCGTAACGCAGCACCTGGGTGCCGCCGGCGTTGGTCGAGATCACCCCGCCCACGGTCGCCGAGCCCTCCGACGCCAGACCCAGCGGGAAACGGCGCGAAATCGCGGCGGCGGCTTCGTGCACGGCGGCCAGCGTCACCCCGGCCTCGGCGACGATGACGTCGTCGAAGCCGTCGATGTCGCGGATGGCGCGCAGCCGCTCGGTCGACAGCAGGATCTCGCCCTGCGGGATCTGGCCGCTGACGAGGCCGGTGTTGCCGCCCTGCGGCGTGATCGCGGTCCCGCTCTCGGCGCAGATGCCGACCACGGCGGCGACCTCGGCGGTCGATTTCGGCAGCGCCAGCAGCGGCGTCGTCCCGGTCCAGCGTCCGCGCCACTCGACCAGCTTGGGCGCGATGCGCTCGGGATCCTGGCTCCAGCCGCCCTCGCCGAGCACGGCCTTCAGGCGGGAGATGACGTCGGCGGGGACGGAGATGGTCATGGCCTGATCCTATCTCGTTCGCCGCCCGTCGTCAGCCGACGTGGCCAGCCGCCCGGCGCAGCCGGTCGTTGATGGCCTCGCCCAGGCCGTCGTCGGGAATCGGCGCGACGACGATCGCCGACGGCTTCGTTCGGTCCGCCGCCCGCAGCATCGCGAACAGATTGGCCGCGGCCTCGGCGAGGTCGCGCGTGGGACTGAGGTTGAATGGGCTGTCCGACGGGCCGAAGGCGAGGAAGGCCTCGCCGGGCGCGGCGGAAGTCTCGTTGACCCGCACCGGCGCGTCCGGCGCATAGTGCAGGGCCAGCCGGCCGGGGGAGCGCTTCGCGTCCGCCTCCGCCTCCGCCAGCGGACCGATCAGCGCCTCGATCTCGGCGCGAGTGACAGAGCCGGGGCGCAGCAGTCGCGCGGGCTCGCCGGGCAGCAGGGCGACGACCGTCGACTCCAGCCCGACGGCGCAGGGGCCGCCGTCCAGTGAAGCCGCCGCCCGGTCGCCGGTCTCCTCCATGGCGTCGGCGTAGCGGGTCGGGCTCGGACGCCCCGAACGGTTGGCCGAGGGCGCCACGACCGGACCGCCGAACGCCGCCAGCAGGGCGCGCGACAGCGGATGGCCGGGCACGCGAACGGCCACCGTGTCGAGCCCCGCCCGGGCCAGATCGCAGACCGCCGCGGCGTCGGCGACTGGCGCCACGAGCGTCAGCGGTCCGGGCCAGAAGGCCGCCGCCAGCGCCTGGGCCCGATCGTCCAGCACCGCGATACGTCCGGCGGCCTCGGCGCTGTCGACATGCGCGATCAGGGGATTGAAGCTCGGCCGGCCCTTGGCCTCGTAGACCGCCGCCACGGCGCGAGGGTTCGCCGCGTCGGCCGCGAGGCCATACACGGTCTCGGTCGGCAGGATGACCAGGCCGCCGGCGCGCAGGGCCTGAGCGGCGCGCGCTACCGCGAGCGCTTCGCCGTCAGGTTGATGTTCACCGTCACCGTTCCCGGCACGACCTCGGTCGTCTTCCAATCGCCCTGTCCCACGCCGAACGCCAGACGGTTGATCCCCACGCTGGAGGTCATCCTCGCCGTATCGCCGGTGATGACGAGCGTGAAGGGCAGGGTCAACGGCTTCGTGACCCCGCGCACCGTCAGGGCTCCCGTCGCCAGGTACTTTCCGCCGCCGAGCGCCTTGAACGACGTGGCGGCGAACGTCGCCTTGGGGAAGGCGCGAGCGCTGAACCAGTCGGGCTCCAGCAGGGCCTGGTCGCGGGTGGCGTCGCCCGTCTCCGCCGATCCCATGTCGAAGGTCGCCGTCACCGACGAACCCGCCAGGTTGGCGGGGTCGAAGCGGATGGCGGCGTTCCAGCCGCGGAACTGGCCGGTGAACGCGCCGCCGTCGAAACTGGAGGCGAAGGTCACCTTCGAGGCCGCCCGATCGACGGTCCAGGCCGGCGCCGGGGCCGCGAGGGCGGGTCCCGCGAGCGCGGCGGCGACGGCCAGGGCGGGGAGGAAGGTCTTCACACCGCGTCCTTGCGGGCCAGGAACGGGATCATCCGGGCCAGGTCATTGTGCTTGTCGATGAACTGGTGCTTCAGCGCGCCCAGGATGTGCAGGGGGATCAGGCCATAGATGATGACCTTGGCGGCCAGCTTGTGCACCGTTTCGAACTGCTCATGGATGTCGTGCCGAGGCTCGGCGGCCATCTCGTACAGCCACGGGATCGCCGGCCAGTCGAACAGGCCGAACATGTTGATCGGGTACTGGATGATCAGGGCGCTGGCCGACACCATCGCCCAGCCGGTCAGCGGGATGAGCAGCAGCAGCAGGTAGAAGCCGATGTGGACGGCCTTGGCCAGGTTCCGTTCCCACGGCTTGAGGCCGGGATTCAGCGGCGGCGCCGGACGGACGCGGCGCCAGGCCAGTCGCGCCAGCGTCAGCAGCAGGACGAGGATGCCCAACGGCTTGTGCAGTTGCAGCGGGACCATCTTGGCCGTCCCGCGCAGATCCTCGGCCTCCCAGCCGAGCAGTACGATCCAGACGAGCAGGGCGGCGATCAGCCAGTGCAGGATGATGGCGACGGTCGAGTAGCGGGCCTGGGTCATGGGTGCTCCGAGAGGTTCCCGATCATTTCTTCACGAACTCTAGCTCGAGGATCAACTCCACATCGTCGCCGACGAACCCGAGCGGCGGTCGAAGCAGGTGGTCGATCCCGAAATCCGAGCGCCGGATCGCGCCGCGCGCCGAGAAGCCGGATCGTCGTCCGAAGATGCCCGCGTCATAGCCGTTCCAGGTCACGTCGAAGGTCACGGGCCTGGTGACGCCGTGCAGGGTCAGATCGCCGGCCATGGTCCCGCGCCCGCCCTCGCCGGGCTGAATCGAAGTCGAGACGAAGGTGGCGGTCGGAAAACGGTCGACCTGCAGAAAGGCCCTGGCCAGGCCTGGATCATCCTTGGGCAGGCCGGAATCGAAGGACGCGGGATCGACGGCGGCCCGCACCTCGGCGGCTTGTGGAGCGGCGGGGTCCCACTGGTAGCTCGCCTCGGTCACCCGGAAGCGGACGGTGAAGTTGGAGAAGCCGCCGTGCTTCACCCGCGCGATCAGGCTGGCGTGCTGGGGATCAAGGACGTAGGTCCCGGCCGGCATCCTGTCCGGCTCGATCGAGGGCGCGGCCGAGGCGACCGGCGCGAGGGCCATGACCATCAAAGCCAATCCTGCGATGAGCGGACGGTTCATGCGGTCCCTTCTGTCATGTGGCCTGTTACAGACATAGGCCGATCTCAGGGCGACGAAAGGGCTTTTCCGAATTCCCATCGGCCCGCGACGCGCCGACCCGGGCGGCGGACGACTCGCGGCCCGACGGGCGCCGGCGCTAGACACCTTGAAGCCCTCGTCGCGGCAAGGCTTGGATGAAATCAGGGCTTTGGCGCGGGTGGCCACAGGCTCTAGAACGCCATCGCCGCAGGAGACGCACCATGACCTACCGCCCGCCGCTTCGCGACCTCGCCGCCGCCCTCGGGGCCGCGGGCTACGATCGGCTGGCGGCGGTGTTCCCGGACGCCGACAGCGAGACCGCAGCCGCGATTCTGGAAGCCGCGGGGGACTTCGCCGCCGGCGTCGTCGCACCGCTGAACCGCCAGGGCGACCTGCGAGGGGCGACCTATGCCAACGGCGTGGTGACCGCCGCCCCCGGTTTCGCCGACGCCTATCGCCAGTTCGCGGCCGGCGGCTGGAATAGCCTGTCGGCCGAGCCGGAATTCGGCGGCCAGGGCCTGCCCAAGACGCTGGAGATCGGCGTCTTCGAAATGATCCAGGCCGCCAGCCTCGCCTTCGGGCTCTGCCCGATGCTGACCCAGGGCGCCATCGAGGCGCTGGCGGCCCACGGCACGGACCGCCAGAAGGCGCTCTATCTGCCCCGGCTGGTCAGCGGCGAATGGACCGGCACCATGAACCTGACCGAGCCGCAGGCCGGTTCGGACCTCGCCGCCCTGGCCACCCGCGCCGAGCCGGACGGCGAGGGCGGCTGGCGCCTGACCGGCCAGAAGATCTTCATCACCTGGGGCGACCACGACGCGGCGGACAACATCGTCCACCTGGTCCTCGCCCGCCTGCCGGACGCGCCGGAGGGCAGCCGCGGCATCTCGCTGTTCCTGGCCCCCAAGGTGCTGGTCGGCGAGGACGGCGCGCTCGGCCGTCGCAATGACGTGCGCCCGGTCAGCATCGAGCACAAGCTGGGCATCCACGCTTCACCGACCTGCGTGATGGCCTTCGAGGGCGCGCGGGCCGAGCTGGTCGGCGCGCCGCATCAGGGCCTGGCGGCCATGTTCACGATGATGAACGCCGCCCGCCTGCAGGTCGGGACCCAGGGCGTGGGTATCGCCGAGCGGGCGTACCAGCAGGCGCTGACCTTCGCGAAGGAGCGCAAGCAGGGTCGCTCCGCCTGGACCGGCCAGAGCCATGCGCCGATTTTCGATCACCCCGACGTTCGTCGCACCCTGGTGCTCATGAAGGCCAAGACCCAGGCGGCGCGGGCCATCTGCCTGTCGACCGCCGTCGCCGCCGACCTCGCCCGCCACGCCGGTACGCCCGAGGCGCGGGACTCGGCGAAGCTGCGCGAGGAGCTGTTGACCCCGATCGCCAAGGGCTGGTCGACCGACGTGGGCGTCGAGGCCGCTTCGCTGGGGCTGCAGATCCATGGCGGCATGGGCTTCATCGAGGAGACCGGCGCGGCCCAGCACTATCGCGACTCCCGCATCCTGCCGATCTATGAGGGGACCAACGGCATCCAGGCGATCGACCTGGTCGGCCGCAAGCTGTCGATGGCCGGCGGCGCGGCGATGACCGCGCTGATCGCCGAGATGCGCGGCGACGCGGGCGAAGAGGCGCGATTGCTGGCCGGAGTCGAGGCGGTGGAGCGCGCCGCGGCCTGGCTGGCCGACCGGAAAGGCGGACCGGACGCCCTGGCCGGCGCGACCAGCTTCCTCAAGCTGTGCGGCGACGTGGTCGGCGGCTGGATGCTGCTAAAGATGGCGCGGGCGGACGAGGCCTACAGGCCGCTGTGGACCTTCTACGCCGAGCAGGTGCTGACCGGCGCGCCGGGGCTCGTCCCGGCGGTGACCCAGGGCGCGGCGGCGCTGGACGTGGAGCTCTAGCTTCTCGCCCTTCTTTCCTCTCCCGTTTTGGGAGAGGGGGACCACCCGGAGGGAGGTGGAGCGGGATGCGCGGCGGTCGGACAGCCGGGCGCCGCGTTCGGCTTCATCCAGGTCTCGCCAAGCCCTTCGCTGTCCGTGCATCCCTCTCCACCATGCTCCGCATGGTCCCCCTCTCCCAGTGGGGGAGGAAGAAAATGGGGGGATAGATCGCATTCGATCCACCCCCCCTTTGCCCTCCCGCATCCTCTGCGGGTTCCATCGCACGGGGAGGGCGCTCAGGCCGGCGACCTTGGCGGCGGCGGGATGGAGGTCGAGCGGGGACAGGCGTGAGGGGGTTACTCACGCGGTCCGGGGAAGCCATGCCAGGCTCCCGCCCGTCGGAGGCGCTCCGGCTAAGCCCGAATACGGCTGCCGAGCGGAAGCTTCCGGATAACGACCTTCGCGGAGCGTCACGGCCTTTCCCACTCTTGCACCTTGCACACACAGACATCCGGGCAAGACCGGAGCGCTCCGCACCACCTCCCCACCTTCACAGGCAAACCTCGTGAAGCGGCGAAGCCGTGCGCACGAAAAAGGGCCGGCGTCTCCGCCGGCCCCTTACGTCTTCCGATGTCGCCAGCCCTACAGCTGCGCCAGCATGTAGTCCGCGGACGAGACCTTGAACTCGCCGCCGGCCTCGACGTTCAGGGTGTCGACGACGCCGTCCTTGACGATCATCGAGTAGCGCTGGCTGCGCGTGCCCATGCCGAACTTGCTGCCGTCCATCTCCAGGCCCAGCGCCTTGGTGAAGTCGCCGTTGCCGTCGGCCAGCATGATGATGTCGTCGCCAACGCCCTGATCGGCGCCCCAGGCCTTCATCACGAAGACGTCGTTGACCGAGACGCAGGCGATGGCGTCGACGCCCTTGGCCCGCAGGTCGGCCGCGTGCTCCTTGAAGCCCGGCAGGTGCTTGGCCGAGCAGGTCGGGGTGAAGGCGCCCGGGACGGCGAGCAGGGCGACCGTCTTGCCCTTGAACAGCTCGTCGGAGGTGATCGGGCGGGGGCCTTCCGGGCCGCTCGTCATGAAGGTCGCGTCGGGCAGCTTGTCGCCGGCCTTGATGGTCATGTGATCTCTCCCTGCGGGATAATCCCGTTCGACGATCGAAATAGAGGCAGCGCGCGGTTCCGCCAAGCCGCCGACTTGAATTGGCCGCCATCGGCGCCAATCATCAGGTCATGAACCAGCCAGCGGATTCAGAGTTCCTCTCCGGCCGCCTGCTGATCGCCATGCCCGGCATCGGCGATCCGCGCTTCGAGCGGTCGGTCGTCTTTCTCTGCGCCCATGACGAGGAGCACGCCATCGGCCTGGCCGTGAACCGGCCGGTCGGCGGCCTGACGCTCGAGGATCTGTTCGAGAAGATCGGCGTCGAGCGCCCGATCCGCCGCGTCGCCGACGAGCCGGTGCTGGTCGGCGGCCCGGTGGAGCGCGAGCGCGGCTTCGTGCTGCACACCGACGACTATCTCTGTGACGGGGTCAGCCTGGAGGTCGGCGGCGGTCTGGCCCTGACCACCACCAAGGACGTCCTCCAGGCCCTGACGGGCGAGGCGGCGCCCCGGAAGGCCTTCCTGGCCCTCGGCTACGCCGGCTGGGGCCCCGGCCAGCTGGAGGCCGAGGTGCGCGAGAGCGTCTGGCTGGTCTGCGATCCGGACGAAGCCCTGCTGTTCGGCGACGACCATGAGCACAAGTGGGCCCAGGCGCTGGAGAAGCTCGGCATCAGCCCGGCCATGCTGGCCATGGAGGGGGGGCGGGCTTGATCACCCCCGCTCATCCCGGCGAATGCCGGGACCCAGATCACATGGCGCAGGACTCAGGTCAGGATCCTGACCGATCTTACCCTCATCTGGGTCCCGCCATTCGGCGGGATGAGCGGAGACATTTAACCCTGACGCCGGACCGGCGCGGCGCCGTCGACGTAGCTTTCGTTGAGGTAGACCTCGGCTTCCTGCGGCGACAGGGCCGGGGCGTAACCGAAGCCCTGGCCGTAGTCACAGCCCAGCTCCATCAGCTGGGCGGCCATGCCGGCGTTCTCGACGCCCTCGGCGACGACCTCGAGGTCGAGGTCCTGGCCCAGCTTGACCACCGACTTGACGATCTTGGCCGAGCCCTCGTTGCTGCTCATGGTGCGCACGAAGTAGCGGTCGATCTTCAGGGTGTCGAAGGGCAGGCGGGTCAGGTAGCTGAGCGAGGAAAAGCCGGTGCCGAAGTCGTCGAGCGCCAGGCCCGCGCCGCCGGCCCGCAGAGCGCGCAGCACCTTCGCCGCCGCTTCGGGGTCGCGCATGATGTCGCTCTCGGTGATCTCCAGCTTCAGCGAGCCGGGCGGCAGGCGATGTTTGGCGATCAGGCCGGTGACGTCGTCGATCAGGCCAGGACGGTGGATCTCGCCGGTCGACAGGTTGACGCTGACGGTCAGGTCGCCGGCGGCCGAATGGCTGGCGCGCCAGGCGGCCAACTGACGGGCCGAGGTGCGGATCATGTGGGCGCCCAGCTCGTCCATCAGGCCGAGCTCCTCGGCCAGCGGCAGGAAGTCGTCGGGCGGGATGATGCCCCGGCGTGGATGACGCCAGCGGCACAGGGCTTCGAAGCCGGTCAGCTTGCCGTCCTGCAGACGCACGACCGGCTGGTAGTAGGGCGTCATCTCGCCCCGGGCCACGGCGCCGCGAAGGTCTGCCTCCAGGGCCAGCTGCGAAAGACCGTCGCTTTCCATGGCTCGGCCATAGGCGGCGCCGCCGCCGAGGCCCTCGGACTTGGCGGCCTCGACCGCCAGTTCGGCGCGACGCAGCAGTTCGGCCGCCTCAGGCGCGTCCTGGCCGCCCTCGGCCTCGACGGCGCCCACGGCGAGGGTGGGCAGGATGTCGAAGCCGGCGACGCGCAGCGGCTGTTCCAGCGCCTTGCGAAGCCGCTCGGCCGGGTCGGGATCGCCCGAGACCATGACCGCGAACTCATCCTCGCCGATGCGGGCCAGCAGGGCGTCGCCGCCGAAGGCCGCCGCCAGTCGCGAGCCCAGCGCCGCCAGCACCAGATCGGCGCGTTCATGGCCCAGCGCCTCGTTCAGGCGGCGCAGGCGGTCGAGGTCGGCGACGACCAGGGTCTGACGGGCAGGCGCGGCCAGCCGCTCCCGGGCCCGGGCGACGAAGCTCTTGCGGTCGAGCAGGCCGGTCAGCGCATCGGCTTCGGAGGCGGCGAACTTGGTTTCCGGCGCCACCACGCCGGAGGCGCGAACGCCTTCCTCGAGCCAAACGCCACGCCACAGGCAGGTCTCGCCGCCGCGCATCCTCATGCGGACAGCGATCTCCACGCCGGGCTCCTGGACGCGCAGCAATTCCTCGGCGGCGGCGCGATCGGCCGGCAGGGCCAGGGCGCGGAAGGCGGCGGAGGAACAGTCGGGCGCGAGCGGGCCGAGACCCAGCTGCCGGGCGGCGCCGTACAGGCGGATGCGGTCGTCCTCGGGCTCCCAGACCCACAGCGCGACCTGCGCGCCGCCGAGCGCCTCGAGCGTCGCCGCGGCGTCCCAAATTCGGCGATCCTGCCCTTGCGGCCGCATATTGGCGCTAGCCTTGAAGGCCCTCCCATGGACGGGGTCGCGTCGTCTCGCGCGTCACCAGTCCGAATAGGCGATGGTCTCGCCAATCGCCGTTAATTTTCAGATAAGCCTTCGCGTAGCCTTCCTCAGTGAAACCGGCCTTCAGCAGCAGGCTGGCGGAGGCGTCGTTGGTCGGCAGGCAGGCCGCCTCCAGCCGGTGCAGGCCCAGCGGGCCAAAGGCGAACGGGATCACCGCCCTCAGCGCCGCCAGCGTGTGGCCGTTGCGGGCGTGGGCCTGGGCGCACCAGTAGCCGACGGTCCCCATCTGGGCGACGCCGCGGCGGATGTTGTTGACGGTGATGCCGCCGGTCAGGGCGTCGTCCGCCTCGCGATAGACGAAGAAGGCGTACATCTGGTCCAGCTCGCGCCCGCGCCGCCAGGCCGACATTCGCCGCTGGTAGGCGTTCAGCGTCAGCTCGTCCGGCGACCAGGTCGGCTCCCACGGCTGCAGGAAGCTCCGCGACGCCTGCCGCAGCGCCGCCCATTCGGCATAGTCCCGCCGCCGCGGCGGGCGAAGGCGAATGCCCTCTCCGTTCAGCGTCAGCGACGGCTCGGCCGAGATCCACTCGAGCAGCGACATGGGCGGAGCGTGGCGCGCATCGCGGAATGGGGCAAGAGCGGGGGCAATCGCTCCCCCTCCCACTCCGCTCATGCTCGCGGACGCGAGGATGAGCGGAAAAGGGGGAGGGCAGGCGCCGGTCAGCAGCTCGCGCAAGCGGGCAGGTCCGCTACCGTCGGTTTCGGACGCCGGCGCCCCACGGCCCAACCGGAAGACCTGCCCGCCCTACCTGAACGCCGCCCGCTCGAACGCGTCCGGCGCGCTCATGGCCGCCTTTGAGCCCAGCACCGACACCACCGACCGCTTCGGCCCAAGCATCCGCTCGCCCAAGCGCGCGAAGTCGGCGGCCGACACGGCGTCGATGGCGGCGGCGAGTTCGGCGGCGGGGTAGAGGCGGCCGAACATCAGGGTCTGGCCGGCGGCCTGTTCGGCGCGGGACAGCGGTTGCTCGCGGCCCATGAACATCGAGGCCTTCAGCTGGGCCTTGGCGCGGGCCAGCTCGGCGGCGCCCACGTGAGCGGCAAGATCCTGCAGCTGCTGGGCGCAGATCCGGGCCAGCTCCGCGGTGTCGGCCGCCGCGCAGCCGGCGTAGACGCCCAGCATGCCGGTATCCTCGTAGGTGTCGGCGTAGGCGTCGATCGCATAGGCCAGGCCGCGCTTCTCGCGCGCCTCCTGGAACAGGCGCGAGGACATGCCGCCGCCCAACGCCTCGGCGAAGACCCTCAGCACGAAGTAGTCGTCGTCCGCCGCCCCGACGGCGGGCAGCAGCAGCACCAGATGCGCCTGTTCGAGCCGGCGTCCCTTGGCTGCCACGCCGCCGGTGAAGGTCGCGGCGGCGGGCGGCGGCGCGCCGGTCTCGACTGGCAGATGGCCGAATTGCGCGTCCGCCAGCCGCAGCAGTTCATCCTCGTCCACCGCGCCGGCGGCGCTGACGATCAGGCGATCCGGGGCGTAGAGGGCCGCGCGCCAGTCGGCCAGCGACGCGGGTGTGGCGGGCTTGAGCGACGTCACCGTGCCCAGGATCGGGCGACCGAGCGACTGACCGGCGAAGGCCTGTTCCTGGGCCAGCTCGAAAACCAGGTCGTCGGGCGTGTCGGCGGCCTCGGCGATCTCCTGGCCGACCACCTGCTTCTCGCGGACGAGGTCGTCCGCCTCCAGCGTCGGGCGCAGAAGCAGATCGGCGGTGACCTCCATCGCCAGCGGCAGGCCGCCCCGCAGGGCGCGGGTCTGGAAGCTGGTCCGCTCATAGCCCGTGGCGGCGTTCAGCTGGCCGCCTTCGCTCTCGATCGCCTCGACGATCTCGCGGGCCGAGCGCCGCCCGGCGCCCTTGAACACCATGTGTTCGAGCAGGTGCGACCAGCCGCAATGCCGCTCGTCCTCGTAGCGGGCGCCGCGGCCGGCGACGACCGAAAGCGCCAGGGTCTCAAGTCCCGGCATCGGGTCGCAGATCACCCGCACGCCGTTGCCCAGCGTATGCAGGCGGGCGGTCACGTGCGGGCGAAGTCGCGGATGTAGGCCTTGATCGCCTCGGCGTCGGCGGGCAGGCGGTCGAAGCGCTCTGGCTTGCCGGCCAGGCCGCGGGCCGAGGCCGGGGTCGGCGGCTCCGACCCGGTCGCCGCCTGCACGGCTTCCGGGAATTTGGCCGGATGCGCCGTCGACAGCACCACCAGCGGCACGCCGTCCGGCACGGTCGCACGATTGGCGGCGGCGACGGCGACGGCGGTGTGCGGGTCGATCGTCTCGCCCGTCTCGTTCAGCGTCGCCAGGATGGTGCGGGCGGTGTCGGCCTCGGTCACCGAGGCGCCGGAAAACAGCTCCTTCATCGCGGCCAGCGCGGCCGGCGGCAGGTCCAGCGAGCCAGTCTCCGAGAAGGCGCGGAAGGCGCGGCCTGTCTCCACGCCGTCACGCCGGACGCTCTCGAAGTAGAGTCGCTCGAAGTTGGAGGCGATCTGGATGTCCATGGCGGGCGACTGGGTGGCGGCCACGACGCCGCGCGCGTAGCGGCCCTCCTCGAAGGCGCGGGCCATGATGTCGTTGCTGTTGGTGGCCACGACGATCCGAGCGATCGGCAGGCCCATCTGCCTGGCCACCCAGCCGGCGAAGGCGTCGCCGAAGTTGCCGGTCGGGACGCAGAAGGCGATCTCGCGTTTCGGCGCGCCCAGCGCCACGGCGGCCGTGAAGTAGTAGACCGCCTGGGCGATGATCCGCGCGAAGTTGATCGAGTTGACGCCCGACAGGTCCACCGCCGTTCGGAACTGATCGTCGCCGAACAGGCCTTTCACGATCGACTGGCAGTCGTCGAAGGTGCCTTCGACCGACAGGCAGGCCACGTTGCTGTCGGCGGCCGTGGTCATGAACCGGCGCTGGACCTCGCTGATGCGGCCCTCCGGGAAGAGGGCGACGATGCGGGCGTTGGCCCGGCCGCGGAACGCCTCGACGGCGGCGCCGCCGGTGTCGCCGCTGGTGGCGCAGACCACGGTCATGTGCCGGCCCTGGCGCGACAGGGCGTAGTCGTACAGCCGCCCGAGCAGCTGCATCGCCACGTCCTTGAAGGCCAGCGAGGGGCCATGAAACAGTTCCAGCAGGAACATGCCCGGCTTCAGCTGCTTCAGCGGGCAGGTCGCCGCATGGGTGAAGCTGGCATAGGCCTCCGTGCACATATCCAGCAGGACGTCGTGCGGGATCTCGTGGTCCACGAAGCGCGACAGAATGTCGGCGGCGACCTCGGCATAGGGCCTGCCCGCGAAGCCGGCGATCTCGTCGGCCGTCAGGGCGGGCCAGGTCTCGGGCACATACAGGCCGCCGTCCGGCGCCAGGCCTGACAGAACGGCGTCGAGGAAGCCGACGGGGGCGGCCTGTCCGGCCGACCCCATGCGGGTGGAGACGTACTTCATGCGCTCTTCAGTCTGCGGCGGAGGAGGGCGACGTAGACCCCGACCAGGGCGGCGGCAAGGCCGTACCAGGTCAGGGCGTACTCGAGGTGCCGGTTGGGAATGTCGGTCGGGAGAGGAGCCGGCGTCAGGCCATCGGCCTTTGGTGATTCCGACTCGGCGACGAGGACAAACTCGGAGACCGGCTTGCCGGCGCCGGCGCCGGCGCCTTCGGCTGCGGCGGCCATTGCGCCTTGGCGGGTCTGCCACCCGATGTCGTTGTTCTGGGCATGGGTTACGGCTGCACGGATGCCGCCTAGCTGCTCCGGCTTCCGGAGGACGCCGGTTACGGTCACGGGCAGCGCAGGCGCAGTTCGCGGTGGGCTCATTCCGTCGGAGGGAGGCGCGTAGCCGCGGTCGACGACGACGATCTGGCCGTCGATTTCGCAAGGCGCGAGGTTGCGCCACACGGTACGGCCGTCGACGACGCCATACAGATAGACCTTCGAGGGCGCGCCACCGTTCGGGCTGCAGGTTGCCTCGACGCGGGAGTAGTCCACGTCTTCGCCCTTGGCCGCTTGAGCCAGGATGATGCCAATCGGCTGGACCGGCGCCGCCTTGACACGTTCGATGCGCGCGAGAAGCTCGGTCTTCCAATGCAGGCGCTGCACCTGCCAGGTCCCGAGGGACAGCAGGATGGCCAGGCTGACGGCGGAAGCGATCGTCAGCCCGACCGGGAAACGCCGCCGGACCTCAGACATCGTCCCGACCGGCCTCGCGCGCCTTGTTGGCGAACTGGGCGGCGATCAGCAGGCCCTTGAACGGCCGCAGCAGCGCGCCGCAGACGATCACGGTGAGCGGCAGCCAGATGATCAACTGCAGCCAGATCGGCGGACTGTAGGCGACCTGGGTGAAGACGGCGCCAAAGGCGACCAGGAAGCCGCCGATCAGAATGACGAAGACGGCCGGACCGTCTCCGGTGTCGGCCGCCTTCAGATCGAAGCCGCAGGCTTCACAGGTCGGGGCCACCCTGAGGAAGCCCTCGAACAGGTGGCCCTCGCCGCAGTTGGGGCAGCGTCCGGCCGCCCCGGCTGCGTAAGGGTTGGTCATGCTACGGCGTTCCGAAGATCACGTAGATGAAGGCGAACAGGAACAGCCACACCACGTCGACGAAGTGCCAGTACCAGGCGGCCGCCTCGAAGCCGAAGTGCTGCTTGGGCGTGAAGGCCCCGCCCAGCAGGCGCAGGAAGCAGACGATCAGGAAGATGGTCCCGACCAGGACGTGGAAGCCGTGGAAGCCCGTGGCCATGAAGAACGACGAGCCGTAGAGGCCGGCGTTGGCCGCTTCCTCCGAGAAGAACAGCTTCTCGTGCAGGATGTGGTTGTACTCGTAGACCTGGATGCTGGTGAACAGGATGCCCAGCAGGATGGTCAGGCCCAGGCCGATCTTGGCGGCCTTGCGGTCGCCGACCTGCAGCGCGTGGTGCGCCCAGGTGACGGTCGTGCCCGACAGCAGCAGGGTCAGGGTGTTGACCAGCGGCAGGTGGAAGGCGGGGACCAGTTCGATGCCCTTCGGCGGCCAGGCGGCCCAGGCGTCCGCGACGCCTTCGAAGTTGCCGATCGCCGGCGTCAGGGTGCGGTGCTCCTGGAACAGGACCATCTCGAAGAAGATCCAGAACCAGGCCACGAAGAACATCACTTCCGAGGCGATGAACATGATCATGCCGTAGCGGAGGTGCAGCGAGACGACCGGCGTGTGGTCGCCGGCGTTGGCTTCCTTGATGACGTCCTGCCACCAGCCGAACATCGTGTAGAGCACGAGCGCCAGGCCGACGAAGAAGGTGATCGGGTGGCCCTTGCCGAACAGGTACTCGATGGCCGGCGAGGTTTCCGGCGTGATCGTCGCCAGACCCTTCATCCAGACCACCGCCCCGATCATCATGATCGTGGCGCCGACCGAACCGATCAGCGGCCAGGGGCTGGGGTTAACCAGGTGGTAGTCGTGCTTTACGGCGCCGTGGGCCATGATTTCCCTGAACCTCTTGTTCCCCCGAGACGGCGCGCCGCCCCGAAAATCCCGTGTGCTATAGCCCCGCCCCGGCCGTTCCGCCAAGAGGCGCCTGCGCGCTTCCTTCCGTGGACGGGAAGAAGGTGTAGGAAAGCGTGACCTCCTGCGCCCCCTTGGTCTCGAAATCCTCCGCGAATTTGGGGTCCACGAAGTAGACCACCGGGAACTCCTTGGTCTCGCCCGGCTGGATCGTCTGGTCGGTGAAGCAGAAGCATTCGAGCTTCTGGAAGTAGAGGCCGGCCGATTCGGGCACGACGTTGTAGCTGGCCCGGCCGGTCACCGCCGTCTTGCCGTGGTTGGTCACCCTGTAGAAGGCCAATCCGGTGTCGCCGATGCGGATGTCCTGGCTGACCTGCTGCGGTTCAAAGGTCCAGGGGAGGTCGCGCACGTTGGCGTCGAAACGAATGGCGATCTTGCGGTCGAGAATCTTGCGCGGCGCCTGGTCCGCCTTGCGCACCGTGCCGTCGAAGCCGGTCAGCTGGCAGAAGGCGCGGTAGAGCGGCACCGAGGCGTAGGCCGCGCCGACCATGCCGAAGAAGGCGGCCGCGCAGATCAGGCCCAGGCGGACGTTGTCGCGCCGGCCGGCCTTGTTCGGCTCAGAGGGGGCGGCTTGCGACATAGCCCCCCATCCGGATCAAGGTGACGCCGTAGACGAGGACGATGAAGGCCACGAGGCCGAGGGCCAGCGCGATGTTGCGACCGCGGCGCGCCTTGGCGATGGCGGCGGGATCGGTCGGCGGCGGCGGGGCCGGCGGGGTGTCGTGCGACTCGCTCACTTCAGCAGCTCCAGCGGGGCGATGCGGCCCAGATGCTCGACCAGAAGGGCGGCGAACAGCAGGGTCAGGTATAGTATCGAGAAGGCGAATAGGTTGCGCGCGTCCTTGCTGCCGGCGCGAACGGCGTAGAGCCGGTCCTCGCCCTCGATCCGCTCGTCCGGCGCGTCGCCGGCCCTTGAGCGGAACACGCGCCAGGCCAGCAGCAGGAACACCGCCCCGCCCAGCGCCGCCACGGCGAGGTAGGCAGGACCGCCCAGGCCGGTGAAGACCGGGATCTGGCAGATGGGGACGAACAGCAGGCTGTAGATCAGGATCTGCTTGCGGGTGGAGGCCGCGCCCCTGGCCACGGGCATCATCGGCACCCCGACCTTGGCGTAGTCCTCGGACGTGTAGAGCGACAGCGCCCAGGCGTGGGGCGGCGTCCACATGAAGATGATCAGCACCATCAGCCAGGCGTTCAGCGGCGCCTCGCCGGCGACGGCGGCCCAGCCGATGGCCGGCGGCAGCGCGCCCGCCAGTCCGCCGATGACGATGTTCTGCGGCGTCCAGCGCTTGAGCCACATCGTATAGACGACGACGTAGAAGAAGATGGTGAAGGCCAGCAGCCCGGCCGCCAGCCAGTTGGTCGTCATGGCCAGCAGCATGACCGAGAACAGCGACAGCACGACGCCCAGGGCGGCGGCCTCGGGGCCCTGCACCTTGCCCATCGGCACCGGACGGCCGCGGGTGCGACGCATGCGGGCGTCGATGTCCGCGTCGTACCACATGTTCAGCGAGCCGGACGCGCCGGCTCCGACCGCGATGCAGAGGATGGCCACCGCGCCCAGCAGCGGATTGATGGCCTGGTTGGCGCAGACCAGCCCCGTGGCGGCCGTGAACACCACCAGCGACATCACGCGGGGCTTCAGCAGCTGGAGATAGTCGGACCAGAGCGCCGGTTGGGACGCGGCGCGGCCTTCGATGGCGGCGGGCTTGCTCATGTGTGGCCGCTTCATAAGCGAAGGGCGCGCCGGGGTCCAACCCCGACGCGCCCTTGTTGAGTGCTTCCGATTGTCTCGGGAGCTTAGTGGTGGTCCGGCTTGATCACCGGCAGCTCGTTGAACTGGTGGAACGGCGGCGGCGAGGACAGGGTCCACTCCAGCGTCGTGGCACCTTCGCCCCAGGGATTGGCCTCGGCCTTGCGGCGACGGATGGCGGCTTCCAGCAGGGTGATCAGGAAGATGCCGACGCCCACCGCCGTGATGGCGTAGCCCCAGGACGAGATCTGGTTCCAGTAGGTGAAGGCTTCCGGATAGTCGACATAGCGCCGCGGCATGCCCTGCAGGCCCAGGAAGTGCTGCGGGAAGAACACCAGGTTCACGCCGATGAACATGACCCAAAACTGCAGCGCGCCGAGGAACTCGTTGTACTTCACGCCCCAGATCTTCTCGAACCAGTAGAAGAAGCCGGCGAAGATCGCGAACACGGCGCCCAGCGACAGCACGTAGTGGAAGTGGGCGACCACGTAGTAGGTGTCGTGCAGGCTGTAGTCGATGCCGGCGTTGGCCAGCACCACGCCCGTCACGCCGCCGACGGTGAACAGGAAGATGAAGCCCATCGCCCACAGCATCGGCGTCTTGAAGCTGATGGAGCCGCCCCACATCGTGGCGATCCAGCTGAAGATCTTCACGCCTGTCGGGACGGCGATGACCATCGTGGCGGCCACGAAGTAGGCGCGCAGGTTGATGCCCATGCCGACGGTGTACATGTGGTGGGCCCACACGATGAAGCCGACGAAGCCGATGGCGACCATGGCGTAGGCCATCGCGAGGTAGCCGAAGACCGGCTTGCGCGAGAAGGTCGAGACGATGTGGCTGATCATGCCGAAGCCCGGCAGGATCAGGATGTACACTTCCGGGTGACCGAAGAACCAGAACAGGTGCTGGAACATCACCGGATCGCCGCCGCCGGCGGGATCGAAGAAGTGGGTGCCGAAGTTGCGGTCGGTCAGCAGCATGGTGATGGCGCCGGCCAGCACGGGCAGCGACAGCAGCAGCAGGAAGACGGTGACCAGGATCGACCACACGAACAGCGGCATGCGGTGCAGGGTCATGCCCGGCGCGCGCATGTTGAAGATGGTTGTGATGAAGTTGATGGCACCGAGGATCGAGCTCGCGCCGGCCAGGTGGAGCGCGAAGATCGCCAGGTCCATGGCCGGGCCGGTGTGGCCCGAGGTCGACAGCGGCGGATAGATCGTCCAGCCGCCGCCGAAGCCCTTGCCGGGGCCGCCATCGACGAACATCGAGGTCAGCAGCAGCACCCAGGCGGCGACCAGCAGCCAGAACGAGATGTTGTTCATGCGCGGGAAGGCCATGTCCGGCGCGCCGATCATCAGCGGCACGAACCAGTTGCCAAAGCCGCCGATCATCGCCGGCATGACCATGAAGAAGATCATGATCAGGGCGTGGGCGGTGACCACCGCGTTATAGCCGTGCTTGGACTGCTCGATCAGGCCCAGCAGGCTGACCGAGGAGTTGGCGGCGAAGATCTGGATGCCCGGCTGGGCCAGTTCCCAGCGGATCAGGCCCGAAAGGGCGCCGCCCACGATGCCCGCCATGATGGCGAACAGCAGGTACAGCGTGCCGATGTCCTTGTGGTTCGTGGAGAAGAACCAGCGGGCGATGAAGCCGGGCTTGTGGTCGGCGTCGTCGTGCGTGTCGTGAGCGGCGGCGTGAGCCATCGGTCTTACCCTGGAAATCAGTGAGCGGCGGCCGGCGCGGCGGCGCCAGCGGCGGGGGCGGCCGGAGCGGCCGGGG
>CALALX010000094.1 GCA_937925635.1 uncultured Caulobacter sp.
GCGGATTCAGCGCCCGGAAGCGCGCCTGGGAAGCCACCTCGTTGCAGGCCTGGCCCACCCGCAGGTCGGGCCCGTCGCCGCGCCCTTCGCCGCGGTAGCTTTTCAGCCGCAGCACCACCCAGGTCTGGGTGCCGTCGCGGGAGACCAGGCGATCACGGATCGCCGGCCGCGACAGCGCCAGTTGCCGGATCTCCGCAATCGCCTGCGGCGACTCGGGAACTGGCGTAGGCACCAGGTCGGTGATCGACAGCCCCGCCTCCGTGCCTCGAAGGAACTCCAGGTCGGTCAGCGAGAGCACCTTGTCCGCATACGGCACCCGCGCCTCCAACTCGCGGCCCAGGGCGCGGATGTCGGTCAGCACCTGAGGGGTGAAGACGTTCTCGGCCTCAACCAGGACGGCACAGTAGTCGCTGTTGCCGAAGATCGCCTCGAAGTGCTCCTTGGAATGGCGCAGGGTGTCGTCCTCCAGCAGCCAGTTGTCCGGGTCGACATCGGTCTGGAGCCGCTGCACCCCGGCCACGGAGGCGGCGATCAGCAGCGCGAACAGCAGCAGCACGTACACGCGGACACGAAGGAGCCGCTCCACGAAGTGGCGAAAATGGCGATTGACGCGCTCGGGGTTCATCATGCCGCCCCTCCCGCCGCGCGCTTCAGAAGCTGTATTTCAACTTGATCCATAGCTGGTCGTTCTCCTCGTAGGCCGCGAACACTCCCTTCTCTCCGGTGAACAGATCCAGGCCGGCACTCGCGTGAAAGCGGTCGGTCAGGGCGTAGTCGAGGCTGAAGCGGTTGTAGAACCCCTCCTCTTCGGGCCGCCAGTAGAGGAGGTTGCTCAGCTTCAGGGTCTCGCGCAGGAAGGTCGTGGTCAGCCCCACGGTCACGACCGGGGAATGGGCTTCCGCCGCCATGCCCGTCTCATGGTCCAGGATCCACTCGTCCGCCACCTGCGCGGTCAGGGTCCATTGCGCCTCCGGCGTCCAGTCCACGCCGGCCATCCACTGCACGAAATCCTTGCGATAGAGGTCGGCGTCCCACCGCGCCGGCTCATGGCGCCGTCCCCGTCCGTAAACGGCCTCGCCGCGGAACACGAAGCTGCGCCACGGTCGCGCGAACTCCAGTCCGAGCAGGGTCAGCCGGTGGTGCCGGGGCACCAGGGTCGTGGTCCCGGTGCCACCATCGGCTGGCCGGCGGCGCTCCAGGGAAGGAAGGTCCTCCCAGGTGTGCAGCAGTGAGAGGGCCAGGTCCAGGCCGGGGCCGTAGTAGGACCAGCGTGCCGCGAGCACGCCGTCGGCCGGCACATGCCCCGGCTTCTCGGCCGACGCGTACACCACATCCTCCCCTTCGGGCACGGGGCTAGGCAGCGCCCAGGCACCCCGGGGCGCCTTGCCGGGGCGGAACCGGGGAACCCAGATCAGCTCCCACTGGCGGGTCTCCTCCAGCCTGCGCAACCTCAGCGCGTCGACTCCGAGACGCACCTCGTCCAGATCACGGGTGAGCGACTCGGATTGATCCGAAGGAGAGACCCGATCGACGATGCGCAGCCCGTCGGCCCGCCCCCAGATCACCACCTGCCGTCCCAACCGCAGGTCCCACCCTTCACCCACACGGTCCACATAGGCCTCATCCAGTTCTGCCCGGTGCTCCCGGCCCTCGAGATCCCGTTCGGCGGTTCCCCTGGCAAACACCTGGCTGTCGCCGATGTCGCCACGCACTTCCAGCCGCAAGCGCGCACGCGCGGCCTGGGTGTCTCGGGGGGGCTGCGCCCGGGTCGCGTGATACGTCTCGATGAAGCCATCCCAGGTGAAGCCGTCGGCCATGCCTGCGGCGACATGCGGTGTCCATGCGAGTAGCCCGAATGTCACTACACAGGCACGCGGATGCGGCGACATCGGGTTCATACCTCCAACAAGCGATCAAACGATCAGCAACCCTAAGCGCGGACACGCATGACTGACTCCCCGTATCGGCAGCGGGAGGGCCCCGATCGGAATCATCGTTCGCAATCCCCTGGCTCACCGCCTCGCCCCGCCGTTTCAAAGCGAAAACAACCACCGCACGGAGAATCCCGATCGGGGCAAACCCCGCCCTGATTCGGGGAGCGTCGGCATTTGTAATGCGTATTATTCGCATTTGCACAAGAAATCTGTCAGTCATTTCACGAAAGCAAGGAACGTCGTATGCAAGCGAGCAGGGGGAAGGGAATGGCAAGGGGAGCCGCAATGCTCCTCCTCGCCGGGCAGATGCTGGGGCCCGGCCCGGTCGTCGCCGAAGGGTCATCCAAGGGTGGCGCGGAAGCGGACGAGATCTACCAGCTCGAAGCGGTAACGGTTACGGCGGAGAAACGCCCGGAGGCGTTGCAGGACGTGCCGGCCAGCATCACCGCGGTGACCGGCGACCAGATCGACGATGCCGGCATCCAGAGCATTACCGAGATCGCCAACCAGGTACCGAACCTCCACATCTCCACCTGGGGCGGAAGGCGCAACAGCCACGTCTTCATGCGCGGCGTGGGCGCCACCTACGGCGAGCCGGCAGTGGGTTTCTACGTCGATGGCGTCGGCTACACCAGTGACGGCATGTTCGACATGGAGCTCTTCGATGTGGAGCGCGTCGAGATCCTGCGCGGCCCGCAAGGGACACTCTACGGACGGAACGCCCTCGCCGGCGTGATCAACATCGTCACCCGGCAGCCCACGAACGAGACCGAGGCGCGCGTGAGCGCGGGCGCCGGAAACTTCGGCCAGCGCGAACTGAAGGGCAGCGTGCGCACCCCGCTCGTGGAAGACAAGCTGTTTCTCGGCCTGTCGGCATCCGCAACGCGGCGTGATGGATATGTCGACAACATCCATCTTGGCAAGAAGGCGGACGACCGCGACGACCAGAGCCTGCGTGCCAACCTGCGCTGGACACCGACCGCCGACCTCGACGCCACCTTGTCGCTGGATGCTGAACGGTTCCGGGGCGGCGCCTACCCGCTGGGTCCGTTGCAGGAGATACGCGGTCACCCGGACCGCGTGCGCAATGACTTCGCCGGCCACGACAACCGCGACGCCGTCGGAAGCTCCCTCAGCCTGAACTGGAACGCCCCCGGCGTGCGGGTGACCTCCATCACCGGCTGGCGCGACTGGGAGAACGACGGGGTCGGTGATACCGATGGTTCGCCTCTCGATATCGTTCAGGAGAACACCCAGGAGGATCGGAAACAACTGACCCAGGAACTGCGGCTGGCATCCCCCGAAACGGAGAGCGCGCTGCGCTGGATGGCCGGCCTCTATTACTACCAGGAAGACACCGGCATCGTGACGCGATCCAGGTTTGGCAGCGACGCAGTCGCCATGGGGTTTGTCCCTGCCCCCATGGATAGCGTACTGGACGCCGACAAGGACGATCAGGGGTACGCCCTGTTCGGCCAACTGGATTACCGCATCACCGACCACGTCACCCTTACCGCCGGCCTGCGTCGCGACCATGACAAGCGCCGCGTCAGGATGCACACCCGCATGGAAATGGGAGGCACCCCGGTTCCGGGCAGCGAGGGTGACCTGAACGACCGCCGCGTCTTCAAAGAATGGCTGCCGAAGATCGCGCTCGCCTACAAGCCTGACGCAAACATCCTCTGGTACGCCAACGCCGCCAAGGGATACCGGGCCGGCGGCTTCAACACCTTGATGAACGTGGATCCGGCCGACGCCAACTTCGATCCCGAGCACAGCATCAACTACGAGGCGGGGCTCAAGTGGTCCGGATGGCAGAAGCGGCTGTCACTCAACCTAGCCCTGTTTCGCGTCAACCTGACCGACCAGCAAGTCATCCAGTTGACGCCCAGCATCGGCAGCGTGGTTCGCAACGCAGGTGAGTCCCACAGCCAAGGGCTGGAAGCCGAGCTGGTCCTGCGTCCCGCCCCCGGCTGGGACGTCAACGCCGGCTACAGCTACACCGACGCCAAGTTCGACGAATACCGCGACGATGTGCGCGGCACCGACT
>CALALX010000095.1 GCA_937925635.1 uncultured Caulobacter sp.
CCCCAGCCGATCCAGCGGCAGCGGCTTCGGCGCGATCTCGGCCAGATGATGCTCGCCGCGCACCTTCTCGATCGGCAGCACGGTCATGACCACGCCGCCGGCCACCCAGAAAAGGACCTGGACGCCGACGATCAGGCCGATCCACTTGTGGAGCCAGGTCGCGATGCGGAGCAGGCTCACAGCGCGCGCATCCGCGCGATCGCCTCGCCCACCCAGGCCTTGAGATTGTCCTTAAGGTCGAGCGGCGTGGCCCCGTGGCGGACGAAGACGAGGTCGAGGTCCGGGACGACTACCGTGTACTGACCGTCATAGCCGTTGGCCGAGAAGCTGCCCGGCCCGCCGACGCCCAGCCACCAGTGGGCGCCGTAGGGGGCGGCCGGATCGTCCTTCGAGCGCGTGCGGGTGCGGGCGTAGTCGACCCAGCCCTCCGGCAGCAGACGCTCGCCGTCCCAGACGCCGTCGCGCAGATAGAGCAGGCCGAAACGCGCGAAGTCCCGCGCCGTGCAGAAGCAGAAGGACGAACCGATGAAGGTCCCCGCCGCGTCGAATTTCGGGATCGGCGAGCGCATGCCGAGCGGCCCGAACAGCCGCGCGCGCATGAAGGCCTCAAAGCCGGAGGCGTCGGTTTCGAGTGCGCGGGCGAGGGCGCGGGCGACGATGTTGGTCGTGCCGCTGGCGTAGCTCATGATCTCGCCCGGCGGATGGATCAGCGGCTGGGCGGCGGCGTAGGCGGCGACGTCGTCCTTGCCCGAGCCGTAGAGCATCTCGATGACGTCCGAGACGTGGCCCGGCACATAGTCCTCGACGAACTTCAGCCCGCTGGACATCCGCAGCAGCTGGTCGAGGGTGATCGCCGCGCGCGGGTCGCCGGGCTGCCGCCATTCCGGAACGTCGGCGGGCGCGTGGATGTCCAGCTTGCCGTCGCCGACCAGCATCCCGGCCAGCGCATGGGTCATGCTCTTGGCCTTGGACCAGGACGGGAAAGTGCTTTCCGGGCCGAGGCCCTCGCCGTAGCGCTCGTAGACGATCCGCCCGCCCTGGATGACGACCACCGCGTCTGTGCGGCCGGTCGCAGCCTCGGACGCCGGGGCGAAGACAGCGTCGAGGAACGGCGCGACCGGCGAGGCGGGCCCGATCGGCCAGTCGGCGGTCGGCCAGGACGTTCCGGCGGGCTGGGCGGGGAGCGGAGGCAGGGCCATGGGGGGAGAGTGAAACGAAAAAGGGGGACAGTCACTCTTTTCGCCTGCGACGCCCCGGCGAGGTTCTGCGAAAAGAGTGACTGTCCCCCTTTTTCGGAGATTCCCCTTGGCCCATGCCCACGTCGAAAGCAGCGGACCCGCCTGGGCGACCGCGATCACGACCGGCGCGCACAGCTTCGTTTCCGACGAGCCCGCCACGCTGGGCGGGGCGGACGCGGGGCCGGCGCCCTATGACCTGCTGCTGGCCAGTCTGGGCTCCTGCACGGCCATCACCCTGCGCATGTACGCGGTACGCAAGGACTGGCCGCTGGAGGAGGTCGTCCTCGACCTGTCGCATCACCAGGAGGACGGCCGTTCGAAGATCACGCGTAAGCTCTGGCTGGAAGGCGATCTCGACGAGGCGCAGCGCGCGCGGCTGGCCGACATCGCCGAGCGGACGCCCGTGACCCTGACCCTGAAGAACGCCGCCGACATCACCACCGAGCTGCAGGCCTGATCATGACAGCGCGCATCTTCGCCATCACCGGCGGCTTCGGAATTCTCGGCCAGGCGGTCGCGCGGGCCGTGCTGGCGTCCGGTCACAGCGCCGCGTTGATCGACTCGGCGCCGGAGGGCAGGGGTCTGCCCGACGGCGTGCTGGCGCTGGGCGGCGTCGACCTGACCGACGCAGCCCAGGCGCGGGGCGCCATGGACCGCATCGCCCTCGATCTCGGCGCGCTGGATGTGCTGGTCAACGTCGCCGGCGGCTTTGTCTGGCAGACCCTGGGCGACGGCGATCCGGCGAACTGGGATCGCATGTACCGGCTCAACACCCTGACCTGCGCCAACGCCTCGCGGGCGGCGCTGCCGCACCTGCTGGCGGCGAAGGCCGGGCGAATCGTCAGCGTCGGCGCTGGCGGCGCCGTGAAGGCCGCCGCCGGTATGGGCGCTTACGCCGCGTCCAAGGCCGGGGTGCATCGCCTGACCGAGAGCCTGGCGGAGGAAACCAAGGGGAAGATCACCGTCAACGCCGTATTGCCCTCGATCATCGACACCCCGACCAACCGCGCCGACATGCCGGACGCCGACTTCAGCGCCTGGGTCACGCCGGACGAGGTGGCCCAGGCCATCCTCTGGCTGGCTTCGGAAGCCGCCAGCGGCGTGACCGGAGCCCTGCTGCCGGTGACAGGTCGGGTCTGACCCCGCAATCGGGTGATGACCATGTCCTCCGGAGGTTGTAAGCCCGGCCCATCATGAGTGAGACCGTCCAGCGCGCCCCGCGGATCTCGGAGATCCTGGCGGACATCGCCTCGCAAAAGCGGAAGACCGTTTCCGTGCGCGACGTGCTGGAAGCGTTCGGCGACCGCGCGTTCGGGGCGTTGATGTTCGTGTTCGCCGCACCGGTCGCCCTGCCGATGCCGCCCGGCGTCTCGGCCATCCTTGGCGCGCCGCTGCTGTTCATCACCTCGCAGCTGATGATCGGCCGCCGCACCCTGTGGCTCCCCAAGGTCCTGGCCGACCGGACCATGACGCGCGGCGACTTCGCCGCCCTGGTCGAGAAGCTGTCGCCCTATCTGACCTGGATCGAGCGCCGCCTGCGGCCCCGGTTGACCTTCCTCTACAACCGCTGGCTGGACGGGGTGACCGGCCTGGTCTGCCTGGTGCTGGCGGTCATCGTCTTCCTGCCGATCCCGTTCGGCAACATGCTGCCGGCCCTGGCCATCGCCGCCTTCGGCCTGGGCATCGCCGAGCGCGACGGCTTGCTGGGCCTGTTCGGCGGGGTGGCGACGACCATCAGCCTGTCGGTGCTGGCGCTGCTGTCGGGCGCGATGATCGCGGCGGCGGCCACCTTCGTGAAGGTGCTGGCGGCGACGCTCGAGAACGTCTGGCCGTTCTGAGGCCCTGCGTCCTTCGACACGGCGCTGCGCGGCCGCTCAGGATGACCTGGTCAGAACGCTATCCACCTACGTCATGGTGGGCAGCGCCGCAGGCGCGTGTCGAACCAGGCGGTGATCAGGCCACCTCGTAGTCCTCCAGCGCTGGCTCGCGCATCAGCCGGCGGTAGGTCTTGGTGTCGCCCGACCAGTTGTTGGTGATCTTGCCCGAGGCGGTCTTGTACCAGCTGGAGCAGGACCCGGCCCAGGCGGTGTCGGCCAGATCGCGCTGGAGCTGGGCGTTGAAGCGGGCGTGGGCGGCGGGCTTGACCGCCAGCGCCTTTGCGCCGCGCGCCTTGAGCGCCTTCATCGCCTGCACGACGTAGTCCGCCTGCGCCTCGATCATCACGATGATCGAGTTGTGACCAAGGTTGGTGTTCGGCCCGTACAGTAGGAACAGGTTTGGGAAGCCGGCGACCGTGACGCCGAGATAGGCCTCGGCCCCGTCCTTCCAGGCCTCGGCCAGAGCGGCGCCGCCGGCGCCGACGATCTCGATCGGGGCGATGAAGTCGGTGGTGATGAAGCCGGTGCCATAGACCAGCACGTCGCAGGCGTGTTCGGCGCCGTCGGCGGTGCGCACGCCATTCGGCGTGATCTCCTGTACGGCCTCGGTGACCAGCTCGACGTTGTCGCGCGCCAGCGCCTGGTAATAATCGTCCGACACCAGGATCCGCTTGCAGCCGATCGGGTAATCCGGCGTCAGCTTGGCCTTCAGCTCGGGGTCCTTGATGGTGTCGTCGAGGTACTTCAGCGCCAGTTTCTTGAAATTCTCCGCCGACTTGGTGCCGGTCTTGAAGGCCTGGAAGCGCAGGTCCATCATCTTCCAGGTGAACCAGCGCAGGGCGCGGTCGGTGAAGGGCAGGGTGCGGAACAGCCACTTCTCGAAGGCGCTGAAGGGACGATCGAGGCGTGGCACGATGTAGTTCGGCGTGCGCTGGAAGATGACGACCTTGCCGGCGTCCTTGGCGATCTCCGGGATGTACTGGATGGCGCTGGCCCCGGCCCCGATGCAGCCGACGATCTTGCCCGTCAGGTCGATGTCGTGTCGCCAGCGGGCCGAGTGCCAGCTGTCGCCGGTGAAGGTCTCGCGGCCGGGGATGCCGGCGTAGCCGGGCTTGTTGAGTTGACCGAGGCCCGAGACCAGCACCGGCGCGCTCAGCGTCTCGCCGCCCTTCAGCGTCACCATCCAGCGACCCGCCGCCGCGTTCCAGACGGCCTTCTCGACCTCGGCGTTGAAGCGGAACAGCGGCGTGACGCCGAACTGGTCGGCGACCCGTTCCATGTAGGCGCGGATCTCCGGTTGCGGCGAGTAGGCCCGGCTCCAGTCCGGATTGAGCGCGAACGAGAGGGAATAAAGCCGCGAGGGAACGTCGCAGCAGGCGCCGGGGTAGGTATTGTCGCGCCAGGTGCCGCCGATGCGGTCGCCCTTCTCAAGCACCACCAGATTGCCGAACCCGGCCGCCTTGAGCTTGATGGCGGCGGTCAGCCCGCCGAATCCCGCGCCGATGATGATGGCGTCCAGCTCGCCGCTCATGCCTGTCGTTACCCCCGTGCGTTTCACGAACTATTGCGCAGCGCCGGGGATGGGAAAAGCCTGACCTGAGGTCACTTCGACTTGCGGTCCCCGCGTGGCGGGTGTGGAGTGATTTCGACGACCGCGGATCGCGCGGCGTCCTCAAACGAAAAGACGCGGCGAGGCCGCGGTCTCGCCGCCATCGAATGGTGGGAGAACCAACATGCCAGTCAGGAAATCGGGCGCGGTTCGGGCGATCGCCTTGGTCGGCCCGAACGGCGCCGGCAAGACTACCCTCTTCGAGGCCCTGCTCCATGCCGCCGGCGCGACCGAACGCCAGGGCGTGGTCGGCCAGTCCGGCAGCATCGGCGACGCCTCGCCCGAGGCGAAGGCCGCCGGGCAGAGCGTCGAGATGAACCTCGCCAACTTCGAATTCATGGGCGATCGCTACGCGCTGATCGACGCACCCGGCTCGGTGGAGTTCCGCGCCGACGCGGACTTCGCCCTGCCGGCCGTCGACCTCGCCGTCGTGGTGATCGATCCCGATCCCGACAAGGCGATCCTGGTCCAGCCGTGGCTGCGCGAGCTTGAGCGCCTGGGCGTGCCCCGCGCCATCTTCGTGAACAAGATCGACCAGGCCTGCGGCCACGTCGATGAACTGCTCCAGGCGCTGGCGCCGGTCAGCGGCGCGCCGCTGGTCGCCCGGCAGCTGCCGATTTGGAAGGACGAACATGTCGCCGGCTTCATCGACCTGGCCCTGGAGCGCGCCTTCGTCTACCGGCCGGGCAAGCCCTCCGAGCAGGTCGAACTTCCGGCCGACCTGAAGGACGAGGAAGCCGCCGCCCGCTTCCACATGCTCGAACAGATGGCCGACTTCGACGATGGCCTGATGGAGCTGCTGCTCGGCGATGAGACGCCCAGCCAGGACACCGTGTTCGCCGACATCGTCGCCGAGACCCGCGCGGCCCAGATCACCCCGGTCTTCTTCGGCGCTGCTTCGACCCGCAACGGCGTCGGCCGGCTGCTCAAGTCGCTGCGCCACGATACGCCCGAGCCGGAAGTCGCCGCCGCGCGGCTGGGCGCGGACAAGCCATCCGCCTATGCGCTCAAGGCCAGCCACGCCGGCCAGGCCGGCAAGATGACCTGGGCCCGGGTGTTCGGCGCTCCGCTTGCCGACGGCTCGGACCTGATCCTGCCCGACGGGGAGAAGAACCGCATCAGCGGCGTCTTCTCGGTGATGGGTCAGGCCACGAAGAAGACCGCCTCGGCCGACGTCGGCGACGTCGTGGCGCTGGGCAAGCTGGAGACGGCCAGGGCCGGCGACCTGATGACGGCTTCCGGCGCCGCGGCGGCGAAGTCAGCGCCCTCGCCGCGCCCGCCGGTGTACGAGCTGGCCATCGCCACAAGGGACCGGAAGGACGATGTGCGGCTGTCCGGCGCCTTGCAGAAGCTGCTGGAGGAGGATCGCGGCCTGTCGCTGGTCCAGGACGCGGCGCTGCACGAGATGCGCTTGCGCGGCCAGGGCGAGGCGCATTTGCGCGTGGCGCTCGAGCGGCTTCGGCGCCGCTACCAGGTCGACGTCGCCAGCCATACCCCAGCGACGCCCTACAAGGAGACCATCCGCAAGGCCGTCTCGCAGCGGGGTCGACACAAGAAGCAGACCGGCGGTCATGGCCAGTTCGGCGACGTGCTGCTGGAGATCCGGCCTCTGGCCCGGGGCGAGGGCTTCCAGTTCAACGATCGGATCACGGGCGGCGTGGTGCCCAAGCAGTGGATTCCGGCCGTCGAGCAGGGGGTGCGCGACGCCATGGAGAAGGGGCCGCTGGGCTTCCCCGTCGTGGATGTCGCCGTGACCCTGGTCGACGGCTCCTGGCACCCGGTGGACAGCTCCGAAATGGCCTTCCGCACGGCCGGCCGCATCGGCATGAGCGAAGGCCTGGCCCAGGCCTCGCCGATCCTGCTGGAGCCGGTGGAGAAACTGGTCATTCACGCGCCCAGCGCCGCGACCGCGCGGATCACCTCGTCGATTTCCAACAAGCGCGGCCAGATCCTCGGCTTCGACGCCCGCGAGGGCTGGCCCGGCTGGGACAGCATCGAGATCTACATGCCGCATGACGAACGCCAGGACTTCATCATGGACCTGAGGTCCATGACCCAGGGCCTGGGCGGGTTCGAATACGCCTTCGATCACATGGTGGAGCTCTCGGGCCGAAAGGCCGAGGAGATCAGCCAGAAGGCGAGGGCGGCCGCCTGAGGCGGGCGACCGCCCTCTGAGCGTTGGAGCCCCGGTCCGGAGGGTGTCTGGTCCGGGGAGCCTCCAGGCTCTGATCAGGGCCGCGCCTTTCCAAACGGGTCCGGCAGGAGGCGCTCATAGGTGCGGCGGACGCTGTCGTAACATTCGCACGCCGCCGCCTCGAGACCGGCGCGGTCGAGGATGTCGACCACCCCGCGGCGATAGCGGATCAGGCCCTTGGCCTGGAGGGCGCCGGCCACCGCGGTGACCGTGGTCCGCTGCACGCCGAGCATGTCGGCCAGGAATTCCTGGGTCAGCGACACCGTGTTGCTGTCGATGCGGTCGCGGCACGACAGCAGCCAGCGACAGAACCTCGCCTCGACCGAGTGCAGGGCGTTGCAGGCCACCGACTGGATGGCGTGGCCGAACAGGGCGTCGTTGTGGCGGTCGATGAGACGGGTCAGCGCCGGCGCCGACTTCACCGCCTCGGCGAGATGCGTGGCGGCGATCCGCGAGGCGCGTCCGGGGACCTGGACGATGGCGCGCGACATGCTCTGGCGGGGCGCGATGGCCGCCATGAGCCCGAACGCGCCCTCGCGGCCGATGGTGGCGGATTCGATGGCCGTGCCGTTCTCCATGAGCGTCATCAGCGAGATCACGCAGTCATGCGGGAAATAGACGGTCTCGATCGGGTCGCCCGGGTCGCAAATCATGCGCCCCTTCTCCATCTCCACGAGGGTAAGCTGCGGTGACAGGCGTGCGAAGTCCGCCGGGGACAGGGAGGCGAGCAGTCGGTTTTTCAACGGCAAAGGAGTCGTCATAGCGAATCAAAACGCCGTTGTGCGACGGCGGTTTCAAACTATAGGCGCGCCTCGCCAATCACCGTCGCTTAGCCGACATAGTCCCGACGGCTAGGGTCAGAATTCAATAAACCAGCGATCGCCGAGTGAATTCACGGATTGACCTGAGTACATATACTCTTCTGTCGGACAGTCGACATAACAACATTCTACTGATCTGAACTACATGAAGAAGCGGAACGGAAACTCATGAAATACAGACGCTTGGGCCGCACGGGCCTGTATGTTTCGGAGATCTGCCTGGGCGCCATGACCTTCGCCGGCGAAGGCGCCAACATGTGGGGCCAGATCGGCAGCGTCGATCAGGCCGGCGCCGACGCGATGATCGGTCGCGCCCTCGAAAGGGGCGTGAACTTCATCGACACGGCCGACGTCTATTCGTTCGGGCAGTCCGAGCGCATGGTCGGGGCGGCGCTGAGAAATCTGGGCGTCAAGCGCAGCGACGTGGTCATCGCCACCAAGGTCTATGGCGAGATGGGCAAGGGGCCCAATGACCGCGGCGCCTCGCGCGGCCACATCATGGACGGCGTGAAGGCCAGCCTCGACCGCATGGGGCTGGACTACATCGACCTCTACCAGATCCACGGCAATGACAGCGTCACCCCGATCGAGGAAACGCTGCGGGCGCTGGACGACCTGGTGAGCCAGGGTCTGGTCCGATACGTCGGCTGCTCCAACTGGGCGGCTTGGAAGATGATGAAGGCGCATGGCGTCGCCGATACACGCGGCTACGCCCGGTTCGAGACCGTTCAGGCCTACTATTCGATCGCCGGCCGCTATCTGGAGCGAGACATCGTTCCGATGATGCAGGACCAGCAGATGGGCCTGATGGTCTGGTCGCCGCTGGCCGGCGGGCTGCTGTCGGGCAAGTTCGGGCCGGGAAGCAACGGGCCCGAGGGCGCGCGGCGCGCGTCGTTCGATTTCCCGCCCGTGAACCGCGACCGCGCCTGGGCCTGCGTCGACGCCATGCGGCCGATCGCCGAGGCGCGCGGCGTCTCGGTCGCCCGCATCGCGTTGGCCTATGTGCTGGTCAAGCCCTGGGTGACCACTGTCATTGTCGGCGCCAAGACGACCGAACAACTCGACGACAACCTGGCGGCGGCCGAGATCGAGCTGACGGCGGACGAGCTGCGGGTCCTCGACGAGGTCTCCGCCCTGCCGGCCGAGTACCCCGGCTGGATGCTCGAACGCCAGGGGGGCCACCGCGTGCCGCGACCGTTCGTGAAGGCGGGCTAATCCCGCGGCATCGCGGCCGCGGCGCGCTGGTAGGCGGGACGCTCCATGAGATGGTCCCGCCAGGCGGCCAGAGATCGGGGGATGGGCTTGCCCAGCGCGCCGCGCCAGATGCCCAGACCCGTGACCATCGCGATGTCCGCCAGGGTCAGGCGGTCGCCGACCAGGTAGTCACCGTCCCCGAGCACCGCCTCGACAAAGGCCAGGGCGCGGCCGGCCTTGTTCTCGGTGACCCCGACAGACCAGTTGCGCCGGTCGGCCTCCGGCGCGCCGAAGTGGGCTTCCATCAGCGTGTTCATGCTGGCGCCGAACATCGCCTCGCTCAGAACGGTCAGCTGCAGCACCCGGGCGAGAGCGGCGGGCTCGCCCTTGCCGGGCAGAAGCGACGTGGGTCCGTAGCGCTCGGCGAGATACATCATGATGGCGACCGACTCGTTGATCGCGACTCCGTCCTCGTCCTCGATGAAGGGCACGTTTCCGAACGGGTTGAGAGCCGTATAGGCCTCGCTTGGCGGAAAGGTGACGGGCGAGCACCGATAGGGCAGGCCCATTTCCTCGCACTGCCAGATGATGCGCACGCCGCGGGCGCCGCCTGGGAAGTTGTGGATCGTGATCACGTCGTCGGTTCCCTCTTCGCATCTGCCCTGGCGAAGGCCCGCATCGCGTCCTTGCCGATCCATCGCGCCGTTCTGTCCTTTGAGGTCGCGAGCCGTTGCGCGGTCTCCCGCGCCGCCGCGCGGAGGGTGGGGTCGGCCTTGCCGCCGATGGCGCGCAGGGCCCAGTTGACGCCCTTCTTCACGAAATTGCGGTCATCGGTCGCCGCGGCCTCTATCAGCGTCAGACCTTCCAGGAACGGCTGATCGGGCCCCGTTCTGACATGCCGCGCCACGCTGGCCAGGAGGGCGAAGGCCGCGCGCTTGCCGAACTCCTCGTTCAGCCCGGCCCACTGTCGGATCATGTCGAAGGCGTGGGGCGACCGGTCCCACAGCTTGAAGCAAACGGTGTCGCAGACGGCCCAGTTGTCAAAGTCGGCCCGCCAGCGGTCCATCTGTTCCGGCGAGACCAGGGCGATGTCATCGACCATGCAGGCGACCATCCGGGCCTCATAGACGCCGGCGTCCCACAGGGCCTCCGCAAGGTTGTGGCGTTCGCGTCGCGGCCTGGCGACCTTCTGGATCGAGGCCATCGGCACGCCCAGCACGCGGTCGGCGGTCACGATACCGAACTGCCGGCTCATCTGGTCGCGGACCCGCTGGCTTCCCAGCGCCTCCAGCTCGACCAGCACGGCGGCGACCTCGTCCGCGGCGACCATGGTCGGAATCTCCTGCGTCGCCCCCCATGGGGAGCTCACCCCTCGCCGATCTCGGCGATCAGGCTTTCGAGGCGGCCGTAGCCGGCCTCCATGCCTTCGGCCATGCCGCTCTGGAGCATCATGTCCCGCGCCTCCTTCGACGGATAGAGGATCTGGTTGATCACCGTCGTGCGACCATCGGTCTCCACCAGGTCAAGCGTGACGATGGCCTCGCTGGCGGGATCGTCGTTGAACAGCTGGGTCTGGACGATGCGCGTCGGCGCGTCGATCTCGCGATAGAGGCCGCTCATCGCCATGGTCTCGCCGCCCGCCCCCAGCCACTGGTAGCGATAGGCCCCGCCGACCTTCAGGTCGACCTCGCAGACGGGCATCGTCCAGCCGTCGGGACCAAGCAGCCAGCGCTTCAGCAGGTCGGGTCGCGTGTGGCACTCGAAGACGAGGGCGGCGGGGGCGTCGACGGTCCGCGCGGTGCGGATCTCTCGGTCGGACGGGGTTGAAACGTCCACGGGCATGGCGATCTGCTCCTATTGCGATGTGTCCGGGTTCGGCGCCTGAAGCACGGCGAGAAGTCCGTCTAGCCGCGCGTAGTTGGCATCCCATACGGCGCGGTACTTTTCGAGCCAGGCGATTGCCTCGGCCATGGGGGCGCCCTCGATCCGGCGCGGCCGGCGCTGGGCGTCATGCCCGCGGCTCACCAGTCCCGCGCGCTCCAGCACCTTCAGATGCTTGGAAATGGCCGGCTGGCTCATGTCGAAAGGCAGCGCCAGTTCCGCGACAGAAGCCTCTCCCGTCGCCAGTCGCGCCAGGATCGCGCGACGGGTTGGGTCGGCCAGGGCGGCGAACACGGCGTCGAGCCGTTCGGAGGTGGCGATTTCCATAACCGATTAGTTGCAGAACTAAGTGGTTATGTAAAGCGCCCGGAACTCTGGGAGCAATCCGGCGCGCGCACCCGGACCGCACCGCGGGCATCCAGACGCGCGCGCCGCTTCGTCGAAGGCCCTGCGGTCGGTGCGAGCACCGGGGATCAGCGCGGCGTGGCGAAAGCCGACGAGATCCAGCCGCGGTTGCCGTTCTCGTCGTCGACTTCCATCCAGACGCCGTTGCGAGCGCCGGTCGGGTAGACGAGAGAGCCTTGCTTGGCGGTGTAGAGCACGCGAGCGTTGGGCGACGGCGCCTCGCGGACGGCGACGTTGGCCGTCAGCACCTGGGCGGCCTGGCCGGCGTTGGCCGACGCCTCCGCGCCGGTCGGCACGGCGCCGCTCTGCAGGTGGGTGACCAGGTCGACGTAGGCGTTGAAGTAGGCGGCGCTGATGATCTTGCCGATCTCCGTGTCGGCGTAGCCGCCGCCGGCCAAGGCCGCCAGACCGGTGCTGCCGAGCACGCCGCCGCCGCCGGCCCAGCTCAGATCCGTCTTCTGGGCCGTGCCTTCAGCCACATAGAGCTGCTCGGTGGTGCGGGCGTCGACCAGGGTGATCAGAGCCTGAGCCTCAAGCCGCTTGGTCTTGATGCCGCCGATCAACGCGCCGGCCTGGCCGCCGACCAGACCGCCGACGAGGCCGCCGACGGCGTTGCCGCCGGTGTCTTCGTCCGCGTTGGCCAGGTCGGGAATGATGAAGTAGTCGGCGGCGACAACCTGTCCGCGACCGATGTTGGAGCCGCGCTGCAGCTCACCCGAACCCGCCAGATCACGCTCGGTCGAACGCATCTCCAGGCCCGCGCCGCGATCGACCACCCGCAGGCAGCCCGAACGCGACGCGTACAGCTTCAGCAGGCGGTCCGGATTGCCGAGACCGTAGCGTTCCCACCATCGCTGTTGAGGTTCCTGGATCGCCACCGTGCCGAGCGGACGGGCGCAGCGCGGCAGCTCGGGCGTCGCGGCCTTGGGAGCGGGCTTGGCTCCGTACTGGGCGAAGGCGGGGGTGGCGGTCGCCGCGATCAGACTGACGGCGGCGACGGCGAGGACGAGCTTGCGCATCTGGGGATCCCTCCGATGGACGCCAGAAACGCTAGACGACCGCCGCGGTGCTCGCCTTGCGCTGGATCAAACCCCCGCCACGCCTTCCTTTCCGGGCCAGGGCGGCCGTCAGTTCAGGTCCAGGCGGCGCGAGCCGCCGACGTTCGGGGTGTTGCCGGTCGCGTTGGCCTTGGCGATCTCCAGGGCGAACCGGATCGGACCGCCTTCACTGATCCAGACCTGGGCGTCGGAGACGGCCAGGCAGAGCATGGTCAGGTGCGGGTCAGCCTTGCCGTTCGGGTACCAGGCGGAGACAACCGGGTTCCAGTACTTCTCGATGCGCTCAGGGTCGTGCCGCAGGGTCAGTTCGCCGCCGACGCAGGCGTGAAACTTCTGACCGTCCTGCACGATCATCATCGCGTCCTTCCCCTCCTCGATGGAGCGGGCGAGATCGGTGTCGGCCCGGGTGAAGAACCAGATCAGGCCCTGATCGGGTTCGCAGAAGGCCGTCATTGGCTGGAAATGCTGCATCGGATGGACGTGGGCGCCCAACATGACGGTGCGGCCGCGCTCTCCGGTCTCGTCCCACAGACGCCTTTCCACGGCGGCGCGGTCATTGATGTCGGTCATTCCACTCTCCCTTCGCACTTGAGGTGCTGAGGAGAACCCGGCGCGCCGGACGCGGTTCCGGTCACTCCGGGTAGCGTTTCCGGAAGGCGGCGATCGCGGCCGTCACCTCGGACTGGTAGCGGTCGATGACCTCGGCCTCGTTCGGTCCATTGGTGAAGATGAAGAAGGCGTCGTCCTCGACCTGTTCGACGATGCGCGCGCCGGCGACCTCGAAGGGCAGGTTCCTGGCCATCGGAACTTCGCCCTCGACGACGCGGGGCCGGGCGCCGCCGAAGCTGTCGTGGCGGTTGCGGAAACTGTTCCAGATGTCGGTGGCCACGGGACCAGGGCAGACGACGCCGACACCGATGTTCGTTCCGGCGAAGTCCCGTCGCGCGCAGAGGGTGTAGCCCATCACGGCGTGCTTGGCCGAGGTGTAGGCTGCGGAGACGCCGCCCTTGAGGCTGTCGGGCAGGCCAAGCGCGTGTTCGGACGCTGTATTGACGATCCGGCAGGGCAGGCCGCTCTGCAGCATCCGCGGCGCGAAAGTGCGGACGCCGAGATAGACGCCCTCGACATTGACCTTGAACACCCAGTCCCAGGTCTGACGCGAGACGCCGTGCACGGTTCCGGGCGCGCCGACGCCGGCATTGTTGAACAGCAGCTGGACCGGCCGTCCCCACTGCGCCTCGGCCCGATCGGCCAGGGTGGTCCAGCTGTCGGCGTCGATGACGTCAAGGTGCAGGCCGACGACGTCGAGGCCTTCAGCGGCGAGGCGCCGCGCCGCATCGCCGGCCCGCTCGGCCTCGATGTCGGCCAGCACGACCTTCGCCCCGCGCGCGGCCAGCGCCCGTCCGATGCCCAGCCCGATGCCGGAGGCCCCGCCCGTGACGACCGCGACCGCGCCGGCGACGTCCATCCTAGAAGCCCAGGGCCGTTGCGTAGCGGTCCTTGTGGAAGCCGGCGCCGCCGAACAGCTGCTCAGCCACGCGGGCGCGCTTGAGGAACAGTCCGGCGTCGTGGGCGTCGGTCTGGCCGATGCCGCCGTGCATCTGGACCATCTCGTTGCTGACCAGGTGGGCTAGTTCGCTGGCCTTGCACTTGGCGAGCGAGGCCGCCGCGCGGTTGTCGGCCGCGCCGGAGTCGAGCTGTTCCAGCGCCGCCTCGATGCAGGAGCGGGTGGTCTCCAGGTCGGTGAACATCTTGGCCGCGCGGTGCTGCAGCGACTGGAAGGCGCCGATCAGCTGGCCGAACTGGGTGCGGGTCTTGAGGTACTCGAGGGTGATCTCGAAGGCCTGCAGGGCGCTGCCGAGCATTTCGGCCGACAGGCCGATGCGGGCCCGGTCGAGCACCGGCTCCAGCACGTCCCAGCCCTTGTCGACGCTGCCCAGGACCTCGCCGGCCGCACTGTCGAAGGTGATCTCGGCGGCGCCGCGGCTGTCGGCCAGGGCCAGGTGCTTGCGAGTCACGCCGGCCGCGCTCGGATCAACCAGGAACATCGTGATCCCCGCCGTCTCGCCCGGCTTGCCGCTGGTGCGGGCGGCGACGATCAGCAGGTCGGCGGCGTCGCCGTCGACGACGAAGGTCTTCTTGCCGGTGAGCTTCCAGCCGTCTCCCGCCTTCTCGGCCTTCAGCGCTATGCGCTCGGGCGCGTGATGCGAGGACTCGTCGACGGCGAGGGCGATGACGGCCGTCCCCTCGGCGATCTTCGGCAGCCACTCGGCCTTCTGGGCGTCGCTGCCGGCCAGGGTCAGCGCCGAGGCGCCGATCAGGGCGGTCGACAGGAGCGGGGAGGCGGTCAGGGTGCGGCCGGTCTCCTCCAGGATCAGGCCCAGGCTGAGGTAGCCGAACTCCGAGCCGCCGAAGGCTTCGGGCACGATCACGCCGGCCCAGCCCATCTGGCCGATCTCGGCCCAGGCGGCGGCGTCGAACGGCGCGCCCGAGCCGCCGTCGCGGAGGGCGCGCAGCTTGCTCACCGGGGAGGATTCCTGCGCCCAGCTCTTGGCGGCGTCGCGGAGCATGGTCTGTTCTTCGGTCAGGACGGCCATGTCAGGCGTGCTCCCTTTGTGGATGGCGTTGGGCCCACTGAAGGGCCTGTTCCAGACGGTCGTTGCCCCAGAAGAGCTCGCCGTCGGCGGTGATGAAGCTGGGCGAGCCGAAGACGCCGCGGCCCAGGGCCAGTTCGACGTGATCCTTCAGCCGCGCCTTGACTTTGTCGCCCTGGGCCGCCGCGAAGACCGCCTCCGGAGACGCCCCGACCTCCTCCAGGAGCGGGGCGAGCACCTCAGGCTTCGAGATGTCCTGGTCGGCGACGAAGTTGGCCTCGTAGACGCGGCGGGCGAAGGCCGGCGTCCAGCCGTCCTCCAGCCCGGCCACGGCCACGCGCGCGGCCAGCAGGGTGTTGCGTGGGAACTGGCTCGGATGGACCAGGGGCAGGCCCTGCGCCTCGCAGACCCGCTCCATGTCCCGCCACATGTACTGCCCCTTCACGGGGACGACGTTGAACGGGCTGTCGGTCATGCCCTGCTGCGCGTGCAGCAGCGGGCCCAGCAGGAAGGGACGCCAGGCGACCTGCACGCCCGCCTCGTCCGCCAGCGCTTCGATGCGCATGGCGGCGGGGTAGGAGTAGGTCGAGGCGAACTCGTACCAGAACTCGATCATGATCCTGCGCTCCGGGGCGGGCTACTGGTGGTCCAGCAGGCCCAGCACACGCTTGGCGACGACGTTCAGATTGATCTCGCTGGTGCCGCCTTCGACCGAGTTGGCCTTGGCGCGCAGCATCGAGCGCAGGGCGGCGACCTCGTCCGGCTTGAAGCTGTCGCCCTCCCAGCCCAGGCCCTGCAGGCCGAGCGCCTCGACCGTCAGCTCGGTGCGCTCCTGGTTCAGCTTGGCGGCGGCGTACTTGATGATCGAAGTGGCGGCGCTCGGGCCCTTGCTGGCCTTGGCCTCCGCTTCCGCGCGGCGGACCGTCAGGGTGAAGGCGGCCGAGTCCATCTTGTGGGCGGCGATGCGGCCGCGCAGGTCGGGATCGGCGATCCGGCCCTTCTCGTCCACGCCGACATGCTTCTTCGCCGCGTCGACCACGTCGATGCCGCCGCCGCCGCCGAAGCCGCCGGCCGAGATGTTCTGGCGCTCGTACTGGAGGAGTCGCTTGGCGATCTCCCAGCCGCCGTTCAGCTTGCCGACCAGCTGGTCCTTGGGGACCTTAACGTCGGTGAAGAAGGTCTCGCAGAAGGGCGAGGCGCCGCTGATCAGCTTGATCGGGCGGGTCTCGACGCCGGGCGAGGTCATGTCGAAGAGCACGAAGGAGATGCCTTCATGCTTCTTCGTGGTGTCGGTGCGCACCAGGCAGAAGATCCAGTCGGCGTGGTCAGCGTAGCTGGTCCACACCTTCTGGCCGTTGATCAGGAAGTGGTCGCCCTTGTCCTCGCAGCGGGTCTGCAGGCCGGCCAGGTCGGAGCCGGCGCCGGGCTCGGAGTAGCCCTGACACCAGCGGGTCTTTCCCTTCACCATGCGCGGCAGGAAGCGCTGCTTCTGTTCCTCGGTGGCGTACTCCATAAGCACCGGACCCAGCATCCAGACGCCGAAGCTCATCAGGGCCGGGCGCGCCTTGATGCGGCGAAGCTCGGCCTCGAGGACCTTGTTCTGCTCGCGGGTCAGGCCGCCGCCGCCGTACTCCTTCGG
>CALALX010000096.1 GCA_937925635.1 uncultured Caulobacter sp.
AAACTAGAGAGCGCGCGGAGCGGTCCGAGTCCTTCCTGGCATTGGCCGTGTTCATGGGCGCCCCGGACAAGCCGGGCCATGACGGCGAATGAGGGGCCTCAGATCACGTAGTCGTAGACCGCCTCGGCCAGGGTCTGATCCATCGTCCGCGCCGGCTCCTCGCAGGTCGGGCAATTCACCAGACGCGCGGGCACGCCGGCGGCCGTGCAGTGCGGCGGGATGGGCTTGAGCACGACCGAGCCGGACGCGACCTTGGCGTACTCGCCGATCTCGATGTTGCCGAGCACCTTGGCGCCGGCGCCCAGCAGCACGCCCTTGCCGATCTTGGGGTGGCGGTCACCCCGCTCGGCGCCCGTGCCGCCCAGGGTCACGCCGTGCAGCATCGAGACCTCGTCCCCCACCACCGCGGTCTCGCCGATGACGATGCCGGTGCCGTGGTCGAGGAAGACGCCCGTACCGACGCGCGCGTTGGGGTGGATGTCGACCTGGTAGACCTCGCTGCCCCGGCTCTGCAGATAGAAGGCCAGGGTCTCGCGGCTGTGGGTCCACAGCCAGTGGGCGATGCGATGGTTCTGGAGCGCCAGGAAGCCCTTGAAGAACAGGAAGGGCTGGACGTAGCCCTTGCAGGCCGGGTCGCGTTCGAACACGGCCTTCAGGTCGGCCTCGGCGGCGGCGATCAGCGACGGATCGGCCTCGTAGGCCTCGTCGGCGATCTCGCGGGCGCTCATGGCGCGCAGCTCCTGGTCGGCGATCTTGCGCGCGAACTGGTAGCTGAGCGCGTCGGCCATGGTGTCGTGGGACAGGATGACGGCGTTGAGCAGGCTGCCCAGGGTGGGCTCGTCCCGCGAGGCGCGCTCGGCCTCGTTGCGCAGGGCGGCCCAGACGGGCGGCGGCGCGGCCGGGTTCACGAGTTCGAACTGTCTGGGCATGCAGGCCCTCCCATGTCCTCGGCGGCGCCTATAGCACAAACACGCGCCGGCCGCCGAGGTTCGCCCTTTCGGCCGATATGGTGGCGAGAACCACGTTCGCCAAGGGGCGGTTGCCGATGACCGATATCCCACATAGGTGTTGAGCATGCGTTTGCTTCCTGCCCTCGCCGTCGCCGCCCTGCTGGCGGTTCCCGCGGCCGCCGCGGCCCAGCCCGCCGGCGGACCGGTGGCCCGCGAGGCGCTGGACAGCCTCATCAAGGAAGACAGCGCCTGGTGCGCGGGGTGGCGCCAGAGCGACCAGAGCTGCGAGGAGATCGTGTTCTTCGAGGCGATCGGCGATAAGGTGGGGCTGACCCGCCGCTATCGCATGTCCGACACGGTCGACTTCGAGATGGTCGTGCGTCAGACGCTCGCGTTCGACGGCGCCCGCCTGTGCTGGACCTTCCGGTTCGACGAGATGGACGTGGCGGTGCTCAACGACGGAATCCGTGCGCCGGCGGCCCAGGCGGCGATCACCATCGCCCTGGTGCGCGAGAAGATGTCCGACCTTGAGGGCAAGCTGGCCTGCGAAAGCTACGCGCGGGACGCGGCCAGCGGCGAGGTCGTCTCCACCGCCACGCTGGACGGCCAGCCCGCGCCCGACTTCGACAATCGTTTCAAGCTGCTGCCGCTCGACGCTCGCGTCAAACTCCGGCCGCTGTTCGAGACGGAACCGGACTCGACCACCACCTGATCCGCCAGAGCGTTTCGTGACCCACGGCATTCCCAAGGCCCCGGCATTCGGGGAGGCTCTTCCCATCGCGCCACGGCCGGACGTGCTCGGCTTCCTGGCGCGCCGCCGGTCGGCGCCGGCGCTCAGCCTGGCCGCGCCGGCGCCGGACGCGGCGGAGCTGGCCGACCTGCTGACGCTCGCCGCCCGGGTTCCTGACCATGGCAAGCTGGCGCCATGGCGATTCGTGCTCCTCGAGGGCGAGGGGAAGGACGCGTTCGCCGCCGCCCTCGAGGCCATCGCGGCCGGCAAGCCCGACGCCCCCAAGCTGATCGCCAAGCTCGGCAAGCTGAAGACGCCGCCGCTCGGCGTCGCCGTCGTCTCGCGCACCGTCGAGGGCGAGATCCCGGAATGGGAGCAGCTGCTGTCGGCCGGCGCGGTCTGCACCACCCTGCTCTACGCCGCCACCGCCATGGGCTACGGCGCCAACTGGATCACCGACTGGTACGCCTACGACCCCGAAGCCCGCGCCGCGCTGGGATTGTCGCCAGACGAGCGGATCGCCGGCTTCGTGTTCATGGGGACGGCGACGGAAGCGCCTCAGGAGCGGGCTCGCCCGGACGTCGCGGCGCTGACGACGCGCTTCGAGCGGTAGACGCGGACAGGCACGGAAGTGCATGTCCGCGGTCGATCAGCCCCGCCCGCGATAGGGCGCGACGCCCTGGTCGGGCAGCCACAGGCCTTCCGGCGCCGGGCCGCTCTGCCAGAAGACGTCGATCGGGATGCCGCCGCGCGGGTACCAGTAGCCGCCGATCCGCAGCCACTTCGGCTGGGCGACCTCGACGACCTTGCGGCCGATGGCGACGGTGCAATCCTCGTGGAAGGCGCCGTGGTTGCGGAAGGCGCCCAGATAGAGCTTGAGCGACTTGGATTCGATGAGCCAGTCGCCGGGCGCATAGTCGATCACGAGGTGCGCGAAGTCCGGCTGGCCGGTCACAGGGCAGAGGGAGGTGAACTCCGGCGCGGTGAAGCGGGCAAGGTACAGGGTGTCGGCCTGCGGGTTGGGCACGCGCTCGAGCACGGCGTCCTCGGGACGCTGCGGCGCATCGACGGTCTGGCCCAGCTGGGTGACGTTGAGTTCGGTCATGGCCGCGATTTAGTCCCCCCTCCCCCTCGCGACAAGCGCGGGCGCGCCGGTGTAGGGAGGACCAGAGCAAGGGAGCGACGCAATGGCGGGCAGGGATTTCGACGGCTTCGTGGTGGTGGTGACCGGCGGCTCGACGGGCCTGGGACGGGCGATCGCCGTGGAGACCACCTCGCGCGGCGCGGCGGCGGTGATCATCAACTACGCCTCCAGCCAGGCCGAGGCCGAGGAAACCGCCCGGCTGTGCGAGGCCCAGGGCGCCAAGGCCGTGCTCGTCCAGGGCGATGTGGGCGACGACGCCGACTGCCGGAAGATCGCGGCCGCCGCGCAGCCCTTCGGCCGCATCGACGCCCTGTTCAACAACGCCGGCGTCACCAAGTTCGCGCCGAACCATGGCGACCTGGACGCCGTCGACGCCGACGACTTCTTGCGCCTCTACCGGGTCAATGTCGTCGGCGCCTTCCAGATGGTGCGCGCCGCCCGCGCGCTGCTCGAGGCGGCGCCCCAGCCCGGCGCGGTGGTCAACACCGCCTCGATCGCCGGCGTCACCGGCATCGGCTCGTCAGTGCCCTACGCCGCGTCCAAGGGCGCGATGACGACCATGACCCTGTCGCTGGCGCGCGGCCTGGCGCCGAAGATCCGGGTCAACGCCATCTGTCCCGGGTTCATCGACACGCCCTGGTTTGGCAAGGCCATGGCCGACGACACAGTCTCTCGCATGCGCGAAGGCGTCATCCGCTCGACCCCGCTGCAGGCGGCCTCGACCGCCGAGGACATCGCCGGCGCGGCGGTGTTCCTGGCCGCTCCGGCGTCGCGCCATGTGACGGGCGAAACCCTTCTCGTGGACGCCGGAACGCATCTCGGCTTCGCCGCGATGTCGATGCGCTGACCGCGCCGCTTACGGAGCGCTTACGCGGAGCCATTCGGTTCCGCATTGCAGCATCCGCCCCCGGGAGCGACCCTGACGTCGCCTAATTTTCGGGCGATGGCCGGTCGCGGCGCCCAAAATGCCGACAGCCGGAACGGCGAACTCCCGCATGCCCGCCGTGTCGTTAGGGGGTTCGCAAGCCATCGCCCACTCTCGGACTCGCTCGACGTCGCACGACGGGGGCGACGCCGGGCGGTCCAATTCCGTCCGGCGCCAACAACAAGGGGATAGCGATGAAAGCTCTTAAACTGGCCATCTGCGCCGCCACGGCGTCTCTCGCCCTGGGCGGCACGGCGTTCGCGCAGGACGTCTCGTTCAACATCGGCGTGGCCTCCGACTACGCGTTCCGCGGCGTGAGCCAGACAGACGAGTCCGTTCAGGTCTTCGGCGGCGTCGACTTCAGCCAAAGCGTCTTCTACGCCGGCGCCTGGGTCTCCAACGTCGACTTCGGCGACGGCACCGACGCGGAGTTCGACCTGTACGCCGGCGTCAAGCCGGTGGCCGGCCCGGTGACCTTCGACCTCGGCCTGATCTACTACGGCTACATCAACGAGCCGAGCGGCGCCGACTGGGCGCAGTGGGAAGCCAAGGCCGCCGCCTCGGTTCCGGCCGGTCCGTTCACGCTGGGCGCGGCCGCCTACTACTCGCCCGACTACACGGGCGTGGGCACCGACGACAGCCTGTACCTCGAAGCCAACGCCGCGGTCTCGCCGGCCGACAAATGGACCGTCACCGCCGCCTACGGCAACCAGTCGGTCGACACCCCCCTGGGCGACTACGACTACAACACCTGGAACCTCGGCGTCGGCTACGCCTTCACCGACAAGGTGTCCGGCGACCTGCGCTACCATGACAGCGACATCGACGCCTGCAGCATCTGCGACAGCCGCGTGGTCGTCACCCTGAAGGCCGTACTCTAGCCGCGCGCGCCTTCGACGAACGCTGAAGCCCGCCGCCTCGCCGCGGCGGGCTTTCTCGCGCCTGCCTCAGCCCGCCGTGCGGCGCGGCGCGGCGACCGCTTCGCCGAGGGCCGCCGCCTGCACCACCTCGAACAGCCGAGCGACCTCGATGGGCTTGGCCAGGTGCCCGTCCATGCCGGCGGCGAGATAGCCGGCCACCTGGTGGGCCATGGCGTTGGCCGAGAGGGCCACGATCGGCGTGCGCACGCGACCGGTTTCCAGCTCCCGCGCGCGGATGGCTCGGGTCGCCGTGACGCCGTCGAGCACCGGCATCTGCACGTCCATGAGGATCAGGTCCCAGGAATCGGCCTCCCAGGCCTGGAGCGCCGCCGCGCCGTCGGCGACCACGAAAGGCGCGACCCCGACGTGGTGCAGCAAGGTCTTGAGCACCAGCTGGTTGACCGTGTTGTCCTCGGCGGCCAGCACCTTGAGCGGGCGATCGACCGAGGCGTGGCTCGGCGCGGCGAGCGACGACGGACCCCGGGCCTCATCGACGCGCGGCAGCGGCAGGAGGATGGTGAAGCAGCTGCCCTCGCCGACCCGGCTGGCGACCGTGATCTCACCGCCCATCAGCTCGGCGAGCTGCCGGCAGATCGACAGGCCCAGCCCGCTGCCGCCGTAGCGCCGGGTGGTCGAGGCGTCGGCCTGGGTGAACTTGGCGAACAGCTCCGGCAGCTTGTCCTCGGCGATGCCGGGACCCGTGTCGGCGACGGTGATCCGCAGGCCCGCCGCGTCGCGGTCGGCCCGCACGCGGATCTCCCCCTGCTCGGTGAACTTCACCGCATTGGACAGCAGGTTGTAGAGGATCTGCCGCACGCGCGTCGGATCGCCGAGGTAGACGCCCTCCGCCGCCGCCGAGTCGAGCCCGAAGGACAGTCCCTTCTTGTTGGCCAGCGCCGTGAAGGCCTGGTGGGCGCCGCGCAGCACCTCGCCCAGGTCGAATTCGATCTCCTCAAGGTCCAGCTTGCCCGCCTCGATCTTGGACAGGTCGAGGACGTCATTGAGCAGCGCCAGCAGGGCCACGGCGGACTCCCGGACCACATCGAGCCGCTCCCGCTGGGAATCGGACAGGTCGCTCATCGCCATGGCCTGGGTCATGCCCAGCACGCCGTTGAGTGGCGTGCGGATCTCGTGGCTCATCGTGGCCAGGAAGGCGCTCTTGGCCTCGCTGGCCGCCTCGGCCGCGTCACGAGCTTCCGAGAGGTCGTCCTTCGTCTTCTGCAGGATCAGGCGCTGTCGCGTGACGTACCAGCAGACGGGCACGCCGACGGCCAGGGAGATCACCAGGGTGTTCAGCGGCGTGTAGACGAAGCCATCGGTCCCGGCCATCAGCACGGCGCTGACCAGCCAGTCGACCGCCATCGCCGCGCTCACGACGACGAGGACGAGCAGGGCCGTCTTCCAGAGGAGGGATGATGACATCGGCGAGGTCCGCAATCCGCCAGGACGACGAATCATGCGCCGCGCGCATTAACGACCTCGTAACCCGGATCGGGGGGCTCGTCGTTCAGGCCAGGCCCGCCGAGAGGCCTGGTAGGGACGGTCGGACTCGAACCGACACGCCTTGCGGCTGCGGATTTTAAGTCCGCTGCGTCTACCATTCCGCCACGTCCCCGGAACCGGTCCGGCATAGTGGGTTTCGAGGCGGAATGGCAACCCGCGGGAGTGTCAGTTCATCGGTTCAGGAACGCCGCCGGTCGTCGGGCGGGACCTGTTGAACTCGCGATCGGCCGCGTCCTTGAGACGCTGGCGCTCGGCGACGGTCATGCAGACCTTCTGCTTACGATTGCTGCCGACGACATGCTCGCGGGTGCAGACGATGCGGTTGGGGTCGTCCATGGCGGGCTTGGCCGGGGCCGCCGCGGGCGGGGCGGCGGGCGCGGACTCGGCCGCGATCACCGGAGCAGCGGCGGCCAGACCGGCGGCCAGGACGAGGGACAGTACAACGCGACGCATGCGGCTTCCTTTCAGGGGGCCGAAATCAGAGGTTGGCGCAGGTGAACCGGTCGCGTCGGAGCCTGTCAAGTTAACCCCTCGACATGTGACATCACGGCCCGGCTCCGCCCAGGGTTCAGGCGGCGTCGACCCGGGTGACGGTCTCGATGCCCGCGGCGCGCAGCGCCGCCTCCAGCTCCTCGACCACCGCCGCCACCTCCTCCGGATCGCGCCCGCGGATCACCAGGTTGGAGCCGTAGCCCGCGTTGGAGAAGAACGGATAGCTGCCGAGCGAGAGGGTCGGGTGGGCCTTCGCCACCGCCTCCAGCGGCGCGGCGATGACGCCCTCGCCCGAGCCGTCGACCCGCACGGTGCGCGAGATCGTCACCGCCCCGCCGCGCAGGCGGGGGCCGACGTCCTCGAGCATGCCCCGCATGATCGACGGCACCCCGGCCAGCACGAAGACGTTGCCGATCTGGAAGCCCGGCGGGCCCTGCACCGGGTTCTTCACCAGACTGCCGCCCTCCGGCACGCGCGCCATGCGCCGCCGTGCGGCGTTCAGCTCGCCCTGCCAGCGCGCCTCCATCATGGCGATGATCTCGGGGTGTTCATACAGCGGCACGCCGAAGGCCAGCGCCACGCAGTCGGCGGTGATGTCGTCATGCGTCGGACCGATGCCGCCGGTGGTGATGAGATAGTCGTAGCGTTCGCGCAGGTGGTTCACCGTGGCGACGATCTCGGCCTCGACGTCGCCGACCACGCGGGCCTCAGCCACCTCGACGCCGTGAACCCCGAGGTAGCGGGCGATGGCGTTGAGATTAGTGTCCTGGGTGCGCCCGGAGAGGATCTCGTCGCCGATGATGAGGACGGCGGCCGTCACCCGTTCCTGGCTCGCCATCGATCCCGTCCTTTCCTACATCTGTGCTTCCCTTCCGATTAGAGACCGCATGGATTTCCCGCAACCGCTCACCTGCGGCGTTCTGGTCAGCCGCTACAAGCGCTTCTTCGCCGATGTGGTGCTGGAGAGCGGCGAGGCGATCACCGCCCATTGCCCGAACCCCGGCGCGATGCTCGGCCTCAACATGCCGGGCCTGACGGTCTGGCTGTCGAAATCGGACGACCCGAAGCGGAAGCTGGCCTGGACGCTGGAGATGGTCGAGGACCGCGGCGCGCTGGCCGGGGTGAACACCCTGCATCCCAATCGCCTGGTCGCCGAGGCGCTGGCGGCGGACGCCATTCCCGAGGTCGCCGGCTACGACGTGCATCGCCGCGAGGTGAGGTACGGCGACGCCAGCCGCGTCGACTTCCTGCTGGAAAAAGGGACTGGCGAGCGCTGCTGGCTGGAGGTCAAGAACTGCCACCTGCGCCGTGAGGGGGCGCTGGCGGAATTCCCGGACTGCGTGGCGGCGCGATCGACGAAGCACCTGAAGGAACTGGAGGCCATGGTCGCGGCCGGCGACCGGGCCGTGGTGCTGTTCACGGTCCAGCGGGAGGACTGCGAAGGCTTCAGCGCCTGCCGCGAGCTCGACCCCGCCTTCGCGGCGGCGCTGGAGCGGGCGGCGGACGCGGGGGTCGAAGTGCTGATCTACGGTTGCGAGATCAGCCCGGTGGCGATCATTCTGCGCCAAAGGATGGCGTGGATCCGATGACCGACGGCTGGAACGAGTCCGCACAATCCTGGATCGCCAGCCTTGGCGAGGAGGGCGACTTCAGCCGCCGACATGTGCTCGACGGCCCGATGACGGCGCGGGTCGCGGCGTTGGGGTCGCCGCTTCGCGCGCTGGACGTCGGCTGCGGCGAGGGGCGGTTCTGCCGGGTGATGCAGGCGATGGGGATGACGACGGTCGGCGTCGACCCGACCGTGGCGCTGATCGAAACCGCCCGCGGGCTCGATCCGGACGGCGACTACCGCGTCGGCCGCGCCGAGGCGCTGGAGTTCGAGGATGGGAGCTTCGACCTGGTGGTCAGCTACCTGACGCTGATCGACATCCCGGACCTCGCCGCCGCGGTCGCCGAGATGGCGCGCGTGCTGAAACCCGACGGCCGGCTGCTGATCGCCAACCTGACGAGCTTCAACACCGCCGGCTTGGGTGCGGGTCTCGGCTCCTCCTGGGGGCCGGACGGCGCCTACCGCTTCAGCCTCGACGGCTATCTCGACGAACGGCCGCAGTGGGTCGAATGGAGCGGCATCCGCATCGTCAACTGGCACCGGCCGCTGGAGACCTACATGTCCCTGCTGCTGGACGCCGGCCTGACCCTCACCCACTTCAGCGAACCCGCCCCGACCGGCGGCGATCCGGCGACGGTGGACCGCTACCGCCGCGCGCCGTGGTCGATGGTGATGGAGTGGCGGAAGTGAAATATCCCTCCCTTGAGGACCTGGTCGACAAGAAGCGGGGAATGGGGCCCCTCGACCGGCGCGGCCAGCTGCTGACGCTCCTGGTCGGCGTGGCCGCGATGGTTGCCATCGGCTGGTCAAAGTTCGAAGGCGTCCGCGCTGGCCGCCCTTTGGTTCGGGCCGTTCTGGAAGCGAGCGACATCACCGGCGCCGAGGTACGCTACACACTCCTCGCCGGTTGCCGCCGTGGCTCTACGGGCTTTCGCTGGCGTTCTGCTACGAAGCACGGAACCGCCTGTTCAAGCACCTGGCCACGGCCCACCGTAGAACTCTCCGTCGCACACGGCGACCCGATCCCGCCGCCCCGTTGAACTTCCGTGCTATAGTCGCAACATAGACGCTTCGCCCGCCCTCCCCGGCGTGGCCGGAAGGACCCGCAGTATGAGCACCATGGACAGCGTTTCGGACGCGGAATACCGCACCGGCGCGATCAAGATTCACGGCCCCGAGGGCTTCGAGGGCATGCGCAAGGCCGGCCGGCTGGCCGCCGAATGCCTCGACATGCTGATCCCGCACGTCGTCCCCGGCGTGACCACCGAGCATCTCGACACCCTGGCCCGCGAGTTCGTGCTCGACCACGGCGGCCTGCCCGCCTGCCTCGGCTACAAGGGCTACATGCACACGGTGTGCATCTCGACCAACCACGTCGTCTGCCACGGCATCCCCGGCGACCGGCAGCTGCGCGAGGGCGACATCGCCAACATCGACGTCACCGTCATCGTCGACGGCTGGCACGGCGACACCAGCCGCATGTACGGGGTCGGCGAGGTCTCGCCCCGCGCCCGCCGGCTGGTCGAGGTGACCTATGAGGGCCTGGCCCAGGGTCTGTCGGTGATCAAGCCGGGCGCCACCTTCGGCGACATCGGCCACGCCATTCAGAAGTACGTCGAGAGCCAGCGCTGCAGCGTCGTGCGCGACTTCTGCGGCCACGGCCTGGGCAAGGTCTTTCACGACAGCCCCAACGTCCTGCACTTCGGCCGGCCCGGCGAGGGCCCGGTGCTGAAGGAAGGCATGTTCTTCACCGTCGAGCCGATGGTGAACCTGGGCAAGCCCCAGGTGAAGGTGCTGAGCGACGGCTGGACGGCGGTGACCCGAGACAAGTCGCTATCGGCCCAGTGCGAGCACAGCTGCGGCGTGACCAAGGACGGCGTCGAGCTGTTCACCGCCTCGCCGGCCGGGCTGTTTCAGCCGCCGATGCAGGGAAGCTGATCAGCCCTGCGTGCTTCGCGACGCGGACCTGAGGGTCCGCTCCTCAGCATGACGAAGGTTGGCGGGCTCTGCTGAGTTCGCCATCCTGAGGAACGAGCCTCAAGCGAGCGTCACGAAGGACGCATTGCGCAACCCTCACGCGCACAGCATCATGACGCCCGCAATAGGCATTCACGGGCTGCCATGCCGGACACATCGCCTCCCCCCCACCAGCTCGGTCATCGCGAGCGGCTGCGTGATCGCGCCCTGAAGACGCTGGACGCGGTGGCGGATTATGAACTGCTCGAGCTGTTCCTGTTCCGCACCTTCCCGCGCGGCGACATCAAGCCGGTCGCCAAGGCGCTGCTGGGACGGTTCGGCTCGCTCGGCGCGGTGGCGACGGCCTCGGTCGAAGACCTGCGCGGCGTGGCCGGCATCGGCGAGCAGGCGGCGCTGGACCTGCGGCTGCTGGGCGAGGCGACCCTGCGCATCGGTCGGGAAACGATCCGCAAACGCACGGTGATCGGCTCCTGGAGCGCCCTGCTGGCCTATGTGAAGGTCGCGCTGGCCAACGAACCGCGCGAGCAGTTCCGGGTGCTGTTCCTCGACAAGAAGAACCAGCTGATCCTCGACGAGATCCAGAACCGCGGCACCGTCGACCACGCGCCGGTCTACGCCCGCGAGGTCATGCGCCGGGCGCTGGAGCTGTCGGCCAGCTCGGTGATTCTGGTGCACAACCATCCGAGCGGCGATCCGACGCCCAGCGGGGCCGACATCGACATGACGCGCCAGATCGTCGACGCCGGCCGCGCGCTGCGGATCAGCGTCCACGACCACCTGATCGTCGGCCGCGAGGGCGTGGCCAGCTTCAAGGCGCTGGGGCTGTTCCGGTGAGCGCCCGTCGCTTCCGCGCCGCCTCCCACAGCCGCCAGCCGAGCAGCGCCGCGACGATGCCGGCGTAGATCAGCGGCGGCCGGTGATCGGCCTTCACCAGCATGTAGTAGTGCAGCACGCCCAGGGGGACGATCAGGTAGGTCAGCCGGTGCAGCTGTCGCCAGCGGCCTGGACCGAGCTTGCGCAGCGCCCGGTTGGTCGAGGTCGCGGCCAGAGGGACCAGCAGCACGAAGGCGATCATGCCGACGGTGATGAACGGCCGCTTGAGGATGTCCTTGCCGATCGCGGCCCAGTCGAACCACTGGTCGGTGACGACGTAGTTCAGCAGGTGCAGCAGCAGGTAGCTGAAGGCGAAGACTCCGACCGTCCGCCGGAAGCGGATCAGGACCGGCATCCTGAAAATCCGCGCCGCCGGGGTGATCGCCAGGCCCACGATCAGCAGCCGCAGACCCCAGACGCCGAGTTGGCGGATCAGGGTCTCGATCGGATTCGCGCCCAGCTCGCCGGCGAACACCCGCCAGGCCAGCCAGACGATCGGCGCGAAACAGGCCAGCCAGACGACGCCGTAGGCCGCCCGGCCGCGCAGCAGTCGGTCCATCAGTAGAACTTCTTCAGGTCCATGCCGCGGTACATCCCCGCGACCTGCTCGGCGTAGCCGTTGAACATCAGGGTGTCGCGGCGGCGGAACTCGCCGATGCGGCGCTCGGTGGCCTGCGACCAGCGCGGATGATCGACGTTCGGATTCACGTTCGAAAAGAAGCCGTACTCCTGCGGCGCCGAGGCGTTCCAGGCGGTGCGCGGCTGCTTCTCGACGAAACTGATCCGCACAACGCTCTTGATGCTCTTGAAGCCGTACTTCCAGGGCACGACCAGCCGCATCGGGGCGCCGTTCTGGTTGGGGAGCGTTTCGCCGTACAGGCCGACGGCCATGATGGTGAGGGGATTCATCGCCTCGTCGATGCGCAGGCCTTCTCGATAGGGCCAGTCCAGCACCGCGCGGCGCTGGCCCGGCATCTCGGCCGGACGATAGAGGGTCTCGAAGGCGACGTACTTCGCCCGGCTGGTCGGCTCGTAGCGCTTGAGGAGATCGGCCAGCGGCACGCCGAGCCAGGGAATGACCATCGACCAGCCCTCGACGCAGCGCAGGCGGTAGATTCGCTGCTGCAGCGGGTTGCCGCGCAGGAAATCGGCCAGGTCGTAGGTTCCCGGCCGGGCGCAATGCCCATCGATCTTCACCGTCCAGGGCCGGGTCTTCAGCGCGCCGGCGTTGCGGGCCGGGTCATCCTTGTCGACGCCGAACTCGTAGAAGTTGTTGTAGCCGGTGATATCCTGACGGGTGTTGGGCGGTTCCTCCGTGGAATAGGGGCTGGCGATTCCCTTGAGGCCCGTCGCGGCCTTGGCCGCGCCGCCGCCGAGCGCGAGGCCGGCGCCGGCGATCCCGGTCATGAACTCGCGGCGGCGCAAATACAGGCCCTGCGGCGTGACGTCGTTTTCGGTCAGGTCTCCGCCTTGACGGATCAGCATGGTTCTCTCCAGAGGGCCCGGCCCTGTGGATCACGACGGCGGCTTCACGGACGAGTCAATTGGTCGGCGCCGTTTCGTGAAACAATGCCTGGGCCGCGTTGTCCCGGCAGGGGTCGCGCGAGATTCGGCAAAGCGACCGCCGATTCCCTATGCCGCCGCCTCCCATTCCAGGAACTCCGGCGTCGACAACAGCGTGTTGCTATAGGCCGCCGCCTTGCCGTCCGCGTCGCCGTAAGCGGCCAGGTCCACGCCGTAGCCGCGAAAGCGCGTCGCGACCGGCGTGTAGAAGGCGTCGGCGATCGACCAGTCACCGAACAGGAAGGGACCGCCGGACCGCGCCAGGCATTCGATCCAGACCTGCACGATCCGGCGCACGTTGGCCTGTGCGCCGTCTGAAAGGTCCCTGGTCGTCACGAGGCCGAGGTCCATCGGACACTCGCGGCGCAGGTCGCCGAAGCCGCTGTGCATCTCCGCCGCCACCGACCGGGCCATCGCGCGCTGCGCCGGGTCCGCCGGCCACAGCTTCGCCGCGGGGAAGCGCTCGGCCAGGTATTCGCAGATGGCCAGCGAATCCCAGATCGTCAGCCCCTGGTCCTTCAGCACTGGCACCAGTCCAGAAGGCGAGTGCTTCAGAATCTCGGCCGTCGAGGTCTCGACCTCGCGCAGCTGGACCAGCGTCTCCACGAACGGCGCGCCCGTCCGCCTCAGCACGAGCCAGGGCCGCAGCGACCAGGTGGACCACTTCTTCGTGCCGACGACGATTTCCATTCCCGCCCCCTGATCGCGCCACCCGTCCTTGCACGAGAGACTGACCCGCACGTAAGGTGCCTCAACAAATAGAACAAGCGTTTGACAGGGAGGTGTGTGGAATGACCGACGCTACGGCGCCGGCCGAGGGCGGACTCGCCCAAGCCGTCCATGACGACTCCCTCGCCGTCGAACCGGTCACGCCACGCTATCGCGGCTACGCCCTGACCCTGCTGCTGGTCATCTACACGCTGAACTTCCTCGACCGGCAGGTGGTCAACATCCTCGCCGAGCCGATCAAGAACGACCTGGGCCTGAAGGACTGGCAGCTGGGCATGATGACCGGCCTGGCCTTCGCCATCTTCTACACCGTGCTCGGTCTGCCGATCGCCCGGCTGGCGGAGCGGACCAATCGCGCCTGGATCATCTCTGGCGCGATCGCGGCCTGGAGCGGCTTCACCATACTCTGCGGCGCGGCGGGCAACTTCACCCAGCTGATCCTGGCGCGGATCGGCGTCGGCATCGGCGAGGCCGGGTGCTCGCCGCCGGCCCACAGCCTCATCACCGACTATGTGCCGCCGGAGAAGCGCGCCTCGGCCATCGCCTTCTACTCGATCGGCACCCCGCTCGGCTCGCTGCTCGGCATGGCCATGGGCGGGGTGATCGCCGATGCCTGGGGTTGGCGGGCGGCCTTTCTGGTCGCCGGCGCGCCCGGCATCGTCATGGCGCTGCTCGCCTTCTTCACCCTCAAGGAACCCCGCAGGGCCCGGCCCAAGGGCCAGCCGCACGCCGGTCCCAGCGTCGTTGAGGCGTTGGGCGAGATTCTCAGCAAGAAGACCTTCTGGCTGATGGCCGTCGCCGCCTCGATCATCGCCTTCGCCGGCTACGGCAGCAGCGCCTTCATCGGCTCGTTCTACTTCCGCAACCACGCCGAGGAGGCCGCCGCGACGGCGGCGATGTTCGGCCTCAAGACGGCCGGCTTCCTCGGGCTCGCGCTCGGCCTGATCGGCGGTGTCGCGGGCATCATCGGCTCGGCGGTCGGCGGCCAGATCAGCGACCACTTCGCGAAAAAGGACCTTGGCGCCCGCATGACCATCCCGGCGATCGCGGCCGTGGCCGGCGCGCCCTTCTATCTGGCGGGCATGCTGTCCAGTTCGATGGTCGGGGCCATGGCCCTGCTGGCCATCCCGACCCTGCTCAACAGCATGTGGTACGGACCGGTCTACGGAAGCGTACAGGGCCTGGTCCGGCCGCAGAGCCGCGCCACGGCCGCCGCCGTGATCCTCTTCATCATCAACCTGATCGGCCTGGGCTTCGGCCCGCTGGCGGTCGGCATTCTCAGCGACTGGTTCGCCGAGGGCCTGGGATTGGGCGCCGGCGAAGGCATCCGCTGGGCCTTGATCGCCTCCGCCGGCTCCGTCCTGCTGTCGAGCGTCCTGTTCTGGATGGCGCGCGGCACGATCCGACAAGACACCGTCAGCTGACCCGACTTGCAGGGAGTATCGCCTCGATGACCGCCGCCGTCCCGACGACCGACACGACCGAAGCCCCCGCCGTTCCCCTCGTCAGCGACGGGTATCGCCGGTACGCCCTCGGGCTTCTGCTCGTGATCTACACGCTGAACTTCCTCGACCGCCAGGTGCTCAACATCCTGATGGAGCCCATCAAGGAGGAGTTCGGCCTGCGCGACTGGCAGCTGGGGGCCCTGTCCGGCCTTGCGTTCGCGATCTTCTACACGACCCTGGGCATCCCGATCGCCCGAGCGGCTGAGACCAAACACCGCGGTTGGATCATCTCCAGCGCCATCCTGGTGTGGAGCGGCTTCACCGTCCTGTGCGGCTTTGCCAACAGCTTCTGGACCCTGATGCTTTGCCGGATTGGCGTCGGCGTCGGCGAGGCCGGCTGCACGCCGCCCGCCCACTCCCTGATCACCGACTATGTGCCCAAGGCCAAACGCGCCTCGGCCATCGCCTTCTATTCGATCGGCACGCCGCTCGGCACCGTCGTGGGCCTGGTCGTGGGCGGCCTGGTCGGCAGCGAGTACGGCTGGCGAGCGGCCTTCTTCGTCGCCGGCGCGCCGGGCGTGATCGTGGCCATCATCGCCGCCCTGACCCTCGTCGAGCCGCGCCGCCGGATGCAGGCCGTGGCGACCGCCGCGGCCGCGACCGCCGCGACCGCCGCCGCCAGCCCGACCTTCAAGGCAGCGTTGGCCATCCTGGCGACCAAGAAGACCTTCTGGCTGATCGCCTTCGCGGCCTCGATCAAGGCCTTCATCGGCTATGGCCACGCGCCGTTCACAGCCTCGTTCTTCCTGCGCGAGCATACCGTGGAGCTTGGCGCCCTGGCGGCCAGCTTCGGCATGAAGCCGCTGGGCTTCCTGTCGATCGCGCTGAGCGCCATGGGCGGCGTCGCGGGCATTGTCGGCGCCTGGCTGGGCGGCGTCATCGCCGACCGCTACGCGGCGCGGGACCTGCGCGGCTATGTCGTCGTGCCGGCGATCGCCTCGCTGATCACGATACCGATCTACATCACCGCGGTGTCGTTGCCGTCGGCGGCCTGGGCCATCGTGCTGCTCGCCCTGCCCGCCCTGCTCGGCACCCTCTGGTATGGCCCGGTCTACGCCTCGGCGCAGAGCCTGGTGCCGCCGCAGGCCCGCGCCACGGCGGCGGCGATGATCCTGTTCATCATCAATCTGATCGGGCTTGGCCTCGGCCCGCTCGGCGTCGGCATCCTCAGCGACGTGTTCGGCGAGGGGATGGGCCTGGGCAAGGCCGAGGGCATCCGCTGGGCGCTGATCGTGTCCACCCTGTTCGGCTTCATCGCCGCCTGGCTGTTCTGGACCGCCCGCAAGACCATCCGCGAAGAGATGGTCAGCTGATCCGACCAATGGCCTGTCCGCCTCGGCGGACGACAAGGGAACCGACATGACCGACACCACCGCGACGAGCGCCGCGCCGCCGGCCGAGATCATGCCCGCCAGCGCCGGCTACCGGTCCTACGCCCTGTGGCTGATGCTCGCCATCTACACGCTGAACTTCCTCGACCGGCAGGTGGTCAACATCCTCGCCGAGCCGATCAAGCAGGAGCTGGGGCTGAAGGACTGGCAGCTGGGCGCCCTGACCGGCCTGGCCTTCGCGGTCTTCTACACCTTCCTCGGCATCCCCATCGCGCGGCTGGCCGAGCGCAAGAACCGGCCGATGATCATCGCCGCCTCGCTGGCGACGTGGAGCGTGTTCACGGTCGCCAGCGGCTGGGCGCAGAACTTCGTCCAGCTGCTGGTGGCCCGGATCGGCGTCGGCGTCGGCGAGGCCGGCTGCAGCCCGCCATCGCACTCGCTGATCACCGACTACACGCCGAAGGAAAAGCGCGCCTCGGCCCTGGCCTTCTACGCCATGGGCATTCCGCTCGGCTCCCTGGCCGGGATGGCGCTGGGCGGTCTGGTGGCGGACGCTCACGGTTGGCGGATCGCCTTCATGGTCGCCGGCGCCCCGGGACTGGTGCTGGCGGTGGTCGCCGCCCTGACGCTGCGGGAGCCGCGCAATCAACTCGCCGCCGCCGAAGCGAAGGCGGCGGAATCGTCGCCCAGCTTCGGCGAGGCGATGAAGGAGCTTGGGACCAAGCGCTCGTTCTGGCTGATCGCCTTCGCCTGTTCGATCGTTTCGTTCCTGGGCTACGGACACCTGGCCTTCTACGGCTCCTTCTTCTTCCGCAATCATGCCCTGCAACTCGCCGAGCTGGCGCAGTTGGCCGGAGGCCTCGGCCCGGCCGGCTTCCTGGGCACGTCTCTGGGCCTGATCATCGGCGTCTTCGGCGCGCTGGGCACCTTCATCGGCGGCCAGATCGCCGACCGCGCCGCGCGCAAGGACATCCGCGCCTATGTTTCGGTGCCCGCCGTCGCCGGACTGCTCGGCATTCCGTTCTTCGTCACCGCCATGCTGACCAGCAATGCCGTGCTGGCGATCGGCCTCCTGGCCGTCCCCACCCTGCTCGGCTCGCTATGGTACGGCCCGGTCTTCGCGGCGGTGCAGAGCCTGGTGCAGCCACGCACCCGCGCGACCTCCGCCGCCGTCATGCTGTTCATCGTCAACCTGATCGGCCTGGGACTCGGTCCGCTGGTCGTCGGCCTGCTCAGCGACGCCTTCTCGGCAAGCATGGGCGAAGCGCAGGGCGTACGCTGGGCGCTCCTGTCCTCGTCGGCGGTGGGCCTGGTCTCGGCCCTGCTCTTCTGGCTGGCCCGCAAGACGATCCGCGAGGAGATCGTCAGCTAGTCCGGCGGGTCAGTATGCCGCTGGCGCCATGCGTCGGCGGCCGGTTACAGTGAACGGAATATCGGGGGGAACAGAGTCGATGGTCGACACCACAGCGGGCCCGGCGGCGAGCAAGCCGCTCTATTCGAACGCCTACAAGGGCTCGGTGCTGGCGCTGCTGCTGGCGGCCTACACCTTCAACTTCATCGACCGCACGATCATCTCGACGATCGGTCAGGCCATCAAGGTCGACCTGCAGATCACCGACACGCAGTTGGGTCTACTCGGCGGCCTGTACTTCGCGCTGCTCTACACCATCCTCGGCATTCCCATCGCGCGGCTGGCCGAGCGCAAGAGCCGGGTCAATATCGTCACCTGGTCGCTGGTCATCTGGTCGGGCTTCACCGCCCTGTGCGGCATGGCCCAGAACTTCGTGCAGCTGGCCATCCTCCGCTTCGGCGTAGGCATCGGCGAAGCGGGCTGCTCGCCCGCCTCACACTCGCTGATCAGCGACTACTACGAACCCAAGAAGCGGGCGACGGCGCTGTCGATCTACTCCTTCGGCATCCCTCTGGGCACCATGTTCGGGGCGGTGGCCGGCGGCTGGCTGGCGCAGGAGTTCAGTTGGCGGATCGCCTTCATCCTCGTCGGCCTGCCGGGCATCATCCTGGCCGTCATCTTCAAGATGGTCGTCAAGGAGCCGCCGCGCGGCCATTCCGAGACCAAGGAAGTCCTGCCCGAGGACGTCGCCCCCGTCCTCGCCGACACCCCCAAGCCGTTCAGCCTGATCGAGGAGTTCCGCGAGCTGTGGGTGGTCACCAAGGTGCTCTTCACCAAGTGGCCCGTGCTGCACATGGTGCTGGGCATCACCATCGCCTCGTTCGGCTCCTACGGATCGGGGGCGTTCGTGCCGCCCTATTTCGTGCGCGAGTTCGGCCTCGGCCTGGCCCAGGTCGGCCTGATCACCGGCCTGATCGGCGGCTTCTCCGCGGGCGTCGGCACCCTGGTCGGCGGCTTCCTCGCCGACTGGGCGGCCAAGCGGTCGGCCAAGTGGTACGCGCTGATTCCGGCCTTCGGCCTGCTGATCGCCACGCCGATCTACATCGCCGCCTACCTGCAGACGAGCTGGCAGATGACAGCCATCATCCTGCTGGTCCCCGGCATCTTCCACTATACCTACCTGGCCCCGACCTTCGGCGTGGTCCAGAACTCGGTCGAGCCGCGCCGCCGGGCGACGGCGACGGCGCTGCTGTTCTTCTTCCTGAACCTGATCGCCCTCGGCGGCGGACCGGTCTTCACCGGCTGGCTGATCGACCATCTGGCCCAGTACAACTTCAACACGCCGGACGCCTCGGGCGTCATCTCGGCCCTGTTCAACTCGTTCGGCGCCGCCGGTCCGCTCGACTTCGCGGCCACCTGCCCCGGAGGCGTGGCGCCCAAGGGATCGCCCGCCGAGCTGGCCGCCGCCTGCTCTGACGCCCTGTCGCAATCGACGCGCCAGGGGATCATCATCACCCTGTGCGCCTACGCTTGGGCGGGCGTGCACTACCTGCTGGCCGCCATCGGCCTTGTCAGGCACATGGGAGAGCGCGCGGCCGCGCAGGCTTGACCCTCACGGGGCGACAGCGTAGCGGGCGGGTCCATGATCCCCCGCTACGCACGCCCCGAAGCCGTCGCCATCTGGTCGAACGAGACCAAGTACAAGATCTGGTTCGAGATCGAGGCCCACGCCGCCGACGCCATGGCGGAGCTTGGCGTCATCCCGAAGCTGGCCGCCAAGGCGATCTGGGACGGCGGCCGAGACGCCGTCTGGAACCCCGACCGCATCGACGAGATCGAGCGCACCACCAAGCACGACGTCATTGCCTTCCTGACCCACGTCGCCGAGGTCGTGGGTCCGGAAGCCCGCTTCCTGCACCAGGGCATGACCAGCAGCGATGTCCTGGACACCTGCCTGTCGGTGCAGCTTGTTCGGTCAACGGACCTGCTGCTGGAAGACGTCGACCTGGTGCTCGCCGCGCTGAAGCGCCGGGCGTTCGAACACAGGCTGACGCCGTGCACCGGCCGCAGCCACGGCATCCACGCCGAGCCGACCACCTTTGGCCTCAAGCTCGCCGGCCACTACGCGGAGTTCCAGCGCGCCAAGGAGCGGCTGGCCATGGCGCGGTTCGAGGTCGCCACCTGCGCCATCAGCGGCGCCGTCGGCACCTTCGCCAACGTCGATCCACGCGTTGAACAACACGTGGCCGACAAGATGGGCCTGGCGGTCGAGCCCGTCTCGACCCAGGTCATCCCGCGCGACCGCCACGCCGCCTGGTTCGCGGCCCTGGCCGTGGTCGCCTCGTCGATCGAGCGCCTGGCCGTCGAGATCCGCCACCTGCAGCGCACTGAGGTCCTCGAGGCCGAGGAGCCGTTCGATCCGGGCCAGAAGGGCAGCTCGGCGATGCCGCACAAGCGCAACCCGATCCTGACCGAGAACCTGACCGGCCTCGCCCGCCTGGTCCGCTCGGCGGTCGTGCCGGCGCTGGAGAACGTCGCCCTCTGGCACGAGCGCGACATCAGCCACTCCTCGGTCGAGCGCGGCATCGCGCCGGACGCCTCGATCCACCTCGACTTCGCCTTGCGCCGCCTGGCCGGCGTGGTCGAACGGCTGGTGATCTATCCGGAGAACATGCTGAGGAACCTCGACCGCCTGGGCGGCCTGGTCCATTCGCAGCGCGTGATGCTGGCCCTGACCCAGAAGGACGTCAGCCGCGAGGCGGCCTACGCGGCCGTTCAGGGCAACGCCATGAAGGTCTGGCGCGGCGAAGGGAAGTTCATCGACTTCCTGAAGGCCGACCCGTTCGTCAGCGCCAACATGACCGGCGCCGAGCTCGAGGCGCTGTTCGACAACGGCTATCACTTCAAGCACGTCGACACGATCTTCCGCCGCGTGTTCGGGGAGCAGGCCGACGCGTAGGCGCTGCTTTCCGCCGGTCGTCGACGACGGCGTCCGGCTGCTGGTGCTGGGCAGCCTGCCCGGCGAGGCCTCGCTGGCCGCCGGCCGCTACTACGCCCATCCCCGCAACGCCTTCTGGCGATTGATGGGCGAGGTGATCGGCGAGAACCTGCCGGCTATGGACTACGACGCCCGCCTGGCGGCGCTGCTGCGCCATCGCGTGGGCCTATGGGACGTGGTCGGCGAGGCCGTCAGGCCGGGGAGCCTCGACACCGCCATCCGCGACGCCGTCCACAACGACCTGGCCGCCTTCGTCGAAACGCTCCCGAACCTGCGCGCCGTCGCATTCAACGGCGGCACGGCGGCCCGGGAAGGCCGCAAGCGCCTCGCCGGCCACGACAAATGGCTGACTCTCATCGACCTGCCCTCCTCAAGCCCCGCGCTGGCTAGCCGGACGGTCGAGCAGAAGGCGTTGGCCTGGAGCGTCCTGTCGCCGATTCTCCAGTCCCCCTGAGACGGACGCGCGACGGCGCCCGCTCCGATTCGGACGGCCCAGATCGTGAGGTTCTGCGCCTAAAGCGCGTCCCGATAAGTAGGAACCGGGTCTCGGACCAATCGCGCGACCAGCAAGGAAGCCAGTGCGGCGGGGCCTCAGCCGCCCGCCTTGATGGCTTCGCGGGCCTGGGCCAGCAGCTCGTCCATCTTCAGTCGGACGTCGCCCTCGCTGACCGACACGCCCGAGCCCTTCAGGTCCTCGAAGACCTTGCGCAGCACGTCGTCGTCGCCCGGCTGCTCGAAGTCGGACTTCACGACCGCGCGGACGTACTCCTCGACGGATTCGAGGCCCATGAGTCCGGCGGCCCATTCACCCAGCATGCGGTTGCGGCGGGCCACAGCCTTGAATTCCTGCTCGGCGTCGAGGGCGAACTTCTTCTCAAAGCCCTTCTCGCGGTCGTCGAACGTGCTCATGTAAACTCCGGTAGGTATCGGGCGCCCTGATATCCCCTTGTGTGCGCCGCCGCAATGAAATGCGTCGCGCGGCCCGCGCGACCTGTGCGCGCGCCCCGCCTGGTTTGCGCCCTGAGGCCCGTTGGGCTAGTTTCCGGCCAACTTCAGCGACAGCGGCCCCGAGTCGTCGATACGCGCGCAGGCTCCGTTCGCCCGCGCGCGATTTTCGTTCCCGGAACGGCTGGCGCCACCCCCACGGGGAACCGAAAAGACCATGACCACCCGCCGCAAGAAGATCTACGAGGGCAAGGCCAAGATCCTCTACGAAGGCCCCGAGCCCGGCACCCTGATCCAGTACTTCAAGGACGACGCTACCGCCTTCAACGCCCAGAAGAAGGCCGTTCTCGAGGGCAAGGGGGTCATCAACAACCGCATCAGCGAGTTCGTCATGACCCGGCTGGGCGCCATCGGCGTCCAGAACCACTTCATCAAGCGGCTGAACCTGCGCGAGCAGCTGATCAAGGAAGTGGAGATCGTGCCGCTGGAGGTCATCTGCCGCAACATCGCGGCCGGCAGCCTGTCGACGCGCCTGGGCCTGGAAGAGGGCACGCCCCTGCCCCGCTCGATCATCGAGTTCTGCTACAAGGACGACAAGCTCGGCGACCCGCTGGTCACCGAGGAGCACATCACCGCGTTCAACTGGGCCTCGACCCAGGAGATCGACGACATCATGGCCATGACCCTGCGCATCAACGACTTCCTGACCGGGATGTTCGGCGCGGTCGGCATCACGCTCGTCGACTTCAAGATCGAGTTCGGCCGTGTCTGGGAAGGCGACTTCGCGCGCATCATCCTGGCCGACGAGATCAGCCCCGACAGCTGCCGCCTGTGGGACAGCGCGACCAACGAGAAGCTGGACAAGGACCGCTTCCGCCGCGACCTGGGCGATGTCATCGAAAGCTACACCGAGGTGGCCCGCCGCCTCGGGATCATGAAGGAAATGCCGACCGTCATCCGCGGCGGCCTGCACTAGACCCGAGCAGACGAGTTCACGCCCCGATGAAAGCCACCGTCCACGTCTTCCTCAAGCCCGGCGTCCTCGACGTTCAGGGAAAGGCCGTCGAGAACGCCCTGCACGGGCTCGGCTGGGCCGACGTCAAGGACGTCCGCGTCGGCCGGGTCATCACCTTCGACCTGGGCGGAACCGACAAGGCCGCCGCCGAGGCCGAGGTGAAGGCGATGTGCGACAAGCTCCTCGCCAACACCGTGATCGAGAGCTACCGGATCGAGGTGGCCTGAGGTGAAAGCCGCCGTCATCGTCTTCCCCGGATCCAACTGCGACCGCGACTGCGCCGTCGCCGTGGAGCGCTCGACGGGCGCCAAGGTCGAAATGGTCTGGCACAAGGACACCGCCCTGCCGGACGCCCTGGACCTGATCGTGCTGCCGGGCGGCTTTTCCTACGGCGACTACCTGCGCTGCGGGGCCATGGCCGCGCTGTCGCCGATCATGAAGGAGGTCATCGCGGCGGCGAACCGGGGCGTGGCCACGGTCGGCATCTGCAACGGCTTCCAGATCCTGTGCGAGGCGGGCCTGCTGCCCGGCGCCCTGCTGCGCAATGAAGGGCTCAAGTACGTCTGCAAGCCGATCGGGCTCGAGGTGACCAACGCCCAGACCCGCTTCACCGCCGGCTACCAGGGCCGGCGCGAGGTGACGATGACGATCGGCAATGGCGAGGGCAACTTTTTCGCCGACAAGGAGACCCTGGCCCGCATCGAGGGCGAGGGCCAGGTGGTGTTCCGCTATCTTGAGAATCCGAACGGGTCGGTCGACGACATCGCCGGCATCGTCAACGAGGCCGGAAACGTACTGGGCATGATGCCCCACCCGGACCGCGCCTTCGAGGCCGACCTCGGATCGGCCGACGGCGCCATCCTGTTCCAGAGCGCCCTGGCCAGCGCCTGACGAGCGGCGTCCGCGCCCGCGGTCGCGCGGCGCAGGGCCACCTCGCAGGAGCGGTCTCCTGCGCGGCGAATTCGCTGGCGGGGTCGCGGACCTCGAAACAGATTGCGCCCGCCTGCTTGGGGAGGGCTTGTTCGTGGACGTATCCGGCATCAACTGGGCGGTGGTCGCCCTCGGCGTCCTCGCGCTCCTAGTGGTGGTTTGGACGCTCGTGGCCCGTCGCGCCAAGGCGGGCCTGGCGGCCGGCTTCGTGTCGCTGGCGCATCTGCTGGTCGCGGGGCTGAATTCGGCCGCCCCGGTGCGCGGCTATCTCGATCCTGAGTATGTCGGCTACGGATTCGGCTTCGCCCAGGCCGATGCGGGACTGGCGGTGACCATCGTCGCCGGCGCCGTTTGGCTGCTGGCCGTGGCGGCGGGATTCCTGGCGCTGGCCCGGAACCGGTTGGCCATGGTCTTCGTGATGCTGGTCAGCGCCGCCTTCGCCCTCAATCTCGGCTACCCCGTGGTCCGCGACCAGTTGGCGGGCGGCGACCAGCGCATTCAGCTCGGCGAGTACCTGACCATCCCCGGTGCGCTGGCGACGGCGATCATCCTGGTCGTCCTCGTGGCCCCGTTCCTGTTCGGAACGGTCTGGGCCGCCCGCCGCGCGGTCGCGCCGCGCTGACCCGAGCGAAAGGGCCGGCGCCTTCGCGTCCGGCCCCTTCTCTCAGCGAACGGCGCGCTCGAAAGGCCGTTCACCGAATGGCTGCGGGCGCCCGCTAGCGGCGGCCGCCTTCAGATTCGCGATTGGCGTCGCGATCCATCTGGCCGCCCTGGTCCTTGCGGCCCTGCTCGCCCGCCTGGCCCGGCTGACGGTCGCGCTGGCCGCCCTGCTGCTGTTGCTGCTGGTCCGGGTTCTGGCGCTGCGGGGTGTTCGGCTGCTGCTGGGGATTTTCGCGAGTGTTGTCGGCCATGAGGCTCTCCCTTGGTTACGCGCGCCGACCGGGCGGGGGCTGGTCGGCGCAGGAAGAGAACGGGTCCGAGTCCGCGACGTTCCGGCGGCGGCCATCACGCCTGCGGGAGATCGACGTCGGCTGCCCGACGCTCAGGTCGCGCGGGCGATGGATGTGATCGGCAGCGTCGGATCCAGCATCTGGCCGGCCATGCCGTACTCGGCGCCCTTGGTCGGCGAGACCGGCGCGCGATGCAGCGCCTTGATCACCTCCATGCCCTCGACCACCTGGCCGAAGACGGCATAGCCGAGGTTGTCGCCCGGCTGGCGTGGATCGGCGTCCAGGCCGTTGGACATGTCGCCCAGGCAGACGAAGAACTCGCAGGTCGCCGAGCCGGGCCCTTCCCGGGCCAGCGAAACGGCGCCGTTCTTGTGGGTCAGGCCCGTCTGCTTGGTCGACTCGTGCGCCACCGGCGGCAGCATGCGCTTGCCCTTGCCGTTCAGCCCGCCCTGCAGCAGCCCCACGTCGGGCATGCCGGCGAAGCTGATCGCCCGATAGAAGTGCGCGCCCTCCAGCCGGCTTTCGTCCACATATCGCAGGAAGCTGCCGGCGGTCAGCGGCGCGCGGTCGGGATAGACCTCGATGACGAAGGCGCCCTGGGCCGTCTCGAACCGGATGCGGGGTCCTGGGGCCGGCGGAATCGGCGGCGGCGGGGTCTGGCCGAGGGCGGACGTGGCCGCCGCGACGAGCGGCAGGCCGGCCAGTCCGCCTAGCACCTGTCTGCGATGATGTTTCATGAGGCCGAGACTGCCTCGCCCGCTGTGACATTTCGAGCGGAATCCGCTAACAGCCCGGCATGACCGCCTCCCCCGCGAAGACCATGGCCGAAACGGCCGTCGAGTTCGGCCTCAAGCCGGACGAATACGCCGTCATCCTCAAACGCCTGAACCGCGAGCCCAATCTCGTCGAGCTGGGCGTGTTCTCGGTGATGTGGAGCGAGCACTGCTCCTACAAATCCTCGCGCAAGCACCTCGGCAAGTTCCCGACCAAGGGGCCGAAGGTGATCTGCGGTCCGGGCGAGAACGCCGGCGTGATCGACATCGGCGACGGCCAGGCCTGCATCTTCAAGATGGAGAGCCACAACCACCCGTCCTACATCGAGCCCTACCAGGGCGCGGCGACGGGCGTGGGCGGCATCATGCGTGACGTCTTCACCATGGGCGCGCGGCCGGTGGCGCTGCTGAACGCCCTGCGCTTCGGCGATCCGTCGCATCCCAAGACCAAGCGCCTGGTCAGCGGCGTGGTCGCGGGCATCGCCGGCTACGGCAACTGCGTGGGCGTGCCGACGGTGGCGGGCGAGACCAACTTCCACCGCGGCTACGACGGCAACATCCTGGTCAACGCCATGTGCGTGGGCCTGGCCGACGCGGACAAGATCTTCTACTCGGCCGCGCCGGGACCTGGCCTGGCGGTGGTCTACTTCGGGTCCAAGACCGGCCGCGACGGCATCCACGGCGCGACCATGGCCAGCGCCGAGTTCGACGAGGACAGCGACGAGAAGCGTCCCACCGTCCAGGTCGGCGACCCGTTCGCCGAGAAGCTGCTGATCGAGGCGACGCTTGAGTTGATGAAGACCGGCGCGGTCGCCGCCATCCAGGACATGGGCGCCGCGGGGCTGACCTCCTCGTCGGTCGAGATGGCCGGCAAGGGCGAGGTCGGCATCGAACTCGACCTCGACAAGGTGCCCCAGCGCGAAGAGGGCATGTCCGCCTACGAGATGATGCTGTCGGAGAGCCAGGAGCGGATGCTGGCCATCCTCAAGCCCGGCCGCGAGCACGAAGGCCACGCCATCTTCGAGAAGTGGGGCCTCGACGCCGCCGTCATCGGCTGGACCACCGACACTGGCCACATCGTACTCCGGCACAAGGGCGAGGTGGTCTGCGACATTCCGCTGGCTCCGCTGGCGGAGGATGCGCCGCTCTACGACCGTCCCTGGACCGAGCCGGCGAAGCCGCCGCGCCTCGACCCCGGCCAGGTCCCCGCCCCGACCGACTGGGAAGCGGCGGTGCTCAAGGTGGTCGGCTGCCCCGACATGGCCTCCAAGCGCTGGATCTGGGAGCAGTACGACCGCCACGTCATGGCCGACACGCTCGAGGACAGCGCCACCGGCGCCGACGCCGGCATCGTGCGGGTTCACGGCACGCGCAAGGCCCTGGCCGTGACCAGCGACTGCACCCCGCGATACGTCCAGAACGATCCCTACGAGGGCGGCAAGCAGTGCGTGGCCGAGGCCTGGCGCAACATCACCGCCGTCGGCGCCGACCCGATCGCCATCACCGACAACCTGAACTTCGGCAACCCCGAGCGCCCCGAGATCATGGGCCAGATCGTCAAGGCGATCGAGGGCATGGCCGAAGCCTGCCGCGCGCTCGACTTCCCGGTCGTGAGCGGCAACGTCAGCCTCTACAACGAGACCAACGGCCAGGCCATTCCGCCGACTCCGACGGTCGGCGGCGTCGGCCTGCTGGCCGACTACGGCCGGCGCGCGGACTTCTCCGGCCTGAAGGCGGGCCAGACGCTGATCCTCGTGGGCGTCAACACCGGCGAGCTGGGGGCCTCGATCTATCTTCGCGAGGTGCTCGGCCGCGAGGATGGCGCCCCGCCGCCGGTCGATCTGGCGCTGGAGCGCCGGACCGGAGACTTCGTGCGCGGTCTCATTCAGTCCGGCGAAGTCGCTGTCGTGCATGACCTTTCCGACGGCGGTCTGATCGTCGCGGCGGCCGACATGGCGCTGGCGAGCAAGATTGGCGTCACGCTCGACGCCACCAGCCCCGGCAACGCCCACCCCTTCCTGTTCGGCGAGGACCAGGCCCGCTACCTGATCGCCACGGACGCGCCCGATGCTCTGCTGAAGGCCGCCGCGGACGCCGGCCTGCACGCCAGCGTCGTCGGCCAGGCCGGCGGCGACGCCTTCGCGTCGAAGGACCTGTTCAGCATCCCGCTGGCGAAGCTGCGCGCCGCCCACGAGGACTGGATGCCGGGGTACATGGGCTGATGGTTGGGACTGCTTCGGGCGATAGCCCGTAGCTGTCCCTCAACACCATCCGAGGCTGTTGAGGGACAGGAAACGCGCCCTGGCGGGACGCTTATCCAGTCCCTATCCGAGCACGTCCTCGAACCGTTCCAGCGCGAACCGCGCGAACAGCATCATGTTCTCCGGCCGGTCGCTGAGGCCGGTCTCAAGCGTGAAGCTCGCTTCGACCGGCCCGACCACGCCGACGCAGGTGTGCCCCGCCGCGTCGCCGTAGGGGTTGCCTTCCGGTCCCGCCGCGCCGGTCTCGCACAGGCCCCAGGTTCCGCGCAGCTTCTCGCGGATGCGGCCGGCCATGAACCTGGCGTAAGGCTCGGTCGAGGAGCGCATGCCCTCCGGCAGGTCGCCGCGCTGCAGGCCGAGCAGGCCGCGCGCCACGTTCGGCGTGTAGGTCACCGACGCGCCCTGGTACCAGACGCTGGCCTTGGGCACCGCCAGCAGCGCCGCCGAGACCAGGCCGCCGGAGGAGGACTCCGACACCGCAACGCTCTCGCCGCGCTCGACCAGCCTGGCGGCGATCCGCTCCGCGATGGGGATGAGGTCCTGAAAGGTCATTTCTCCGTCTCCGGAAGGGTGTCGAGCTTCTGATCGAACAGGTGCGCGCCCAAGACCATTGAATCGACCACGTCGCGGAAGAAGGCCCGCGGGATGGTCGCGAAGTCGTCGGTCGGCTTGTGATACTCGGGGTGGTCCTCGACCCCGAAGTAGACCCACGGGATTCCCGCCTTGGCGAAGACGCCGTGATCGGACTGGTAAGTCCAATTGTCGAAGCTGTCGTCCGGCCCGGTGTCGTGGCCCTGCTTCAGGATGACCGGACCCATCGCCGTCATGACGTCCAGCTGCCGCTTGACCCAGGCGTTGGCCGACCCGCCGGCTGCGTAGAGTTCGCCCTTCGCGTTCTTGGACAGCATGTCGAAATTGATGTTCAGCGCGATCCTGTCGCGCGGGACCGGCGGACTGGCGAGGAACGCCCTGGCTCCCTGCAGGCCCATTTCCTCGGCGTCGAGGAAGACGATCCAGATGTCGTGCCGGGGCGGAATGGCCCTGAAGCCCTCGGCCACCGCCAGCAGCCCCGCGACGCCTGAGGCGTTGTCGTCGGCGCCGTTGTAGATCTGGCCGTCGCGCACGCCGAGATGGTCGTAGTGGGCTGTCATCACGATCACCTTGCCGCCGCCGGCGGTTCCCGGGATGCGGGCCATCAGGTTGGTTCCGGTGATCGCCTCGCCGCTCCTGCGCTTGAAGGTGAACGCCTGGTCGACCGGCTCCAGGCCGATTTCCCGCATGCGGCCCAGAATGTAGAGTCGCGCGTCCGTCGAACCGTCCGTCCCCGTCCCGCGGCCCTGCAGGGCGTCGGAAGACAGGAAGCCGACATCCTCCAGCGCGCTGTCTCCGGGCCGGGCCAGCGCGGGCGTGGCCGCGAGCAGGGCGAGGAAGGCGGAGAACACGAAGCGGCGCATGGTACCCCCGAGGTTTGTCGTCGATCTCAATGCGGGCTGAGCGGCGTCCGCGCAAGCGCGTCAGCCGCCGTTCAGCTTGGCCCTGCCAGGGTCGTGGAGAGAAAGGACCGCCCCATGACGCTGCTCGCCGCCGCCCCGATCGTCCTCGCGACGCTGATCGCCCTTCCCGCCCAAGCCGGAGTCGCGCCCGGAGACACCCTGCCGAACGGTCGCCCCTGCCCCGTGGTCGTCTCGTTCGGCAGCTACGCCATGGGCATCGACCAGGCTGCCTACAAGACGGTGAAGGCCTACGCCGCGCGCCATCCGCGGGTCCGGGTCGTGAAAGAGACACCCTGGGGCCGCGAAGGCGAGCGCACCCTGTGCCTGTCGACGGCGAAGGCCCGGGACGCCAACCGTGTGTTCGACGACCTGCGCGCGGCCATCGGAGCGCGCGCCCGCACCGGCCCGACGACCATCACCACGTCCCGAGGCCGCGCCTGGACCTCCAACCCGCACCGGCGGCGCTACTAGCGCCGGCGTACCGCTTTTTCGACTTCCCTTTTTCCCGCCAGCCCGGCCATCATGCCGGCAACGAGAAAAAACGGGAGCGAAGCATGGACGCCCAGTCGCAGTGGACCGGTCTCGACGCCGGCCGACTTGAGCGCATCACCGACCACATCGAGCGCAACTACATTGCGCCGGGCAAGGTTGTCGGCTGCCAGGTGCAGGTCACCCGGCACGGCCACACGGCCTATGCGAAGAGCTTCGGCCACCGGGACCGCGAGCGACAGACGCCGTGGAGCGACGACACCATCGTCCGCATCTACTCGATGACCAAGCCGATCGTGTCGGTGGCGCTGATGACCCTGTTCGAGGAGGGCCGCTTCCAGCTCGATGACCCGGTCAATCGCTACATCCCTGAATGGAAGAACCATCGTGTCTGGGTGTCCGGCGAGGGCGCCGGCATGGTCACCGAGGCGCCGAAGCGGCCGATCAGCTTCCGCGACGTGCTCAGCCACACCAGCGGTCTCACCTACGGCTCGATGCTGGCCCATCTGACCGGCCTGCCGATCGAACACCCGGTCGACAAGGCCTACGACGAGGTCGGCGTTCGGCGCGGCGAGGGCGAGACGCTGGACCAGTTCCTGGCCAAGCTCGGCGAGGTGCCGCTGCGCTTCCAGCCCGGCGAGCGATGGATGTACAGCCTGGCCACCGACGTCTGCGGCGGCCTGGTCGAGCGGGTGAGCGGCGTGCCGCTGGCGGACTACCTGAAGTCCCGCATCTTCGATCCGCTCGGCATGACCGACACGGCCTTCCAGGTCCCCGCGGCCAAGGCCGACCGCTTCGCCGCCAACTACATGCGCCTGCCCGACAAGAGCCTGCGGCTGAGCGACGATCCGACGAAGAGCCCCTATCTGCGCGAACCCGTCTTCAAGTCCGGCGGCGGCGGCCTGGTCGGGACGATGGCCGACTATGTCCGCTTCGCCGAGATGCTGTGTCGGGGGGGCGAGCTGGACGGCGCGCGGATCCTCGGCCCGCGCACGCTCGACCTGATGACCCAGAACCATCTGAAGGGGGGCGCGGACCTCACCGAGATGGCGCTCGGCAGCTTCTCGGAGACCGACAACGCCGGCGTCGGCTTTGGCCTGGGCTTCGCCATGACCATCGACCAGACCCTGACCGGCGGCCTCTCGGCGGGAGACTACTACTGGGGCGGCGCGGCCTCGACGATCTTCTGGGTCGACCCGGTCGAGGACCTGACGGTCGTCTTCATGACCCAGCTGATGCCCTCGGCGACCTTCAACTTCCGCGGCCAGCTGAAGAGCCTCGTCTACTCGGCGATCGTGGACTGAGGCGTCAGTCGAAGCGCTCGCGCGCCCACCGAATCCGCCCCGGGTCGCCCGCCCAGGCGCGGCTCGCGGCGGCGGCGGCGCGCAGGGCCTGGGCCGACGCGGTGGTGCAGTTGTCGCCTTCGCCCGTCAGCCCGGGCAACAGGTCCCAGGTCAGATAGCGCGTCGGCTGGCCTTGGCCCTGCGGGGGCGGCGGTCCGCACTGCACCGTCCAGATGTCCGCCGCCAGCAGTCTGCCGTCGGGGTCGCTGCTGACCGGACGCAGGCCGAAGTAGTTGTATTCCGCCACGCCCCTCTCATCGACATTCCCCAGCTGCAGTATCGGCGGGTCGCCATCACTGACGACCAGGCCGAGCCTGTCCCAGTCGGGACGGCGCCGCGAGGCGCCCTCCGGCGTCCGCACCTGCCCGCCCTCGACGACGAACCAGGTTGCGCAGTCCGGCCAGCCGCTTGCCGGCCCGCGGTCATCGACGACACAGGGCGCCTCGCGATCGGTCGTCAGCATCAGGTCCAGCTTGTTCTCGACCAGCCAGACCCCGTCCTTGAGGGTCGGGTCGCCGCTCTGGTGGCCGAACAGCGGGGCTGTCGTGATGACGCGGTTGCAGCCGCCCAGCGACAACAGGAGCAGCAGTCCCAGAAGCCATCTCACAGATCACGCTCCATCACGAACCGATCACGCCCTCGTGAAACTTGCGCTCGAATCCCTCGTTCCGCAAGGGAGCCTCGGCGCCGCATCAGCCGTTGTTAAGCTTTCTCGGGCATGGATCCGGGTCCATTCGTGGAGAAACCACACCGTGCCGATGTCCGCCGACGATCTCGAGAACCGCCTGCGCGCCGCCTTTCCGGACTCCGAGATCGTCATCACCGACCTGGCGGGCGACGGCGACCATTACAAGGCGCGCATTGTCTCCCCGGCGTTCAAGGGTCTACCGCGCGTGCGTCAGCATCAGCTGGTGAACAAGGCGCTGGCCGACGTGCTGGGCGGCGCCCTTCACGCCCTGGCCCTCGAAACGCTCGCGCCGGCCGACTGATCGACCCATGCGCTATCGTTCCTTCGGCAAGTCCGGACAGGTCGTGTCGGCAGTCTCGCTGCTGCTGGACGGGAGGTCGCGCCAGTCGGCCCGCGAGTGGCGCGATCTCGTGCGGGTGGCGCTGGACTGCGGGATCAACGGCTTCGAGATCGCCGGCGACAACCCGGCCGTGATCGAGGGCGCCGCCGAGGCCTTCGCCGACGTCGAGCGCGAGCTGCTGTTCGTCGCCTGGCGGCCGACCGCGCTGGCCGCCGACCCGTCCCACACCGTCGAGGCCCTGGTCGCGCGCATGGGTCTCGAATACCTCGACCTGATGGCGTTCGACGGCCCGCCGCCGCACGCGCCGTCCCTGGAGGGACTCAAGCGCACGCGCCGGGTCCGCGCCTATGGCCTCGCCGGGCAGGACGACGAAAGTGATCTGCTGCTGGCGCGCGGGGCTTTCGACGCGCTGTCGGCGCCCTACAGTCCCGCCTCGGGCTGGAAGGAGCGAAACCGGATCAAGGCCGCCGCCGCCCGCGACATGGCCGTCGTCGCCCACTCGATCTGCCCGGACGAGATCCTGCCGCGGCCGGTAGGGGTGCTGAAAAAGTCCCTGTTTCGGAATCGCGCCAATCCCCTCGCGGGGGCCGGCAGCTATCGCTTCCTGGACAGCACGCCGGGTTGGACGCCCGAGGAGATCTGCCTCGCCTACGTCCTCACCGAGCCCTCCGTGACCACGGTGCGGTTGGCGATCGACCGGCCCGAACGCGTCGAGCGCCTGGCCGAAACACCCGAACGGGACCTTCCCTCCGGCATCGCGGCCCAGATCGAGATGGCGCGGTTCTCGGTCGCATCGGGTTGACCCGGACGGCCCGGGTCCCTAGCTGATACACCTGTCCTCAAGACTGGAAGGCCCTTAGCCGTGACCGACGCCGCCGTCGCCAATCCCGCGCACGACTGGATCGCCAATACCGTGTCCACGCACCCGGTGGTGCTGTTCATGAAGGGCGAGCCCGAGCAGCCCCGCTGCGGATTCTCAGCCCAGGTCGTCCAGATCCTCGACCACCTCGGCGTCGAGTTCGTCGGCGTGGACGTGCTGCAGAGCGAGGTCCTGCGCGACGGGATCAAGGTCTACAGCGACTGGCCGACCATCCCGCAGCTCTATGTGAAGGGCGAGTTCGTCGGCGGCTGCGACATCGTCCGCGAGATGTTCCAGGCCAACGAGCTGAAGCCGTTCCTCGAACAGCAGGGCGTTCTCGACGCCTGATCGCAGGATCGGGGGGATGACGAAGCTGCTTGAGCCGCCCGAAGGCCGCCAGGTCTTCACGCGCGACTTTGCGCCCGTGGCGGCCGACATCGACGCCAATGGCCATGTGAACAATGTGGTCTATCTCGGCTGGGTGCAGGACATCGCCATCGCCCACTGGGACTCGCGCGCGCCGGCCGAGGAGGCGGCGAAGTGGGCCTGGATCGTGGTCCGGCACGAGGTCGACTACCGCCGCTCCCTGCTGCTCGGAGAGACCGCCCACGCCCGCACCTGGGTCGGCGAACGTCGCGGCCCACGCTTCGACCGCTTCGTGCGCATAGACGGTCCCGACGGCGAGATGTGCGCCCAGACCCGATCGGAATGGGTGCTGATCGACGCCGCCACCAAACGTCCCGCCCGCGTGCCGGCGTGGATGGAAGAGATGTTCAGCTAGCCGCCAGCGGGTTGACCACGGCCACCGCCGCGCCGCTTGGCAGGCCGAGCTCCCCGTAGGTCCAGGTGAGGTCCAGCGGCCTCGCCATCGCCTTGCAGGCGTCGATCTTCTTCCGTCCGAACGCGACCGCGTAGCGACCGGCCTTGCGCTCCACGAACCAGGCGAAGTCGGCCTTGGTCGTGCAGCCGTTGGACATCACCCGGATGGTCAGGCTGTCCGCCGCCACCCCGGCCGACAGCAGCGGCTCCAGCTCGACCATCCCGGCGTCCGGCGACGCGTAGAGGGCGGTCGTCGTGCATCCGGCCAACGCCAGCGGCGCGGCGATCAGGAACAGGCGTCGATTCATGCGGCCAGGAGGGCATGAAGCCGAGTTAATTGGAAGACCGCGGTTCGGCCTGATAGCCAGCGCCTCCGTCGTGGAGACCGTCATGCGCCGCACCCTCGCCGCCCTCGCCTGCCTTGCCGTCCTGACCGCGCCGCTGGCCGCGACCGCCCAGGACCCGACCTTTGACGCGGCCGGCTGGCGCGCCGATCTCGCGCAGGTGCGCGAGGCGTTCGCGACCCGCTACGCCAATCTCGAATGGGCCCAGACCGTGCGCGAGGCCGATCTCGGCGCCGCCTTCGACCGGACGGAAAAGCGGCTGGCGACCGTGAGGACCGACGCCGAGGCCCGCGCCCTGTTCGACGGCCTCGCCCGCCACCTCGCCGACGGTCACGTCCGCTTCAGCTGGCCGTCGGCCATGGCCCCCGCCGGCGCCGCCCCGGCGCCGACCGCCCCCTCGCCTTGCGACGAGGTCGCCGGCCGCAAGGTGACCATCGGCGACACCGCGCTCGCCGGACTGCCCGGCTATGTTTCACTGAAAACGCCGGCCTCGGCGGTCTTTCCGGCCGGGGTCCTGGAGATCGACGGCCGCAAGGTCGGTGTCATCCGCATCGCCGAGTTCACCGGCAGCCTGGCCCCGCAGTATTGCGAAGAGGCCCTGGCGGCCGGGACCCGGGAGGGCCTCTATGACGTCGTCCACGTCCGGCTGACCAACGACTTCGCCGACCAGCTGCGCGCGCTGAAGGCGGCCGGCGCCGAGGTGCTGGTCGTCGACATCACCGGCAACGGCGGCGGCTCGGATTGGGCCGAGGCGCTGATGCGGATGGTCACGGCGAAGCGCCTGACGTCGACCCGCGTGGACTTCCTGCGCGGCGAGCACTGGACCGCCAACTTCGACCGAGACCTGATCCGTCTCGAGGCGCAGCTGAGGACCGCGAAGGGCGCCGACCGCGCCCTGCTCGCGGAGATCGTCGCCCAGGTGAAGGCCCGCCGCGCGGAAGCCGCCAAGCCCTGCGACGGTTCGCCGTGGCTGAAGCACGAAGCGCCGTCCTGCGAGATCCTGTCGCGCGGCTTCTACAGTTCGGGCTTCCTGCCGTCGGCCGACCCGAAGACCCTGGCCGGACGGGACTGGGCCGGACTGGTCTTCAGCCCGATGTGGTACCCGTACGAGGAGGGCGTCTGGTCAGGACCGCTGCTGGTCGCGGTCGACGGACGCACCGGGTCTGCCGCCGAACAGTTCACCGCCGTCTTGCAGGACAACCAGGCCGCCGTCGTGGTCGGCGATCCCACCGCCGGGGCCGGCTGCGGCTACACCTGGGGCGGCGCGCCCGTGACGTTGACGCACAGCAAGGGCGTCCTGCGCCTGCCGGACTGCGTGCGCATTCGCCGGAACGGCGAGAATGAAGTGATCGGGATCAGCCCGGACGTCGTGGTCGGCTACCACGCCGGCGAGGGCCCGAAGGCGAAAGCCCGGCGGCTGGCGACCGTGCTGCCCGCGGCCCTGGCCAGGGCTGGACGCTGATCTCCCAACCCCGCTCGTCCCGGCATTCGCCGGGATGAGCGGAACAAGGAAAAGGGCCCGGAGATCGCTCTCCGGGCCCTTCGCATTCGTTCCGAATGGTCGGCGTCTTACGACGCGTAGAATTCGACCACGAGGTTCGGTTCCATCTTCACCGGGTACGGCACTTCGGCCAGTTCCGGCGCGCGGACGAAGGTCGCCGACATGTGGCGGGCGTCCACGGTGATGTAGTCCGGGGTGTCGCGCTCCGACGACCCCAGGGCTTCAAGCACCAGGGCCATGTTGCGGGACTTTTCACGCACCGAGATCACGTCGCCCGCCTTCACGCGGTAGGAGGCGATGTTGACACGCTTGCCGTTCACCAGCACGTGGCCGTGGTTCACGAACTGACGCGCGGCGAACACGGTCGGCACGAACTTGGAGCGGTAGACGACCGCGTCGAGACGGGCCTCCAGCAGGCCGATCAGGTTTTCCGAGGTGTTGCCCTTCCGACGGGCGGCCTCGGTGTAGGTGCGGGCGAACTGCTTCTCGGTCAGGTTGCCGTAGTAGCCCTTCAGCTTCTGCTTGGCGCGCAGCTGCAGGCCGAAGTCGGAGACCTTGGACTTGCGGCGCTGGCCGTGCTGGCCGGGGCCGTAGGAGCGCGAGTTGACCGGGGACTTCGGACGACCCCAGATGTTTTCGCCCATCCGGCGGTCGATTTTGTACTTGGCGCTATGGCGCTTGGACATGTCGTCACTTTCATTCGACGCGGGCCGGCTCCTCCAGGATGGAGGCGCGATCTCAACGGCGGCTACGCATCACCCGTCATGTATTCCCGCGCCGACGGTTGCCCGGCGGCGTTTGGAAGGCGCGCTTATGATTGAGGGCGGGGGCGAAGTCAATTCTCGGCGGCGTCACGATCCTCGTCGAGAATCCAGACTGGGTCGGCGGGCCTGACCTTCGCCACGAGCTGATAGGCCGCATGGGCCCGTCCATAGGACACATCCGGCCCGGCGCTGACAAAGATGGCGCCGCCGGCCCTTGCCTGTATCCGTTTGAGTTCCTCGACGGTCGGCAGACCGGGTCGGGCGACGCCGTTCAGGAAGACACCGCCATCGGCATCCAATCGGATGACCGTCGCCTTCGACGCATCGCAGCTATGAAAACAATGGGTCGGATACTGGTCGACCTGCCGGGTCTCGCCTTCGGAGGGCCTGGCGTCGACCAAGGTGATCGCGAACAGCGCCAGCAGCACGCCGACCAGCGGCGTCAGATCGATGCGGGCGAAGGGTTTGTTCCCCATGGGTGGAGCGTGCGCCCGGTCCCCGTTCCACGCAACGTCAAAACTCTCCACTGCCCCCGCCCGCGAGTCCCTGTAGCTTCCGCTGGGACATCCACGTCGAATCCTCAGGGCCGATGGCATTCGAAACACCCGCCGGCAGCCGCGCCGTCGCCGTCGTTGGCGGCGGCTTCAGCGGCACGTTGCTGGCGTTGAAACTCGCCGCCGCGCGGCCGGACTGGCGCATGACCCTGGTCGAACCTTCGGGCCGGCCGGGCCGAGGGCTAGCCTATGGCGCCTGCTCGCCCACCCATCTGCTGAACGTGCCGGTCTCGCGGCTGGAGACCGGCCTGACGCCGCGCTTCGATGACTGGCTGAAGGTCTACGGCGGCATGGACGAAGCGCTGGCGGAGAGCGGCGGCGATCTGCACGCCGCCTTCGCGCCGCGCACCGCCATGGGCGCCTATCTCGCCGAGCGCCTGGCCGAAGCCCGCGCCGTCGGCGCTGTCACCGTGCTGCGCGGCGAGGCCGTGCGGCTGTTGGACGGCTCTCGGCGCGGCGTGATGCTGCGCGACGGCCGCGAGGCCCTGGCCGACACGGTGGTGCTGGCCACCGGCAACCTGCCGCCCCGCCCGCCGCTGCCGGCCGGGCACTGGCTGGCCGACGATCCGGCCTTCATCTGCGATCCCTGGTCGCGCGAGGCGCTGGAGGATCTTGATCCCGACGCGCCGGTGCTGCTGCTCGGCACGGGTCTGACCATGGTCGACATCGCCCTCAGCCTGGCCGAGCGCGGCCATCGCGGACCGATGACCGCCGTTTCCCGCCGCGGCCTGCTGCCGGGCGCCCACCGCTACGGCGGCCACTGGGATCCGTTCCTCGGCCCCATGCTGCCGGCCAACCCGCTGGCGCTGTCGAAGGCCATTCGCGCCGAGGTTCGCCGTGGTGAGGCCCACGGCCAGCCCTGGCAGCGGGTGGTCGACGCCGTCCGTCCCGTGATTGGCCGCATCTGGTCGACCTGGACGCCGGCCCAGCGCCGCCAGTTCCTGCGTCACCTTCGGCCGCGCTGGGACGTCCACCGCCACCGCATGGCCCCGCGGATCGCGGCCGGCGTCGAGGCGCTGCTCGTCTCGGGCGCGCTGGCGACCCGCGCTGGCCGTCTGCGCGGCTGGCGACGCGAGGGCGGCCTGATCGCCGGCACGCTGCAGCCCCGCGGCGGCGGCGCGCCGGAGACGGTGCACGCCGCGCGCATCCTCAACTGCACCGGTCCGCGCAGCGACCTGCAGGGGCTCGAGGAGCCGTTGTTCGCCGACCTCGCGCGCAAGGGCCTGACGGCGCCTGACGCGCTCGGCCTGGGCCTTGAGACCGACGACTGCGCGGTGCTCAACGCCCGCGGCGAGGCGTCGTCCTGGCTCTACGCCGTCGGCCCGCTGACCCGCCCCGCCTGGTGGGAGATAACCGCCGTGCCGGAGATCGCCGCCCAGGTCGACGGCCTGGTCCATGCGCTGGCCCAGGATGTCGAGGTCCCGGCGCTGGCAGATGTGTTCGTCGACCTTGGCGCGGGGATCTAGATCCTCACCCCCTCCTCCTCGATGGAGGAGGGGCAGGGGTGGTGGTGTGGCCGCC
>CALALX010000097.1 GCA_937925635.1 uncultured Caulobacter sp.
CCGCCGAAGCGGGAGCCGATGGTTTCGACGGGCAGTCCGGCGATCGTCACCACCGCCGCCGCCGCCACAGTGACGATCAGGAAGCCCGGCAGCTTCGGCGCATACCGGCGCAGCAGCAGGATGGCGGCCAGGCAGGCGAAGGCCAGGCCGAAGGCGATGGGGTTGAGCGTGTCGCGGACCGCCCAGAGCGCTTCCAGCTTGGCGATGAACTCGGCGGGGACGTTTTCCGCCGTCAGGCCGAGGAAATCCTTCACCTGGCTGGCCATGATGATCACCGCGATGCCGCTGGTGAAGCCGGTGGTGACCGGATCGGGGATGTATTTGATCAGCGTCCCGACCCTGGCCAGGCCCGCGACAATCAGGATTCCCCCGGCCATCAGCGTGGCCATCAGCAGGCCGTCGTAGCCGTGCTTGCTGATCACCCCGTAGACGATGACCACGAAGGCGCCGGTCGGCCCGCCGATCTGGAAGCGGCTGCCGCCGAGCGCCGAGATCAGGAACCCCGCCACCACGGCGGTGATCAGGCCGACCTCCGGCTTGGCTCCGGACGCGATGGCCAGGGCCATGGCCAGCGGCAGGGCGACGATGGCGACGGTCAGGCCGGCGACGGCGTCGGCGCGGACGTCGGCGAGGCCGTAGCCCTGGCGCAGCACCGTGACCATCTTGGGTACGAAGAGCCGCCAGTCTCGCCACATGGTCGCCGGTCCTATGTCCTGTCGATCAGCCGCACGCCGCGGCCAGTTCCCTGACTCGGCGCGCCCTCGACGATCAGCTCCACGCCGGCGTTCGAGAGCGCGGTCATCACCTTCTCCAGGCTGTCGACGACGGCGCGGACCGAGCCGTCGCAGGCTTCCATCCGCTGGATCGTGGGCGCCGACAGACCCGACAGGCGCGCCAGCTGCTTCTGGTCGATGCCCAGCAGGGCCCTGGCGGCGCGAATTTGCGGTCCGGTGATCATGTGAGTCTCAAGGATGATGTATAGGATATCATTGAAGATGCATAGGGGTGCTCGCGGCGCCCCTCAGCCCTCGCGCCACTGGCTAGGGGAAGCAGTGCGCGAAGCTCTCACGCGCCTCGTCCTCGGTGATCACCTGCGTGCCGCGCGGGGTCTCCTCCCACCAGGCCTGGCAGGCGTCGCAGCGGTAGAGGACCGCCCCGCCGGCGTTGGCGCCCAGGCGGTTCGGCAGGCGTCCGTCGACCAGCCACTGACGCTTGCAGGTCTCGCAGCCGCGCAGGCGGGCCATCAGCCGGCCACCAGCTTCGCCAGCGCCCTGGGATAGAGGGCGTGCTCGGCGGCGAGCACGCGCGCCGCTAGGGTCTCGGGCGTGTCGCCGGCCTCGATGGGCACGCGGGCCTGATCGATCACGGGACCCTCATCGACGCCGATGGTGACCAGATGCGCCGTGCAGCCGGCCTCGACGTCGCCGGCCTCGATGGCCCGGCGGTGGGTGTCCAGGCCCGGATACTTCGGCAGCAGGGAGGGGTGGATGTTGATCATCCGCCCGGCCCAGGCCTCGACCAGGAAGGGCGTCAGCACGCGCATGTAGCCGGCCAGCGCGACGTACTCGGCGCCCGCCTCGCGCAGCGCCGCGTCGATGGCCCGCTCGTGCGCCTCACGGTCGGCGCCGTAGTCCTTGCTCGGGATGGCCAGCGTCGGCACGCCCGCCCCGGCGGCCAGCGCCAGACCTTCTGCGTCGGCCCGGTTGGAGACGACCAGCACGACCTCATAGAGGCAGTCCGCCGCCCGCGCGGCCCCGACCAGCGCGGTCATGTTCGAGCCGCGTCCGCTGATGAGGATGGCGACTTTGGCGCGGTTGGTCATGCGCTGAATCGCCTTGCGTGGTTCGACACGCGCTGCGCGCTGCTCACCATGACTATGAAAATAGTCATCCTGAGCAGCACCCGAAGGGTGCGTGTCGAAGGACGCAGGGCCTCACAACGCTAGGCCTTCGCCAGTTCGCCGCAGACAAACGCGTCCTCGCCGGCGTCCAGCAGGGCTTCCAGCACCTCCGGCGCCTCGCCCTTGCCGACGATCAGCAGCAGGCCGACGCCGCAGTTGAACGTGCGGCGCATCTCTTGCTCGGCGATGCCGCCGGTTTCCTGCAGCCACCGGAACACCGCCGGCATCTCCCAGGCGTTCCAGTCGAACCGGGGGACCAGGCCCTCGGCGATGGCGCGGGGCGGGTTCTCGATCAGGCCGCCGCCGGTGATGTGGGCCAGGCCCTTGATTCGGCCGGCCTTGATCAGGTCCATCGTCGACTTCACGTAAATCCGGGTCGGAGCCATCAGCGCCTGCGCCAGCGTCAGTGAAGCGTCCCAGGGGCAGGGGGCGTCCCAGGCCAGGCCCGAGCGCTCGACCACCTTGCGGACCATCGAATAGCCGTTGCTGTGCGGCCCGCTCGACGAGAGCCCGATCAGCACGTCGCCGGCGCGCTGCTGGTCCAGCTTCGGCAGCACGCCGTCACGGTTCACGGCGCCGACGTTGAAGCCGGCCAGGTCGTATTCGCCGTCGGCGTACATGCCGGGCATCTCGGCCGTCTCGCCGCCGACCAGCGCGCAGCCGGCCAGCTTGCAGCCCTCGGCGATGCCGGCCACGACCCGCGTCGCGGTCGCCACGTCCAGCCGGCCGGTCGCGAAATAGTCGAGGAACAGCAGCGGCTCGGCGCCCTGGGCCAGCAGATCGTTGACGCACATGGCGACCAGGTCGATGCCGACCCTGTCGTGCAGGCCGGTCTCGATGGCGATCTTCAGCTTGGTGCCGACGCCGTCGGTGGTCGAGACCAGCAGCGGGTCCTCGTAGCCGGCGGCCTTGAGGTCGAACAGGGCGCCAAAGCCGCCCAGGCCGCCGGCCACGCCGGGACGAGCGGTGGCCTTGGCCAGGGGTTTGATGGCCTCGACGAGCGCGTTGCCGGCGTCGATGTCGACGCCCGCCTGGGCGTAGGTGAGGCCGTTCGGCCGATCGGTCATGGGAAAGGTCTTCGCGGCAACTAAGGGCAGGAAATTCAGGCGGAAAAGGGCTTGCCTCTTGCAGACTCGGCCCCGGGCGGGGCTATAGCTAGCCGATGCAGCCGATTACGACCACCGCCGAACTGGCGGAATTCTGCAAGTCCTTGAAAGGCCAGCCGTTTATCGCCGTGGACACCGAGTTCATGCGCGAGACGACCTACTGGCCCAAGCTCTGCCTGATCCAGGTCGCCGCCCCGAACGGCGCCGAAGCCTGCATCGACCCGATGGATGACGGCATCGAGCTCAACCCGCTCCTCGACATCCTGCGGGACGAGAGCGTGCTCAAGGTCTTCCACGCCGCCCGCCAGGACGTCGAGATCTTCAACAACCTGGGCGCCATGCCCAGGCCGCTGTTCGACACCCAGATCGCCGGCATGGCGGCGGGCTTCGGCGAGCAGATCGCCTACGACGCCCTGGTCCGCCAGATGCTGAAGATCGAGCTCGACAAGTCGAGCCGCTTCACGGACTGGGCCCGCCGGCCGCTGAGCGACAACCAGCTGACCTACGCCCTGGCCGACGTCACCCACCTGGCCCGTCTGTTCCCGATGCTGCGCGATCGGCTCGAGAAGGGCGGACGCCTGGCCTGGGTCGAGGAGGAGATGGCCGCGCTCACCGATCCGGCCATGTATGACGTCGATCCGGAGAACGCCTGGAAGCGGCTCAAGCTGCGCAAGCACACGGCCCGCTACCTGGCGGTGTTCAAGGCCGTCGCCGCCTGGCGCGAGCGCACCGCCCAGCAGCGCGACCAGCCGCGCGGCCGCATCCTGAAGGACGAGGCGATCGACGAACTCGCCGCCCAGGCGCCGACCGACGCGGCGGCGCTCGACCGGCTGCGCGGCGTGCCCAAGGGCTTCTCGGGCAGCAAGTTCGGCCCCGACCTGCTCGCCGCGATCAAGGAAAGCCTCAAGGATCCGGAGGGCTACGCCCCGAAGATCGACCGCGAGCGCGGCCCGCAGAACGTCGCCGCCGGCGCCATCGTCGAGCTGCTCAAGGTGCTGCTCAAGGCCCGGTCGGAAGACGCCGGCGTGGCCAGCAAGCTGATCGCCACGGTCTCGGACCTCGAGAAGATCGCCAACGACGACAACGCCGAGGTCGGCGCCCTCCACGGCTGGCGCCGCGACGCCTTCGGGGCCGACGCCCTGAAGCTCAAGCGCGGCGAACTGGCCCTGGTGCTCGACGGCGCCCGCGTGCGGGTGGTCGAGGTGCGGCGGGCGCCGAAGGCGGCGGCGGGCTGATTCCAACTCCGCTCATCCCGGCGAATGCCGGGATGAGCGGGGGAAATGGGGGTCAGTTTCTCGGAAACCTCTTAGGCGCTATGTCTCTCGTCCAACGAGACGGGAACACCTATGTCCGATCCGCGCCTTACGGCCATCATCTACGACTTCGACGGCACGCTCGCCCGCGGCAACATGCAGGAGACCAGCTTCATTCCGTCGCTGGGCATGACGCCCCGGCAGTTCTGGAACGACACCGTCAAGCCGCGGACCATCGCCGCCGACGGCGACGACATCCTGATGTACATGCAGCTGATGCTGCAGACCGCCCGCGAGAAGGGCCAGACGGTCACGCGGCAGGCGCTGCGCGATCACGGCAAGGACGTCCCGCTGTTCGAGGGCCTGCGCGACGAGAGCTGGTTCGACCGCATCAACGCCTTCGGCGCCAACTACGGCCTGACGGTGCAGCACTTCATCCTGTCGAGCGGCCTGGCGGAGATGATCGAGGGCTGCCCGATCCACCACCGCTTCGAACACATCTTCGCCAGCAAGTATGTGTTCGACGACCAGGACGTCGCCGTCTGGCCGGCCGTGGGCATCAACTACACGACCAAGACCCAGTACCTGTTCCGCATCAACAAGGGCGTGCACAACAACTGGGAACATGAGCGCATCAACCGCTACATGCCCGACGAGGACCGCCCGGTGCCGTTCGAGCGGATGATCTTCATCGGCGACGGCGACACCGATGTGCCGACCATGAAGATGATGCACACCAAGGGCGGCCACTCGATCGCCGCCTACGACCCGCGCACCGAGCCCAACGACCAGACCAAGCTCCACCGCCTGATCAGCGACGACCGGGTGAACTTCGTCGCCGCCGCCGACTATCGCGAGGGCCAGCCGATGGACCTGATCGTCAAGGGCATCCTGGGCCGCATCGCCGTGCGCGAACGGACCATGCCGGCGGGGTAGGGGAGCCTTCGATATGTTGCATTTTCCCGATATTAGCTAATATAGGGAGGTAGGCGCCGGCTGAAGGAGGCTTCCATGAGCGACATTTCCGTGAGCTCCACCGAGTTTCAGACGCGGGCCGGGCTTTACATCGAACAGTCGGCCAAGGGCCCCGTGTTCATCACCAAACACCGCCGACCGGCCCGTGTGCTGATCGATATCGCGGAGTATGAGCGCCTGAAGGCCCGCGACACGCGCCGGGCCCACGCCGTCGAGGACCTACCCGACGAGTGGGTCGAGGCCCTCAAGTCGGCGGACTACGGCCAGGCCGATCCCGAACTCGACGTGCTGATGGAGTAGGTCGTTGTGAAGAAGCCGGAGCCGCAAGTCGGCCTGGTCATTCGATACGATTTCCTCTGGTCGCATGAGCGCGAAAGGGGCTTCGAAGGCGGTGTGAAGGACCGGCCCTGCGTGATCGTCACAGCCATTGTCCGCAAGAGCGATGGCTCAACGGAGGTGCTGCTCGCGCCGATCACCCATTCCTCGCCTGCGAAAGAGACCGTTGCCATCGAGGTCCCGCGCAGGGTCGGAAGGAGCCTCGGGCTGGATGATGAGCGCAGCTACATCATCGCTGACGAGACCAACAGCGTCGCCTGGGACGACCCCGGGATCGTTCCGGCCGAACCTGGACGGCGATGGGCCTATGGCCGGATTCCTCAGGCCCTCTACGAGACGCTGCGCGCATCAATGCTCGACCTGCACAGCAAGCGGAAGCTGAAGACCGGGCGACGGAACTAGCGACGACGGCGTCTTCCTGACGCGGAAACGGGGGCGCACTCTCTCCGTCGATACTCGATGTGTTGTTGGGCGATGAATTGGGTGTGTCCCTGCCTTTACCGCCCGTACCCCACGTTCGCCGCCGTCGCCGCGCCGCCGCGCGCCGCGTCCGTCGCCGCGTCGAGATCCGCCAGGTAGTGGTCGGCGACCGACAGGTGGACGGGCGACAGCATCAGGTGCAGGCCGCGCGGGTCGGTGACGGCGCTGGTCACCCAGCCCCGCTGGTAGAGCTGGCCCAGGATGGCGAGGCCGTCGACATCGGGGTGGGTGAAGGCGATGATGCCGAGCTGCGGCGCGCCGATCACCGTAAAGCCGCGCTCGCGCACGCCGGCCTCGATCCGCTCGCGGGCCTGGGTCACCATGCCGTGCCTCTGGCGATAGCCCTCGACGCCCAGGTAGTTCATCACCGCCCAGGCGGCGGCGATGGCGCCGCCGGGGCGGGTGCCGGCCAGGGTCGGGGTGGTCATCCTGCCCGCTGGCCAGTCGCTGACCGTGAAGGGCATATGGCTGCGCAGGGCCTCGCTGCGGAAGAAGACCGTCGAGGCCCCCTTGGCGCAATAGCCGTACTTGTGCAGGTCGGCCGACATCGACGAGACGCCCGGGACCTCGAAGTCGAAGGGCGGCACGTCGCCGCCGTTCATGCGCACGAACGGCGCGATGTAGCCGCCGACGCAGGCGTCGACATGCAGCCACAGGCCGCGCCGCTGCGCCAGTTCGCCCAGCGCCGCGATCGGGTCGATCAGGCCGAACGGAAAGCAGGGGGCCGAGCCGACGATCATGATCGTGGCCTCGTCGACCGCCGCCTCCATCGCCGCCGGATCGGCGAGGAAGTCCTTCAGCGGCGTGCGCCGGACCTCGATCTCCATGACCAGGGCGGCCTTGTCGAAGGCCGGATGGGCCGAGCGCGGCAGCACGATGTTCAGCCGCCCGGTCAGGCCCCGTTCCTTGCGGGCGAAGTCGCGGGCCGCCTTCACGGCCATCAGGATGGAGTCGGTGCCGCCGCTGGTCATCGCCCCGGCCGCGCCCTCCGGGGCGTGCAGCAGCGACAGGCCGAAGCCGAGCACCTCCTGCTCCATGCGGGCCAGGCTCGGGAAGGCGGCCGGGCCGAGGCCGTTCTCGGAGGCGAAGAGGGCGTAGGCCTCCTTCTGCACCCGGTCGAGGTCCTCGCCGGCGTTGAACACGTAGACCGCCGCCCGGCCGTCCCGCCACTTGACGTCGCCGGCGGCCATGTCGGTCATGCGGGCGCGCACGGCGTCCCAGGGCTGGCCCTGTTCGGGAAGGGACTGGGTCATCGCGGGCTCCGGGAAAGTGGGGACACACACCACTTTCGCGCCGAAAGTGGTGTGTGTCCCCACTTTCCTGATCAGACCCGGCGCACCTCCAGCGGCAGGCCCAGCAGGCCGGCCAGGGTCGTCGCTCGGCGGGTGGTCTGTTCGCCCAGCAGCATGTCGGACCAACCCTCCATGGCGGTCAGGACCAGGCGGCCGCCGTGCAGGCCGAGCCGCGACTGCGCCAGCAGGGGCGAGCTGCGGCCCGACAGGTCGCTGCCCAGCCGGATGGCGGCCCCCAGGGCTCGGGCTCGGCGGCGCTGGCCGTCGGTCAGCAGGCGCGAGATGGTGACGCCCTCCGGGATCGACGCGGCGGAGGTGTGGCGCGCGAAGGCGGCGACCGCCAGGAAGGCGCGCTCGACGTGACGCATGCCGGCGATCGGGGCCCGCAACACCTGCTCGAAGACGAGGTCGGCGCGATGATCCGGATGCAGGCGGGAGCCGAGATCGGCCAGGCGGCAGGCGGCGGCGCGCAGCACGTCCTCGCGGTCGTTCATCACGCGCGGCAGGGCGTCGAACACCGGGGCCAGCCAGGCGTCCAGGGTCGGGCCCAGGCTGTCGTCGACACCCTGACGGGCGGTAAGGGCCGCGCACCCCTCGATCAGCGGGTCGAGGGCCTGGATGGCGTCGGGCATGGACTCGAACAGCAGGCCCTCGCGCAGCCCGTAGGCGGAGATGACGACCCGCCGGAGGTCTAGGCCCTCGATCAGGGACTCCAGCACCAGCGCCGCGTGCGGCAGGGTCTCGAGGCGCTTCTTCGATACGCCCTCGATGGCCTCGAGCGACGCCCGCGACTGGCGGGCGATGAAGCGGGCGGTGTCCAGCGCGTCGGCCCGGCTGAGCTCGTACTGGTGGACGATCTGCAGCGGGTAGTCGGCGAGACGCATGTGCATCAGGGCCAGGTTCCGCCAGGCGCCGCCGACGGCCTGGAGCGTCCTGGCCGAGAACCGCCCCGCGTGCGGCGCGAGCCGGTCGCGAATTTCGCCGCGCAGCCTGTCGCCCTTCAGGCCGCTCAAGGCGAAGGGGCCGAGCGCCAGGGTCGCGCCGTCGACCGGTCCCTGCGGGCCGAGGCGTACGAGTTCCAGACTGGCGCCGCCGAGGTCGCCGACCACGCCCTCGCCGTCGGGTGAGCCGGCCAGCACGCCCAGCGCGGCGTAGCGCGCCTCCTCCTGGCCGCTCAGCACGCGCAGGTTCAGCCCGGTCTCGGCGGCGACGCGGGCGACGAAGGCCGGGCCGTCCACGGCGTCGCGCACCGCCGCCGTGGCGGCGGTGAAGACCTGCTGGGACCGGGCGGCGTCAAGCACGGCCCGGAAGCGGCGCAGGGCGGCCATGGCCTGCTCCACGCCGGTCGGCGACAGCCTGCCGGTCGCGCCGAGATCGCGGCCGAGGCCGGCCAGCACCTTCTCGTTGTAGACCGTCCAGATCGCCCGCCCCTCCATGCGGTAGAGGACCAGGCGCACGGAGTTGGACCCGACGTCGATGACGGCGGCGTCGCGCTGCTCGCGCATCGCGGCGTCGATCAGCTGTCCGCTAGCGGCGCGGGCCAACATGGTCGAAGGCTCGGGGCAGGTCGCGCACCTTGTGGCCGCGGCCCGACAGGCTGGGATTGTTCATGAAGTATTCGTGGGCCGAGAAGGCGCCCGGGCGATCCCAGGCGGGATCGCGCCTATAGCCGCCGTCGGCGTCGAGGGTCCAGCTCTGCGCCTCGTCGTTCATGTTGGCGACCATGATCTGCTGCAGCACCTGCTGGTGGACCGTCGGGTTGTCCACGGGCGTCAGCGCCTCGACCCGGCGGTCGAGATTGCGCGGCATCCAGTCGGCGGAGCTGATGAACACGCGCGCCTTGCTGCTGGGCATGTCGCCGCCGTTGGCGAAGGCCACGATGCGCGAATGTTCGAGATAGCGGCCGACGATGCTCTTGACCCTGATGTTCTCCGACAGGCCGGGGACGGCAGGGCGCAGGCAGCAGATGCCGCGGACCACGAGGTCGATCGGCACGCCGGCCTGGCTGGCGCGATAGAGGGCGTCGATGATCTCCGGGTCGACCAGGGCGTTCAGCTTGGCCCAGATGCCCGCCGGCCTGCCGGCCGCGGCGTTGGCGACCTCCGTCTCGATCATGTCGACCAGGTCGGTCTTCAGGGTCTCGGGGCTGTAGCTGAGTTTCTCCAGCCGCTCGGGCTTGGCGTAGCCGGTGATGAAGTTGAACAGCCGCGCCGAGTCCCGCCCCAGGGCCGGATCGCAGGTGAACAGGGACAGGTCCGTGTAAACCCGCGCCGTGAACGGGTGGTAGTTGCCGGTGCCGAAGTGGCAGTAGGTGCGCAGGGTCTCGCCTTCGCGGCGCACGACCAGGCTGAGCTTGGCGTGGGTCTTGTACTCGACGAAGCCGAACACGACGTGGACGCCCGCCCGCTCCAGATCCCGCGCCCAGCGCAGGTTGTTCTCCTCGTCGAAACGCGCCTTGATCTCGACCAGGGCGGTGACGTTCTTGCCGTTCTCGGCCGCCTCGATCAGGGCCGCGACGATCGGGCTGTTCTGGCTGGTGCGATACAGCGTCTGCTTGATCGCCAGCACATTGGGGTCGCGCGCCGCCTGGCGCAGGAACTGGACGACCACGTCGAAGCTCTCGAACGGGTGGTGGACCAGGATGTCCTTCTCGCGGATGGCCGCGAAACAGTCGCCGTTGTGATCGCGGATGCGCTCGGGGAAGCGCGGGGTGAAGGGTTTGAACTTCAGGTCGGGCCGGCCCTCGGGGATCATCTGGCTCATCTGGGCCAGGCCCAGCTTGCCGTCGATCAGCACCACGTCGTCGGGCTGAGTGTTGAGATTGTCGAGGATGAACTCGCGCAGGTCCTGCGGCATGGCGGTCTGGATCTTGACCCGCACGACGCCGCCCATGCGCCGGCGCTTGAGCTGCGCCTCGAACTCACGGACCAGGTCCTCGGCCTCTTCCTCGATCTCGACGTCGCTGTCGCGGATCAGGCGGAACAGGCCCCGGCCCTCGACCTCGCAGCCCGGGAAAAGGTGATCGAGGAACAGGATCAGCAGCGACTCCAGCGCGATGATCTTCTGCTCGCTCTTTCGACCGCGGCCGTCCTGCGGCAGCTCCCAGAATCGCTTCACCGCCGAGGGCACCGGCACCAGGGCGTAGAGCGGCTTGCCGTCGCTCTTGCGCAGCTTCAGGGCCAGCGAGAAGCCGAGGTTGGGGATGAACGGGAAGGGGTGGGCCGGATCGATGGCCAGCGGCGTGAGGATCGGGAAGACGTGGTTGAGGAAGATCGCCTCAGCCTTCTTGCGGTCGGCGGGAGTCACGTCCCTGGCGTCGAGCAGCTTGAGGCCCTCGTCGGACAGGGCCGCCCGCAACTCGCGCCAGATGCGCTGCTGGTCGGCCATGAGCTCGGCGGCCGAGGCGTTGACCTTGACCAGCTGTTCGGCGGGGGTGAGGCCGTCCTGGCTGAGCTTGCGCACGCCCTCGGCGATCTGGGCGCGCAGGCCGGCGACCCGGACCATGTAGAATTCGTCGAGGTTGTTGGCGCTGATCGACAGGAAGCGCAGGCGCTCGAGCAGCGGATGGCGCGGATTCTCCGCCTCCTCGAGCACGCGGCGATTGAACGCCAGCCAGCTGATCTCGCGGTTGAAGAACCGGTCGGGCGAGGCGAGCAGCGCCTCGTCGAGAGCCAGTCCGGGTCCGATCGTCTCAGGTTGCGCAGGCAGGGCGGTCGCGGCGTCGGTCATGGGGCCTCTGTCCGGTCACGGACCTTGTGACCCGCCGCGCCCGTCGCGGCAAGGGTGATGACAGGGGTGTTACAGGGGGGATGTTACGGTTTTGTCGCTGGAGTGCCCCTCAGGATCGCTTCACTATTTCGGCCGACGCTCCTGCACATTGCCTTGGGAGAGATTCGGTAATGGCCGACACGTCGATTGAGTGGACGGACGCGACTTGGAATCCCGTCGCCGGCTGCACTGTCCTGAGCGCCGGTTGCACAAACTGTTACGCGATGCGAATGGCAGCGCGCCTGCAAGCCATGGGTCTACCGAAGTACCAAGGCCTAACTCGCAAGAGTGGCGAGAGGCATGTGTGGACTGGCGCCGTGTCCCTGGACGAGGCGGCCCTCAGCATACCGGCCGGCTGGCGAAAGCCGCGTCTGATCTTCGTCAACAGCATGTCGGACCTGTTTCAGGAGCCGGTGCCATTTGAGTTCATTCGCCGCGTTTGGGCGACAATGGCGGATACGCCTCGACACACCTATCAGATCCTCACGAAACGGCCTGAGCGCATGGCTGAGCTCGTGGGAGACCTTCCGGTTCTGCCGAACGTCTGGCTTGGAACGAGCGTGGAGAATGAAGCTGCTCTGGGCCGATTGGACCATCTGAGGAGTACTCGCGCGGCAGTTCGCTTCGTATCATTCGAGCCGCTGATCGGATCTGTGGCTCAAGCGGACCTCACCGGTGTGCAGTGGGCGATTGTCGGCGGCGAATCCGGGCCACGAGCTCGCGAGATGCAGGAAGAATGGGTCGATGAGGTTCTCGATGCCTGCATTGCTTCGGGCACCGCGTTCTTCTTCAAGCAGTGGGGCGGACGAAACAAGAAGAGGGCAGGGCGGGCATATCGCGGGCGCACGTGGGACAACTTACCGGCCGTTGAGAATGTGGTCGGCGATACGCGCAGCCAATCCGAAGGCCTGTGGCTTGGGATTTGAGCACGCGAAGAACAGAGCGAAGCCTGGCGCGCCGCCCTTCGTGTTCAAGCGAAGGGGTTTCTTGGACACATAGGGGAAGATGGTCTCTAGGCGTTCCCGTACGTAGCTTTCCATATCATCGACGTCGGCTACACGAGCCTCACTGAGCTCCGGTTCTTCACCAAGGAATTCGAATAGCGAACCGGCCGACTTCGGCGTGTACCACGCCTTCTCCCAGCCATCGGAACCCAGCATCCTGTTCAGGGCGTCACGCTTCTTTGGTGTGATGTCCGATCTTTTTCGCGTCGCTTGCCGATAGAGGCCTTGAAGCGTCACTAGATACCAGACGTCGACGGCCTCAGTCCGGGCCACCGCTTCGAGCGTCTCCCACTTCAGTTGCATTCCATATGGGTCGATGAACATGACCGCTCGTGTTCCTGACCACGTCGGACGGTCTATTGCTTCGAGTACTCTGGTGTTTGCGTCGCCTCGGAGAATATCGACCGAGCGCTCCGGATATTCGTCGGCGAGTTCGTGAAGTGCCCGGCAGAAAGCTCGCTTGTTCTCAATGAAGGTCAACTGTGAGAACGGTGGGTCGTTTTCCAAGGCGATCTTCGCTGAGCCTCGGCGTTCTTCGATCCATGAATCCCGCGCGTCTTCAATGAGGTTCGCAGGCCGGGCCTCGTGAAGAATTTCGCGGGCACCGGAGCCAGAGAACACATCTATGTAGAGGAGCTTGGGGAACTGGTGCTGAAGCGCAGTCGTAAAACTCTGCAGGTAGGCTGAGACTACGCTGAGCTTGATATCGGTCGAAGCGTTGCCAAAGCGGTGGCCGGGGCGTGCGATTGCGGGCCCTCCCTTCCTGCGAGCAGTCACGGTCTCCTTAGGATGCGTCAATCGGGTGGCGTCAGTCTACACGCCTTCCACGCGAGCTGCCGATCTGTTTCCGTGGCGGCAAGACCGCTTCCCTTCTCCGGCCGTCGTGCTACCGTTTCGAATAATCGGTACGCAGAGACCGTGACGGAGGAAGCTACGATGCCCTACGCCCAGACCCGCGTCATCAACGACGCCGACAGCCACATCATGGAATCCGAGGGCTGGCTCGCCGGCTTCGCCGACGCGGACATCCGCGACCGGTTGCTGTCGCTGCGGCTGGAGGCCGGCGGGGCCGGCGCGGCCAAGGCCATAAAGCTGGCGCAGGAGCGACAGCGGGACGCGGAGAAGACGGCGGCCATCGCCGTCGACGTCATCAGCGGGCCCAAGGGCTGGGGCGCGCTGGGCGCGATGAACCCCGACGAGCGCCGCCGCGCGCTCGACGACCTGGGCTTCCAGCGCCAGCTGGTGTTCACCACCTTCGCCGGCTCACAGTTCCTGCGCAGCGACGATCAGGATGTGCGGTATGGCGGGGCGAGGGCGCTGAACCGCGGCATGGCCGAATTCTGTAGCGGCGACAAACGGCTGATCGCGGTCGGCATGGTCACCCTGGACGACCCGGCCCGAGCGGCGGCGGAGATCGAGACGGCCCGCAAGGCCGGCATCGGCGCGATGTGGGTGCCCGCCGCCACGGCCGGCGGCCGTTCGCCCGGCCATCCCGACAACGACGTGGTCTGGCGGGCGCTGTCGGAGGCGGGGATGCCGTTCCTGCTGCACGTCGGCGGCTCGCCGCCCGTGCTCGACCCGGCCTACCAGAACAACGGCCATCCGCGTCCGACCGACTGGCTGGGCGGCGGCGAGAACCTGCGGGTGAAGGACTTCTTCACGCTCAGCTTCGCGCCGCAGATGTTCCTGTCGGCCCTGGCCTATGACGGCGTCTTCGACCGCTTCCCGGACCTGCGCGGCGGGGTGATCGAGCTGGGCGCCGGCTGGGCGCCAGACTTCCTGCGCCGGCTGGACCAGGGCTGGAAGAGCTGGCGCAAGACCGACCCCGTCGTGGGTTCGCTGTCGCGGCCGCCGTCGGAGTTCATCCGCCGCGCCGTGCGCTTCACCCCCTTCGCCACCGAGGACGCCGGCCTGATCATCCGCGAGGGCGGCGAGGAGCTGTTCATGTTCTCCAGCGACTTCCCGCACCCGGAAGGCACCAAGGACCCGATCGGCCGCTTCGAGGCGACCTTCGACGGCCTGACGGAGGACGCGAAGGACCGCTTCTACCGCCGCAACTTCGAGGACCTGTTCGTCGGAGCCTGAGCCGCGCCCGGAGAGGATCGAGGCCGCCTAGCCCTTTCGTCCCAGCGTGTTGAGCCGGAAGATCGCGTACAGCGGGCAGAAGCCGACAAGGCCGGTCACCAGGGGCACGAGCCCGATCCACGCCCAGGGTGTCTTTGGTCCCACGAAGACCAGCGACAGCACCAAGATCCCGAGGATCACGCGCAGCAAGCGGTCGAGGCCGCCTTCATTCATCTTCATCGTCCATCTCCTGTCGTCGGCATTCGCCGATGGGGGAGAGGTCTCACACCGGGGCGGCCCGCGTCTGTGACCAAGTCACACTTCGGTTCTGGCCAGCCCCTGAAGCGCGCCGACGTCGACCAGCCTGATGTTGCCCCGGCCAAGGGAGACCAGCCCCTCGCGGGCCATCTGCGACAGTTGGCGGCCGACGGCTTCTCGCGCCGAGCCGATCTCCGCTGCCAGGGCCTCGTGCGTCAGGTTTACGGCGCCGTTGACCGACTGCGCCAGAAGGGCGGCGGCGAGGCGGGAGGGCAGGCCGGTGAAGGCCAGGGCCTGGACGACGCCTTCAAGGTCTCCGAACCGACTGGCCACCGATCCCATGACGCAGGACCTGAAGGCGGCGTTTTCCGCCATCAGCCTATCGAACGCGGCGGGCGGCAGCAGCACGCCCTCGACGTCGGTCTCGACGACCCCTTCGGCGGCATAGAGTCGCCCTTCGACCAAACAGGCGAAGGTCTGCAGGCAGATCTGTCCCGGCCGCACCCGGTAGAGCAGCAGCTCGCGTCCGGCGACCGAGGTGAGGCCGACGCGAATGGCGCCGCGCTTCAGGGCGACGAAGCCGTGACAGGGATCTCCGGGGCGAAACAGCACCTGGCCGGTCGTCGCCCGGAGCGGCGCGGCGCCGGGGGCTCCGCCGGCGATGGCGGCCATGGCTTCCGGATCGGGTCCGGCCGTCATGCCGCCGCCCGCTCCTTCGCCAGCGAGGCCATGTCGATCACGAAGCGATACTTCACGTCCGACCGCTCCATCCGCTCGTAGGCGTGGTTGATGTCCTGGATGGCGATCTGCTCGCACTCGGGCAGCACGCCCCTGGCGGCGCAGAAGTCGAGCATTTCCTGCGTCTCGGCGATGCCGCCGATCGGCGAGCCGCTGACCCGGCGGCGACCGCCCAGCAAGAGGCCGCTGTGGAACGGCGGCAGCTCGTCGATGGCCCCGACGATGACCAGCGAGCCGTCGATGTCGAGCAGCGGCAGGTAGGGCTGCAGCTTGTGGGCCACGGGAATGGTGTCGATGATCAGGTCGAAGCCGTTGCGGGCCGCCTTCATCGCGTCGCGGTCGGAGGACAGCAGCACATGCTGCGCACCGAGCGCCTGGGCGTCCGACCGCTTGGACTCCGAGCCGGTGATGACGGTCACCTCGCAGCCCATGGCCACCCCGAACTTGACCGCCATATGGCCCAGCCCGCCCAGGCCGGCCACGCCCAGCCGCGTGCCCGGGCCCGCCTTCCAGGTCTTGAGCGGCGAGTAGGTGGTGATCCCGGCGCAGAGCAGCGGCGCGGCGCGGGCGACATCCAGGCCGTCGGGGATCTTCAACACGAAGGCCTCGCGCACCACGATGTGGTCGCTGTAGCCGCCGAACGTCGGATCGCCGGTGATCCGGTCCTTGCCGTTGTAGGTGCCGGTCGAACGGTTGCGGCAGAGTTGCTCCTCGCCCTTGCGGCACTGGTCGCAGTCCATGCAGCTGTCGACCAGGCAGCCGACCGCCGCCAGGTCGCCCTCGCGGAACCGGCGCACCTGCGGGCCGACCGCGCTGACCCGGCCGACGATCTCGTGGCCCGGGCAACAGGGATAGATCGTGCCGCCCCAGTCGTTGCGGGCCGTGTGCAGGTCGCTGTGGCAAACGCCGCAATAGAGGATGTCGATCCTGACATCGTCGGGGCGCAACGCCCGCCGCTCGAAATGGAAGGCGGCCAGCGGCGATGCGGCATCCTGGGCGGCGTATCCGACAGCGTAAGGCATTGCGGGGGCTCCGGCGTCTGAATTCGAACAACCGTATGACACTCGGCGCCGTCTGGTAAGCGGTCGCGCGCGCCGCCGACCGACGGGAGGCGCCATGGGACGCGGCGGGGTAGGCGGGGCGGCGGGGTTGTGCCTCTAATGCCGCCAGGGAGAGGCGATTCATGATCATGACGACGAGCCGAGCGGTGCGCGCGCCATGGCCCTGATCCAGTCGCCGCTGGGCATACTGCTCGCCCTTGTCCTCGCCGCCGTCGCCGCCGAAGTGCTCGGCAAGGTTCGCTATGGGCGAGCCCTCGGGCCGGCGCTGATCGTCATCATCCTCGGCGCCCTGCTGGCCAACCTGCGGCTCATCCCGCCGGCCGGGGCGGGAGGACCCGTCTATGACGCGGTGTTCGCGGTCGTCATGCCCGCGGCGATCTTCCTGGTCCTGCTTGAGGCCAACCTGAAGGCGCTGAAGCGCGCCGGAGGCCCGATGATGATCGCCTTCTTCATCGGCGCGGCCGGCACGGTGGCCGGTGTGCTCGCGGCGGTCGCCCTGACGCCGGCGCGCGCCATGCTCGGCGACAAGCTCGCCGCCCTCTCCGGCATGTATGCGGGCACCTACATCGGCGGCAGCGCCAACTTCAACGCCATTGCGCTGCACTTCGGCGTCGCGCGGGACGGGGGGCTCTACACCGCGGCGGTCGTCGCCGACAATGTGCTGACAGGGTTCTGGGTGGTCGCCACCCTGGCCCTGCCGCTGCTGCTCCTGAAGACCGGGCTATTCGGCGCCCGGCGCGTCGCCGTCGCCGCGGTCCCGGCGGACGCCGCCGCCGCGCCGCCGCCGCCGCTCACGGGTGTCCTCGCCGTGGCCGCGCCGGTCGCGGTCGCCCTCGCCGGGGTGCTGGCGTCGGACCTCCTCGCGGGACTGCTCGCCAGGCTGGGCGCGCCTGTGCCCTCGGTGATCATCCTGACCACCCTCGCGCTGATCGTCGCCCAGACGCCGTTCGTCCATCGCATGACGCTCGGCCGCCCCATGGGACTGGCGGCGATCTACCTGTTCCTGGCCGTGGTCGGCGCGAGCGCCGATGTCGGAGCGCTCATCGCCGCCGGGCCCGTCGGGCTCATGCTGATGGCCTTCGTGGGGATCATCGTACTGGTCCACGCGGCGATCCTGATCGTCGCGGGATGGCTGCTGCGCATCGATCCGGACATCATCGCGATCGCCTCGAACGCCAACATCGGCGGCGCCAGCAGCGCCCTGTCGCTGGCCGAGAGCCTCGGGCGGGAGGATCTGGCGCTGTCCGCGGTGCTGGCCGGCACGGTGGGCACGGCCATCGGCACCTATATCGGCTTCATGGTGGCGGGCATCCTGTAGTCGGGGCCGCCTCGGCCCCGTCCGCACGGTCCAGCGCCTTGTAGAAGTAGGTGGTGTCGCAGGGCGCGCCGTCCGGCAGCAGGGCGTAGTTCGGGATCACGCCAACCCGGATCCAGCCCGACCGTTCGTACAGCCGCTCGGCCTCGGGGCTGGCGGTGTCGAGCACCAGCAGGGTCTTGCCCGCCGCCTTCGCCGCGGCCTCGGCCGCCCGCATCAGCAGGGCTCCGACGCCCCGGCGGCGGGCGCGGCGATGAACCAGCATCTTGGAGACATCGCCCCGGTGCGGCTGGTTCGGCGGCTGGGCCAGCACCACCTGCACCGTGCCCAGCGGGCCGTCGGCGTCCTCGGCCACGATCAGCACCCGTTCCCCGGCCGCCACGCCGGCGATGACGCCGGTCCAGAAGGCGGCGGCCTCGGCCCGCGTCATCGGCCACATGAAGCTGACCGAGGCCCCGCCCTCGACGCAGTCGAGCAGGATGTCGGACAGGCCGCTCAGGCGGTCTGCGGCTTCGGCGCCGTCGACGACGCGCACGCTGATGGTCATGACGGCGGCTCCTCCGATCGCGGCCAGACTAGGGCGCGGCCTCGCGATCGTCAGTCCCCGAACAGCTCCGGCTGGGCGTCGAGAACCGACTTCGCCAGCGGACGGGTCAGTTCCCGGCCCTGTTCGCCCGCCGCTTCATCAAGCCGCCGGACCACCTCGCGCGCCGCGGCCACCGAGCGTGGCATCCGCTTGACCAGATACTCGTAGAGGTCGGGCGCGGGGCGACGCAGCTTCTCGCGGAACAGGGCCTCCAGCACCGCGATCATCAGGGCGTCGTCCGGCTCGCCCAGCTCGGCCACGGTCAGGGCGTTCAGCCGCGAGCGCAGGTCGGGCAGGGCGGCGTCCCAGGCCGCCGGTCGCGTGCGCGCCGTCAGCAGCAGGCCCCCGTCGGTCGACGCGCGGTTGATGAGGTGGAACAGCGCCTCGCCGGGCGCGCGGTCGGCGTCCTCGACCAGCACGGGCCCGCCGGCCGGCAGGTCGTCACCCGGCCTCCACGCCGTCGCCCCGGCCCGCCGCGCCCAGACGGTCGCCAGATGCGTCTTGCCGCTGCCCTCGGGCCCGACCAGCGCCAGCGTCCGGTT
>CALALX010000098.1 GCA_937925635.1 uncultured Caulobacter sp.
TCCTTGGCCTTGCCGTTGACCATGCGCACGTCGATGTCCGAGAGGACATCAGGCAGCTTGGCGTGGACCTCGGCCCAGGCCAGCGCAGACGGCGGCTCTTCGGATGCCGTGAGCTTGGAGGCGATCACCTCGGTCGTGGGGACGAAATCCGATTCCCACAACGCGCGCAGCTCGTCGAGCAAGGCGGCATGGTCGATGCCGCGTGTGATCCGCAGCTTCATCTTCTGGACGAAGTCTTCTACCTGGCGATGCACCTCCTTTTGCACGAGCGTGTAGCGCGTGACATGGACCAGCATCGAGGAGTGTTGAGCCCCTTGGCTTCGCGACTCCCGCGCCGCGCAGGCCAAGACGAACGAGTGGATGGCCTGCCGTAACGACGGCGGCAAAGCGTCTTGACCCATGTGGGCTGGAGCGTGGTCTTTCGGATGCTTCGGCGGCATCCAGCCCCCATGCCCATCTTCGCTGGCGTGGTCTTGGAACACGCGGATCAGCGGCAAGCCGCTGCGCCCGTCGGGCGTCTGCAGGCCGAAGACGCGCGCCGGGCCGACGTAGTTCGATGGCGCGGCGAGATTGACGATGAAGGACTGGGGGAAGAGGTCGGGGCCCTCCTCAGGCGTCGCGTTCTGGCGGTGGATGAAGATGTTCGCGAAGGGCGTGGCCGTATAGCCGACGTAGGCCTTCTTTGCGAAGGAGTTGAGGATCTTGCGGATCCGGCTGTTGATGGCCTTGGGCTCGTGGTCCTCGTCGGGCTTGCCATCGGCGCCGATGTGCTGCTCGCCAGTGTCCACCGAGGCATGGTCGGCCTCGTCATCGATCAACAGTAGCGGAAGGTTCGACACGAAGCGCCTTCCGTGCTCATCGGTGGCGTCGGCCACATGGCCGCGGATCCACTTGAGCAGGCGCTCCAGCACGACTTTGTGCTTCTTGACGACGAACAGCCATGGGCGCTGCTCCGGCGTGATGGCCAAGTGCTTGGCGACCTTGGTGTTGAAGTCGCCCGTGTTGGTGCGGTTGGTCGCGCAGTTTGGCTTGATCTCGAAGTCGCGGCCGTGTTCGCCGACGCCGATCAGCTTGACGATGTCGCCAGTTGCCGAGGTTTCGTAGCCCAGGAAGCCCTCTTCGAGGCGGATTTGCGTCTGCGAGCGCAGGTTGTTGTGCAGGCCCGCCAGGATGATGATGATCTTGTAGCCGGCATCGGCCGCCTTGCAGATCAAGCCCGAATAGTTGGCGGTCTTGCCCGACTGGACGTGCCCGACCACAAGGCCGCGGCGATCCCATGCCCCCGGGCGGCCGGGGTCCTCCATCCAGCCCAGGATGCGGTCGGTGGATTTGTCCAACGCATCGACGGCCGTGACGGACATCTTGCGTTCAAGCATGTCGCGGTAGCGCGGCCAATATCGCCAGTCCTTCTTGCGAGCCGCGCCGAGCCAAGCCTCATGGTCGGTCGAGTCCGACATGCCTGTTTCCTGCCCGATCCATTGGCTGTATCGGCGGATCAGCTCTGCAATGGCCGCGGCCTTGTCAACGGAGCCTTCGTTGCCCGGCGCGACGACCGAGGCTGCGATGTTCACCTTCTCGGTGATGAGGGCCGCCGTGATCGGGCCCTTATCCTTGTCCGCGACGAGCAAGCTCTGGGCGATGCTGAGCGTTGTCGCGGTCGAGGTGCTGAACTCTGGCATTGGCTTCTCCCCTCTTTCTGTTCTATGCCCTAGGCTCGTCCAGGGCCTCCAAGCCCCGCGATCAGCGCCGGATAGTTTTGGAATGGCTCGGTGGATAGCAGCGAGCGCCTGGCGGCTTCGACCGTCATGCCGCGGCGCCCGATCATGTCGGCGAAGAGGGTGTTCAGGACGGTCGCGACCGCTTCGGGCGGCTCGCCCGCGAAGCCTGTCTTGGGTGTGTCTTTGTTCTCCGCGGTGTCCAGCCAGATGCGCTGCACCGGCACCGACTCTTCGATCACCGTTAGCATGGCCTTGATCAGCGGCGCGAGATGGCCTGCGCTCTCCAGCACGGCTGCGACCGCAGGGTGCTTCGATTCGATCCTATAGCGGATGCCATCCTTCACGCGATCGACTCGCCACGCTTGCTCGACCGGGGTGTTTCGCTGCGTGGGCATCGGCGCCCCGCGGTAGGCGAACACCCGGCGGGCGCGCTCGCGCGTGTCCTCGGCCAACCGGGTCAACCACTGGCGCAGAGCCACAGGAGGCCGGGCCGTCGATTTGCGCACATCGATCTTCCAGTCGGCGTCGGCGGTGTTTGGGATGTCGAGCTGGATGCGGGCCAGGCGGTGCGCCTCTTCACGGTTCCACGCCTTCGAATTGCCGAGGCCCAGCCAGCCGCCAGCGACCAGCAACCGCTCGTTGCGGTAGACGTAGAAGCCTTGCTGAGCGGTCCAGCCGGCTGGCCCCTCGTTCTTCTTGAACTCGTCCTTGGACAGCTTGTCGTGGTGGGGCAAAACGTGGCATTGAGCGACCACCAGCCCACTGTCGGTCCGCATCGGCGCAGGCGGCGAGGTCCACGGCTTGGCGGTGTGCCCCGCCATGAACGGATCCCAGGGCTCGATGGGGCGGTTGTTGATGTAGATCCTGATGCGGGCGCGAGGGCCTTGCAGCAGGCGATGGAAGACCATAGCGAGGTGCGCCTCGACCACGACCGTCATCGCCAGGAAGTCGTCCACCGTGTAGCCGGCGGTGACGATGCGGTCGAGCTTCTCCCAGAGCACCAGCGTCCCGGAGGCTTTGCCGTCCAGACGGGCGAGGTGACGCCCGGACCCGTCGGCTGGGCCTTCGAAGAGCAGCCAATCGCTATGCGGATCGGCCGCGAGCTCGTCGAGATCCCACCGCAGGCAGCTCCGCTCGCCGCCTTTCACACTGGCAACGGTCAGGCGACGGCACTGCGAGAGCGATGCGGTTTTCAAGCCCATGCCAAAGCGACCAAGATCATGGGTCTCGCGCGTCGCCAAGGGATTCTTGTCCCCGAGCCGCATCGCACCTTCGAGTTCAGGGTCGCTCATGCCGCGCCCATCGTCCACGATCAGCACGCGGCTGTCGGACCCGTCCCACTGGAAGTCGATGCGAACCTCACCCGCGCCGGCGGAGATGCTGTTGTCGACGATGTCGGCCAAGGCCGCCGCTGTCGAGTAGCCCAGGCCTCGCAGGGATTCGAGCATCGCCATCGCGCGCGGCGGCGCCTTGCGGGTCTTCGCGGTCATTTCCAATAGCCTTTCCCTGGCCAGAACGCGAAGCCGAAAGCTAGGAGCTTGCGGATCAGCCGGCGGTGCGTGTTGTCGCGGGGCTCCAGAAGCTCCACCCAAATGCTTCCGGCACTCTGCCGCTCGTCATTGACGGGGATGCCAAGTCCAAGGGCCTTCGCGAGGAGTTGGTCCAGGGCAGAAGGTTTCGAGCCGACCGGCTGCGCAGGCTCTCGTGGCGGCCGAGGCACCGCCTGCAGCTTCGACTTCGTCGGCTGCGGAATGGGTTCGGCTGTGTCGGGCGCTTCGTCGCCTTCGGCCTCTGGCGCGCTTTGGGCGAGGGGGTTCTCCTCGGGCTGCAAGCCCATCGCCAGGCGGGCGAAGGGCTCCGACCGACCTGGATGCCGGAGCTTCCTGAGCGCCTTGGCTTCGATCTGCCTGATCCGCTCGCGCGTGACCTCGAAGTGCATGCCGATCTCGTCCAGCGTCAACGCTTCGTCGACCCCGATGCCAAAGCGCATGCGCAGGATGTGCTCTTCCCTACGGTCCTTGGTCGACAGCGACGAGATGTAGCGGTCCACCGCTCGATTCAGTTGAATATCGTCGACAACGTCCGCGGGATCCGGCGACGCGTAGGCGTCGCGGGCGTCGATGGCGATCATTCCGTCGACGGTCTCCTCGTCGATGGCAAAAGGCTCGGGCGCGATTCGCATCAAGGCAGCGAGCTTGTGGAATGGCATTTCCACGCGCTCCGCCAGTTCGGCGAGGGTCGGTTCGCGG
>CALALX010000099.1 GCA_937925635.1 uncultured Caulobacter sp.
CCTGCTCGGCAAGCGCGTCGACTCCTCGGGCCGTTCGGTCATCGTCGTCGGTCCGGAGCTGAAGCTGCACGAGTGCGGCCTGCCCAAGAAGATGGCGCTGGAGCTGTTCAAGCCGTTCATCTACGCGCGGCTGGACGCCAAGGGCCTGTCGGGCACCGTCAAGCAGTCCAAGCGCATGGTTGAGCGCGAACAGCCGGCGGTCTGGGACGTCCTCGAAGAGGTCATCCGCGAGCACCCGGTCCTTCTGAACCGAGCGCCGACGCTCCACCGTCTGGGAATCCAGGCGTTCGAACCGAAGCTGATCGAGGGCAAGGCCATCCAGCTGCACCCGCTGGTCTGCGCGGCCTTCAACGCTGACTTCGACGGCGACCAGATGGCCGTGCACGTCCCGCTGAGCCTCGAGGCCCAGCTGGAAGCCCGCGTGCTGATGATGTCGACCAACAACATCCTCAGCCCGGCCAACGGCCGCCCGATCATCGTGCCGTCGCAGGACATCGTCCTGGGTCTGTACTACCTGTCGCAGTCGCGCGACGGCGAGCCGGGCGAAGGCAAGATCTTCGGCGATCTGGGCGAGATCGAGCAGGCGCTGGACGCCGGCGTCGTGACCCTGCACTCCAAGATCAAGGCGCGCTTCACGGAGATGACTCCGGAAGGCGAGACCCTGCGCAAGGTGATCGACACCACGCCGGGCCGCATGAAGATCGCCGCCCTGCTGCCGCGTCACCCCCAGATCGGCCACCGCCTGATCGAAAAGGCGCTGACCAAGAAGGAAATCGGCAACCTGATCGACATCGTCTACCGGCACTGCGGTCAGAAGGCGACGGTCATCTTCGCCGACCAGATCATGGCGCTGGGCTTCAAGGAAGCGGCCAAGGCCGGCATCTCCTTCGGCAAGGACGACATCATCATTCCGGAGCGCAAGCAGCCGATCGTCGACGAGACGCGCAAGCTGGCCGAGGAATACGAGCAGCAGTACGCCGACGGCCTGATCACCAAGGGTGAGAAGTACAACAAGGTCGTCGACGCCTGGGCGAAGGCCACCGATCGCGTCGCCGACGAGATGATGGCCGAGCTTCAGATGAAGCATAAGGACGAGAACGGCCGCGAGCGCGAGATCAACGCCATCTACATGATGGCCCACTCGGGCGCCCGCGGTTCGCAGGCCCAGATGAAGCAACTCGGCGGCATGCGCGGCCTGATGGCCAAGCCCTCGGGCGAGATCATCGAGACCCCGATCGTCTCGAACTTCAAGGAAGGCCTGACCGTTCAGGAGTACTTCAACTCGACCCACGGCGCCCGCAAGGGCCTGGCGGACACCGCGCTGAAGACCGCCAACTCGGGCTACCTGACGCGTCGTCTCGTCGACGTCGCCCAGGACTCGATCATCACCGAGGAAGACTGCGGCACCACGCGCGGCATCACGCTGCGCGCGGTGGTCGAGGGCGGCGATGTCCTCGTCTCGCTCGGCCTGCGCATCCTGGGCCGCTTCTCGGCCGAGGACGTGAAGGATCCGGTGACCGGCGAGGTCATCGTCCCTGCCGACACCTATCTGGTCGAGGACCTGGTCGATCAGATCGAGAAGGCCGGCGTCCAGTCGGTGAAGATCCGCTCGGTGCTGACCTGTGAAGCCAAGACCGGCGTCTGCGGCGCCTGCTACGGCCGCGACCTGGCGCGCGGCACGCCGGTGAACATCGGTGAAGCCGTGGGCGTCATCGCCGCCCAGTCGATCGGCGAGCCGGGCACCCAGCTGACGATGCGGACCTTCCACATCGGCGGCACCGCCCAGGTGGCCGAGCAGTCGTTCTTCGAAACCAGCAACGACGGCGTCGCGCGCATCGCCGGCGCCACCGTCAAGGGTGCGGACGGCGACTTCATCGTCATGAGCCGCAACACCACGGTGACCGTGCAGGTCGACGGTAAGGACCGCGAGTCCTACAAGCCGCCGTACGGCGCGCGCCTGAAGGTGAAGGACGGCGACAAGGTCAAGCGCGGCCAGCGCCTGGCCGAGTGGGACCCCTACACCACGCCGATCATCACCGAAGTGCCTGGCAAGATCCGCGCCGAGGACCTGGTGGACGGCTTCTCCGTCCGCGAGGAAGTCGACGAGGCCACCGGCATCGCCAACCGCGTCATCTCCGACTGGCGCGCCTCGGCCCGGGCTTCGGACCTGCGTCCGGCCATGGCCGTCATCGACGCCGACGGCGCCTACAAGCGTCTGTCGAGCGGTGGTGAAGCCCGTTACCTGCTGCCCGTCGGCGCCATTCTCTCGGTGGGCGACGGCGACGAGGTGAAGGCCGGCGAGATCATCGCTCGTATCCCGACCGAAGGCGCCAAGACGCGCGACATCACCGGCGGTCTGCCGCGGGTGGCCGAGCTGTTCGAAGCCCGTCGTCCCAAGGACTGCGCGGTCATCGCCGAGATGGACGGCCGCGTCGAATTCGGACGCGACTACAAGAACAAGCGTCGCATCAAGATCACCCCGGAGGTCAACGCCGACGGTGAACAGGGTGAGGCGGTCGAGTTCCTGATTCCCAAGGGCAAGCACATCTCCGTCCACGACGGCGATCTGATCAACAAGGGCGACTACATCATCGACGGCAACCCGGATCCGCACGACCTGCTGCGCATCCAGGGCGTCGAGGCCCTGGCCGAGTATCTCGTGAACGAAGTGCAGGAGGTCTATCGACTGCAGGGCGTGCCGATCAACGACAAGCACATCGAGGTGATCGTTCGCCAGATGCTGCAGAAGGTCGAGATCCTCGAGCCGGGCGATACGGGCCTCATCAAGGGCGATCACCTCGACAAGACCGAGGTCGATTACGAGAACGCCAAGGCGGAAGCCCGCAAGGGTCGGCCGGCGATCACCCAGCCGGTCCTGCTCGGCATCACCAAGGCGTCGCTGCAGACCCGCAGCTTCATCTCGGCGGCGTCGTTCCAGGAGACCACCCGCGTCCTCACCGACGCCTCGGTGCACGGCAAGATCGACACCCTGGAAGGCCTCAAGGAGAACGTCATCGTCGGCCGGCTCATCCCGGCGGGCACGGGCTCTTATCTGCGCGGCCTGCAACGCATCGCCACCAAGCGCGACGAGGCTCTCTCGGCCGCCCGCGAAGAGGCGATGGAGCCGCTGCCGGTCGAGATCGCCCTCGAAACCGCCGAGGCGCAGCCGGAAGGCTGAACCTCGCAGGTTCGGAACTGAAGGAGACGGCCCGGGAGCGATCCCGGGCCGTTTCTTCTTGTCTACTTGTCCAGGCCGGTGACCTGGCCGGGGGAGGCCCCCGGGTCGATGCCGATCGGGGGAGGGCGCTCGCGCCAGGCGCGGTCTCGGGCCAGCCTCGCCGCCCGGGCGTCGAAGCGGCCACGCTTTGCGGCGTCCATCGGCGCGGCGATGAAGGCCGCGTCCTTCGCGCCCGCGCCCAGCGTTTCGTCGCAGGCGTCGATCTCACGCCGGGTCAGACCGACCGCGGTTCGGTTCGCGCAGCCGACCGTCGAGCCGCGCAGCGCGCCGCGCAGGTCGCCGCCCGGCCGGCCGACACCCGCGCCTGTCGTCGCCCCGCCCGACCCCGCGCCCGTGATCGGGGCAGGAGTCGGCCTCGGGACGGGCGCCATCGGCAGGGGAAGCACCGGCGCGGCGCGGGGCGTCGCCGCCTGGCGGGGACGTACCGGTGAGGCTTGCGGCGCCGGGGCCTGGCGCGCGGCGCGCTGTCGGGCGCGGGGCGGCGGGGGCGGACGGACCAGGTCGACGACCATGGCGCGATCCTCCTCCTCGAAGAGCCGCTCGCGGACCTCCGGCGTGTTCAGACCGATCAGGGCGAAGACGGCCACATGGCCCGCGACCGAGGCCGCGAGGACGCCGGTCTTCCAGGCCCGATCCCGCCGGACGGCTTCCAACGCGCTGCTCCCCTCGTGAGACCTGAAGTTTTCGCGGCGCCACGGCGAAAACTTGACCAAGGTTCGTTGAATCGGGGGCTGGCGATCCGCGATCGGGCGCCTAAATGCGATGTCTGGAAACGCGTACGGGAACCGTCATGCCGCTGCTGCTCTGCCCCAACTGCAACACGTCCATGCAGGCTGTCGCCCGCTCCGGCGTGGAGCTGGACATCTGTCCCTCGTGCCGGGGCGTCTGGCTCGACCGCGGGGAGCTGGAGAAGATCATCGGCGCCGGTCGCGAGGAAGTTACGTCCCAGGGTCAGGACCGTGAGCGCTTCGCGCGCGAGGTCGACGACTTCCGCCGCGATCCGGACGGCTGGAAACGCAGCCATCCCTACGATGACCGCGAGAAGCGCCACCGCTACGACGACGACTATCACTACCGGAAGAAGAAGAAGGGCTTCGACCTCTTCGACATCTTCGACTGAGCGCGCACGCGCCTCCGAGTCGTGCGGAGTCGATCGCGAGTCGACGATGAATCGATGACGCCTTGGCGACGGTCGAAGGCAAGCCGATCCCCGTCTCTGGCAAGATCGCGCCAAGGCTTTCCAAACCCTTGACCTTCCACGCCCCTGCGAGTATCTAGCGCGCCTCTTTCGGGGGCCGGGTTTGCGCCCGTCGCCCGATGAAGCTGAAGTCCCTGTCGAGGGCGATCAGGCCCGCCGGAACGCGACATCACGCGCGCCGGCGAGTTTTCGCGTTCCGACCGGGCGTTCAGAGCCGGACAAGACGATCAACCAGGACCCCCGAGGCGCTTCGGCCGAAAGGCACACGCCTCCACGAGCAAAAGAGATAGATGCCTACAGTCAACCAGCTCATCCGCAAGCCTCGGCAGCCGAAGCCGGTGCGGAACAAGGTGCCCGCCCTGAAGGGCTGCCCGCAACGTCGCGGCGTTTGCACCCGCGTCTACACGACGACCCCGAAGAAGCCGAACTCGGCGCTTCGTAAGGTCGCCAAGGTCCGTCTGACCACCGGCATCGAAGCCGTGTGCTACATCCCGGGCGAAGGCCACAACCTGCAGGAGCACTCGGTGGTGCTCATCCGCGGCGGCCGCGTCAAGGACTTGCCCGGCGTCCGCTACCACATCCTGCGCGGCGTCCTCGACACCCAAGGTGTCAAGGATCGTAAGCAGCGTCGTTCGCTCTACGGCGCCAAGCGTCCGAAGTAAGGAAAAGAAGAATGTCCCGTCGCCGTCGCGCCGAGAAGCGTCAGGTTCTGCCCGATCCGAAGTTCGGGGACCTGATTGTCACGAAATTCATGAACTACGTCATGTACGAAGGCAAAAAGGCCGTCGCCGAGAACATCATCTACGGCGCCTTCGACATCCTGGAAGCCAAGCGCAAGGATCAGGGTCCCCTGGAGACCTTCCACTCGGCGCTGGACAACGTCGCTCCGGCGATCGAAGTCCGGTCGCGTCGGGTCGGCGGCGCCACCTACCAGGTGCCGGTCGAAGTCCGTCCGGACCGTCGTCGCGCCCTGGCCATCCGCTGGCTGGTCACCGCCGCGCGCAAGCGTGGTGAGAACACCATGACCGAGAAGCTGGCCGCCGAGCTGCTGGACGCCTCGAACAACCGCGGCACCGCGGTGAAGAAGCGCGAAGACACGCACAAGATGGCCGAAGCCAACCGGGCCTTCTCGCACTACCGCTGGTAACCCACCAGCCCAACACCTTCAGGGGGCGCGGGCGGTTCCAGAAACCGCCCGCGCTCAACTTTATCAGGCCGACAGGCGAGCATCATGCCCCGCACTCACAAGATCGAAGACTACCGGAACTTCGGGATCATGGCCCACATCGACGCGGGCAAGACGACCACGACGGAACGGATCCTCTACTACACCGGCAAGTCCCATAAGATCGGCGAAGTCCACGACGGCGCCGCGACCATGGACTGGATGGAGCAGGAGCAGGAGCGCGGCATCACGATCACGTCGGCCGCCACGACCGCGTTCTGGAATGACAAGCGTCTGAACATCATCGACACCCCCGGGCACGTCGACTTCACCATCGAAGTCGAGCGCTCGCTGCGCGTCCTCGACGGCGCCGTGACGGTGCTGGACGGCAACGCCGGCGTCGAACCGCAGACCGAGACGGTCTGGCGTCAGGCCGACAAGTACCGCGTGCCGCGGATCGTGTTCGTCAACAAGATGGACAAGATCGGCGCCGACTTCGACAAGTCGGTCGAGTCGATCCGCGACCGTCTGGGCGCCAAGGCCGTGCCGATCCAGTTCCCGATCGGTTCGGAGTCGAGCCTGAAGGGCCTGGTCGACCTGGTCCGCATGAAGGCGGTTGTCTGGGACAACGACGGTCTGGGCGCGTCCTACCGCGACGAGGAAATCCCGGCTGACCTGCAGGCCAAGGCCGAGGAAGCCCGCAACTACCTGATCGAGAACGCCGTCGAGCTCGACGACGAGGCGATGGAAGCCTACCTGGGCGGCGAAGAGCCTTCGATCGAGACGATCAAGAAGTGCATCCGCAAGGCCGTTCTGACGGGCGCCTTCTATCCGATCCTGTGCGGCTCGGCCTTCAAGAACAAGGGCGTGCAGCCCCTGCTCGACGCCGTGGTCGACTATCTGCCCTCGCCGCTGGATATTCCGCCGACCCCGGGCATCGACTTCAAGACCGAAGAGCCGGTGACCCGCAAGGCGTCGGACGACGAGCCGCTGTCGGTTCTGGCGTTCAAGATCATGGACGACCCGTTCGTGGGCTCGCTGACCTTCTGCCGCATCTACTCGGGCAAGATGGAAACGGGCATGGGCCTGATGAACTCGACGCGCGACAAGCGCGAGCGGGTCGGCCGCATGCTGCTCATGCACTCGAACAACCGTGAAGACATCAAGGAAGCCTACGCCGGCGACATCGTCGCCCTGGCCGGCCTCAAGGACACCCGCACCGGCGACACCCTGTGCGATCCGCTGAAGTCGCCGGTCATCCTCGAGCGCATGGAATTCCCGGCGCCGGTCATCGAGATCGCCGTCGAGCCCAAGTCGAAGGCTGACCAGGAGAAGCTGGGCGTCGCCCTGCAGAAGCTGGCCGCCGAAGATCCGTCCTTCACCGTCTCGACCGACCACGAGTCGGGCCAGACCATCCTGAAGGGCATGGGCGAGCTGCACCTCGACATCAAGATCGACATCCTGAAGCGCACCTACAAGGTCGAGGCCAACATCGGCGCGCCGCAGGTGGCCTACCGTGAATCGCTCGGCAAGCGCGCCGAGATCGACTACACGCACAAGAAGCAGACCGGCGGCACGGGCCAGTTCGCCCGTATCAAGGTCGTGTTCGAACCGGGCGAGCCCGGCTCGGGCTTCGTCTTCGAGAGCGCCATCGTCGGCGGCGCGGTGCCCAAGGAATACATCCCGGGCGTCGTGAAGGGCCTCGAGTCGGCCAAGGAAAACGGCCTGCTGGCCGGCTTCCCGGTCATCGACGTCAAGGCGACCCTGGTGGACGGCGCCTACCACGACGTCGACTCCTCGGTGCTCGCCTTCGAAATCGCGGCCCGCGCCGCGTTCAAGGAACTGCGTGAGAAGGGCGCTCCCAAGCTGCTCGAGCCGATCATGGCCGTCGAGGTCGTGACCCCGGAAGAGTACCTCGGCTCGGTCATCGGCGACCTGAACGGTCGTCGTGGCATGATCCAGGGCCAGGACATGCGCGGCAACGCCACGGTGGTGAACGCCTTCGTGCCGCTGGCCAACATGTTCGGCTACGTGAACACCCTGCGGGGCATGTCGCAGGGCCGCGCCGCCTTCACGATGCAATACGACCACTACGATCCGGTGCCGCAACACGTCGCCGACGAAGTGATCAAGAAGTACGCCTAAGCAAAATCCCCCAAACATAAGGACCCCGATTGGGGGACCAGGAGCTAGAATATGGCCAAGGAAAAATTCGAACGTAACAAGCCGCACTGCAACATCGGCAC
>CALALX010000100.1 GCA_937925635.1 uncultured Caulobacter sp.
GAGCATCAGACTACGAATCTGAGGGTCGGACGTTCGAATCGTTCCGGGCGCGCCACTTCGGTATAAAACTGCGAACGCCACCAGCCGCCGATTCTACGCCCGCGGCGGCCACAAGTGTCCGTAGCAGTTCGGTTTTCGTACCGAGGATGCGAATCTCGCTCGGGTCGACGACTTCGACGCGCTGGGCAAGCGCACGCAAATGGTCCCGCCGATAAGTTCCATCTTCGTTCCGCAGCTTGCGTCGCGCGGCGAGCGCGAACCGCCGCAGGCTGTCCGACGTGATTGCGGGCCCGAGTCGCTCCACAGCGGATGTTGCGCGCTCCGCGTCGGCCTGAGCCTGGTCGCGCACGGCGGTGAGTTCTGCGATGCGATCTTTCAGCGACGGGTCGGCCATGTCGACCACCCCGTTCTCGATCGCTTCATAGAGACGCTTCAATTTCGCCTCCGCTTCGGCGGCGCGCTTGCGCAGCTCCGTGATGTGTCCACGACGGCGTTCATTCCATTCCTCACGCCGCTCCAGCAATTGATCCATCATCGTCGTCAAACGCGCCGGATCGAGCAGCCGCCACTCCAGGTGATCGACGACGGCGCGGTCGAGCTTGTCCATCGGCACCGTCAGGCCGCGACAACCTCGCTCGCCCTGCCGCGCTTTCGTCGAGCAGGTGTAGTAGCGATACATGCCGCCTGCGCTGCCCTTGCCGGTCCGCAGCGTCATCGCGCCGCCGCAGGATGCGCAGAAACAGATTCCAGTCAGCAAGGTCGGACCGCTCACCGCGCGTGGCGGCATCCATTGCGGGCTGCGCGCCTTCAACGCAGCCTGGACGGCCTCGAACTCCGCCTCGGTGACAATCGGGGGAACGTCCATGACCGCGTGCTCGGCTTGGGGCTTGGCCGTCCGCGTCTTGTGGTCGCGCGTATTGAATCGGTGCTGGCCGATATAGGTCGTGCGCGTGAGGATCTGATGCACCGAGCCAACGCCCCACCGACCGCCATCGCGAGTCCGGATGTCGCGGTCGTTAAGATAGGTGGTGATCGACTTGATCCCCATCGGGCCGCGGTCGCCGTCACCATTGAGCGCTAGCCGGTAGATCAGGCGCACCGTGTCCGCGTGGATCGGATCGATTTCCAGCTTTTTCTTGATCTTTGCGCCGCGCTGCTCGGCGGCGACAATGCGATAGCCGATCGGCGGCAACGCGCCGTTCCAAAAGCCCTGGCGCGCATTCTCCTTCATGGCGCGCAGCGTGTGTTTGGCGTTCTCCTTCGACTGGTATTCGTCGAACAGCGTCATGATCTGACGCATCATCACACTCATCGGATCGTCGCCCAGGTCCTGCGTGATCGAGATCAACCGCACGCCGTTCTTGGCCAGTTTGCGAACGTAGAACTCAAACTGGAACTGATCGCGGAAGAAGCGCGAGAAAGAGTGGACGACGATGACGGTGAAGGTCGGCGGCTTCACCAACGCCGCGTCGATCATGGCCTGGAACGCCGGCCGGCGATCGTCGGTAGCGGTGTTGCCCGGCTCGACGAATTCAGCCGCGACGTCCCAGCCCTTGGCGAGGCAATAGGCCGTGATCTGGCGGCGTTGATCGGGGATCGAAAGATCGCTCTCCGCCTGCCGTCCGGTCGAGACGCGCAAATAGAGCGCCGCCTTGGCAAGCGCGATCCCAGGCGTCACGTCAGGCGAGGCGGGGGCTATATCGTTCATGGTTCCACCAATCGCTGGATTGCGTGCATCGGCAGCACCAGCCGGAGCGAGTCCGGCAAGCGCACGAAACCGTTTCCCTCATAGAAGGCGGCGGCGCGCTCGCTGATGGCGTCCACCACCAGCATCGAAGAACCGACCGTGGCCGCACTCGCATAGGCGCGCCGCACGGCGTCGGCGAGCAGCATCGCACCCAGACGCTCGCCCTGCCGCGTTTCGGAGACCGCCAGCCGTCCGACTAGCGTGGCGCTGACCAGCGGATAGCGCGGAATGTGCTTGCGGTCGGCGGGCGGCACCTCGCCCTGCGCAACCCCCGTCGCGCACAGCGTATAGTAGCCCAGCACGACATCCGGCTTGTCAGGTTCGATCAGAACGAAAACCCCATTCGCCTTGCGCCGCACATCCTGGCTCGCCTGCGTCCGGAGATAACGGTCGAGGCTGTCGACGCCGCAGGAAAAGCCGTCCCGGTCATGATGCGACGCGAGCGCCTCGATCTTCAAATCTGGCCGAGGCGCCGCCATGCTCAGGAAGCGACCCGGCGCTTATGCTCGGCCAGGGCGCGGACCAGCCGCTCGCTCGGCTCAGGCGGATTGACCAGCGCGTCGAAGAATGCCGCGCGGTCGCGATCGGACAGCACCAGTGTCTCGTGCTCCGCGATCGTCCGGCGCGCGGTATCGGTGAGCGCGGTCACGCAAAAGTCGCTGACTTTGCGCCGCGACAGATGGGCGGCGCGCTCGATAAGGTCCTTCGTCTCTTCATCCAGCCGGAATCCGAGGCGCTCGACGCGATTGGGTGTTTCCCGTTCGATTTTAGTCTGCTTGCGCGGCATTGGGGCGCTCCTAGCATTGGCTATATTTCCCCAACAATGTACGTCATATAGACTAACAATTCAAGCCTTTTCTGTTCGTGCTTTAGGCGCGTGGCCCAAAGATCGCGTCAAGCTCCTCAGCGAAGTGACCTTCTACTACCCGCAGCTCGGCTTCGGTGATCGGCACCACCTCGGGCCAGTCGTCCGTCACGGTGATCGCCCCCTCCAAGCTCAGGGATGACCGCCCCGCGCGCGGTGCTGGTGGACGCGCATAGTCATACAAGTCTTCAGGATCGCCGGACCATTCAGGCAGGACGCGGCGCAAATGTCGCTTCTGGGCCATGCCTCACTGGAGCGACGGGCGGCGCCCGGCGCAACCAAAACCACGCGCCGTCGCGCCGTGGCGCAGAAAGACAGGCAGTCGGCGGCCGCGTGTAGGCGGGTAGAAGGATAGGACACGAGGCAGGAGGGGAAAGCCTTCCCCTGCGGCCAAGCCTTCAGTCTCGGCCGACCCCTTCTGCGGGGACACCCCGCAACGCGCCGAGAGTGAGAGGGCCGCGGCTGTCGCCGTGACGGGTTGAGGGTCGAGAGAGAGGCTCCCGGCCGGCCCGTCATGGAGATACTGCCATGACCCAGATAAGCATTCTCCCCGGGCAAGACGCCTTCGGAGCCCCGCCGGTTTCTGCCGGATATAAAGTCGACATCTCGCGCGGCGAACGGATCGGGCGGGTGTCGTCCGAATGGTTTTCGCGCCCCGACGATGAGCGCTACCTGTCGCTCAGCGCGCTCTACGCCGCCGTTCGCGCCCGCGCTGATCGCGCCACCGCCCGCACCGTCGAGACCCGGACCCTTCGTGTCGAAGCCAGTCGCGACGACGCCGAACGCCTGGCGCTGATCGTGCCCGGCCGCGAGGAGCCCATCGCTCCAACGCACTGGTCGTTCGGCCAGATGTGCAGCCTGGTCGGCGCGCCCGCCGGCTATATGCGGCAGCTCCCCGCGCCGCTTGCAGGCATCAACATGCAGCACGGGCTGCTTTCGCACCGGGCAGAGCTGGTGAAGACGCTGGAGGTGGATGACGGGCGAATCGAACTGCGCGCCGTCACCGGGCCTGACTATGGCCGCATCTGGGACCATGAGCTGGTCGCCGCGGTCATGAAGATCGCCGGTGAGGGAACGGGCGATACCCGGTGGAAGGTGCCAGGCCTGCTCGACTGGTCGACCATGACGCACAACCCGTTCGTCGAAGTGACCAAGGACACCACCACGCTCTATGCGTCCGATCGCGACGTCTTCCTCTTCCTGGTCGACGACGCCCATCCGATCGAGGCCGGCCGCCTCCCCAATGGCGACCCCGACCTCTACTTTCGTGGCTTCTATTGCTGGAACAGCGAGGTGGGCTCGAAGACCCTCGGCATGGCGTCTTTCTATCTCCGCGCAGTGTGCATGAATCGCAACATCTGGGGCGCCGAGGGCTTCGAGGAGATCTCGATCCGCCACAGCAAGTTCGCCAGCCACAGGTTCGCGCATCAGGCGGCGCCGGCGCTGGAACGCTTCGCCACGTCGTCGCCCGCGCCGTTTATGGCCGGGATCAGAGCCGCTCGCGAACAGATCGTCGCCCGCAAGGATGACGATCGCCAGAGCTTCTTGCGCAAGCGCGGCTTCTCGCGTCCCGAGACCGAGAAGATCATCGCCACCGTGCTGGAGGAAGAAGGGCGCCCGCCGGAGTCGATCTTCGACTTCGTCCAGGGGATCACGGCGCTTGCCCGCACCAAGCCGCATCAAGATTCGCGGCTGGAGCTGGAGGGCAAGGCCGCGAAGCTATTGTCCAGCGTCCGGTAACATCGGAGGCGTGGAGCCGGCACTGCGGCTCCACGCCCCTACTTCTACGCAGCCCCGACCTCCTAGAGGAAGAGGGCTGCGCCCGCTTCGTGACGGGTTGGAGGCCGAGAGAGAGTCTTTCGGCCGCCCGTCACGGAGTACATCCCGATGGCTACTGCTGTTAAGAAGATCACCCTGTCCTCATCGCGGGACATCCCCTTCAACAAGCTGGTGCTGAGCCAGTCCAATGTCCGCCGGATCAAAGCCGGCGTCTCGATCGAGGAGCTGGCCGAGGACATCGCTCGGCGCACGCTCCTGCAAAGCATCACCGTGCGGCCTGTCCGCGACGCCGACGGCGTCGAGACCGGCATGTTCGAGGTTCCGGCCGGCGGCCGCCGCTTCCGCGCGCTCGAACGCTTGGTCAAGCAGAAGCGCTTGGCCAAGACCGCGCCGGTGCCCTGCGTCGTGCGCGAGGACGGCATCCCGGAGGAAGACAGTCTCGCCGAGAATGTCCAGCGGGCGCCGCTGCATCCGCTCGATCAGTTTCGGGCCTTCCTCACGCTGCGCGAGAAGGGGCAGTCTGAGGAGGAGATCGCCGCGGCCTTCTTCGTCGCCGTGTCGGTCGTCAAGCAGCGCCTGCGCCTCGCATCGGTCTCGCCCAAGCTCCTCGATATCTATGCCGACGATGGCATGACCCTCGACCAGCTCATGGCGTTCACCGTCAACGGCGACCATGAGCGGCAGGAGCAGGTGTTCGAGCGCCTGAGCCAGTCCTATTCCAAGGAGCCGCACGTCATTCGCCGGATGCTGACCGAAGGCGCGGTGCGGGCCTCGGACAAGCGCGCGCAGTTCATCGGCCTCGACGCCTACACCAAGGCCGGCGGCGTGATTCTGCGCGACCTGTTCCAGGGTGATGATGGTGGCTGGCTGCAGGATGTCGGTCTTCTCGACATGCTGGTGGCCGAGAAGCTGCGCGAGCAGTCCGAGGCGATCAGCGCCGAAGGCTGGAAGTGGATCGACGTCGCGCCCGACTTCGCCTACGGCCACACCTATGGCCTCCGGCAACTGCGCGGCGAGCAGCTTCCGCTCACCGACGAGGAGCGGGCGACGCGTGATGCGTTGCAGGCCGAGATGGACGGTCTGGAGGAGACCTACGCCGAAGCCGACGAACTGCCTGACGAGGTCGATGAACGGCTCGGCGAAATCGAGACGGCGCTCGGCCAGCTCGATGATCGTCCTCAGGTCTTCGATCCCGAAGAGGTCGCACGCGCTGGCGCCTTCGTCAGCATCGACGGCTCGGGCGCCCTGCGCATCGAGCGTGGCTATGTCCGCCCCGAGGACGAACTTCCGATCGCTCCCGAGGCCGATGGCGAGACCGATCCGACCGACGAGGCTGCGATCGCAACGCAAGCCGAGGATGACGATGCGAGCGCGGCGGCAAGCGGGGAGCCTCCCGCCGATGAGCCCGAGGAAGACGATGGCATCAAGCCGATCCCCGACCGGCTGATGACCGAGTTGACCGCCCACCGGACTCTGGCCCTTCGCCACGCTTTGGGCGAGAATCCTCACGTCGCCTTCGTCGCGGCGCTTCACGCCCTGTGCCTCAGGGTGTTCTACCGCTATGCGCAGGACACCTGTCTGGAACTCGACGTGAAGAGTGCGGGATTTGGCGCTCAGGCGCCGGGCCTCGCGGACAGCGCACTTGCCGTCGCTTTCGACGCCCGGCATCAGGCTTGGCTCTCTTCCCTGCCCAAGGAGCCGGCCGACCTCTGGGACGGGCTCATGTCGTTCGACACTGACAGCCGCCAGGCGCTGTTCGCGCACTGTGTGTCGTTGTCCGTCAACGCCATCTATGAGGCTCACAACCGCAAGCCTCGCGCCCTGGCCCATGCGGACCGCGTGGCCCAGGCCGTCGATCTCGACATGGTCGCCGCCGGTTGGACGCCGACCATCGAGAACTATCTCGGCCGCGTGACCAAGGCTCGCATCCTCGCAGCGGTGCGGGATGCGAAGGGTGCGCGTGCGGGCGACCGCATCGAGCACCTGAAGAAAGGCGAGATGGCGGGGCAAGCGGAAGAGCTGTTGGCCGGGTCCGGATGGCTTCCGGAGCCGCTGCGCACGCCCGGCCGCACTACGCTGAAGGCCGTTGAGTCCGACACCGCCGATCCCGCCGAAGCAGGCGCCGATGCGGACGGCGAAGAAATGGCGGCGGACGGCGGCGAAACGGCCGTGGTGGAAGACGAGGAAGTAACCGAGGATGAATCGGTCGCGCTCGAACCCCACGCGACCGCGACCGAGTAACGAAGGAGCCAACCGCACCGTCAGGGGCCCGCCAGCGATGGCGGGCCCTTTTTCGTTCCGGAGGACACGATGCCGGACAAAGCATCCGATTTGGCTCAGCGTCTCGGTCGGCAGGCCGAGGCGGTGTGCCGCCACTATCTTTCGAACGGTCGCCGCGAAGGCCGTTACTGGCTGGTCGGCGATGCCCGCAACACGCCGGGGCGGTCCATGTTCGTCCGACTAAAGGGCGCCGAATCCGGCAAGGGCGCCGCAGGCAAATGGACCGACGCCGCCACCGGCGAGCATGGCGACCTGCTCGACGTGATCCGGGAAAGCTGCGGCCTGGTTGATTTCAAGGATGTCGCCGATGAGGCACGTTCGTTCCTCAGCCTGCCGCATCCTGAGCCCGAACCTGATCGCGCCCGTTCGCGCAAGCCCAGCGCACCGGCAAGATCGCCGGAGGCCGCAAGGCGACTCTTCGCGATATCGCAGCCGATGGAACGCAGCCTCGTAGAATCGTATTTGCGTCATCGCGGCATTACGGCTTTGCACGGAACCGGAAGTCTGCGCTTCCACCCGCGCTGCTACTACCGGCCCGACGACCACAGCGCGACCGAGACCTGGCCGGCGATGATCGCCGCCGTCACCGATCTCTCCGGCCACCTGACCGGCGCGCATCGCACCTGGCTCGATCCCGGCGGCTTCAGCGAGGCGACACTCGGCAAGGCGCCGATCGACACGCCGCGACGGGCGATGGGCGACCTCCTCGGTCACGCTGTGCGCTTTGGCGTGGGGAGCGAGGTCATGGCAGCCGGCGAGGGCATCGAGACGATGCTGTCGCTCCGATGCGTCTTGCCGACCATGCCGATGGTCGCAGCCCTCTCGGCGGCGCATCTCTCCGCCATCCTGTTCCCGGACACGCTGCGGCGACTCTACATCGCCCGCGACGATGATCCGGCCGGCGACGGCGCAATGGCGACATTGATCGATCGGGCGCAGGAGGCCGGGATCGAGGCGATCGTGATCTCGCCACGGCTCGGTGACTTCAACGAGGATCTCCGCCTGCTCGGGATCGACGCGCTTCGAGCGGCCAGCCGGGTGCAGATCGCGGCGCAGGACGTCGCCCGATTCATGGCGCTGGCGGCCTAGCCGGATCGGGGACGGGGCGCGGGCAGCGGCGTCGCCAATCCGTCGGTGGCATGCTTTCCCTCAGCGCCGGAGAGGACCACGCCCACGGCCTTCTGAGAGGGCGATCGGGCTCACAGTCGGTCCGGCCGGGCAATGGCAGCGGCCGACTATTTTCCGGCGCGGCCCAGGGGGCCGCTTTCCATCGCGAAGCAAAATAGCCGGCCTTAGCCATCAAGGCCCTCGCTGCGCTCAGGCTGCCAGTCCGTCCCGCCGGTGAGCCTTCGTCGCCACGAAGGCCGCGATGGGCGCGGCCGATCCGACGAGGAAAGCCGCGATGACCACCGACCATGACGACGAATTCGAGCCGCACCACAGCTCATCCCCGACCGACCAGGTCCTCCACGAACTCCAGCTCTATGGCTACCGTCCCTTCAACGACGAGCCCGATCCAAGGCCACTTCCAGAAGCGAACACCCTCGCGGGCAGCATCTCCGACATCTTCGACGCCCTCGTGGTGGCGCTTTCAGACACACGCCTCGAACCCGACCTCGAGGACCTGCTCTGGTCAACGGTGAATGTCTTCCACCGCGCCATCGACCGGATCGAGCGCGAACTCGACGATAACGAGCTGGCTCAACAGCGCTCGCAACGGGAACAGGACGGCAGCGAGGTCAAGTCCGTCGAGCTGGAGCGGCTGACTGCGGAAGGTCAAACGCTGATAGAGCGGCGCAACGCCTTCGAGCTGATGCGCGACCAGGCCGCCGACCAGTTCGAGCACCACACCCGTTCAGCCTGGCGGCCGCGCAACGGGTCGAGGGTCAACCATCGCAACCTGACCTCGGCGATGATCGACAGCCGTGATTTCCTGGCGGCGAAGAAGCGCGCCGACAACCAGGTGCTCCTGCCCGCGGGACCGAAGGTGGCATTGACCGGCGGGCTCGAGTTCAACGATCACCGGCTGGTCTGGGCCAAGCTCGATCAGGTCCACGCCAAGCACCCCGACATGGTGCTGCTGCACGGCGGATCGCCCAAGGGCGCCGAGCTGATCGCCGCCAAATGGGCCGACAGTCGCAAGGTCCCGCAGATCGCCTTCAAGCCCGACTGGACGAAGCACGCCAAGGCCGCACCGTTCAAACGCAACGACACATTGCTGGAGACTCTACCGATCGGCGTCCTGCACTTCCCCGGCACCGGCATCCAGGACAACCTCGCCGACAAGGCGAAGAAGCTCGGCATCCCGGTCTGGAAGTTCGGCGGCGCGTGAGCGCCGCCTTCTCTTCCTCCGCAATGACGTGAAACCGGGAAGGCGGATCGGCGGCTTTCCGCGCGGAGCCGTCTTTCAGTCTGGCTCCCCCGTAACGGCGATCCGCGCCGCGCGCGCATAGTGCGCCAGCTCCGTGTCGTTCTCGATCAAGCCGTCCAGTAGCGCCTTCATGTCGGTTTGATCGGACGCCGATTGAAACGGGCCCGGCTGCCGCTCGATCGTCAGCACCGCAATCGCGAGCGCCTTCTTCACCAGATGCAGCTCGCGTCCCGTGAACTCCGCCATGCCGCGTGCCTCAGCCATCATGTCGACCCGTAAACGCACCTTAGCCGATCGGTCGGAGCACCGTGACGATAACGATGTTCCTCGCACTGCCGCTGAGGGCTTCGAGAGCCGCTCGTGATCGGCGGGCGCCACCCGCGTCTATCAGCGCTGATCCTTGGTCCGGCCAGGGGCCTGACGCCATCAACCCGCAGGGGGTCGGCTTACGCTGCCGCGTGCCGCCGCTTGGTCTTCGCCTACGCGGTGATTGCGGCCTCTGGCCGAACACATCGGGCGCCTGTCGCGCGGGGATGGTCCCCGCCTCAGCACAGGAGCCGGATCAATGTCTCAAGCCCTCGCATTCGCCAACGGCTGGAACCTCGCCACCACACTCATGGTCTGCGTCGTCGTCTTTCATGCTGACGCTGGCAACTACGGCGTCATGCTCGCCGCCGAATATGACGGCGATCCCGCCGCCGTGATCCACGAATTCGACCCCTTCCAACCATGAAAGGGGCGGTCCGCCAAGCAAGCTGCACCGCCGAACGCCAGCGGGATTTCCACTCCCGCTGGCGCCTGTTTTCATCTATACTTTCGCTCGCGCCGCGGTGGTGGTGGAAGGCGCGACCGTCAGACATTTTCTCACGGGAGACCATCGCCATGATCTTCATTGGTATCATCGCCAGCATCGCCGCGATCGGCGTTCTCTGCTGCTTGCTGTTCTATTTCGCGGTCTATGCGCTGCCCGTGTTCGCTGGCGTCACAGTCGGCGCATGGGCTTACGGCACAGGCGCGGGATGGCTCGGAGCAATTGTCGTCGGATTTGTCGCCGGCTTGGTCACTCTCGGCGTCGGCCAGCTCCTGCTCTTGTTCGCGAAGCCGCTCTGGCTGAAGCTCGCGATCGTGATCGCTTTCGTCGCGCCCGCCGCAATCGCCGGCTACCACGCCACCCACGGCATCGTGAAACACACCATGCCGTCCGAGACGTGGCAGATCATCTTCTCTGTGATCGGCGCCATTGCAGTCGGCGTCACCGCGTTCGTTCGCGTGACGACGTTGGCTGGGACCGCGCCCTCGGGACAAGGCGGCATGGCGCGCGCTTAAGCGCGCTGCACCGAAAGGGCGGACGAGCAAGGCTTGCATACGCCGCCCTAGTCGTTTGTTGGCGCGACGATGCCATCGAGCCCTCTCGACTAGACTTGAGCAGCCCACATCGAAGCCGGCCGGGAACGCAAGCCAATCGGCGAAGCTGCTCGCTCAACACCACAATGGTGAATCCTGAGACGTCTTTCGTCTACGCGGCCCGGGCGACGCTCCCCTTTCACCAGCCGGGCGCGGGTACGGAATGCCGTGCTGAACGTGCCGGTCCAGTGGGGAAGGCGACGGGTCGGCCACGTTCTCCTCGAAACACCTCTGTCAAATCGAGCACTCCAAGCGACCTCTTCGATGGGCTGATCTGGCCGAAGGCCGGCTGCGCCTCGACCGCCTATGCCGCAATGGCGCCGATCGACTTTCTTCCCCTGCCGGCTGCGCCGGCATTCCTCGCGAAACAACAAAGTCGCCTGGCTGCCATCCTCCGCTGCGCTTCGGCCTGCAAGCAGGTGCGCCGCCGATCGCCCCCGGCCAACCGATCGCCATCGAGGCCGCATGGTGCGGGCTCGAAACAGAGATCAAGGAGAACTACCATGGCGACCATCGGCACCTTCAAGAAGACCGGCAACGAGTTCACCGGCCAAATCGTCACCCTCAGCGTCCAGGCGAAGAACGTCCGCATCGTTCCCGAGGCCAACCGCTCCGGCGAGAACGCCCCCAGCCACCGCGTCTTCGTGGGCCGCGTCGAGATCGGCGCCGCCTGGGCCAAGCGCTCCAACGAGGGTCGCGACTATCTGGGCCTCAAGCTCGACGATCCGAGCTTCACCGCTCCGATCTACGCCAACCTCTTCGACGACGAGGACGGCGAGGGCTACAGCCTGATCTGGTCCCGCCCCAACGGCCGCCGCGCCGACTAACCGCCAGCGACGCCCCGCCCGATCCTCGGGCGGGGCAGTCCTTCGAGGCCCTGCCGAGGCGCGCACGCGCAACCACATCGAGGCTGGCCCGACGGGCTGGCTTCCGGCTTTGCGCTTCTCCGACAATCCGGTCGCCGACCTAGAGTGCGGACTGTCATGCGACGGGCGTAGAGTCAGGTTTCAGCGTCCTCCACCATCTCATCCAGGAGATCGGCGGGTCTCACACCCAACGCTTCCGACAAATGCCACATCGTCAACAGCGTGACGTTCTGCTGGCCCCGCTCCATGCCGCTCACATAGGCGCGGTCCACACCCATTTTCACGGCGACCGCCTCCTGACTCAGACCGGCCGCGACGCGATACCTCCTGACGTTGGCTCCAAAAACTCTGCGAATGTCCATCCGCAGGATAGGAGACAATCGAGTATTATATCGCTACGTGTTATAATACACGGCCATAGGCCCTTGCTCTGATGCTGCAAGTGGGTTGACGCGATGCGTGAAAAGCATCGGGAAATTTCAGCTATCGGTCTGGTTTGCAGTTGCGCTGCAGATACGATCAGTTAACCAAACGAGATGGGCGCGTCCATGACTGTCAGCACCTTTGAGGATCGTCCGCCCGACGGCGACAGCGTAACGAGCTACGACGAATGCCACCTCGCTCTCTATATTCGGCTCCTGGACGCCGCCGCCGAGGGCGCCGACTGGCGTGAGGCCGTGCAGATTCTATTCGGACTCGATCCTGGTCAGGATGCTGACCGCGCGCGAAGGGTTCATGACAGCCATCTCGCCCGCGCCCGCTGGATGACCACCACGGGCTATCGCGATCTCCTCCGCCCTCGCGTGTCCTAAATCAAGACACGCCTTGAGATTGTAGTAGGCATCGCGCCGTCCAGATTCGGGGACTTCCGTCCAAATCTCGTCAGCGGCAACTCTTCGCACGGAGGGGGCACTCCGCGCGGACGAGGAGACGCGTATGGCCGAGCCGCCTGATTGGCGATTGCAACAAACCGAACGCGCCCTGAACCGACTTGAGCGGCAAGGGTTCGCGTGGGAATTTCTGCGCCGCAATCCCGACTATCGCAGTGACTACAGCCGTCTGCGCAGTACACCGGCAAGTCGGCGAGGCGCCTCGCAAAGGAGTGCCGCTCCTCAATGGGGGTTACGATTTCCTGATCGATCCCGACCGCTCCGCTCATGAGACCACGGTTTTTTGGCGACCCGAACTCGTTGCCAGCGTATTGCTGCTTGAAGCCGCGCCAGCCGTGTTTCGGATGGCGCGGCGCCTCGAAGATCTCGACCTCGCCTACGCGACGCTGCAAACCCAAGACGCCATAGTGCTGGCGGACCCAAGCGGTGACCATCATTTAGTCGTCGGCGCCATCAACCCGACTCAACCGCTCGCCGTGCTTCTGCCGCTCGACGACAGCTTCAACATCCGCGCCGAAGCGGCGCTGCGATTCCAACGCCGTCTCTTCGGACGCGCCGCCGGTCCGCTACCGCGAGCGCTCTCGCTTACGCCGCGGCACCGCCTGCGCCTGGTGCGCATGGTGCGCGCGCTCGACGGCCAATCCTCCGGCGCCACGTACCGCGAGATCGCCGGCGTCCTGTTCGACATGCCCAGCCAGTCCGCTACCGAATGGAAAACCTCGCCGATCCGCGCGCAGACGATCCGTCTGGTCAAGGACGCCCAGACAATGATGCGCGGCGGCTATCTCCGCTTGCTCGCCGGCCGCTGACCTACGCGCCAACTCGCCTCGACCCCTGTCGAGGGGGTACGCGCTCGCGGGGGCTCCACTCCGTCATCCACCTGGATGCCGATGGTTCGCCATCGTGGTCGCCGCTTCGCCACCGCTCGCTGGAGGCGCAGCCGACGCCCGGAGGCCGCCATGTCAGCAACGCGACTCGAAACCCCGCCACGCTATCTTCGCACGCCCGAGGCCGCGCGCTTCCTGGGTTTGTCCGGTCGCACCCTGGAGAAGCATCGCACCTACGGCACCGGACCAGTCTATCGCAAACTTGGCGGCCGCATCGTCTATGCTCTCGACGACCTTCAGGTCTGGGCGGATCGTGGCACGCGACTCTCCACGTCCGATCCCGGACATGACGTTGTCCATCCCGCCAAGCCGCACGCGAGACTCACACAGGCGACTCCCGCCCGGCGTGGCGGTGGTGCGTCATGATTGTCGCGCTCCTCAACCAGAAGGGCGGTGTCGGCAAGACGACGCTCGCGCTCCATCTCGCGGGCGAATGGGCTCGGCGAGGAAAGCGCGTCGTTCTCATCGACGCCGATCCCCAAGGCTCCGCGCTCGACTGGTCGCAGCAGCGAGGGCGCGAAGGCCTCGCGCGCCTGTTTGGTGTCGTCGGTCTGGCGCGAGATACGCTTCATAGCGAAGCGCCGGAACTGGCGCGAAGCGCCGACCATGTGGTGATCGACGGGCCACCGCGTGTCGCCAGCCTGATGCGGTCCGCACTGCTTGCCGCCGACTTGGTGCTGATCCCCGTGCAGCCATCGCCTTTCGATGGCTGGGCGTCCGCGGAGATGCTCTCGCTGCTCGGCGAGGCGCGGATCTACCGCCCGCAACTCGCCGCCCGCTTCGTGCTGAATCGCTGTGGAGCGCGCACCGTCATCGCCCGCGAGACGGCCGAGACGCTCGCCGATCACGATCCGCCGGTACTCACCAGCACCGTCGGCCAGCGCGTCACCTTCGCCGACGCGGCACGCTCCGGCCGCCTGGTCTCGGAAATCAACGGACACAGTCCAGCAGCGCGCGAGATCACCGCGCTCTGCGCCGAAGTCGGGAAGATCGCGCCATGACGGAGCGATCCCAGAAACGTGCCTTCACCGCACGTCCAGCCGATCCTGAGAGCTGGGTGAAAGCCCCCGATCCGCGCGCCGCGCGCGGCGGCGACGCCGCCAATTTCACCGCACGCCTCACCATCGACGTCACGCCCGACATGCGCGGCCAGATCAAGGTCGCCGCATTCCAGCGCGGCGTGACTGTCGCCGACATGCTGCGCGAGCTGCTCGCCCGCGAATTTCCCCCAACCGAAGGAGGTACGTCATGAACGGCGCGCCTGACTTGCGTCGCGTTGCGACGCCGACCGTGGTTGGTCTGACCCACGTCGAGCTGACCTGGCTTGAGAAGAAGATCGAATACTGGATCAGGTTCGGCCACGACGTCCACGAACAAATTCTCGACCGTCGGCGCCGCGTCGTCAGCTTCCCGCCCCACAGCGTCTTCGCGTTTGTCCGTTGGGCGGCCAACGACTTCGGGACGATCATCTCCCGCATCGACATCGTGCGCGCGATTGCGCCGGGCGAACCCTATCAGACGCTCCCCTTCGTGCGCCCGGGCGGCGACATTCTGCTGAAGGCCGAGAGCTGGCCAAAGGTCGAACGCGTCCTGCAGATCGTCGACGCCATCGAGGCGATTGGCATCAATCCCGCCGAGGTCTCGCCGCATCATTGGCGACACGTTCACAATCGTCTCGCTGCCGGCCAAGAGCCGCGCAGTTACACGATCGAGCAGCACCGGGCCATCCTTCTGCGCCGGAAGGTCGAACCATGACCCGCTTCGGCTACGTCATGACGACGTACTTCACCGTGATGCTGATCGGCGGCCTGTCGTTCATCCACATCACGCCCCGGCTGATCTGGAACGCCTCCGCCAGCACACCGATCGGACTCTATTCGCTCGAGCGGTCGCCACGCCTTGAAGTGACGGACCTCGTCGCCGTGGACGCCCCGGAACCGCTCGCATCGTTCCTCGCCGAGCGTGGCTACGTGCCCCGCGGCGTCCCGCTCATGAAACGCGTCGCGGCTCTTCCCGGCCAGCAGGTCTGCCGCGCCGGCCCACACGTCACCGTCGACGGCATCGCGATGGGCGAAGCGCTGACGCGCGACCGTCTCGGCCGCGATCTGCCCGTTTGGCAGGGCTGCCGGCGCATCGCCTACGGCGAAATCTTCCTCATGAACTGGTCCGTCGAGGACAGCCTTGACGGCCGCTACTTCGGTCCGATTTCCACCCGCCAGGTCATCGGCCGCGCAACGCCTGTGTGGACCGATGAAGACGGCAGCGGCCGCTTCCAATGGCGCGCCGCGAGGCGGTGAACGACGCGCCTCTCCGACCTCACCGCACAAGCAAAGGAGTCTTCCCATGCCGCAGATCGGCGAATTCACGCGCACAAAGAACGGCTACGCCGGCCACATCCGTACGCTCTCACTGGACGTCGAGATCGTGCTCATCCCCGCCGAGCACACGGACGCTGAGAACGCGCCGGACTATCGTGTTCACCACGGCAACGATGATGGACCTGAGATCGGCGCCGGATGGAAACGCACCGGCGAAAAAGCCGGCGACTACGTTTCGTTGCAGGTCGACGATCCCACCCTGGCCCAGCCGATCCGCGCGAACCTGTTCCAATCGACCGAGGACAAATCCGTCTGGAGTCTGCTCTGGAACCGTCCGCCCAAACGCGGCGAGCGGGACTGAACGGTGTCTGTCCCGCGCTATCAAACTGTCGTCGGGCGGCTAAGCGCCGTCCGACTGACAGCCTTCCTTCTCCTTTCCGGCATGCTCCTCGCCGTGCCGCTCAGCGCCACAGCGAACGCTCAGAGTGCACCGGCCACACGAACGGCGCCGACTCATCCATTCGGCATCTACGTTGAAGAGGCCGCGCGGCGCTTCGGCATCCCGGCCACGTGGATTCGCGCCGTCATGCGCGCCGAAAGCGCCGGCGACGTGCGTGCGATCTCCTCTGCCGGCGCGATGGGCCTGATGCAGATCATGCCGGATACCTGGGCGGAGCTGCGCGTCCGCCATGGGCTCGGGCGTAATCCCTACGATCCGCGCGACAACATCCTGGCCGGCGCCGCGTACTTGCGCGAGATGTATGATCGCTACGGATCGCCGGGCTTTCTTGCGGCCTATAACGCGGGACCGGGGCGCTACGAGGAGTACCTCGCGGGCCGCCCGTTGCCGGCCGAAACCCGCGCGTATGTCGCCGCATTGCTCCCTTCCTTCGGCGGCGGTGACCTACCCGGTGCAATCATCGTCGCCGCGGCCGATCCTCGCGCCTGGACTCGTGCGCCGTTGTTCGTCACGCATGCTGACAACATCAGCGGTGTCGTTCCAGCGCAGACGGAACGCCATCCGGACGACGCCCCGGCGGCTGCTCCGGTGCAGGAGACTTCCGCGATTACACCTCAGTCTGCGGGCCTGTTCGTCACGCGATCCGTCAGCGGAGCCCCGCGATGACGAGCCTCAACCTCTTTCGCAATCTACCGTGTCCCGTCGCATCATGGAGTGCTTGGAGGGGGGAGCAAGGCAACACGACCGCACGATGGCAGGATAAAGGGGCGCGATGTGCGCCTTGGTTCGGTTGTGCTTTTTCAAGGGCTTACGCAGCGAATTCGCGAGGTGCGCCTGTTTGGCGCAGCCTGCGGCTTCGACGATTTCATAAGCGAATCAGCGCCATCGCGCGATGTGCGGTCTTGCCGCCATGAGCGACGAGAATGATTTTCGCATCCGGCCTGGCCGCATCCGCTCGACGAGCGCGCAGCGCGCAAGACCGTTCATCGCGCAGGCGCTCGCCGCCGCGCAGCGCGCAGGCGGATCGGTTTCCCGGAAAGGGACGATCGGTCCCGGCCACCGCTCCCGGTTTGGCCGGGGTCAGCGCGCGTCGGTTCAAGCCAACCGGCTCATCACCTCCCGTTCCCGCGGCGCCGTCGTCAAGGCGCGCGTCGTCCGCCACGTCGGACGGGGCGCGCCGCTCGCAACCCACCTGAATTATCTGCGCCGCGAGGGCGTCACCCGGGACGGAGAGAAGGCCCGGCTGTTCGGTCCCGGCGCCGATGACGCTGACCCGAAGGCCTTCGCAGAGCGGTGCGAGAATGACCGGCATCATTTTCGGTTCATCATCTCACCGGACGACGCGGTGGAGATGTCGGACCTCAAGACCTTCGCCCGCGATTTGGTCGGCCAGATGGAGAAAGACCTCGGCACCAAGCTCGAATGGGTCGCCGTCGATCACTGGAACACCGAGCATCCTCACGTCCACCTGATCGTCCGCGGCGTGCGCGACGATGGCGAGAACCTCGTCATCTCCCGCGACTACATCAAGGAGGGGATGCGGGATCGGGCGCGGGATCTGATTACCCAAGAACTTGGACCGCGCGCCGATCATGAAATCCGCCGCGCGCTCGAGCGCCAAATCGGCACGGAGCGCTGGACCAATCTTGATCGGCAGCTCGCCCGCGACAGCTACCGCACCGGCGTCGTTGACCTCGCGCCGCGGCCCGACCGCCAGCCCGACGAATTTCATGCGCTCAAAGTCGGACGCCTGCGAAAGCTTGAGTCCCTCGGCCTTGCCGACCAGATCGGTCCCGGCCAGTGGGCGATTTCGGAGAACGCCGAGACGACGCTGCGCCAGCTCGGTGAACGCGGCGACATCATCAAGCGCATCCATCGCGGCCTGACCGAACACGGCATCGAGCGCGGCGCCGCGAGCTACGTGCTCGCTGGCGAGAGCATCGACGATCCGGTCATCGGCCGGCTTGTCGATCGCGGTCTCGATGACGAGCTGAAGGGTACGGCCTATGCCGTGGTCGACGGCACCGATGGGCGCACCCACCACATCAGACTGCCCGACCTCGATGCCGCTGGCGACAGCGCCCCAGGCTCGATCGTCGAGCTGCGCAAGTTCGATGACGCGCAGGGTCGGCGC
>CALALX010000101.1 GCA_937925635.1 uncultured Caulobacter sp.
GGGCCCGGGCGCTGGAGGTCACCAAGCTGCCGCAGCAGGCGACCACGGCCGCGCCGGCCGGCGGGCGTCAGTCCTTCAAGCCGCAGGTCATCAAGGGCGACGGTCCAGGCCTGGCCCCAGCCCCGGCCATCGCCAACGACGTCCGCGAGATCCCGCTGCTGGGCCGCATCGCCGCCGGTTCGCCGATCGAGGCGCTGCAGGTCGAGCGCGACAAGATGCTGGTGTCCGAGAGCATGCTCGGCGCCGGCGAACACTATGTGCTGGAGGTGCAGGGCGACTCGATGATCGAGGCCGGCATCCTGGACGGCGACTTCGTGCTGATCCGGCGCACCGACACCGCCCACAGCGGCGAGATCGTCGTGGCCCTGGTCGAGGGCGAGGAAGCCACCCTCAAGCGGCTGCGCAAGAAGGGCGCCTCGATCGCGCTCGAGGCCGCCAACCCCAAGTACCAGACCCGCGTCTACGGCCCCGACCAGGTCGAGGTGCAGGGCAAGCTGGTCGGGTTGATCCGCAAGTATCACTGAGCCGGATCCCCATCGCGGAACGACGCAAGGGCGCGGCTTCGGCTGCGCCCTTTTCGTTGCGCCCCTCCCACGCCTCTCCCTCTTGGGAGAGGGGGACCATGCGGAGCATGGTGGAGAGGGAAGCACGGACGATGAAGAGTTCTGCGAGTCCTGAGTGAAGCCGAACGGCGTGACGTAACGAGTGACGACGACGCATCCCGCTCCACCACCCTCCGGGTGGTCCCCCTCTCCCAAGAGGGAGAGGATGGTTGGCTACCGCACCCACGGCCTGTTCCCCCGCAAGTCGTTAGCCCACACCACGCTCCAGCCGTCCCTCGTCCGCCACAGCTCGGCCGAGCCGCCGCGCGCGAAGGCCCTGGCGTCCAGCACGAAGGCCTCCTCGCAGCCCTCTCCGCCGTAGTGCGAGCGCAGCACCACCAGCCGGTCCGGCGCGCAGAGCTCGGCCAGTTCGCGCGCCTTGGGCGGCTTGCGGCCGGCCCAGAGGGCGACGTCCTCGCCGGCCGTCGGCAAGCAGGCGAAGCGGTCGCAGGCATAGCGAGCGTCCCGCGCGGCCTCGGCGTCCTCGTCGATGGTCAGCGCCCGGCGGCGCGCCCAGAGGTCGGCGGCGAAGCGGCGGCTGTCCGGGCGCAGCAGGATGGCGCGATCGCCCTCGCGAACCGCCATCGCCGCGCCGTCGTGGGCGATCCAGACGTCCGGCGCCGGTGGTCGGGGCCAGAGCAGCACGGCGGCGGCCATCGGCGCGCCCAGCCAGCGCACCGGCCCCTTCCACAGGCAGAGCAGCATCACCCCCAGGAAGGCCAGCGGCAGGGCGACGGCGGGCGCGCTGGCGACGGTGACCACCGCGGCCGGCTGCCCGGCCGCGCCGGCGCCGATGGAGACCATGGTCTCGATGCCCCAGCCCGCGACGGCCAGGAACGGCCCGCCCAGTCCGAGCGGCTCCAGCAACGCGCCCAACGCGAGGAACGGCATGATCACGAAGCTCGACAGCGGCGCGACCAGCAGGTTGGCGATCAGTCCGTAGCTGGCGACGCGGTTGAAGTGGTGCATGGCGAAGGGCCCGGTCGCCAACCCCGCCACGAAGCTGGCGGCGATGGCGGCGCCCAGCCAGACGACGGCGGCCTGGGGCGCGCGAATCCACCAGGGAATGTCGATCTCCTTGATGGCGCGCGGCCAGGACTCGGCCAGGGCGACGAGCGCCGTGGTCGCCGCGAACGACATCTGGAATCCCGGCGCGCAGGCGGTTTCGGGCTGGACTAGCAGGATGGCCAGGGCCGCGATGGCCAGGGTCCTCAGGCTGATCGCCTGTCGGTCCACGAGGATGGCCAGGAAGGCCGTGGCGGCCGTGATCGCCGCCCGCTCGGCCGGCGGGGGCGCCCCCGAGACGATCAGGTAGGCGCCGACCGCCGTCAGCCCCGCCACGGCGGCGACCTTCTTGCCCGGAACCCGCAGGGCCAGCCACGGCCAGGCGGCGATCACAAGCCGTGCCGCCGCGAACGCGAAGCCGCCGACAATGGCCATGTGCAGGCCGCTGATGGAGATGATGTGGGCCAAGCCCGAGGCCCGCATGGCCTCGGTCTGCTCGGGTGTCACCCACGCCTCGTGACCAGTGACCATGGCCGCGCCGAGACCGCCGCTGACCGGTCCCATCCGCGCGTACAGTCGCTCGGCCAACCGCCAGCGCATCGCATTGACCGCCATGATCAACCGCAGCCGCCAGGGCGCGGCGGGCAGGGCCGCAGGCTCCGGTTCGCCCAGCGCGAAGCCGACGCCGCCGACCCGGTCGAACCAGGCGTCGCGCGCGAAGTCATAGGCGCCGGGACTGGCGGGCGGGGGCGGCGGGCCAACCATGGCCAGCAGGCGGATCGGCGTCCCGGGCTTCGGCGGCTCCCCGTCGCGCAGGGTGACCCTGACGCGGATCGGCGTCTCCTCCGGCTCCAGGCCGCGCACGCTGACCGGCGCGATCAACAGGCGCATGCCCGAGGCGCCGGGGCTGACCACGTCGACGACCCAGCCCTCGATCGCGCGGGCCCGCTGCTCGGCCGGCGCGACCGGCGCCGTCACCAGCGTCGCCCGCGCCTTGGCCGCCAGAAAGCCGGTCGCGCCGAACGCCGCGAGGGCCGCCAGCAGGGCCGGCCCGCTCCAGCGAATTCGGCGCAGTGCGATCACCACGGCCACGGCGACCAACGCCGGCAGGACCGCCAGCCATGGCGGCGGCTCGACCTGCAGCGTCAGATAGCCGGCCGCGCCGAGCCCGAAGGCGACCGGCGTCCAGAGGGTCCAGCGGTCGGCCTGTCCCGTCAACGCCGCGCGCAGGACCGCGAGACTGTGCGCGGCGGCGCGACGCGTGCTAAGAGGCGCCGCCCCCTCCCCCGGCCCCATCGAGATGTCCGACTCAAGACCCGTCGTCACCCGTATCGCCCCCTCGCCCACCGGTTCGATGCACATCGGCACCGCGCGTACGGCGCTGTTCAACTACCTGTACGCGAAACATCGCGGCGGACAATTCCTGCTGCGCATCGAGGACACCGATCGCGAACGGTCGACCGAGGCGGCGGTGCAGGTAATCTTCGACGGCCTGGCCTGGCTCGGCCTGCCCTATGACGGCGAGCCGGTGTTCCAGTTCGCGCGCGCCGAGCGGCATCGCGAGGTGGTGCTGGAGCTGCTCGCGGCCGGGAAGGCCTATCGGTGCTGGCTGGCCGGCGAGGAGCTGGCCGCGGCGCGGGAAAAGGCGCACGCCGCCGGTCACGCCCTGCGCTCGCCCTGGCGCGACCGCGAGCCCAGGCCCGAGGACCTGGCCAGGCCCCACGCCATCCGGTTCCGCGGTCCGCTGAACGGCGACACCGTCGTCGGCGACCTGGTGCAGGGCGCCGTCACCTTCCGCAACCGCGATCTGGACGACCTGGTTCTGCTGCGCAGCGATGGCGCGCCGACCTACAACCTGGCCGTGGTCGTCGACGACCATGACATGAACGTCACCCACGTCATCCGCGGCGACGACCATCTCAACAACGCCGCCCGCCAGACCCTGATCTACCAGGCTATGGACTGGGAGACGCCGGCCTTCGCCCATATCCCGCTGATCCACGGCGACGACGGCGCCAAGCTCAGCAAGCGCCACGGCGCCACGGCGGTGACCGACTTCGCCACCCTCGGCTACCTGCCTGAGGCCATGCGCAACTATCTGGCCCGGCTGGGCTGGAGCCACGGCGACGACGAGCTGTTCAGCGACGAGCAGGCCATCGCCTGGTTCGACATCGCCGACGCCAACAAGGGCGCCGCGCGGCTGGACTGGGACAAGCTCAACCATGTCAACGCCCACTACATCCGCCTGGCCGACGACGCCCGCCTGACCGATCTTGTCGCCGCCGTGTTCGACCAGCGGGGCGAGCCGCTGGACGCCGGCCGCAGGGCGGTGGCGCTGCGCACCATTCCGCTGGTCAAGGAACGGGCCAAGACCATTCTGGAGCTGGCCGATCAGTTGACCTTCGTGTTCCGGCCGCGTCCGATCCCGCTCGACGACAAGGCGAAGGGACAGCTCACGGACGAGACTCTCGCGCGCCTGCGCCGACTGGCCGACCTGCTCGCGGCGGCCAACGACTGGAGCCCCGAGGCGCTGCACGATCTGCTGCAGACGTTCGCGACCACCGAGGGCGTCGGCTTCGGAAAGTTCGGGCCGCCCATGCGGGCGATTCTGACCGGCGGCAGCGCATCGCCTGACCTCAACCGCACACTTGCGTCGCTTGGTCGTGAAGAGGCGCTGGCCCGACTCAACGATGCGCTTTCGCCTCGCGCGTAAGGCGCTATAACCACGCCAACCAAACGCCCGTTCGGGCCCCTGTATGTCTCTCGAAACAAAGGATCAGGCATGACCGACAAGGCGGTGCTGACGATCGGCGACAAGACCTTCGAGCTGCCGATTCTCAAAGGATCGACCGGTCCGGACGTCGTCGACGTGCGCAAGTGGTACGCGGACTCCGACACCTTCACCTTCGACCCGGGCTTCACGTCCACCGCCTCGTGCGAGAGCAAGATCACCTTCATCGACGGCGACGCCGGCGTGCTGCTGCATCGCGGCTACCCGATCGACCAGCTGGCCGAGAAGTCGAGCTTCCTGGAAGTGAGCTATCTGCTCCTGCACGGCGAGCTGCCGACGGCGGCCGAGCGCGCGAAGTTCGAAAACACGATCACGCGCCACACCATGCTGCACGCGCAGTTCGATCGCTTCTTCGAGGGCTTCCGCCGCGACGCGCACCCGATGGCGGTGATGACCGGCGCCGTGGGCGCCCTGTCGGCCTTCTACGCCGACAGCATCAACGTCGACGACGCCCGTGAGCGCGAGATCAGCGCGCACCGCCTGATCGCCAAGATGCCGACCATCGCGGCCCGCGCCTTCAAGTACACGATCGGCCAGCCGTTCATCTCGCCGCGCAACGACCTCTCCTATTCGGAGAACTTCCTGCGCATGTGCTTCGCCGTGCCGGCCGAGGACTGGGTTCCCAACCCGGTGCTGACCCGCGCGATGGACCGCATCTTCATCCTGCACGCCGACCACGAGCAGAACGCCTCGACCTCGACCGTCCGCCTGGCCGGTTCCTCGGGCGCGCATCCGTTCGCCTGCATCGCCGCCGGCATCGCCTGCCTCTGGGGCCCGTCGCATGGCGGCGCCAACCAGGAGGCGCTGGAAATGCTCGAGCAGATCGGGACGGTCGACAAGATCCCCGAGTTCATCGAGGGCGTGAAGGCGCGCAAATATAAGCTGATGGGCTTCGGCCACCGCGTGTACAAGAACTTCGACCCGCGGGCGACGGTCATGCAGAAGACCTGCCATGAAGTTCTGGGCCAGCTCGGCATCAACGACCCGCTGCTCGAGGTCGCCATGGAACTGGAGAAGATCGCGCTCAGCGATCCGTTCTTCATCGAGCGCAAGCTGTACCCGAACATCGACTTCTACTCGGGCATCACCCTGCGGGCGATGGGCTTCCCGACCAACATGTTCACCGTGCTGTTCGCCCTGGCCCGCACCGTCGGCTGGATCAGCCAGTGGAAGGAGATGTTCGAGGATCCGGGCCGCAAGATCGGCCGTCCGCGGCAGCTCTACACCGGCGCCACCGCGCGCGACTACGTGCCGATCGACAAGCGCGGCTGACGCGCGGGGACATGTACTTCAGTACCTGTCCCCTTCAAGGCTGCCAGGGACACGCGCTGACGTGCATGTCCCCGATGAGGCTCCGGAGCGATCCGGGGCCTTCTTCGTTTTGCGTGCAAGGAGATCGCCGTGGCCAAACCCCTGACCGTCACCATTCCGCACCAGCTCGGCGCCGCCGAGGCCCGTCGGCGCATCGAGGCCGGCTTTGCCGACCTGACCGCCAAGCTGCCCGGCGGGGCGGCGAAGATCGATCAGAGCTGGGACGGCGACCGACTGACCTTCGCGGCCATCGTCGCCGGCCAGGACATCCGCGGCACGCTCTACGTCCTGGCCGATGCTGTCCGTATGGACATCATCCTGCCCGGCATTCTCGGCATGCTGGCCGGCAAGATCGGCGGCAAGCTGAAGCAGGAAGGCCAGCTTCTGCTTGAGAAGAAGTAGCGCATAGCGAGTTCGACACGCGACTGTCGGCGCTGCTCAGCATGACTATGATGGTGGGCCTTCCGGTCCAGTCGTCCTGAGCAGCCTGCGCAGCAGGCGTGTCGAAGGACGCATCGCCCAAAATGGTCAGACCGCCTGCCCCGCCGCCCAGCCCGATGACCAGGCCCACTGGAAATTGTAGCCGCCGAGCCAACCGGTTACGTCCACGACTTCACCGATGAAGTAGAGGCCCGGCACGGCGTTGGCGGCCATGGTCGTCGAATTCAGGCCTCGCGTGTCGACGCCGCCCAGGGTGACTTCCGCCGTGCGGTAGCCCTCCGATCCGACCGGCTTCACGCGCCAGTGGTTCACCGCCGTGTCGATCGCGCGCAGCACCTGGTCGGGCGTGTCGGCCAGGTTGCCGCGCGCCCCGGCCTCCTCGGCCAGCAGACGGGCAAGGCCGATCGGCAAGACCGTGGCGAGGGCGTTGTGCACGGCCTGGCGCGGACTGACCCGCTTGGCGGCTTTCAACGTGTCGAAGACGTCGACGCCGGGGGCCATGGCCACCTCGATGGCGTCGCCCTCCCGCCAGTAGGACGAGATCTGCAGGATCGCCGGCCCCGACAGGCCCCGGTGCGTGAACAGCATGGCCTCGGAGAACCGGGTCTTGCCGCAGGCGACCACCGCATCCACCGACACGCCGGCCAGCGGCTTGATCCGCTCCAGCGCCCCGACCTCGAAAGTCAGAGGCACGAGGGCCGGCCGGGTCTCGGTGACCGCGACGCCGAACTGCCGGGCGATCTCGTAGCCCCAGCCGGTGGCGCCCATCTTCGGGATCGACTTCCCGCCGCTGGCCGCCACCAGGGAGGCGCAGCGGACCACCGCACCGTCCGACAACGCCGCTTCGAAGCCCTCGGCGGTCTTCGTCACCCGGTCCACCGCCACGCCCAGGCGGAGCTCGACGCCCGCCTCGGCCATGGCGTCGGTCAGCATCGCGATGATCTGCTTGGCCGAGCCGTCGCAGAACAGCTGGCCCAGCGTCTTCTCGTGCCAGGCGATGCCGGCGGCGTCGACACGGGCGATGAAGTCGCGTTGCGTGAAGCGCTTCAGCGCCGAGATGCAGTAGCGGGGATTCCGCGACAGGAAGGCCTCGGGCCGCGTGTCGAGGTTGGTGAAGTTGCACCGGCCGCCGCCGGAGATGCGGATCTTCTCGCCCGGAGCCTGGGCGTGGTCGACGATCAGCACCGATCGGCCCCGCCGGCCCGCCTCGATGGCGCACATCATGCCGGCCGCGCCGGCCCCGACGATCAGGACATCGACCTCGGCCACGTCAGTCCACGCAGCGGCCGGCCGTGGCCCTGCCGTCGATGACCTCCGCGCTGCAGCCGCACAGGTCATTGTCGCGCTCGCAGACGCCGATCGCCTTGGCGCCGACCTCCGGGAACTCGTCCTCGATCACACAGCGGCCCTTGCACTGACTGCTGTCGGTGCAGGTCTTGCCGGCGTCGGAATAGGCGAAGATGCAGGCGGGCCGCTGCATCCGGCAGACCTTCTTCACCACCCCGCCGTTGGCCACGCAGGCCGCCGCATCGACGGGCGGCGCCGTCGTGGGCCCCTCGCCCATCGGCGCGCAGGCGGCGAGGGCCAGGACGGCGATCAGTGCGGCAAGACGGCGCATGGCGCTAGGCTCCGGCGGACGCCGCCGACCGTTCGGCCAGCAGCTCAAGGATGGTGTCGGCGGCGAGGTCCGAGGGATCAGGCCCGCCGCGCCCCATCAGCGCAAGAGCGGCGTTCTGGGCCTCGACCTGGCGGGCGCGCATCGCCGGATCGTCCAGCCGCTCGGCCACCGCCGCGGCGAGGTTCGGGCCGGAGCATTGGTCCTGCAGGAACTCGGGCGCGACGAAGGCCTTGGCGGCGATGTTGAACAGGGTGATCCACGGCGACTTGAACAGCCGCTTGAGAATGGCGTGGGTCAGGTTTCCTAGCCGATATCCCACCACCATGGGAACGCCGGCCAAGGCAAGCTCGGTGGTCACGGTGCCGCTGCAGGCCAGGGCGACGGTGGCGGCGACGAAGGCGTCGTCCTTCAACTGCTCATCGGTGATCACATGGGCGCGGTAGGGCCAGCCCGCGACGCGCGCCTTGACCGCCGCCTCCACCGTGGCCGCGGCCGGCACGACGACGTGAAGCCCAGGGCGCAAGTCCTTGAGAAGATTCACCGCCTCCTCGAACGCGGGAAGCACCAGCTTGATCTCGGCGGGACGGCTGCCGGGCAGGACCAGCAGGATGTCGTCAGCTTCGTCGGCGCCGATTTCCGCGCGCAGACGGGCCGGATCCGCCTTGCTGAAGTCCTTGGCCAGGGCCGGATTGCCGACGAAGGTCGTCGCCAAGCCTTCGGCTTCGAACCATGGGGCGTCGAAGCTGTGGATCGACAGCAGGTGGTCAACCGCGGCCGCTAGGGTCTTGGCCCGTCCCGGCCGCGTGGCCCAGACCTGCGGACCGACATACTTGACCAAAGGCAGGTTCGGGAAAGCCTTGCGAAGGGCGTGGGCGACTCGCAGCGTGAACCCCCAGCTGTCGATCAGCACCGCCACGTCGGGCGTCTCCCGGATCGCGAGGGCGGCCGTCTCGGCGACGCGCCGGCGGATACGCGGATAGGCGGGAATGGCCTCGAAGATGCCGAGGATCGACAGGTCGGCGATGTCGAACGGACTGACGACGCCCTCGGCCGCCATCCTCGATCCGCCGACGCCGACGAAGCGGACGTCATCGCCCAGCCGAGCCTTCAGCGCCCGCGCCAGGCCGGCGCCCAGACTGTCTCCCGACGCCTCGGCCGCCACCAGCATGACGGTCAGCGGACGGGTCATTCGGCGCGGGGCTCCACGCCCAGGATGAACAGGCCCAGCGAGTCCGCCTCGGCCACGGTTTCGTCGCGGTCGACGACCAGCAGGCGTCCTGCCTCGCCGACGATGCCGGCCAGGCCGGCGCGGGCGGCGCCGCGCACGGTGGCGACGCCGATGGTCGGCAGGTCGACGCGGACCTCCTGGATCGGCTTGGGCGCCTTGGCCAGCACGCCCCGCGGCTGTTCCGGCCGGCCGCGGATGGCTTCCGGCAGCTCATGCACCCGCCGCAGCATCCGGTCGGTGCCCTCCTGGGCCTCCACCGCCAGCACGAGGCCCTCGCAGACCACCGCGCCCTGGCCCACGTCCAGCCGGCCGATGGCGCGGGCGACGGTCAGGGCCCGCTCGATGTCCTCGCGGTGCGCGGCGGTGGGCTGATGGCGCCCCAGCAGGCCCAGCGGAAGGGTCAGGCTTCCGGCCGCCTCGTGGGCGCCCTCGATCTCGAAGCCTTCCTTGCGGAACTCGTCCAGAACCCGGCGCAGCATCGCGTCGTCACCCTGGCGCGCCGCCGCGATGACGCCCGGCAGGGCCGCCATGCCGCGCATGTCGGGCTTGAGCTTGCCGAAGTCGGGGCGGTCGACGACGCCCGCGAAACAGACCGCCTCACAGCCTTCGCGGCGCAGGGCCTTGAAGCACTTGCCGAGCTCGGCGAGGCCGATCTCCTCCGACGGATGGTCAGCCGTGCCCTCGTCGGCGAAGCCGCGCAGCCGAATGACGAAGTAGGGTCGGCCGCCGGCCCGGCAGCGCCGCGCGATCTCGGCCGGCAAGCCGCCGCCGCCGGCGATGAGCCCCAGTTTGCGCACGCTCACACCTCGCGGTGCGGCAGGCAGAGCGGCCGGGTGGCGTCGACGCGGATGAATTCGATCACCTCCAAGATCTCGGGAACATGGGCGTAACTCTCGGCCACGTCATCCAGACGTTCCTGGAAGGTCCCTTCGTCGGCGAACAGCAGGCGGTAGGCCGACCGCAGGGTGGCGATCTGCTCCCGCGTGAAGCCGCGCCGCTTGAGGCCGATCAGGTTGAGTCCCTCAAGATGGGCGTGGTTGCCCCAGACCGAACCGTAGGGGATGACGTCCTTGGTCACGATGCCGCCGCCGCCGATGAAGGCGTAGCGGCCGATGCGGGTGAACTGGTGGATCGCCGCCAGGCCGCCCAGGAAGACGAAGTCGTTGACCGTGACGTGGCCGCCGACCGCGACGCTCGGCGCGGCGATGACCTTGTCGCCGATGATGCAGTCGTGGCCGATGTGAACGCTGACCATGAACAGGCCGTCGTCGCCGATGGTGGTCACGCCCCGGCCCACGGCCGTACCGGCGTGGACAGTCACATGCTCACGGAAGACGTTGCGGGCCCCGACGACCACGCGAGTCGGTTCGCCCTTGTGCCCCGAATGCTGCGGCGCGCCGCCCAGGCAGGCGAACGGATGCAGCACGCAGCCCTCGCCCACCTCGGTGACGCCCTCGACGATGGCGTGAGACAGCAAACGCACGTTGTCGCCGAGCGTCACGTCGGGACCGACCATGCTGAACGGGCCGATCTCGACGCCCTGACCGAGCTGGGCCCTAGAATCGACGATCGCCGTGGGATGGATCTTCGTCGTCACTAGCGGTTGTCCGCCTTCATGGCCGCGAACTCGCATTCGGCGACCAGCTTGCCCCGCACCATGGCCTTGCCCGCGAACTTGAAGACGTCGCCGCGGGCGCGGGTCACCTCGACGTGCATCCGCAGCGTGTCGCCGGGGCGCACCGGCTGGCGGAAACGGGCGCCGTCGACCGACATGAAGAAGATCGCCGTCTTCTGGATGTCGACCTCAAGGGTCTTGGACATCATCAACGCCCCCGTCTGGGCGATCGCCTCGACGATCATCACGCCGGGCATGACCGGGTTGCCCGGGAAATGTCCCGGAAAGAACGGCTCGTTGAAGGTGACGTTCTTGATGCCGACGATCGACTGGTTGGCGACGTAGTTCTCCGCGCGGTCGACCAGCAGGAACGGATAGCGGTGCGGCAGGCGCTGCAGGATCTCGTCGAACGTGATCTCGACGCCGGTATCGGCCTCCTGGCTCATGCCTTGTCCTCTCTACCCGGACGGGTGTTACGCGTTAGCCAGGCGGTCTGCCGCAGCCAGGCCTTCATGGGTTGAGCGGGGAAGCCGCCCCAGGTTTCGCCGGCGGGAATGTCCCGGAAGACGCCCGCCCCGGCCCCGATGCGGGCGCCCGGCCCGATGTCGACGTGGTCGGCGATGCCGACCCGGCCGCCCATCGCCACGCCGTCGCCGATCGACACCGTGCCAGACAGCCCCGTATAGGCGGCCAGGACGCAGTTCCGACCGAGCGCGACGTTGTGCGCGACATGGGTCAGATTGTCGAGTTTGGTGTTCTCGCCGATCACGGTGTCGTCCCAGGCCCCGCGGTCGACGCAGGCGTTGGCGCCGAGGGTGACGCCGTCCTGCAGGATGACCCGGCCCAGCTGCGGCACGTCGACCAGGCCGGCCTCGCCGCCCGCCGCCCCGAAGCCCGCCTCGCCGACCCGGGCTCCGGCATAGATCTGCACCCGATCACCGACCAGGGCGAAGGTCACGCTGGCGTTGGGTCCGATGATGCAGTCGCGGCCGATCGAAACGCCCGGACCGATGGAGGCGTTGGGACCGATGCGCGTGCCTCGCCCGATCCTGGCCCCGGCGCCGATGACCGCGCCTGGCGCGATCAACACGCCGTCCTCGAGCTCGGCAGAGGGATGGATGGCGGCGACCCCGACGTCCCAGCCCTTCGGCTGGTGCAGGCGCGCGGCCGCGCCTGACCAGGCGGCCTGCGCCCTGGGGGAGATCACCGCCGTGCAGCCGTCGGGAACCTCTGCGGCGAACGCCGCGGGGACGTAGACGGCGCCCGCCCGCGTCTCGCGCAGGGCCGGCAGGTACTTGCGGTCGCCCAGGAAGGCGATATCGCCCGGTCCGGCCCGCTCGAGCGGAGCGGCTGCGTCCACGCGCAAATCGGCCCGCCCCCCGGGCGCGACCTCGCCGCCGGACAGGGCGACCAGGTCGGCCAGCGGCAGCGGGCCGGTGTTCAGATAGAATCGCGGGTCAGGCATGATGTCCTCGCACCAACCCGCGATAGCCCGAGTCGGGACTTATTTCTTCGGCGGCGCGGCCGGAGCGGCGGCCGCCGGAGCGGCGGCCGGAGCATCGAGACGCTCGCGGTTGAACGTGAAGGTCTTGATCTTGGCGTTGAGCCCTTGGACCACCTGGCCGGTGATGTCCATTTGCGGGTTGCCCAGGGCCAGACCGCTGGCGAGCAGGACGCTGCAGTTGCGCGCCTGGTAGGTGGCGATCACGACCGGGGTCATTTCCTGCTCGACGCGATCGATGGCCTTGGCCCGCGTCGCCTGCATCTCGCGCTGACGCAGGTCAGCCTTGCGAGCCAGGGCGTTGCGCCGAATCTGAAGCTGAGAGGCGCGCTGTTCGGCGGCGTCGGGGGTCATGGTGGCGCGACCCCGCTCGAAGGCCTGGATGTCGGTGTCCAGAGCCTTGCCCTCGGTGACCAGCTCCGTCTCGGCTTCCTTGCCGATCTGGTTCAGGCGCGCGGCGACCGCCTTGCCCACGTCCGAGGCGCCGAACACGGCGTCGAACGAATAGTAGCAGAGCCCCGGAATGACAGGCCCCTGCTTGATGGCGGGAGCGGCCGGCGCGGCGGGCGCGGCGGGCGGGGTCTGGGCAGACGCCGCGGACGCGAAGGCGACAGTGACGGCCGCGCAGGCCGCGACCGCGGTGGTCTTCTTGAAGGTCATGAGAGTCTTAGAACCTTGTGGAGGTTGAGAACCGGAACGTCTCGGTCTTGTCGTAGTCTTCTTTGGCCAGAATTTGGCTGAAGTCGAAACGGATCGGTCCCATGGGCGAGCGCCAGAACACCGAAAGGCCGGCCGAGGCGCGCAGGGTCAGGTCGTCGCGGACGCAGAGCTCGGTGCCCGTCTTGCCGCAGGTGGAGCTGATCGCACCATTGATATCGACCTTGTCGACGTCGTCCAGCATGCCGACGGTGCCGACATCGGAGAACAGCGCGGCCTTGATCCCGTACTGCTCGGGCAGGAAGGTCGGGACGCTGAGTTCGACCGAGCCGATCGCGTAGGCCTTGCCGCCCAGGGCGTCTTCACGGCTCATTTCGCGCGGCCCGATGCCGGCGACTTCGAAACCGCGGAAGCTGTTGCCGCCCTTGTAGAAGCGGTCGTTGATGCGGACGCTGTCGCCGCTCCAACCATCGATGTAGCCCGCCGTGCCGGTCGCCTGCAGGACGAAGTCCTTGTTGAAGCCGTGGTACCAGCCGCCGCCCACTTCGGTGCGCAGGTAGTTCACGTCGCCCCCGACGCCGGCCAGATCCTGGCTGAGGTCGACATAGAAGCCACGGGTCGGCTTCACCGGATCGTTCCGGCGATCGATGCGCACGCCGTAGCCCACCAGCGAGGTGATGAAGGCCCCGCGCTGCGCGCACAAGCTGGGCGACAGGGAGAAGCTGTCGCACAGGTAGTCGTCGATGATCACCTCGTCGGAGCGCAGGGTGTAGCGCAGCGACATCGAGGCGTTCTGGGTCAGCGCGAAACCCAGACGCACGCCGCCGCCGAGCGAAGCGGTGTCGAACGAGGTCTGGTTGCTGAAGTTGTAGCGGTAGGAATAGAGGTCGAGACCGGCGCGCAGGTCACGGCCCATGAAGCGCGGCTCGGTGAACGAGAAGTCGATCTGCTGGCGCAGCGACCCGACCGAGACCCGCGCGCGGACGTTCTGGCCGCGGCCGCGGAAGTTGCGCTCGCTGATGCCCAGATCGATGACCAGCTGGTCGACCGAGCTGTAGCCGGCGCTGAACGAGAGTTCGCCGGTCGGCTGTTCCTCGACCTGGACCCGCAGGGTGGTGCGGTCGGGCTGGCCGCTCGGCGTTTCCTCGATGGAGACGTCCTTGAAGAAGCCCAGGCTGCGGATCTGGTTGCGCGAGCGCTCGACGAGCACGCGGTTGTAGGCGTCGCCCTCGGCGACATTCATCTCGCGGCGGATGACGTAGTCGAGGGTCCGCGTGTTGCCCACGATATCGATGCGGTCGATGTAGACGCGGGGGCCTTCCTTGACGCTGAAGACCACATCCACCGTTCGCGTCTCGCGGTTCGGCACGTAGCGCGGGCGGACGTCGACGAAGGCGAAGCCGGCGGCCCCGGCCGCGAAGGTCAGGGCGTCCGTCGCCTGTTCGATCGACTCGTCCTGATAGAGCTCGCCTTCGCGCAGCGGCAGCAGTTGCTGCAGGACCGTTCCGTCCAGCTTCTTCAGCTCGGTCTCGACGCTCAGCTTGCCGAACTTGTAGCGCGGCCCTTCGTCCACCGTATAGGTGATGACAAAGCCGTTCTTGTCCGGCGCCAGCTCGGCCACGGCCGAGATCACGCGGAAGTCGTAATAACCCTTGTTCCGGTAGAACTTGCGGAGCTGCTCCTTGTCGTACTCGATCCGGTCAGGATCGTAGTTGGCGTTGCTCGACAGGAACTTGTACCAGTGGCTCTCCTCGGTGACGATGACGTCCGCCAGGTCGCCGTCCGAGAACTCGCTGTTGCCCAGGAAGTTGAGCGACAGCACGCCGCTCTTGGGGCCTTCATCAATCTTGAAGATCAGGTCGATCCGCTTCTGCGGCAGCTCGACGATCTGCGGCGTCACGGTCACGCCGATGCGGCCGGAGCGACGGTAGAGCTCGATGATGCGCTGAACGTCGCCCTGCACCTTGGCGCGGGTGAAGATGCCGCGCGGACGGATGGTGACCTCGTCCTTCAGCTTGTCTTCCTTGAGGGCCGAATTGCCCTCGAAGATGACGCGGTTGATGATCGGGTTCTCGACCACGCGCACGACGAGGTCGCCGTTCGGCTGCAGATCGATCTTCACGTCCGAGAAGAGGTCGGTGCGGAACAGCGTCTTCAGCGCGACGTCGATACGGGACGGGTCGACCGTGTCGCCCGGCGCGATCGGCAGGTAGGACAGAACCGTCCCGGCCTCGATGCGTTCATTACCCTGAACGACGATGCGCTGAACCACGCCGGCCTGCACCTGCGCGCTGGCCGTGGTCGGTACGGCGAACGGCGCTATGCCGGCGATCAGGGCCAAACCGGAAACAATCGCGGCGCTACGCGCGCGGGAATTCATCATCTTGTCTGCCATCGGCGGTCGGCGGGTGCTCACGAGAACAGACCACCGAGGAAATTGAACACATTGTAGCGCTGCAGGTCGTTCCAGACCGCGAACAGCATGAATCCCAACAGCAAGGCAAGACCAAGGCGATAGCCGACGGCCTGTACACCTGCGGTGAGTGGCCGTCGCGCAACGGCCTCATAGGCGTAGAAAAGCAGATGCCCACCGTCCAGAACGGGGATGGGCAACAGGTTCAGGAAGCCGACGCTGACCGAAAGGACGGCTGACAGCCCCAGCAGGGCGACGAACGCGCCCAGGACGCCCCAGGCGAGGTTGGGAGCCCCCTCGGCGCCGACCTTGGCCACGGCGTCGGACGCCTTGGCGATGCCGATGACGCCGCCGATCTGGTCGGCGGGAACCTGTCCCGAGAAGATCCGCCCCATGTAGAACAGGGTGGTGTCGAGCACCTGCCAGGTCTGGCGGAAGCCTTCGCCAACGGCTTCCAGGGGTCCGAAGCGCTTGTGAATCAGGTCCGCCCGGCTGGTCGGCTGGTTCTGGAGGCCCAGTTGACCCACCTTCACCCGGCCGCCGTCGGCGCCCGTGCGCGAGGCCAGCTCAGGCGTGGCGGTCAGTTCAATGCGATCGCCGCCGCGGTCGATGCCGAACACGATCGGCAGACCCCCGCGGATCATCACGTACTGCTGCAGGGCCTGGAAGCTCTCGATCGGCTGGCCGTCGGTCGACACGACGACGTCGCCGGGTTGGAAGCCGGCCCGCTCGGCGACGCTGCCGGGTGTCACGGCCGTGACCCTGGGCGTCGACAACTGCTGGCCGATGATCCCGGACAGCAGGGAGAACAGGATCACGGCGAGCACGAAATTGGCGACCGGCCCGGCGGCGGTGATGATCGCGCGCTGCCAGACCGGTTTGAAATGGTAGAACTTCTGGACCACCGACGGCGGGTTGTGCGCCAGGATCTTCTGCTTCATAGCGGCCAGGTCGGCGTCGTCGGGCACGGTGCTGGCGGCGTTGTCATCACCGGCGAAGCGGACATAGCCGCCCAGCGGAATCCAGCCGATCCGCCATTCGACGTCGCGCTTGTCCTTCCACTTGAAGATCGGCTTGCCGAAGCCGATCGAGAAGCAGTCGATCACGGTGCCGAACGCGCGCGCGGCCCAGTAGTGGCCGAGCTCGTGGATTGTCACCACCAGCGTCAGCACGAACAGAAATGGCAGAATCCAGGACACAAGGTCGGGCATCGGCCGAGTTTACTCCCTTGTGGCTACTGGAGGCGGCGGCGCCGAGACAGCGCCTCATCCGCAACGCGGCGGGCGCTCGCATCGATCATCATCGCCGTTTCCAGAGCATCGTCCCCCGCGCTGGCCATCAGGTCCCTTGATCCGTTCATCCGGTCGAGGGTCTCAGACACCAGCGGGGCAATATCGAGAAAGCCGATCTTGCGGTCAAGGAAGGCGGCGACAGCGATCTCATTGGCGGCGTTCATGGCGGCGGGCGCCCCGCCCCCGGCGCGCAGCGCGGCGCGGGCGATGTCGATGGCCGGAAACCGGGCTGGATCGGGCGCTTCGAACGTCAATTGACCGATCTTCGGAAGGTCCAGCGGCTCGGCCGGCCACGGCAGGCGGTCGGGCCAGGCCCAGGCGCAGGCGATCGGCGCCTTCATATCCGGAGGTCCCATCTGCGCCAGGGTCGAACCGTCGGCGTACTCGACCATGCTGTGAATCACCGACTGAGGATGGATGACGACGTCGATACGCTCGGGCGGGGTGGCGAAGAGGTAGGAGGCCTCCACCATTTCCAGGCCCTTGTTCATCATCGTCGCGGAATCGACCGAAATCTTGGCGCCCATGCTCCAGTTTGGATGGGCGATCGCCTGTTCGGGCGTGGCGTGCGCCATCTGCTCCCAGGTCCAGGTCCGGAAAGGCCCGCCCGAGGCGGTCAGGATCAGGCGCGAAACGCGATCAAGGCAATCCGGCTGCAGCACCTGGAAAATGGCCGAGTGCTCCGAATCGACCGGAATCACGCCGCCGCCCGCCGCCCGCGCCGTCTCAAGCAGCGACGGGCCGCAGCAGACCAGGCTTTCCTTGTTGGCCAGGGCGACGATGGAGCCCTTGCGGGCCGCCGCCATGGTCGGGGCCAGGCCCGCCGCGCCGACAATGGCCGACATCACCCAGTCGACCCCCTCGCCCGCCACGTCGGCCACCGCGGCGTCGCCAGCCGCCGCCTCGACGCCTGAGCCGGCCAGCCGCTCCCGCAGGCCGGGCAGCAGGCTCTCGTCCTGGATCACCGCCACCTTCGGCCGCCAGGCCAGCGCCTGCTCGGCCAGCCGGGCGACGTTGCGGCCGGCGGTCAGGGCGAACAGGTCGACCGCCGCGCCCGACTTGGCGAACAGGTCGAGCGTCGAGACGCCGATGGAGCCGGTGGACCCCAGGACGGTGACGGTGCGCGCGCTCAATGGACCCATCCCCAATGGTCGACCACCCGGGCCGCGGCGATCACGATGGTCGCGAACAGCAGGCCGTCGACACGGTCAAGCAGACCGCCGTGCCCGGGGATCAGGTCGCCCGAGTCCTTCACGCCGAAGCGGCGCTTGAGCATCGATTCCCACAGGTCTCCGGCCATGGTCGCCAGGCCGCCGAGCAGGCCGACGGTGGCGGCGGCGTACCAGACCAGATTCAACGGCGTATAGGCGGCGAAGGCGACGGCCGCCGCCATCGCGCCCAGCAGCCCCCCGAAGAAGCCCGACCAGGTCTTGTTGGGCGAGAACCGGGGCCAGAGCTTGGGCCCCTTCAGCAGGCTGCCGACCAGGAAGGCGAAGATGTCCGCCGCCCAGGTGATCACGAACAGCAGCAGCATCCAGCCGACGCCTTGCGACATCCGCC
>CALALX010000102.1 GCA_937925635.1 uncultured Caulobacter sp.
CTCATCATCAATGCAGGTGAACCGTCCGTCGTTGAACTCGGCGCTCGGCCGAACCCAGACGTACCCATCCTGCTCAGACACGTAGATGACGCATGGCGTCAGATCGGCCTCGATCCGGCCGGTGGCGATCACGCGGTATGTCCCGCCCTTCCGGTGGCGCCAGCGAAGGCCCCACTGTACGGGCTGTTCGGTTGCTTCAGTCGGCATGGTGGGGCTCCTTCACCAGCTCCTCCGCGCACGCCCTGTACCGCGCCGCAGCGGCCTCGACCCCGGCGCGGTAGCCGGCGGCGTAGTCGTCACTCCGGGGCATCGGTGGGCTCCTGTAGGGCGGCGCGGGCGGGGTTCGCGGCCTTGGCGGTCTCGAGCTTGCGGACGTGGTGCGGGTGATCGGTCGGGTACTCGGCGGTGTAGTAGGCGTCGAGCTCATCGGCCGCTTCCGCCAGCGCCTCCCGCAGCTTCTCCCGCTCCGCCTCCAGTGCGGCGAACTCCTCCGGGTAGAGGTGCCGCACCTGCTCGATGGACGGCCTGGCGATCGTCCCGCGCAGCATGTTGATGTGCACTGCGTTGGGGTCGGCGAGGATGCGCTCGAACTCTGCGATCCGGGCGTCTCGCGCGGCGAGGGCGGACGCATAATGCGCGTGGATGGCGTCGCGGGTCTTTTCGTAGCCCGCGACCGCCGCCTCCGACCAACCGGTGTCGCTATCCTCCGGCCCGCCGTCATCGAACACGGTGCAAAGCATGATGGCGAGATTGTCCTCCTCGCCGGCGATCTCCACCCAGCCGAGGCTAGTCCGCAGTTCATCCGCTTCCATCGTCTACTCTCCTGCCTCAGCCGGGGGATGCCGATCACTGGCGTGGATGATCGCTGGCCGCGCCCACCGCCGTTGAAACGCTCGCCATTCCGGAGCGGGCCGGTGCTTGTCCTGCGATGGTGTTTCCGGCTGCCACAGCATTGCGTGCGGCGTGAACCCAATCGACAGCATCTGCTGCAAGCGAGCCTCGGCGCTATCGAATGTGTCCTTGGGATAGCCGATCAGAACGTACACTCGCATCCGGTGCGACCGTTCGGTGAAACCGGCCTCGATCAGGCGACGCGCCGCGCTCTCAAGCGTCTCGAAGGCGTCGCCGGGGTCGTAGGCGAAGAACATGTTCGGACGGGGCTTGAGGCTGGCGAGGAGATCGACCTGGTAGTCTTGAAGCGCCAGCGCCTCGAGCCCGCCGGTGAACTCGATCCGGCGTCCCTGACCGCGCAGCATGTCGAACACGGCTTCAACGTGCGGTCTCGGCGCGGCGAGCAGATTGTCATCGAGGACGTTCCAGCCCGGCACGATCGGCATCGTGTTGACCGTGGGCCATTTCTTCCAAACGCCGCAGAACCAGCATCTCCGCGGGCACCCGCGGGACGTGATGGTGTAGCCCGGCTTGATGTAGCGGCCGGGGATGAACTCCAGGCTTGTGTCTCCATAGGCAACGCCGCCGACCTTTACCGGGGCGACATGTCGCCATTCCTCCGCCAGGCGCTCGGCGATCGCCTTGTCCTGAGTGAAGGCGACAGACACATGGACCTCGTCGGCCTCGGCGAACAGATCGGGCGGGCCGAAGTAGGCGAGCGCATCGTCGGGGCTCGCCTTGGTCTTGCGCGGGAAGACCCGGATCAACCGCGTCATCTCCCGTCTCCTCCCTGGGGATGCAGGCGAGCACCGCCCCCGCGCTGCATTTCTGTCGGCGCAAGCTTGCGGATCATCTCCGCGGCCTCGCGGTAGTGGTCGATCTCGCTCTCGATGTCCTCGACGGCGATCTTCGGCTGGCTCTCGCGCGTCCACTCGTTGATCCTCTCCAGTTCGTCGGCGACCGCGTCGCACTTCGCGGCGGACGCCTCGATCCCCGCCGCAAAGCCCTCGGCCCGCGCATCCTCCCGCTCGATCACCAGCCGGTCGCACGTCTCACCGAGGGCGCGGATCGTCTCCAGGTGCTCGGCGCAGGCGGGGCACGGGGTCATGTGCGCGAGCCTTCAGGCTCGATATACTTGGGGCTGATCCGCGTCGCCGTGGTGTTTCCGTCCCAGCGGACAAGCGCGACTTTCAGGCCGTGCTGGCGGTCCTGCTTGACGGCGAGCAGCACGCCCGCTCGCTTCTGTATTCCCGCCGTATGACCGGCGGCGCTAGTCTGCACCCGCGGCGCGCGGGGGCTGGCCTCGGGCTGATCCGCGGCGGCGGGCGGGAGGGGGCGGGTCATGGGCGATCCTCGCCGTTCCGTAGCTGCCGGCTCAGATCAAAGCGGCAGACGACATGCGGGTAGAACCCGCGCCACTCGGCGATCTCGTTGCTGCAGTAGTCATGCAGCGGCGAAACGCCGTCTAAGAAATCTCCATCCATAAGTTCGACCGCCAACTCGTGGCAGTCCTCGTGCGACCGAAACACCCACGTATCGCCGCCGTCGATGACCCGCTGGCGCAGGTATTTACATCCGGGCGGGATGTCGCGCCCGCAGTGGTCGCACCGGTGCGGCTTCCGCGCGACTGGTGTTTCGGTCCAGTAGTGCATCACCCCGGCCTCCCCATCAGCACATCAAACAGCCGCGCGAACCATCCGTGCCGCACGGGCCCCCACCGCGGCTGCGGCGGCAGGCCGGGCGGCGAGACGTGCCGCGTCGCGGGGCGGTTGCGGAGGTAGCGGGCGGCTGCGTCCACGCGCTCCCACGCCTTCGCTTCCTCGCGGGCGAGGGCCTCGGCGTCGCCAGAGTGGAACGCCGCGGCATAGGCCGCTTCGGCAAGGACGAAGGACCGGCGCTCCGGGTCGATCAGCGCGGCCCGGCGGCAGGCGGCGGGCGGGAGCGGGCGGGTCATTGGAACGCCCATATCGGATGCGTCTTCAATAGAGCCGCGGCAAACTCCGCCGGGTGACTGCAGACAATGTTCGAATACTCCTCATTGCGAGCCCTGTTGGGCTTGCCGTCCTTGCGGGCGTAAGTGTAGTGCGCCTGCAGCTGCCACATGGCGTATTTCGGCGTGTCGACCGGCGTGGACCAGCACGTAACAGCGCGGACCAAGATCGGCTTGTTCTGGTATTCCCACCGGCCCTTTACGGTCAGGCGCGTCTCCAGCAGGACAACCCCCACAGCAGACATACTCGCCGCCGCTTCCGTCATTGCCGCCTTGCGCACTTCGCGGTCGATGCGCATGATTTCCGCCTTGGCCGCCCCGCAGGCCGCCTTGGCCGCCGCTACGTCGGCGAAATACGGCGCGTAGTCCGTGCGCCCCGTCACCCCGGCCTCCCCAGCAGCACGTCGAGCAGCCGCGCGAACCATCCGTGCCGCACGGGCTCCCACCGCGGCTGAGGCGGCAGGCCCGGCGGCGAGACGTGACGCGTCGCCGGGCGGGTGGCGAGGTAGCGATCCGGGTCGATCAGCGACGCCCGGCGGTAGGCGGCGGGGTCAGCCGGCATGGTCGATGTTCCGCTGTTCGGTGGTGAAGCTGATCGCGGCGACAAACGGGTTCGCGTCCCAGGACTTCCAGCCATGAAGCTTGCCCCACAGGATTTCGTAGGCGTCTCGCGGGTTGGGGGCTTCGAAGTGGCGGCCATCCGGGCCCTCGTCGTAAAACCACGTGTCCCCGGCAACCGTCGTCCCCGAGACAGATGACTTGCATGTGATGTTTCGCATCGCCCCCTCCGCGATCGCATCCGCCTCGCTGATCTCCTGCAACCGCTGCACGCGCACGTCGGTGACGGTTAGCGTCAGGCGCGACGCCCAGCGGGGCATGTAGCGCGGGGAGCGCCAGCGGCAGCCGGGGCCGTCGACCCCGTCGACGACCAACTCGGGCGCCGGGTCGGTGGCGCGGTAGTGCGGTTGCTCCCAGTAGAGGCCGTATTCTGGTCCATTGTCCGTCCATTTGATTGGGCGGCCATCCGAGAACGGCGGTTTATACCCGACGTTGAAGTCGGTCTCGATCGTGAAGGTCTCCCGCACCCACAGCCGATCACCGGGCTTCAGTTTTGCCCAGACGGTGGGCTTGAAAGCCCGGTATCCGGGCCCCTCTGGATCGAGGCGCCAGCCGAGAACCTGGAGGCTATCGACCTCTTCAGAGGCGTAGGCCTGCACGCCGAATCCAGCATCGCGGAAGGCCACCCGCCGCGTCTGGCTCTTCCGTCCGTCGAGCAGGGCGCGCACCATCGGTGCGCTGAAGATGATCGGCCGGTCAGCCATGCCCGTCCTCCTGCCGCTGGCGGGCGACGGCGGCCTGCGCCTCGGCCCGCTGTGTGCCCAGCCGCGCTTCGATCTCGTCGCAGCGGTCCTGCGCGAACCTCGCCTTGAGGCTCCCGACCGGCGCGGCGACAGGGCCGTCCGCGCGCATCTTCGCCAGCCAGCGGCGGCGCGCGTGCCAGCGGAGCCAGTCGTTGCCGGTCATGGCGAGCGGAGCGGGCGGCACAGGCGCGCGCGGGTGCGTGATGGCGGCGGTCATTCGGCCGGCTCGCCGATCAGGCGGACGAGCTCAAGGCGCTCTACGGCGCCGTAGAGGCGCGCCCTGGCCCGGCCCGGCGTGCCGCCCTTCTTGATCTTAGTGAAGATCAGATCTGGGGATGTGGTGTCGCCGTAGGCGGGTGGCGCCACACGGCTCAGAAGCACCGGTTCGGACGGCGCCGAGTAACGTCTATGCACGATGACGATGGACCGCCCCACAGGCGTTCCGGCCGCCGCAAGCTCAGCCGATCTTTTGTCAACCTCGGCCGCTATCAGCCGCTCTCTGGCCTCGCGAGCAGCCACGCGTGCCGCCTGTAGTCGTGACTGGGCAGCCTCATGCTGGCGTCGCAGTTCGTTGATGTCATGTTCACTCATCGCGCTTCTCCGTTGATCCTGCGGCATCTCCCGCCCCGGCGGGGCTCCCCGTAGCCCGTTCGCGCGGCCTCAACCGGCCCGCCACCACGGCGGGACAGCGGCCGAACGGGGAGCCCGGCAAGGGCGCTCATGCGATCACCAGCCAGCCGTCTTCGACGCCCTGCGCGACGAACTCCTGCGCCGCGTCCAGCTTGCGCCCGGCCGCGCCGGTCCCGCCGATCCAGTCGAGCCAGTATTCCTCGGGCTCCGGCTCGCGCCCGGCGTTGAGCCAGACCTCGGCCGTCGACTTGCCTGCCAGCGGGTTGCTGCTCTCGAACTCGATGGTGATCGAGCGGATCAGGCCCTCGCGCTCGGTCGCGTGGGTCCGGTCGATGAACCGGAAATCGACGTCGGTGACGCGGAACCCCGCCTCGCCGTTGGCGATCAGCCGATCCTCATCGGGCCGGAACGCCCGCATCTCCGCCGCCCCGAAACGCCCATAGTCCGACTTGTGCAGGATGTAGTCGGTCGGGCCGCCGCCGACGCCACGGTCGCCGGCGCCCAGGTCGATGCGGTTGAAGTCGAACACGTCCGGGTCGTCGCCAACCAAGGGCGCACCCTGCTTGCCGCGCGGCTCGTCACCGTAGAACTTCATCGGCCCGGTGCCGGGCGTCTTGGTCATGCTGTCGCGGCCCGGTCCACCGAACGCGGCGATCGGGATGCCGCGGGTCTGCTCGGCCGGGACGTTGAAGATGATCAGGTCGTCGCCGTCGGTTCCCCACCAGCGGTAGACCGGCTTGCCATCCGTGCGGGTTTCGAGCGTCAGGTCGGCGAAGGTGACGATGTGCGTCTTGGGCTTGGTCATCACCGATCCTCCGCCGCCTGCGCGCGGTAGTACGCCGCGTCGTTGCACCGGTCGCAGGGGTCGCCCTCGTCGTCGCGCAGGGGCTGGTCGCAGGTGAAGCACCGGCGGGCGAGGGCGGAAAAGACCGCGGCGAACGCCTCATCAAGAGCCCGCTCCATGCGGGCGGCTGTAATGGTCATCACCACTATCCTCCGTGCCGCGAGAACGCGGCGGTCATGTGGGCTGCGTGCAGGCAGGCGCTCAGCACGCGCGCGGCGTCCGCCCCGGCCTTCCGGGCCAGCGGGCCGTGGCCGCGCACGATCTCGTCCAGCGCGTCGCTGGCGGCCTGCGCGGCGCGGCGCTCGCTCGGGAGGTAGCCGAGGCTCGGGCGGTAGTGGCTCAGGGCCACGATGCGGGGCGGGCGGGTCATGCCGAAACCTCGGCCGGCTTGGGCGGCATGAGGTCGCACGGGTGCTCCCCGACAAGCGGGACGAACTCGCCGCCAGCGACGTAGCTGAGCAGCGTCCAGTCGACGTACTTGCGCACCCTCACAGCCAGCGGCTCATAGGCGCCCATGTCATCCGCGAGCACCTCGTACTCGTCCCCGCCGCGGGTCAGGCCGGTGTCGCCCTTCTTGAACGTGTGCGTCATGGCAGCCTCCTTGCGAGCTCGCCAGCCCGCTCCTTCTCGATGGCGGCGATCGCGAACATCTCGCGCGCGGCCTCGGGCGTCTCGGCGTCCAGCGCCGCAGCCCAGAGGCTGTCCGCGTGGCGGCTGGCGCGGAGCCAGGCGCAGATCACCGCAGCGTCCGCGGTCGTCGTCGGGCGGGGCGTCACAGCCCGAAATCCCGGATGCGCCGCCAGACGTCGGCGGCGATCTCGTCGTGCATCTCCCACGCCGCGATCAGGCCGCCGAGGGCGACGGCGAGGCCGACGAAGGTGAGCACGCGAGCGGCGATGACCTGGACGAGCGGGTCAAGCAGGATAGCGGCCATCACGCGGCCCCTCCCAGCGCCTCGGCGATGAACCCGCCGGTGATGCCGATCGCGTTGAGGTTCATCGAGCGTACACGGGCCGCGTTGCTTATGGGGCTGATCGGGCCCTGGCGCTTGAACGCGTGGAAGTGATCCGCGGGGCCGTGGATCGAGACGATCGCCGCCCGGCCGTAGTCGCCGGGGTTCTCCACATGGCGATAGAGCGGATGCCGGAACACCGCGTACTCGTCGAGGGCGCTCATCACGCATCCCTCGCGGCGGCGGCGATCTCGGCGCTGACGGCGATCGCGATCGCTGCGGCGGCGATGCAGAGCAGGAGGGCGAAGGGGTAGAGCATGGCTCGGAGGGCTCCCATCTGGCGGGCTGATGCTGTGCCGTCTCTCCGGCTGTCACCCGCTGCCCACCGAGGTCCGCGCCGGCGCCCCCACCGGAAGGGTCGCGGGTAGAGCCCCGAAGGGCTCAGGCCGCTGACGCCCGGGGGCGGGCTAGTCGCCCGCCTCGCTGTCCCATTCGATGTCCTGATCCAGCCCGTCCTCGGCGCGCGCATTGCGGTATCCGCGCCGGTAGTCGGCGGAGAACGCGCCAGCCCGGGACGGCTCGGCGGGGAATTCACCCCAGTAGTCGTTGCGGCCCATGTAGTAGGCGGACGTGGCGGTGATCTGCTGCATCGTCTGGCTCCCATCTGGCGGGCCGCGGCCGGGGCCGGCGGCGTGTGCGATGGGATGAGTATCTAGGCAATATCCTAGGACGTCAATAGGGAAAAACCTAGCCCCGGAAAATGGCCCGGTGCATAGTTCGCCCAGCCGCCACCCGGCGGATCAGCGGAGGATGCGATGGCGGAAGATACAGCGGAGGGCTGGGGCGAGGTCGGTACTACGCCAGCAAGGGTCCCGGTGGGCGCTCAGCTACCCGAGGAAGGGACGAAACCCGTCGACCGTCTTTCTGACGCAATCAATGAAATCGTGCAGCGTGGTAAGGGCCGGTTCTCTTGGTCCCGTAAGCCACGGTTCTACGAACGATACTGTAAACGTGAAGCGCTGATCCGTCTGGATTTCCAGGTCGAGGGGCTCGATGTAGAGATGTGTGCCCTCCTTTATCGGTCCTTCAGGGCCGCGCAGGAAGAAGTCAGGAATGAGGTCGGCGAACCCAGGACCCGCCATCGTCCGCAGGTGATCGGAGATGACGACCCCGCCGTTGGCGATGTAGGCTCCGAGCAGGCCGCGGTGCTTGTCCCGACGGTGCAACTCTTGCATTCGCCACAGCGCACCACCCTTCCCGCCGAGGTATGGTTCGGCTGCGTCGAATGTGTCGGCGACCTCCTTCCCAACACTCTTTTTCAGTCTGCTGCACGCGGTTTCATATCCCTGCGCGGAACTGGCAATCGGAAAATATACCCAGCTTGGGTCCCCACCGATCCCCCGAACCACGGCCATGTATGCGACGTAATCGAGGGCGGCACGCAGGTTGCTCATTGCGTCTGCGGCAATAACTGCAAGGCTTTCCGGAAAGGGCGCGACATGCGACGCATAATAGATGCGCTTGCGTCGGCCGTAGTCATTCTTGATTCCGACTTTGTAGCATCCGCTCGCAAGGAAGGCTGTCAGTCTGGCCTCAAAGTCACGGACATGATCTTCGGCCCTTGCGATCCTGCTGACGATGTCGGCGGGTAGTGCTGCCAAGCGACGACCTCCGCGTAGCCCTCAACGGGGCGCGTTTTCTCTCACCGCATCCTCGAGCGCGGTCAGCTTGTCCTTGTCGACCAGGAGCCGCAGCGCCTCTATCTCGGTGATGGCCTTGCTCAACAGGTCGCGCAGATCGTCCTGCGCCAGCCGCTCCGGCGCCGACCATGCTGCATGGAGCCGGGGGAGTATGTCGTGGCGGTCACCCATCTCCGCGTTTTCCTAATTCTCTCATCAAGTTACCCCGGCGCTTAACTTGAATATGTGTTGTTCCGGATGTCGTGATGGCGACCAATACGCGCTGAAAAATAGGGGGCGCAGAATGGACAGAGCCATCAAGACAGCTGATCTCGATCATCTTCCGGCGTGTCAACTGGACCTTGTGCTGGTGTTTGCATCCGCATGGAAAGCTCGACCAGCTTTGAGACAAGCGTCCCCACGGCCTCAGACTGAAATGGCTCGTCACTGTCAAGAATG
>CALALX010000103.1 GCA_937925635.1 uncultured Caulobacter sp.
TCCCAGGCCAGCGGCTTGCCGCGGTCGGGCGTGGCCAGGTCGGCGCCGAGGTCGAACAGATCATTCTGGGCCCGCATCAGGATGCCGTCGAGCAGGGCGTCGTCCGCCGTGTGCAGCCGCGCCAGGCCCAGGCAACTGTTGGTCTCGTCGACCGTGCCGTAGGCCTCGACCCTCAGATCGTCCTTCGCCACGGGCTCGCCGGTCGAAAGCCGCGTCGTGCCGCCATCGCCCGTGCGCGTGTATATCCGATTGAGGGTGACCATTCCTGCCTAGCCCCGCGTCCGCCACCAGAATGCGGCGACCAGGACAATGATCGCGAGGAACTGCAGGATGACGCGCAGCCGCATCAGCTTGTTGGAATAGGAGCGGCCGAAGTCGCCGCCGCGGTAGAGGGCGTAGAGGCCGCCCGCCAGCGCCAGCAGCACCGCGCCTAGCGAGACCGGGATCAGAATGTCGAACAGCGTGTCCATGATTGGAACCTAGCGCCTAAGCCCAGGGCGAACCACAGGCCGTTTCATTCATCTTCGGTTCATTTTCACTGAGCGTGTTCACTGAGCGCATTTGTCGCAGTTCGGTCACCAAGGCCCGATGCCACCGGTGGACAGGCTTGATTTGGCCGCGAAATGGCCAGAAAGAAAGTTCTTGATCGTGACCAGCGTTCGTTGTACGCGGCGCCCTCACATTGCTCGATGAGCATGTTCATTGAACGCGATCGACCCCTCACCGCGGATCGCGTCGGCCTTGAAAGCGCGGGGAGGCGAGACGGAGCACCTTATGGGCCTGACCCAAAGCGCCGCCGCCCATCCGGCGGCCGAAGACGAAACCATCGCCGAGGTTCGGCAGTTGATCGTGGATCTGCGCGACGCCGCGCAAGACGGCCGCGATCTTGCACGCCGATACGCCGACGTCCTGGTCAAGGTCGTCGAAGAGTACTGCGTTGAATTCGAGAAACGCGCCGAGGCGGCGCTGGCCCGTTTGGAGGCGGACCAATGAATCATATCCCAATGCGCATGCACGCTCCGGCCATCCGGCCGCAGAAGATGACTCGCCGGGCCCTGGCCAAGCAGCAGACCCGCGAGAAGGTCCTGCAGTCGGCCCGGGACCTGTTCATCGAGCGGGGCTACGAAGGCGCCACCATTCGTGACATCGCCCGCGCCGCCGGCATGTCGACGGGGGCGGTCTTCGCCAGCTTCACGGACAAGAACGAGCTGTTCGACGCCATCCTCAACGACGATTTCGCCGGCCTGGTCGAACCGATGCAGGACGCCGTCGTGGGCGCCACGACCAGCCGCGAGGCCCTGGTCGGCATGTTCGGCGCCGCCTACCGCGCCCACGCCCACCAGCTTCCGCTGATCCAGGCGGCCCTGGCCGCGTCCTGGACCCGCACCCCCGAGGCCGAACGACTGCGCCGCGAGGCCATGCGTCCGATCCGTTCGCTGGTGCAGGAGGTGCTGGAGCGCGGCGTCGAACGGGGAGAGCTGACCCAGAAGTTCGACCTGCGCGTGGTGGCCGACATGCTGTGGGACCTGTACCTCGCCGGCTACCGCCCGGCGGCCTTCGAGGGCCTGTCGGTCGAGAACCAGACCGACAAACTCGCGGAACGGATCGACGTGATCATGTCGGCGATCAAGGCTTAGTGACTCCCGCGCCCCTCAGCGAGGGGCGCGGACTGTCCGGGGGGGCATCCATTGGCGGGCGTTCGCGAAACGCAGAAGCTGGAAACGCGTCGCAAGGTACTGGAAGCGGCGCGCGATCTCTTCAACGAGATCGGCTACGAGGAAACCACCATCCGCGCTGTCGCGGAGCGGGCCGGCGTCTCCGTCGGCAGCGTGTTCACGACCTTTGCGTCCAAGGCCGACGTGCTCAGCCAGGTCATGGATGACCGGGTCGACGCGCTCCACAGCGAACTCGAACGCGTCGCCAGGCACATGCGCGGCTCGACCGTCGATCGCCTCTCATCGCTGTTCGCCATCCACTACGACTTCGAGTGCCGACGGGTCAGGCTGTTCCTCGCCCACATCGCCGCCTCGTTCAGTCCGTCGCTGGACGCCAGCACCATCCCCTACGGACGCAACATCCGCTTCAAGGACATGATCATCGACATGCTCCGCGACGGCCAGGCGAAGGGCGAGGTTCGCGACGACGCGGACCTCGCCCTGATTCTGGATACTCTCATGGGGGCCTACGCCTGGAACTACCGACTGGCCGCCAGCCAGGGCGCCGATAATCTGATCATGACCGAGATCATGGAACGCCAGATCCGCCTGATCTTCGCGGGCCTGCAGCCGCGATAGGCCGAGACCGGCGAGGTCGAGACGGTCACAGGCGGACTGCGGGGCTCAGTTTCCGTCTTCCAGCAGCCGGCGGGCGATGACCTGGGCCTGGATTTCGCCGGCGCCCTCGAAGATGTTGAGGATGCGGGCGTCGGCGAGCACGCGGCTGACCTCGTACTCCATCGCGAAGCCGTTTCCGCCGTGGATCTGCAGCGCATTGTCGGCGGCCGCCCAGGCGACCCGGGCGGCGACGAGCTTGGCCATGCCGGCCTCGAGGTCGCAGCGCTTGCCCTCGTCCTTCTGGCGGGCGGCGAAGTAGGTCAGCTGGCGCACGCCCATGATCTCGGCCGCCATTATCGCCAACTTGTTGGCGACCCGCGGGAAGCCGAAGATCGGACCGCCGAACTGCTTGCGGTCGAGGGCATAGTTCAGCCCCAGTTCCAGGCCGCGCTGAGCCACGCCGATGGCGCGGGCGGCGGTCTGGATGCGGGCGCTCTCGAAGGTGGCCATCAGCTGTTTGAAGCCCTGGCCCTCGACGCCCCCCAGCAGGTTCGCCGCCGGCACGGTGAAGCCGTCGAAGCCGATCTCGTATTCCTTCATGCCGCGATAGCCGATCACGCCGATCTCGCCGCCGCTCATGCCCTGGGTCGGGAACGGGTTGGCGTCGTCGCCGCGCAGCTTGGGCGCGAGCAGCATCGACAGTCCGCGATAGTCGGTGGTCGACGGGTCGGTGCGGACCAGCAGGGTCATCGCGTCGGCGCGCGCCGCGTGGGTGATCCAGGTCTTGTTGCCGGTGACGACATAGCTGTCGCCCTCCCGCACCGCGCGGGTGCGCAGGGCGCCGAGGTCCGAGCCGGTGTTGGGCTCGGTGAACACGGCCGTCGGCAGGATCTCGGCGCTGGCGATCCTGGGCAACCATTCGTCACGCTGGGCCGGCGTGCCGCCGGTCAGGATCAGCTCGGCGGCGATCTCCGACCGCGTGGCCAGCGAGCCGACGCCGATCCACGCGCGGGACAGCTCTTCCGAGACCACGCACATGGCCGTCTTGCCGAGGCCCGCGCCGCCGTAGTCCTCCGGAATGGTGAGGCCAAAGACCCCCAGGTCGCCCAGTTCCTTGACCAGCTCGAGCGGGATCAGTTCATCCTTGAGGTGCCATTGGTGAGCGTAGGGAACGACCTTCTCCTCGGCGAAGCCGTGGAATTGGTCGCGGATCATCTCGAAGGTCTCGTCCAGGCCGGTCTTCTCGACCGTCGCCTTGCCGCGGGAGCCGGCCACGAGGTCGGCGACACGGCTCTTCACCGCCTGGCTGCCGCCCTCGCTCATCAGCCTGACCAGGGCCGGGGCGAACAGCCGGTTCATCGTCTCGCGATTGTCCGTAAGGTCGGCCGGACGGATGATCTCGCCCTGGTTCATCGGGATGCCGCCGACCAGCTGGGCGGCGTATTCGGCGAACAGCAGCTGAGCCAGCAGGGCCTCGGTCTCGCCGAAAGCCGCCTCGGCCTCCAGGCGCTCCGCCCAGCCGGCGACCTGATTGAGAAGCTCGGCGTAGGAGGCGTACCAGCCGTAGCCGTGGACGGCGTGCTGCTCGGCGTCGGCCAGCTTGCGATCGATCTTTCCGCCGGCCGAGATCTTCGCCTTCACCGGGCCCTTGGCCTCGTGGACGAACATCCCTGCCGCGTCGGCGGCCTCGCGCAGCAACGTGACCAGACCGGGCAGGATCAGGTCTTTCGGTTCGGACTGGACGGCGGCGGCGCTCATTGGCAGGTTTCCCCGGATTATTGTTGCGCCGCACTATAATCGTTTCGCACCTGCACACAATCGCCCGCCGACGAGGTAGAATTTGCCACGGCGCGGCGGGCGTCCGATGGTGGCCCACAAGCGCCAGGCGCGGCCCCGGAGATCACCATGCTCGTCGTCCACCACCTCAATGAGTCGCGCTCGCAGCGCATCCTCTGGCTGCTGGAGGAGTTGGGGGTCCCGTATGAGATCGCCTTTCACCAACGCAACGCCGAGACGCGCCTCGCGCCGCCCGAACTTGTCGCCGTCCACCCGCTCGGCAAATCGCCCGTGATCGTCGACGACGGCCGGGTGGTCCACGAGTCGGGCGCGGTCATCGACTACATCATCCGCAAGCACGGCGGCGGCCGCTTCGCCCCCGCGCCTGGCACGACCGACCACGAAAGCTACCTTCAGTGGCTGCACTACGCCGAGGGCAGCGCCATGCTGCCGCTGATGCTGCTGATGTACGTCATGCGCCTGGGCGAGGCCGGCGCGCCGCTGCACCCTCGCATCGACAGTGAAATCGCCAACCACATGTCCTATGTCGAGGGCGCGCTGGCGGGCCGGGACTGGCTGCTGGGGTCCGAGCCGACCGGCGCCGACGTGCAGATGAGTTTCATCCCCGAGGTGCTGAAGGCGTTCGGAAGGCTGGACGCCTATCCGAACATGGCCGCCTGGATCGACCGCATCCACGCCCGCCCGGCCTGGAAGGCGGGGCTGGACAAGGGCGGGCCGTACGCGCTGGGGCGGTAGACCTGCTCACCCGCCCTGCGTCCTTCGAGACGCGATCCCGAGGGATCGCTCCTCAGGATGACGAGTTCAGTGCAGCCCTCCCACCTTCGTCATGGTGAGGAGCGAGCCTCAAGCGAGCGTCGCGAACCACGCAACGCCTCACATCTCGTTCAGATAGCCGTCCAGGAAATCGAACACCGCCGCCTTGAGCAGACCGTGGGGGATGGCGTTGAAGTGGTCGCAGCCGGCCAGGGTCAGGGCCTTGGCTCCGCGGATGGCGTCGGACAGGCCGTGCGGATCGCCGGCGAGGTCATCCCGTGAACCGGCCACGACGAGCGTCGGCGCGCCGATGCCCGCGAGAGCGTCCCGCTCCAGCGGCGCGCCCCGGCCTCGACTGAAGGCCGCCAGCGCCAGGCGGTCCTCGCCCTGCTCGTCGGCGAACTGCCGGAAGCTGCGCAGCATCGGGTCGCCGATGGCGTCGGGACTGGCCGCCTCCATCGCGACGGCCATCGGATCTCCCGGCGGCGGCGGGTCGAACTGCCGTTCGCCGACGCCGCCGACAATCAGGTAGCCGACGCGCTCGCGGTGCGTGATCGCCAGCGCCAGGGCCAGCCGGGCGCCCATCGAGTAGCCGAGCACATTGGCCCACTCGACGCCGAGGTGGTCGAGCAGGCCGACAATATCGCCGAGCAGGATCTCGCGGGAATAGGCGGCGGGATCGTGCGGCTTGCCGCTTTGGCCATGACCGCGCAGGTCGAGGGCCACCACCCGCTGTCCGCGCTGGGCGAAGGCCGCGTACCAGCCGGTCCGCTTCCAGGCCTCCTGGCGGTTCGAGGAAAAGCCATGGACCAGCAGCATCGGCGCGCCCGGGCCGCCAGTGTCGTCATACGCGATCGAAACGCCGTCCTGGGCGACGTATTCGGTCATGCTTCCAATCCCCGATGGCGCCTCTGCCAGCGCGCTTTCGGCAGAGCCTGCCCTCTGTGGCCGGAGGGTCAAGCGTGAATCGGCTATGGCCTCAACGCTTCGCGTCGATCGACCTGATCCAGGCCTCCAGCCCCGCCGTATCGCCGAGCGCGCCGGTCCAGGCGTGGGCCGGCACGGCCGTCTCGTTGTTGCCCCGCGCCCGGCCGCGATAGACCTTCATCGGCACGCCGGCCTTGACCCGACCGCTCGGCAGGGGCGCGTAGCGCACCTCCATGTAGACCGTGTCGCCGGACGTCTCCTGCCCGACCTGCACGGCGTCCAGCGCCTTGAGCACATCGACCGCGTCGAGGCAGGCCGAGGCGCAGCCGTAGTCGGTGAGGACATAGACGCGCGCCTTCATCGCGGTGGTCGGCGCCACAGCGGGAACGGCCGGCTTGCCGTCACCGTCGTCCGTCTGGAGCCAGAGCGGCTGCCCCTTCGCGCGGGCGTCCCGCATCCCCGCCTCGATCAGGTCCAGCCAGCGCTTGATCTCGGGATCGTCGCCGAGCAGGGCGTGATAGCCGACGATCTGGTCGATGTTGGCCTGCGAGGGGCGCCATTCGACCTGTTCGCTGGACGGCTGCTTGGCGTCCACCCAGTCCTTGCCCCAGATCGCGCGGACCAGGCCGTTGATCCAGCTGGACGAGCCGCCGTTGTTGCCGCGCAGGTCGAAGACGACGATCCCGGCCTCACGGATGGCCGGCGCCGCCGCCTCGACCTCGGTCTGAAGCGCCGCCAGTTCGCGGCCCTCGCCGCTGGAGACGTCCGAGTTGAACGACCCCAGCCCGAGCCAGTAGCCGCCCTCGACCGGGCGCAGTTCGATCGGCGCGGTGAACCGAGGGCTGCGCGCGGCGGCGAAGCCCTCGTCGCGCACGGCGTCGGGCAGGTCGCGCCAGACGAGGCGATAGTCGCGCGTCCCGCCGCCCTCGATCTCGAACGCGCAAACGGACGGCCGCGTCACATAGGGGTTCTTCTGGTCCACGAAGAGCGTGGCGGCGTAGGCCGCGCGGCGTGAGGCGAGCTTCCAGCGGCCCGCGCCCAGGCCCACGAAGTCCGCCGCGAAGGCGTCGGCGCCCGTGCCGTCGCACGACCGCAACACGGCGCCGATCGGGGGCGCGGCCGGGTCGCGGCTGAACACCACGGTGTGGCGGCCATCGCGCAAGCCGGTGAGGAAGCCCGGCCACTCCGCCCGCCAGACGTGGCCCATCGGGGCATAGCCGGACAGGCTGAGATGGCCGTCATCGAACGAGGCGGCGAACGCCTGCAGCGCGAAGTACCAGTCCTCATAGCTGTCGGCGGTCTTCGCGCGCGCCAGCGCGGCTTGGAAGCTCGACTCAAGCAGGGCGTTGAACCCGGGATTCTCCCGGTCGACGGGCCCCGGATGGGAGTCGGCGATCATGTCGCGGAAGGCTTTGGCGTCCTCGGCCAGGGCCTGGCCCCAGTCGGCGGGCGCGGCGGCGGGCGGAGGCGCGTCCTCGGCCGAGACGGAGCCCGCGAAGGCAAACAGCGCGGCGGCGGCGACGACGAGGACGCGGGTTCCGGACATGAAAGGGCCTCCCTGAGCGGCGGGCTTTTGCCAGCCGGCCGTCAGGGAGGCCACTTAAAGCTTGGTAACGCGAACGCCTACCGCAGGTCGGGCGGCGTCGCCTCGGCCGTCAGGATGGCGACGGCCTCCTCGAGCGTCACCACCTGCTGCTCCTGGCTGCCCAGGCGGCGCAGGGCGACCTTGCCCTCCTCCGCCTCCTTGCGGCCGACGACGGCGATGACCGGCGTCTTGGCGACGGAATGCTCGCGGATCTTGTAGTTGATCTTCTCGTTGCGAAGATCGGATTCGACCCGCAGGCCCGCCTTCGTCAGCGCGGCGACGACGCTCTCGCCGTAGTCGTTGGCGTCCGAGGTGATCGGGGCGACCACCACCTGCGTCGGCGCGAGCCACAGCGGGAAGCGGCCGCCGTAGTTCTCGATCATGATGCCGATGAAGCGCTCGAACGAGCCCAGGATGGCGCGGTGGAGCATGACCGGCCGCTGCTTGGAGCCGTCCTCGGCGATGTACTCCGCGCCCAGCCGCTCAGGCAGGACGTAGTCCAGCTGCAGCGTGCCGCAGGTCCACTCCCGGCCGATGGCGTCCTGGACGATGAAGTCCAGCTTGGGCGCGTAGAAGGCGCCGTCGCCCTCGGCGATGACCGGCTCGACGCCCGCCTGCTTGGCGGCGTCGGCGAGCATGCCCTCGGCGCGGTCCCAGAACTCGTCAGAGCCGGCCCGCACTTCCGGCCGCGTGGCCAGGGCGATGTACCTGGTCTCCATGCCGAGGTCGGAATGGATCATCTTGGTCAGGCGGATGAAACGCTCCGTCTCGTCGACGATCTGGTCCTCGCGGCAGAAGATGTGGGCGTCATCCTGCGTGAAGGCGCGCACGCGCATCAGGCCGTGCAGGGCGCCGGACGGCTCATACCGGTGGCAGGCGCCGAACTCGGCCATCCGCATCGGCAGCTCCTTGTAGGAGCGCTGGCCGACGTTCCAGATCTGCACGTGGCCCGGGCAGTTCATCGGCTTCAGCGACAGCGTTTCGCCCTCGACCGTCTCGCAGACGAACATGTTCGGGCGGTACTTCTCCCAGTGGCCGGAGTTCTCCCAGAACGTCCGCTCCAGCACCTGCGGCGTCTTGACCTCGATGTAGCCGGCGGCCGTCAGGCGGCGGCGCATGTAGGCTTCCAGCGTCTGCCAGAGCTGCCAGCCCTTGGGATGCCAGAACACCATGCCCCGGCCCTCTTCCTGCATGTGGAAGAGCTCCATCTGGCGGCCCAGCTTGCGGTGGTCGCGCTTCTCGGCCTCCTCGAGCCGCGTCAGATAGGCGTCGAGGTCCTCCTGCGTGGCCCAGGCCGTGCCGTAGATGCGCTGCAGCTGGGCGTTGTTCTGGTCGCCGCGCCAGTAGGCGCCGGCCAGCTTCATCAGCTTGAACGCCTTGCCGATCGCCTTCGTGGACGGCAGGTGCGGGCCGCGGCAGAGGTCCTTCCAGTTCCCCTGGCGATAGACCGTGACCTCCTCGCCGGCGGGCAGGCCCTCGATGATCTCGGCCTTGTAGTCCTCGCCGATGGACTTGAAGTGGGCGATGGCCTCGTCGCGGTCCCAGACCTCGCGGACGATCTTCTCGTCGCGGTCGACGATCTCGGCCATGCGCTTCTCGATGGCCGCGAAGTCGTCGGTGCTGAACGGCTCGTCGCGGGCGAAGTCGTAGTAGAAGCCGTCCTCGACGTTCGGGCCGATGGTCACCTGCGTGCCGGGGAACAGCTCCTGCACCGCCTCGGCCAGCACGTGGGCCGTGTCGTGGCGGATGGTGTCCAGCGCATCGGGATCATTGCGGTCGACGAACTCGACCTTGCCGCCGCCGGGCAGCGGGCGGTCGAAGTCGATGAGCTTGCCGTCCAGCCGGACGAGCAGCGTGCGCTTGGCCAGCGAGGGCGAGATGGCCGTGGCCACGTCGCGGCCGCTGGAGCCTTGCGGATATTGACGGATTGAGCCGTCGGGAAAGATCAGGTCGATCATGGTTCCGGTTCGCACTTTCGTGGCGGCGCCGGTACGGGATCGTAGCCGGAGCCGCCCCAGGGATGGCAGCTGCAAAGACGCTTCGTGGCGAGCCAGCCGCCGCGGAGGGGTCCATGCGTGATCAGAGCCTCGCGCGCATAGTCCGAACAGGTCGGCAGGAAGCGGCACTGGCGTCCGATCAACGGGGACAGCGTCAGCTTGTAGGCGCGGTGCGCCAACGTAACGCTGCGTTCGTAGAGGGTCATGCCGACGCGAGGGTGGGTGAACGGGTCCCGGCGCTTATCCACGCGCCAGCGCGCGCGATCAAGCCGCGTCGGCGCCGCTAGTTCGTGAAGCCGCGATCCGGGCAGCCTCTACCGCGGCCTCGAACGCCAGGAGCGTCGACGCGTAGCGGGCGGGGTAGTCCTTCACGGGCGCCAGCACGGCCAGGTCCTCGAAACGTCCGGTCGGCGCGGGACCGCCGGACTTCAACATCGCGGCAAGCTGATCGCGCGCGATTGCGATTTCGTCAACCCCGGCCCCAATGACGTTGGCCCCCAGCACCGAGGCGGCGGCCTGGCCGAGGGCGCAGGCCTTCACGTCCTGGGCGAAGTCGGCGACCCGCCCGTCGACGTCGAGGATCACATCCACGACGATGCGGCTGCCGCACAGTTTGGCCACCTTCTCCGACGACCCCTGCGGCGCCGCCAGCCGCCCGAGCCGCGGGATGTTCGCGGTCAGGGACAGGACCTTGGCGCTGTAGAGGTCGTCGATCATGGGCCTATAGATAGCAACGCAGACCGCCCCCTGAAACCCGCTCATCCCGGCGAATGCCGGGACCCAGATCAAAGGGCGGAGGAGCCAACTGTTCGAGATCCAGCCATGTCATCTGGGTCCCGGCATTCGCCGGGATGAGCGGAGAAAAGGGGTTAGCCCTTCCGCTCCGCCCACAGCGCTTCGGAGCGGGTCTTCAGCACCTCGTTCATGGATTCGAAGGCGTCGATGATCGGCCGGCGCATGCGCCTGGCCACCGAGCCGCCGAGCATGCCGTCGAAGATTTCGCCGTTCGAGAAGATCACGTTCTCCTCGCCCATCTTCTCGATCTCGAGGAAGCGTACGGTCCGCACCCAGCCGCGCATCATGTCGAGCCGCCAGTGGATGTGATCGTAGGGCGCCCAGTCGAGGATCACGGGGTTGATCTGCCGGAGCGGGTGGCCGGGCAGCGCCAGGTCCAGGTCCCAGCGATGCCCGATGCGGATTTCGCCCTTCGCCCGCGGATAGAGCGGGTTCCAGGCGCCCCAGCCCTCAATGTCCGACAGGATTTCCCAGACCACTTCGTCGGGGGCCTGGATGCCAATTCTGCGTTCGAGTTTGACGCCCATGAAAAACACCGATCATCCCCGCGAAGGCGGGGACCCAAGCCGAGCCCGAAAGCGATCAGGCGTTCAGCGTTTCATACAGATCAAGCCACCTCGGATTCAACGCCTCGATCAGACGGATCTTCCAGGCGCGGTTCCATTTCTTCAGCCGACGCTCGTGGGCTTTGGCGCCTTCGCGGGTATCGTGAACCTCGTACCAGACGAGGCGGACGACGCCGTACTTCGCCGTGAAGCCAGGCCTCTGCTTTTCCCGGTGCTGCCAGGCCCGCCTCGCCAAGCTGTCGGTATGCCCGATGTACAGCGTCCCGTATGGCCCGCTTGCCATGATGTAGGTGTAGAAGGCCATGCCTCTCTCCGAGCGTTCCCGCGAAGGCGGGAACCCAAGCAGAGATTCAATTTAGACGCGAGTCTGGGGTCTGATTCAGCTTGGATCCCCGCCTTCGCGGGGACCCTCGGATGAGAAGCGGATCAGCCTAGTCCTTCAAGCGCCAGGTCGCGCCGTCCGCCGAATCCATCACGACCACGCCCATCCCATCAAGTTCCCCGCGGATGCGGTCGGCGGCGGGCCAGTCCTTGGCGGCGCGGGCGGCCTTGCGGGCCTCCAGCAGCGCCTCGACCTTACGGCGCAGGTCGTCGTCGGCGCCGCCGGCGAACCAGACGTCGGGATCGTCGGCCAGGAAGCCGAGCAGATTGGCGGAGGCCAGCAGCGCGGCCTTGGCGTGGGCCTTCTCTTCCCCACGCGAAGTCTCCAGCGCCTTGGCCATCGCGAACAGCTCGGCGTAGGCCTTGGGCGTGTTGAGGTCGTCGGCCAGGGCCTCGACCACGGCGGCGGCCGGCTCGGCGCGCTCGACGTCCAGCCCCTTCACCCGCTGCAGCACCCCGTAGAGGTAGTCGAGGTTCTTGCGGCTTTGCTCGATCAGCGCCTCGGTCCAGTCCAGCGGCTGGCGGTAGTGGCCGCTGAGCAGCGCCCAGCGCACCACCTCGCCCGGGACCTTCTGCAGGAGCTCGTGCGGGATGACGACGTTGCCGAGGCTCTTGGACATCTTGACCCCCTCGATGTCGAGAAAGCCGTTGTGCATCCAGTAGTTGGCGTAGGTCGGCAGGTCGTGCGCGCAGCGGCCCTGGGCCAGCTCGTTCTCGTGGTGCGGGAAGGTCAGGTCGATGCCGCCGCCGTGGATGTCGATCGGCAGACCAAGCGCCGCCTCGATCATCGCCGAGCACTCGATGTGCCAGCCAGGGCGACCGGGGCCCCACGGGCTCTCCCACACCGGCTCGCCCGGCTTGGACGGCTTCCACAGCACGAAGTCGGCCGGGTGGCGCTTGTAGGGGGCGACGTCGACCCGGGCGCCGGCGATCATCTCGTCCATCGGCCGCCCCGACAGCTGGCCGTAGTCCGGGAAGGCCTGGGTGTCGAACAGGACGTGGCCTTCCGCCGCATAGGCCGCGCCGCGCTGCACCAGCGCGCCGATCTGGGCCAGCATGTCGGCGATGTGGTCGGTCGCGCGCGGGCTGATCGTCGGCGGCAGCGCCTTCATCGCCGCCGCATCGGCCTCGTAGGCCGCCAGGTAGCGGTCGGTGATGACGCGGATGTCCACGCCCTCTTCGACGGCCTTGCGATTGATCTTGTCATCCACGTCCGTGACGTTGCGGGCGTAGATCACCGTCTCCGCCCCGTAGACGTGACGCAGCACGCGGAACAGCGTGTCAAAGACCACCACCGGCCGGAAGTTGCCGATGTGGGCGTAGCCGTAGACCGTCGGCCCACAGACATACATCGTCACCCGGTCCGGATCGGCGGGGACGAAGGGCCGCTTCTCGCGGGCCATGGTGTCATAGAGCTTCAAAGTCATATCAACTGACGTTACGTGAGAGGTTGCCGGGTTGGCGGGCGGTCCCATATAGCTTCCAGCAGCGGGCGAAGCCACGGCTCCCTGCGACGTGAAACGGGTGGCACGCGTAATTCCGGGGCGACAGGCGCTCCGGCGCAACTCAGCCCAGGAAAGACCCTCCCAACCATGGACTCCACCGCCAGCGAGCGAACCCTGATCGGCGTGCCCGGTCTTGATCTTGAACCCGTCAAGCGGCCTTCCCGCGAGGAAGCCATGGAGGCGGTCCGCACCCTCATCGCCTGGGCCGGCGACGATCCGCGCCGCGAAGGCGTGATCGACACGCCCAAGCGCGTGGTCGACGCCTACGGCGAGTGGTTCGAGGGCTACAAGGCCGACCCGGCCAAGGAGCTGAATCGCATCTTCGAGGACGTGCAGGGCTACGACGACATCGTGTTCCTCAAGAACATCGAGGTCGAAAGCCACTGCGAGCACCACATGGCCCCGTTCCTGGGCAAGGCCTTCGTGGCCTACATGCCCACCAATCGCGTGGTCGGCATCTCCAAGCTCGCCCGGGTGGTCGAGATCTTCGCCAAGCGTCTGCAGACGCAGGAGACGATGACCCAGCAGATCACCGACGCCATCTGCGACAGCCTGAAGCCGGCCGGCGTGGCCGTGCTGATCGACGCCGAGCACCAGTGCATGACCACGCGCGGCGTGCACCACCGCGACGTCTCGACGATCACCACGCAGTTCCGCGGCGTGTTCAAGACCGACGCCAGCCTGCGCCAGCGCTTCCTGGACTTCGTGAACAAGGGCTGAGGCTTCCTCGGCCCTCCCTCGTCCCGTCATCCTCGCCCTTGTGGCGAGGATGACGAGCGGGGTGCGAGCTTCACGCGACTTCGCCAAGGGCGCATATCACTCCCATGACAGCTCCCATCTTCCCCACCGCCCCCGACAAGGCCGCCCTTGAGCGCGGCGACCGGCTGTCGCCCCGCTTCGACGCGAATGGCCTGGTCGCGGCCGTCGCGCAGCATGCCGACACCGGCGAGGTGCTGATGCTGGCCTGGATGAACGACGCGGCGCTGAAACTCACGCTGGAGACAGGCCAGGCCCACTATTTCAGCCGCTCGCGGAACGAACTCTGGAAGAAGGGCGAGACCAGCGGCCAGTTGCAGGACGTGGTCGAGCTCCGCGTCGACTGCGACCAGGACGCGGTGCTGCTGAAGGTCCGGCCGCGTGGCGACGGCGGCGCCTGCCACGTCGGCTTCCGCTCCTGCTTCTATCGCGTCGCCGGACCCGACGGGTCACTGAAGGAGCGGCCGTGACCCTGGGCGCCGCCCTGGCCGCCTACGTCGTGGCCGCCGGCCTGCTGACCCTGACGCCCGGGCTCGACACCGCCTTGATCCTGCGCACCGCCGCCGTCGAGGGGCCGCGCCGGGCCTTCCTGGCGGCGCTGGGCATCACCGCCGGCTGCCTCGTCTGGGGCGCGGCGGTTGCGGTCGGCCTGGGCGCGCTGCTGACCGCCTCGCAGACGGCCTATGCGATCCTGAAATGGGCCGGGGCGGCCTATCTGGCCTGGCTCGGACTCAATCTTCTGGTCAAGCCGCGCAGGGCGTTCGATCCGGCCGCGGCCCCGGCGTCTGCCGCCTCCGGCGCGCGCGGGTGGTTTTTCCGCGGGCTGATGACCAACCTGCTGAACCCGAAGGTCGGCGTCTTCTACGTGTCGTTCCTGCCCCAGTTCACGCCCGACGGATTTTCCGCCGCGCCCTTCATCTTCGGGCTGGCGGCGTTGCACGGGGTGATGGGGACGGTCTGGGCCGTGGCGCTGATCGGCGCCACCCGCCCCCTGTCCACCGCCTTGAGGCGGCCAGGCGTGGTCACCTGGCTGGACCGCGTCGCCGGCGGCGTGTTCCTGGCGTTCGCGGGTCGACTGGCGCTGAGCCGGGGATGATCGGCCGCCCCAGGGCTCAGGTCGTCTTGAAACGCCCGATCGCCCATTGAGCGGCCTCGCGGACGACCGGGTCCGGATCGTCCAGAAGCCGTTCGGCGCTCGGCAGCAGGCTCGCGTCGCCGCTGTTGCCGATGGCGTAGAGGACGTTCCGCACGAAGCGGTCTCGGCCGATGCGCTGCACGGCGCTCTTGCGGAACACGAAGCGGAAGCCCGCGTCGTCCAGCGCGGCCAGCTCGGCCAGCGACGGCGCCTTCAGCGCCCGACGCGCCTGCAGCCGCACCTCGCGGGCCTCGGCCGCGAACTTGTTCCACGGGCAGACGGCCAGGCAGTCGTCGCAGCCGTAGATGCGGTTGCCCATCGCCGGCCGCAGGTCCTCCGGGACCGGGCCCTCGTGCTCGATGGTCAGGTAGGAGATGCAGCGCCGCGCGTCGAGCCGGTAGGGCGCGGGGAAGGCGCCCGTCGGGCAGATCTCGAGGCAGGCGCGGCAGGCGCCGCAGCGGTCCGTCGCCGGGGCGTCCGGTTCGATCTCGACCGAGGTCAGCACCGAGCCGAGGAACAGCCAGCTGCCCAGCTCGCGCGACACCAGATTGGTGTGCTTGCCCTGCCAGCCGAGGCCGGCGCGCTCGGCCAGCGGCTTTTCCATCAGCGGAGCGGTGTCGACGAACACCTTCACCTCGCCGCCGAACTTCGCTTTCAGCCAGCCGCCGAGGTTCTTCAGCCGGCCCTTGATCAGCTCGTGGTAGTCGTCGCCTTGCGCGTAGACGGAGATCACCCCGCGCGAGGGATGCTTCAGCGCTTCGAGCGGATCGCTGTCGGGGCCGTAGGTCATGCCCAGCATGACGGCGGTCCTGGCCTGCGGCCACATGCCGGTGGGATGGGCGCGACGCTCGAGCGTCTCCTCCATCCAGGTCATGTCGCCGTGCAGCCCCTCGGCCACGAACGTCCTCAGCCGTTCGCCGTTGGGCCAGGGCGCGAAGGCCGAGGCGAAGCCGACGGCGTCGAAGCCCAGACGTCTGGCCCGTTCGATGATCCGAGGCTTGGGGTCTTCAGAAATCAAGATCGTGGTAGTGCGGCGCCGGCGCCAGGCCCGGCCAGCGGTCGGCCAGCAGGGGGCGGAAGCAGGGACGGGACTTGATCTTCATGTACCACGTCCGGGCCGCCGGCACGTCGTTCCAGGGCACATCCCCGAAGTAGTCGATAACCGAGATGTGCGCCGCCGCGGCCATGTCGGCCAGCGAGATGCGCCGCCCGGCCAGCCAGTCGCGCTCGACCAGCAGGTGCTCGATGTACCGGAGATGGTGACGCAGCGCGTCGCGGCCGGCGCGGATGTTGGCCAGCGCCGGCGCGCCCAGGCCGAGCAGCCGCTTCTCCATCTTCTCGTGCAGCAGATAGCCCGAGACTTCGGAGTCGAACTTTCGGTCGAACCACTGCAGCAGTCGGCGAGCCTCGGCGCGTTCGGCCGGGTCGCGCCCCAGCAGCGGCGGCTCGGGATTCTGCTCTTCAAGATGTTCGAGGATGGCGCGCGTCTCGCAGACCACGATCTCCCCGGCGCCGCCCCTTTCGACCAGCACCGGCGGCACGCCCGAGGGGTTCAGCGCCACGAAGTCATCCGGCTGTTCCCACCAGCGCACCTGCACCTCGGCGAACGGCAGTCGCTTCTCGCCCAGCGCCAGCCGGACCTGGCGCGAGGCGGGGTCGAGCGGGAAGTGGTGAAGGGTGCGGTCTACGCTCATCGGGGGTCCGGCGATTCGGAAGCACAGCAGGCGCAGACGCGCCTTAAGACCGCGTTTACCGCGGACTAATGCGTGGTCTCGGCGAAGGCTCCGCCGTGCGGTTCGGCCTGGCCGCGCGGGTCGGCGTGGATGATGATGTCGGCGGCGGGAAACGCGGTCAGGACGCGCTTCTCCGCAGCCACGACCGCATCGTGCGCGGCCACCAGCGACAGGCCGGGATCGAGGTCCGCGTGCATCTGGATATGGACGTAGGGGCCGGAGGCGCGGGTGCGCAGCTGGTGCACGCCCTTGATCGCCGCGTCCTCGGTCATCAGGTCGACGATCCGGCGGCGCGCGCTTTCATCGAGCTCGTGGTCCATGAGCTGGGCGGAGGCCTCGCGGAACACGCCGATCGCGCCCCAGACCAGCCAGGCGGCGACGATCAGGCCGGCCGCTCCGTCCAGCCAATGCAGGCCCATGAGGCTCGCGCCGGCGATGCCGACGACGGCCGCGACGTTGGCGGCAAGATCGGCGGCGTAGTGAGCCCGGTCGCCGTGCACCGCGACCGAATTGGCCTGTTTCAGCACCCTGGCCTGGGCAGTGATCAGCCCCAGGGTGAGGACGATGGACAGGCCCATGACGCCCAGCGCCCAACCGCCGGCCTCGACGGGTCGCGGATGCAGGATGCCGACCACCGCCTCCCGCCCCACGAGCGCGGCGGAAGCGAAGACCAGCCCGCCCTGCATCAGGCTGGAGAAGGCCTCCGCCTTGCCGTGGCCGAACCGGTGCTCCGCGTCCGGCGGGCTGGCCGCGAAACGCACGGCGAACAGGGTGATCAATGAGGCGATGAGGTCGAGGCCGGAGTCGGCCAGCGAGGCGAGCAGCGCGATCGATCCGCTGGCCAGCCAGGCGGCGCCCTTCGCGGCCACAAGGATCAGGGCGGTCGCGACCGACAGCATCGTCACCCGCCGGGTCAGGGCGGTGGCCTCAATGAGGGAGAGCGGGCGGGCGTCGGTGTCCATGGCCGCAGCATAGCGCTCCGATCGGGGACATGCACTTCAGTGCGTGTCCCCAGCCGCTGGAAGCTGCGGGGGACACGTACCAAAGACGGTACATGTCCCCGGTCTACGCGGCCCTGCGCGGCGCCGGCCCGACGTACACCGACTGCGGCCGGATCAGGCGGCCGCCGGCCAGCTGTTCGCGAGCGTGGGCGAGCCAGCCGGCGACGCGCCCCATGGCGAACACCCCCGTGAAGGCGGACGGCGGAAAGGCCAGGGCCTCGAGCAGCAGGGCGGTATAGAACTCGACGTTGGTCTGCAGCGAGCGGTCAGGCTTGCGTTCGCGCAGGATGGCCAGGGCCGCGCTCTCCACCGCCTCGGCGAACGCCAATCGCCCGGGCGCGCTGTTGGAGCCCTCGGTCAGCCGCCGAACGGCGCCCTTCAGCGCATCGGCGCGCGGGTCGCGGACCTTGTAGACCCGGTGGCCGAAGCCCATCAGCCGCTCGCCGGAATCGAGCGCCCGCTCCAGCCAGGCGCGGGCATGGCCGGGCGTGCCGATGGCGTCGAGCATCTCGATCACCGGTCCCGGCGCGCCGCCGTGCAATGGCCCTTTGAGCGCCGAGATCCCGCCCAGAACGGCCGAGGTCAGGCCGGCCCGCGTCGAGGCGATGACCCGGGCGGCGAAGGTCGAGGCGTTCAGGCCATGGTCGCTGACCGTGACGAGATAGGCGTCAAGCGCGCGCGCCTCCAGCGCGCTGACCGGCCTGCCGCGCAACATGCGCAGGACGTCGGCGCTGTGGCCGATCTCCACCGACGGCGCCACCGGTTCCAGGCCCTGCTGGGCGCGGACCACGGCCGTGGTGAAGACGGCCGGCGCCGCGATCAGCTTCAGGGCGGTGGCGAGGTCGTCGCCCTCCGGCAGCCGCGCGGTCAGGGCGCGCATGGCCTCGACCGGATCCAGCTTCAGCAGGCTGGCGTCGAGCGCCGCGACCTCGCGGAACACCTCCGTCCTCGCGGCGCCGAGCGCCGGGCCGATGTCGGCGGGCAGGTCGTCGAAGAAGCCCTCGAACAGCAGGTGGACGACGTCCTCGAACGTCGCGGTTCCGGCCAGGTCGTCCAGGGACCGGCCACGGATCACCAGACGCCCGGCCAGGCCGTCGACCTCGGACAGCACGGTGTGGGCGGCGACGACAGTCTCAAGGCCATCGGACATGGCGAACTCCTCTTTTCTCCATCTTTCGAGGGACAGATCGGCCTTGATCGTGATATCGTCAATCTTGATCAATATAATCAATGTGAAGTCATGCAGCGCGACTGGCTGACGGCGGAAGAGGCGATGGAGACGTTGGGGGTGCGGCCGCAGACGCTGTACGCCTACGTGAGCCGGGGCCGGATCGAGGCCAGGCCGGACCCGGACGATCCGCGCCGCAGCCGCTATCGCCTGGCCGACGTCGGCCAGCTGGCCGAGCGCAAGCGCCGGGGGCGCAAGGCCGCCGAGGTGGCGGCCGGGGCCATCGCCTGGGGCGAGCCGGTGCTGACCTCGGCCATCACCACCATCGCCCACGGCCGACTGTTCTACCGGGGGCGTGACGCCGTGGCGCTGGCCGAGCACGCGTCTCTGGAGGCGACGGCCCGGCTGCTGCGCGGCGGCCACGGTGCGGCCGTGAAGGGCTTGGCGCGAACGCCGTCGCCAGAGGGCGGCTCGATCCGGGCGCGCCTGTTCTTCGCCCTGTCGCAGCGAGCGGGCGTCGACCCGCCCGCCCGGGGTCGCGCGCCGCTGGCCCTGGCGGCCGAGGCCACAGGCCTGCTCGACCTCGTCGCCGACGCGGCGGCGGGGCGGATCGAGCAAGGACCGATCCACGCCCGCATCGCCGCCGCCTGGGACCGACCGCAGGCGGCCGACGCCATTCGCCGGACCCTGGTGCTGCTGGCCGACCATGAACTCAACGCCTCGACCTTCGCCGCGCGGGTGACGGCCTCGACCGGCGCCTCGCTGGCGGCGGCCTCGCTGGCAGGGCTGTCGGCGCTGTCAGGACCGCTGCACGGCGGCATCGCCGACCGGGTGCGCAACCTGGTCGAAGAGAGCGGGCGGATCGGGGCAGAGGCGGCGGTGGCCGGCCGGATCGCCCGGGCCGGGCCGATCCCGGGCTTTGGCCATCCACTCTATCCGGAGGGCGATCCGCGTGCGGCGGCCTTGCTGCCGGCGTTCGACCTGCCCCCGCCCTACAACCTGCTGAAGCGAGCCGTCGAGGAGGCGACCGGCGAGGCGGCCAACATTGATTTCCTGCTCACCGCCCTGGCCGAGCGCTTCGGCCTGCCGCCCGACGCGCCGTTCGCGCTGTTCGCCGTCGCCCGCACCGCCGGCTGGCTGGCCCACAGCGTCGAACAGGTCCTGACCGGCGCGCTGATCCGGCCGCGGGCGCGATACGTCGGGCCGACGCCGGAATGATCGCGGCGTGATGGAACGATCGGGCGGCTTCATCCTTCCAAGAGCATGGAGGATGTCATGGACAAGCCCGACGCGGCCGAACGGCGCGACGATCTCGATCACATGAGCCGCCCGCGCCTGACGCCGCGGCCTGACGGCGGCGGCGGCGAGGACGAGCCGATGGCTGACGCCCTGAAACGCGGCGACGACGAGGGGCCGGAGGAGACCGCCGAGACTCCGGATCAGACTGTTCCACTCACCGAAAGCGAGCGAACATCCCGCGAGAGTCTGGCGGACCTGATCCCGTCATCGTCCGCCGAACCGTCCGAGGGCGAGGGACAGGTCACCCCGCCGATCGCGCCCTAAGCCCGTTCGTGCGCTTCCTCTTCCGACTGCAGCGGATGGTCGATACGGCCGACCATTTCCTTCGGGCAGACCTGCCAGAAGTGTTCGCGCATGCGGTCCCAGTCATTGATCAGCCCCTCGGCGAAGGCCGAGCCAGTCTCGCGGGCGTGTTCGCGGATCAGGCGCTTGAGCTGCTCTTCCCAATGCGGCGAGGCCAGGCGCTGGATGACGACGCTGTCCGGATTGACCTGGGCCCGGAAGCGGCCGGCCAGATCGAGGACATAGGCCATGCCGCCGGTCATCCCGGCCGCGAAGTTGCCGCCCACCGGTCCCAGGATCACGGCGACCCCGCCGGTCATGTATTCCAGGCCGTTGGCGCCGCAGCCCTCGACCACGGTCGTCGCGCCCGAGTTCCGCACGGCGAACCGCTCCCCCGCCTGGCCGGCCGCGAACAGCTTGCCGTCGGTGGCGCCGTAGAGGCAGGTGTTGCCGAGGATGGCGTTGCTCTCCGGCGCCAGCAGGTGTGGGGAAGGCTTCACCACGATGGTGGCGCCCGAAAGACCCTTGCCGACGTAGTCGTTGGCCTCGCCGGTCAGCACGATCCGCAGCCCCCGGACGGCGAAGGCGCCCAGGCTCTGGCCGGCCGACCCCTTCAGCTCGACGGTCAGGTGATCGGACGGCAGGGCGCTCATCCCGAACTTGCGGGTGATGTGGCTGGAGACGCGCGCGCCGATCGCCCGGGCGGTGTTCCGCACCGTGTAGGTCAGCTGCATCTTCTCGCCGCGCTGGAGGAAGGGCGCGGCGTCGCGCACGATCTGGGCGTCGAGGGTGTCGGGCACCTCGTTGCGTCCCTCGACCGTGCAGTAGGGCTTGTTGGCGCCCGGATCGGCGCGGACCAGAAGCGGGTTGAGGTCGAGGTCGTCGAGGTGCTCGCCGCCCCGGCTGACCTGGGTCAGCAGGTCGGTGCGGCCGACGATGTCCTGGAGGGACCTGAAGCCCAGCGACGCCAGGATCTCGCGCACCTCCTCGGCGATGAAGGTGAACAGGTTGACCACCTTGTCCGGCGTGCCGGTGAAGCGGGCGCGCAGCGATTCGTCCTGGGTGCAGACCCCCACCGGGCAGGTGTTGGAATGGCACTGGCGGACCATGATGCAGCCCATGGCGATCAGGCTGGCGGTGCCGATGCCAAACTCTTCGGCGCCCAGCATGGCGGCGATCACCACGTCACGGCCGGTGCGGATCCCGCCATCCGTCCGTAGCCGGACGGAATGTCGCAGATTGTTGAGCGTCAGGACCTGGTTGGCCTCCGACAGGCCCATTTCCCAGGGCGAGCCGGCGTACTTGATCGAGGTCTGCGGGCTGGCGCCGGTGCCGCCGACATTGCCGGAGATCAGGATGGTGTCGGCCTTGGCCTTGGCCACCCCGGCCGCGATGGCGCCGATGCCGGTCATCGAAACCAGCTTCACCGTCACCCGGGCGACCGGATTGATCTGTTTAAGGTCGTAGATGAGCTGCGCCAGGTCCTCGATCGAATAGATGTCGTGGTGCGGCGGCGGGCTGATCAGCATCACGCCGGGCGTGGCGTGGCGCAGCCGCGCGATCATCTCGGTGACCTTGAAGCCCGGCAGCTGGCCGCCCTCGCCGGGCTTGGCGCCCTGGGCCACCTTGATCTCGATCTCGCGGCATTCGTTCAGGTACTCGGCGGTGACGCCGAACCGGCCCGAGGCGATCTGCTTGACCGCGCTGTTGGGGTTGTCGCCGTTGGGCAGGGGCCGGTAGCGGGCGCGATCCTCGCCGCCCTCGCCGCTGACGCTCTTGGCGCCGATGCGGTTCATGGCGATGTTCAGGGCGCCATGCGCCTCCGGGCTGAGGGCGCCCAGGCTCATGCCGGGCGTCAGGAAGCGCTTGCGGATCTCGTTGACGCTCTCGACCTCGTCCGGGCTGATCGCGGTCCGGTCGGTCCGCCATTCGAGCAGATCGCGCAGCTGGATCTGCGGCAAGGCGCCCATGCCCTCGGAGAAGCGCTTGTAGCTCTCGTAGTCGCCGGTGTCGCAGGCGTGCTGCAGCGTGTGCATAAGCCGGGCGTCAAAGGCGTGCGCCTCGCCGTTACGCCGGGACTTGTAGAAGCCGCCGACCGGCAGGGCGACGAAGGCCGGATCCCACGCGCGGCGGTGAAGCTCGACCGCGCGGCTCTCCAGACCGGCGAGGCCGATGCCGGAGATGCGCGACGGCATGCCCGGGAAGAACTCCGCCACCAGCGCGCGCGACAGGCCGACGGCCTCGAAGTTGTAGCCGCCGCGGTAGGACGAGATGACCGCGATGCCCATCTTGGAGATGATCTTGAGCAGACCCTGCTCGATCGAGGTTTTGTAGTTGACGCAGACGTCACGGAGCGTCGCCTCGCCCAGCAGGCCGCGGTCGAGCCGGTCCTGGAAGCTCTCCTGGGCCAGCCAGGCGTTGACCGCCGTGGCCCCGACGCCGACGAGCACCGCGAAATAGTGGGTGTCCATGCATTCGGCCGAGCGCACGATGATCGACACATAGGACCGCAGCCCCTTGCCGACCAGATGGGCGTGGACCCCGCCGGTGGCCAGGATCATCGGCATGGCGACGCGGTCGGGCGCGGTGTTCTCGTCGGTCAGGACGATGGTCGAGCAGCCACGCAGGGCGGCGTCCTCGGCTTCGGCGCGAATGCGGTCGAGATTGGCGCGCAGGGCGTCGCCGGGGCGCGCCTCCGCGGCCGGGATCGGCATGGTGCAGTCGATGACGCCGAGATTCTTGTCGCCGATGTAGCCGAGGATCCGCTCGTACATGCCGGTCGTCAGCACCGGGCTCTCGGCGACATAGACGTCCGTCTGGGCCTCGTCCTCGGCCAGGATGTTGCCGAGGTTCTTGAAGCGGGTCTTCAGGCTCATCACCCCGGTCTCGCGGAGCGGGTCGATGGGCGGATTGGTCACCTGGCTGAAGTTCTGCCGGAAGAAGTGGCTCAGCGGCCGGTAGTTCTCGCTCAACACCGCCAGGGGCGTGTCGTCGCCCATCGAGCCGACGGCTTCCTTGCCGTCCTCGACCATCGGCGAGAGGACCAGCTCCAGGTCCTCCAGGGTCATGCCGGCGGCGGCCTGACGGCGGACCAGCTCCTCACCGGCATAGCGGCGCGGTTCCGGCCCCGGACCGATCCGGGCCTCGAGGTCGACCATGTTGCCGAGCCATTCGGTGTAGGGGTGCTGCTCGGCGAGACGGTCGATGATCGCCTCTTCGTCATAGAGACGCCCCTCGACGAGATCGATGGCGATCATCCGTCCCGGCGAGATATTCAGCTTACGGACAATCCGGTTCTCGGCGACGCCGCACATGCCCGCTTCCGAGCCCATGATCACCAGGCCGTCGTCGGTATAGGCCACGCGCAGCGGACGCAGGCCGTTGCGGTCCTTGCCGGCGACGACCCAGCGGCCGTCGGTGGCGCACAGGGCGGCGGGCCCGTCCCAGGGCTCCATCACGGCGTTGCAGTAGCTGTAGAGGGCCCGGTGAGCGGGCTTCATCTGCTCGTCGGTCTTGCTGTTCCAGGCCTCAGGCACCAGCAGGGTCTTGGCCATCGGCGCGTCGCGGCCGGCGCGGACCAGGATCTCGAAGGTGTTGTCCAGCGCCGCCGAGTCCGAGCCGCTGGCCTGGATGACCGGCTTAACGTCCTCGCCGAACTCGCCGAACGCCTGGGCGGCCATGCGGATCTCATGGCTCTTCATCCAGTTGACGTTGCCCTTCAGCGTGTTGATCTCGCCGTTGTGGGCCAGCATCCGGAACGGCTGGGCCAGCCGCCACTGGGGGAAGGTGTTGGTCGAGTAGCGCTGGTGGAAGATCGCCGTCGCGGCCGCGAACCGATCGTCCTGCAGGTCGGGATAGAAGGTGTCGATATGCTCGGCGAGGAACATCCCCTTGTAGATCAGCGACCGCGCCGACAGCGAGCAGATGTAGAACTCGTTGATCGCCGAAGCGGCGACGCGCTTCTCGATCCGCTTGCGGCACAGATAGAGGGCGCGCTCCAGCGCTTCGCCATCCAGGCCCGCCGGAGGCGAGAGCATGATCTGCTCGATCTCGGGGCGGGTGGCGTTGGCCTTCTCGCCGATCACCGAGGTGTCGACCGGCACCTGGCGCCAGCCGTAGATGTAGAAGCCGAAGCGCAGGGCCTCGCTCTCGACGATGGTCCGGGCGGCTTCCTGGGCGCCCAGGTCCGTGCGCGGCAGGAAGACCTGGCCGACGGCGATGGGGCCGGGGCGCAGCTTGTGGCCGGTGTTCTTCACCTGGTTGATGAAAAAGTCCTGCGGCACCGACAGCAGGATGCCGGCGCCGTCGCCGGTCTTGCCGTCGGCGTCCACAGCGCCGCGATGCCAGACGGCCTTCAGCGCCTTGATGGCCAGCTCGACGACTTCGCGGCGCGGCTTGCCGTCGATGGCGCAGACCAGGCCGACGCCGCAGTTGTCCCGCTCCGTCGACGGATCGTAGGCGTGACTGTCGATCAGCCGCTGGCGGTTGGCGAGATAGCGGTCGAGGTCTTGGCTCATGGCGGTCACTCGGCGGCGACCAGAGCCGGGGCTTCGGCCTTGGTCCGCAGGTAGCTGTGGATGGAGGCGGCGGCGTCGCGACCGTCGCGAATGGCCCAGACGACCAGCGAGGCGCCCCGGGCGATGTCGCCGGCGGCGAACACGCCGTCGAGGTTTGCGGCCTGGGTGCGGCGATCGATCTTCACCGTGCCCCAGCGGCTGACCGACAGATCGGGCGCCTGCAGGGCGGTCGGCAGGTCCTCGGGGTCGAAGCCCAGGGCCTTGATGACCAGCTGGGCCGGCAGGTCGAACTCCGAGCCGTCGACGGCCTCGGGCGCGCGGCGGCCGGAGCTGTCGGGCGGGCCCAGCCGCATGCGCACGGCGCGGACGGCGGAGACCGCGCCGGCGTCGCCCAGCAGCCCGCGCGGGGCCGCCAGCCACTCGAACACCACGCCCTCTTCCTCGGCGTTGGCGACCTCGCGCAGCGAGCCGGGCATGTTCTCCTTGTCCCGCCGATAGAGGCAGGTGACCGAGCGGGCGCCCTGGCGAACCGCGGTGCGGACGCAGTCCATGGCCGTATCACCGCCGCCGATGACCACGACGTCCTTGCCAGCCGCGTTCAACATGCCGCTGTCGAAGTCGGCGACCGTGTCGCCCAGGCCGACGCGGTTGGAGGCGATCAGATAGTCGAGCGCGGCGACCACGCCTCCGGACCCGACGCCGGGGACTTCCAGGTCGCGTGCGGCGTAGACTCCGTTGGCCAGCAGCACCGCGTCGTGACGCTCGCGCAGCTGCGGCAGGGTGGCGTCGCGACCGACCTCGAAGTTCAGCCGGAAGTGGACTCCGCCATCGGCCAGACGCTGCGTGCGGCGCGCGACCACGTCCTTCTCCAGCTTGAAGCCGGGAATGCCGTAGATCAGCAGGCCGCCGGCCCGGTCGTGTCGGTCGTAGACGGTCACGGCGTAGCCCTGTTCGCGCAGCACCTCGGCGGCGGCCAGGCCCGCCGGGCCGGCCCCGACGATCCCGACCGACTGGCCGCGGTCGGCCAGCGGGCTCAGCGGCTTCACCCAGCCCTCTTCCCAGGCCTTGTCGCTCAGGTAGCGCTCCACCGCGCCGATGGTGACCGTGCCATGGCCGGACTGTTCAATGACGCAGTTGCCCTCGCACAGCCGGTCCTGCGGGCAGATGCGGCCGCAGATCTCCGGCATGTTGTTGGTGGCCTGCGACAGGCCGTAGGCCTCTTCCAGGCGGCCGGCGGCGGTCAGGCGCAGCCAGTCGGGGATGTTGTTGTGCAGCGGGCAGTGGGTCTGGCAGAAGGGGACGCCGCACTGCGAGCAACGCGAGGCCTGTTCGGCGGCCTTGGCGTCGATGAAGTCGGCGTAGATCTCCAGGAAGTCGTGACCCCGCGTCGCGGCTTCCCGTTTCTCGGGAGTCCGGCGCTCGATGGTCGTGAATTTCAGCATGCGCTCGACCATGCCGCGCTCCCGCTGTGATGGAGAAAAACCTTGCGTGATGCGGCTCATACGGCCTGACAATCGCACGAAAAATGCGTTGGTCTCTTTTCTTGACCAATATTCGATCGATTGCGAGTCGTTCGCGCAGGTCGCCGCCGAACCGTCGCCCTTTATGGTCCATAATCGAGACCAAATAGAAAATCAGGTGCTTCCTTGAGCGACTTTCTCGCCGCCCTCATCCTCGGTCTCGTCGAGGGCCTGACCGAGTTCATTCCCGTCTCGTCGACCGGCCATCTGCTGCTGACCAAGATGGCGCTGGGGCTGACGGATCCCTCCTGGGACAGCTTCATCGTGCTGATCCAGCTCGGCGCGATCCTGGCCGTGGTGGCCCTCTACTTCACCCGACTGTGGAAGGTGCTGATCGGCCTGCCGTTCTACCCGGAGGACCGCCGTTTCGCGCTCAGCGTGCTGATCGCCTTCGTCCCGGCGGTGGTGCTGGGCTTCCTGCTCTACGACTTCATCAAGCAGGTGCTGTTCGGCAGCCCCGAGCTGATCTGCTGGTCGCTGATCATCGGTGGGCTCGGCCTGCTGGCCCTGGATCGCTGGAGCCCCGCGCCGCGCCACCAGGATGCGATGAAGCTGCCGTTTCTGACCTCCCTCGGCATCGGCTTGATCCAATGCCTGTCGATGGTCCCTGGCGTCTCGCGATCGGGCGCCACCATTGTCGGCGGCGTGCTGCTCGGCGTCGACAAGCGGGCGGCGGCCGAGTTCAGCTTCTTCCTGGCCATCCCCACCATGGTCGGCGCCTTCGCCAAGGACGCCTGGGAGAGCCGCGAGAGCCTGCTGGTCGGCGACCACCTGCCGGTGCTGGCGGTCGGATTCGTGGTCTCGTTCCTGTCGGGCCTGGTGGTGGTGAAGGTGCTGCTCGACGTCGTCAGCAAGCGCGGCCTGTCGCCCTTCGGTTGGTGGCGGATCGCGGTCGGGGCGATCGGGCTGGCGTGGCTGCAGCTGACGTAGAAAGAGGCGAGTCTGCCTCCACACGATCCTCTCCCATGGGGAGAGGATGGGGACTATCCGATCCGCACCGGGCTTTCAGGCGGCCCGTCCCTAAGCAGATCGAGCAATAGCTCCCCCAGCCCTTCCGGGAAGATCGTCGCCTCGCTGGCGGCGATCTCGTCGGGGGACCACCAGCGCATGGCCTTGACCACCCGGCGCTCGAGCTCGGTCCAGTGGTGGTCGATGACCTCCTCATGGACGGCCGTGGCGAGGAAGTAGTGCTCGACCAGCCGGCGCGGCTCGCCCTCGACGGTCAGCACATGCTCGCGAACCCAGACCACGGGCCCCAGCTCCACCTCGGTGTGGCCGGTCTCTTCGAACAGCTCGCGCCTGGCGGCCTCCTCGAGCGCCTCGCCCTCGTCGACGCCGCCGCCGACCGTGCACCACCAGCCGCCGGGACTGGTGTGCTCGTCCTCGAACCGCATCAGCAACAGCCGGCCGGCCGGCGAGAACAGCAGCAGGCGGACGGTCGGGCGTTCGCGCGGCTCCGGCGTTAGACCGTCCGCTGCGCCCGGTCCTTGTCGTTGGTCGCCTTGATCATGTCCTTCACGGCCTGCCACTGGTCGTCGCCCCATTCGGTCATGCGGGAGAAGTTGCCCCCGCTGGCGTTGTACTGACCGCCGTCGATGGCGATCGTCTGGCCGTTCACATACTCCGAACCCTTCGACAGCAGATAGACCGCCAGATTGGCCAGCTCCGCCATCTCGCCGACCCGGTTCATCGGGTTGCCGCTCATGTTCTCGTAGGCGCTTTGCTGCTGGCCCGGGTTCAGCCGCGCGCTCATGCCCTCGGTCGGGAAGGGGCCCGGCGCGATGGCGTTGAAGCGGATGCCCTTGGGGCCCCACTCGACGGCCAGCGACTGGGTCATGACGTTCAGGCCCGCCTTGGACATGGCGCTGGGCACCGTGAACGGCCCGCCGTTCCACACCCAGGTCGTCAGGATCGAGATCACCGACGCCTTCTTCCCCTCGGCGATCCAGCGCTTGCCGCATTCCAGGGTGACGAAGAAGGAGCCGCGGAACACGATGTTGGCGATGGCGTCGAAGCCGCGCGGCGACAGGTCCTCGGTGCGGCTGATGAAGTTGCCGGCGGCGTTGTTGACCAGCCCGGTCAGCGCGCCGCCGTCGGCCCAGATCGTGTCGACCATGTCCTTGATCGCCTCGGGCACGCGGATGTCGCAGGCGATGCCGACACACTTGCCGCCATGCGCGGCCATCAGTTCCCTCGCCGTTTCGTCCAGGATGTTGCCGCGGCGGCCGCAAATGTAGACCTCGGCGCCCAGCATCAGGCAGGCCTCGGCCATCACCTTGCCCAGCCCGGTGCCGCCGCCGGTGATCAGCACCCGCTCGCCCTTCATCAGGCCGGGGCGGAACATCAGGTCTTCGGGTTTGAAGGTCATGGCGGCTCTCCCTGTTTTCCACAGAGGGGGCCGCCTTACGGTAGGGCCGTCAAGCGTCGGGCGACCGAAATGGCGGCAGCCCGTGGGGGCCGCGGCGGCTACGCCGCCACCCCCGTCTCAAGGGCCCGCCGGGCGCGGATGCTGCGAATGGCGAGGTGTCGGACGGTCACGAACTGCACGGCGAAAAGGACGATCTTGGAGGCCATCGGGAAGACGGCGAGAAAGGCCGGCCAAAGGCCGGGAAAGCGGACGGCGATCACGAGGTTGGCCACGGCGGTCAGGGCCATCAGGCTGGCCCAGACATAGCCGAACGCGACCATGACGCCCTCGCTGTGTCCGACGGCGACTGGGGGAAGGTAACGGAGCATCCAGCCACGCTTGAGCATCACCACGGTCAGGATCAGGTAGATGACCGTCGGCTTGGCCATCAGGAAGCGGGCGTCGTGCAGGAAGAGGCCGGCGGTCCCGAAGGTCAGCACCAGGGCAAGGCTCGCCCACTGCAGGGGCGCGACCGGCTTGCGCAGGACCAGCCACAGCGCCACATGGCCGATGCCGAACGCGATGGCCGCCAGGGTGGCGATCCGCGCGTCCACGTGCAGCGCGACCAGGGCCGCGAACAGGAGACTGGAGAGAAGGTCGTTGGCCAGCGGGCGGGCGGCACGGATCAGGTTTCGCATGCGGTGGTCCATCAGATGTCGATCATGGGAGCCTAGGTCAGGCGGCGCTTTCCCGGTGAGTCGGCTCACGACGGACCGGTGGCGGTTCGCGAAATCGCCGCCGCCGTTGACGCTTCGCGAAGCGACAATGGTCGCCCAGGCCGGGGTCCGTCCGGTAGTATGGCCGGCATGAGCGTCGCCTTCACCAAGGAAGAGGACTACGAGTCGGTCGCGGCCAACCTGCCCGATCGGCCGATCTCCCCGCATCCAAACCTGGTCACGCCGGAGGGCCTGGCCGCCATCGAGGCCGAGCTGGCCGCCGCCCGCGCCGCCTATGCATCCGCCCAGACGGGCGACGTCAAGGACGACCGCACGGCCATGGCCCGCGCGACCCGCGACCTGCGCTACTGGTCCTCGCGCCGCGCCAGCGCCCAGCTGGTCGAACCGGCCGAGGCGGACGGGACCGTGCGGTTCGGCGGCGCGGTGACGATCGAGCGCGAGGACGGCCGCCGCCAGACCTGGCGCATCGTCGGCGAGGACGAGGCCGACCCGGCCAAGGGCTCGGTGAGCTATGTCTCCCCGCTGGCCCAGGCGGTGCTGGGCAAGGGCGTCGGCGAGCTGACGACAGTGGCCGGCGCCGAGCTGGAGATCGTGGGGGTGGGGTGAGGTCGTGCGGGCTTCGACACGCGACCTGCGGTCGCTGCTCAGCATGACTATGGTGATTGGCCTTCTCTCTCAGTCATCCTGAGCAGCCGTGCAGCGGCGTGTCGAAGGACGCAGGGCCTGTCCGCTCATTCGAAGCCCCGCTATACCGCGCCGGTGACCGACACCCCTGACACCCATGCCGTCTACGGCGCTCCTCCGCGCGAGGTCGTGGACGCCCCTGCCGGCGCGATCCGCATCTCGCCGCTGACGCCCGGCTCGCCGCTGCTGGAAGACCTCGCGCCCGGCTCGCTCGACAGCGTGACCCTGCTCGCCCCGCCGGGGACGGCCGAGCGCCGCTACGCCCTGGCCCTGGCCCTGCGCGCCCTGAAGGACGGCGGTCGGCTGGTCGCCGCGGCGCCCAAGGACAAGGGCGGCTCGCGCCTGCGCAAGGAGCTGGAGGCCTTCGGCTGCACGGTCAATGAGGACAGCCGCCGCCACCACCGCATCGCCACCGTGCGCAAGCCCGCCGCGCCGGTCGGGCTCGACGCCGCCATCGCCGAGGGCGCGCCGCGGCTGCACCCGGGCCTGGGACTCTGGACCCAGCCGGGCGTGTTCAGCTGGGACCGCATCGACCCCGGCAGCGCGCTGCTGGTGAAGTCGCTGCCGCCGATGGCCGGCAAGGGCGCCGACCTGGGCGCCGGCATCGGCTATCTCGCCCACACGATCCTGACCTCGCCGAAGGTCGAGAAGCTGACGCTGATCGAGATCGACGGCCGAGCGGCCGCGGCGGCGACGCGCAACGTCGCCGATCCGCGGGCGGAGGTCCTTTGGGCGGACGTCCGGTCCAGCGGCGTCGCGCCGGCCAGCCTCGACTTCGTGGTCATGAATCCGCCGTTCCACGACGCCGGGGTCGAGGACAAGCAACTGGGCCAGGCCTTCATCCGGCAGGCGGCCGCGCTGCTGCGCAAGGGTGGGGTGCTGTGGCTCGTGGCCAACCGGCACCTGCCTTACGAGCATGTGCTGGGCGAGCTGTTCCGCAACGTCCAGCCGCGGGCCGACGCCGGCGGCTACAAGGTCATCGAGGCGGTGAAGTGAGCAGGGCGGCGACCATCCGGCTCGACCGGCTGCTGGCCAACCTCGGCTACGGCTCGCGCAAGGAAGTCCAGGCCCTGGCCCGCCACGGCCGTGTGCTGATCGACGGCGAGGCTGTCCAAGACGCCGAGCAGCGCCTTGCCCTAACGCCGGACCTTCAGGGCCGGCTGACCGTGAACGGCCAGCCGATCGACCCCCTGCCCGGCATGGCCCTGATGCTGAACAAGCCGCTCGGCGTCACCTGTTCGCACAAGGAGTCCGGCCCGCTGGTCTACGACCTGCTGCCGACGCGATGGCGGGCCCGCGATCCGGCCATCTCCACCATCGGCCGTCTCGACAAGGACACCTCGGGCCTTCTGCTGATGACCGACGACGGCGCCCTGCTGCACCGGGTCATCTCGCCGAAACACCATGTGGCCAAACGCTACCTCGCCACCCTCGATCGACCCCTGCGCGGCGATGAGGCGGCGGCGTTCGCGTCCGGCGCGCTGATGCTCGAGGGCGAGACCAAGCCCCTGCTGCCCGCGACGCTGGAGGTGCTGTCGCCGACCTCGGCGCGGCTGACCATCACCGAAGGGCGCTATCACCAGGTGCGCCGGATGTTCGCGGCCATGGGCAACCATGTGCTGGCCCTGCACCGCGAGAGCCTCGGCGGCCTGTCGCTTCCGACAGACCTGGAGCCCGGCGGCTGGCGACTTCTGACGGCCGGGGACATCGCCGCCGTCTTTGCTTGAAGGACCCGCGCTACGCCGTCGGCGAGCTCGTCCGCCAAGCCGCGCGCTGGTCCTCCATCGCCCGCCGCCACTTGGCGCGCAGGATCGCCGGCCGCTCAGGGAAACGCTCGTCCAGAAAGGCGGCCTGCGCGACGCGATCCGTGCGGAAGGATCGGAAGTCTTCGCGCAACTCGCACCAGCCGATCAGCAGGCGCTTGGTCTCCATGTAACCGACCGTCACCGGCCAGATCACGCGGTCGGTCGGGCGATCCTGCTCGTCGCGGTAGCTCAGCCTGATCTTCCGGCCGCCATGGATCGCGGCGCGCACCTGGACCATGTCGATGTTGTCCGGCTCGTTGCGCCAGCTCGGCGTCGCCCGGACCGACGGCTCAAGCACGATGGGCCGCAGATTGTCGGGCACCGCCTCGGCGATCTTGGCGATCAGATCGTTGGCGGCCCGCGCCAGCGCCGGATCACCGCGCCCGGCCACCCACTGGGCGCCCAACACGGCGGCCTCGATCTCGTCGGGCGTCAGCATCAGCGGCGGCATGTCGTAGCCATCCTCCAGGACATAGCCGACGCCGGCCTCGCCCCGGATGGGCGCCCGCTGGCCGACGAGGGCGGCGATGTCGCGGTAGATCGACCGTTTCGAGGTCTCCAGCTCCCGCGCCAGCGCATCGGCCGTGACCGGCGCGCGTCCACGCCGCAGAATCTGGATGATCTGGAACAGTCTTTCCGCGCGTCTCATCGCACCCTCCCACGTCCCTGCTGACAGCATTGTGGCAGCAGGAGCGACAGGGCAAGCGCTTCGTCCGCGGGCGAGCGGACGCGCGCGGCGGCGACCGATGCGAAGTCCCGCGGGACGCGGCGACGGAGGTTGGAGCGGCCTGGACCCGGTGTCCCTCCGAGGAGGGAACCGCGGTGAGGTCAGTCCTCGCCCGCCTCGCCCTCGGCCATGCTGCGGGCCAGCTGCATGAGGGCGGCGCGGGCCTTGGCGCTCCGGATGGCGTTGAAGGCCTCGACCAGTTCGGCCACGCCGCTGCTGGCGAGCCGCGCCAGCTGGGCGCCGTCCAGGTCTCCGGCCGAACCGCCCTCCTCGCCGACCAGATAGCCGACCGAGCATTTCAGCTTCTCGGCGATGCGCACGAGCATCGAGGCCGACACGCGGTTGGCGCCGCGTTCGTACTTCTGAACCTGCTGGAAGGTGAGGCCGAGGTGTTCGGCAAGGACACCCTGACTTACGCCGAGCTCCCGGCGACGGATTCGAATGCGGGCCCCCACGCCCACGTCGATGGGATCGGACATGATCTAACCTCTCGAGCCGGCGCTACTCAAACTGGGCTAGCGCTCCTTGTCCGACTCTTACGGTCGGATGCACGCGAGATTAGTGCGTCGTCGGAGTTGTGGCGAGGATCGATGAGACATCGTCGATGAGTGACAATGCCGCAGTCTCGCCTTCGGCTTCCTCTACGGCAGCAAGTTTTCGCAGGAGCACATCGACGATCCTTCGCCGGTCGGGCGTCAGTTGCTTGACCAGATCCAGGAACAGATCGTTCTCATCGGTCAGGAAGAGACTGTCGATATCGAACGGAGCGCTCACGCGTGCGCCGCCTGACCATAGGCGGCCGGACCGCGCCAGGCGGCCTCCAGGCCGGCCGGCGATGTGAAGGGGGCGGCGTCGCCGGGCTTCACCTCGAAGGCCGAGCGGCGAGCCAGGCCGTAGGCGCGGCGCAGACGCTCGATCAGGTCCTCGCTGACCGGAATCTCGTAGCCCACGGCCGCGCCGCCCTCGGGGTAGACCACCGGCAAACCGATCGGCTTGAGATCGAGCCAGGCGCGGATGCCGTAGGCCAGCAGGCCGACATCGACGGAGCCGATCAGCTTGGTGACTCCGCGGTCCAGCGCCGCCTCGAGCATCGCGACCCGGAATTCGCCGGCTCGCCGCTTGGCCTCGCCCACCGACCGCCCCTGCCGACCCGCCAGGTGGCGGGCCATCTCCCAGACGTCCGGGCGCCGCAAGCGGCGCAGATCGCCCTCGACACACCCTGGCATTTCGTCCAGCAGGATCGACCAGTCCGTCACCGGACGGACCCGGACGCTGACCTGCAGGCCGCCGCTCCGGTCGAGCATCATGAAGTAGATGGCCTTGTCGTCGTCGCCGCGGTCGTACTCGCCGCCGTCCTCGCGGACATCGAGTTTCCAGCCGCGCGTTTCGACGAAGACCTCTCGCCGCATGCGGTGCATGGCGGTCAGTTGGTCGGCGTACAACGCCCGCTGCGCGTGGGTGACGACGTGGATCATGGTCCGTCCCTCGACTATGCGCCGAGGATCGGCGAAGGACGCGCGCGCGGCCTATGGGGCTTTTACCCTATTGCCCCCAAGGGCGGCCGGCGGAGCGCGGCGGTCCCTAGAACAGGGGAGGCTGCACAAGGCCCAGCGCGAAGGCGCGCCAGGCGAGGCTGGCGCGGCTGGCCACGCCGAGCTTGGCCTTGGCGGCCTCGACATGGTGGTTTGCGGTCTTGCGCGAGATGCCGAGGATGCAGCCGATCTCGTCGTCGGACTTGCCCAGACAGATCCAGTACACGCACTCGGCTTCCCGCCAGGTGAGCGGCTTCTCGAGTTCGGGGGGGGCGATGGGACGTTCGAGGAAGCCCTCGCCGACCACGGCGTAAAGGCTGGCGAGCGCATGGGCGGTCGATCGCTCGACATCGTGGAGCGTTCGCCCCTTCTCCATCTTCAGATCGACGATCGACAGGCCGCCGTTGATGCCGCGCACCGGGCAGATCAACACCTCGGCGTTCCACCACTCGAAGGCTTCGCCAAACAGGGTGTCGGTCTTCTGCTCCATGCCGCGACCGGCGGCTTCGGACCAGGTGAACGGGTCACGCGACTGGAACGACATCGGGATGGCCGTGTCGAAACGGGCATAGTTCTGGCTGAAGTAGTAGTCGACCCAGCCCTCTGGCGCGCCCTCGCCGAACACCGGCCGCGGCGGCAGCACCTGGCCGTCGGCCGAGAGCCGGATATAGACCGCGCCGGTGAAGCCGAGCGCCGCCACCGCCTCCTTGAAACGGGCGTTCAGCTCTTCGAGCGTGGCGAGACCCTGCGCTTCCTGCAGAAAGCGGAAAACCGTCGCCCGTGTGGTCTCGTCAAGCATGCGCACTCCCCGAAGCGGGGACCCTATCCCTGCACCGCGAAGTTGAGAACCGCGACCAACGCGCCGGCCGCCAGTTTCGGCGCAGGCGCCGCCTATTTGTCGACAATCGCCTGCAGGGCTTCCGCCCCGTGCGGCGCCCGGACCTTTCCCTCATGGATGATGTAGGCGAACACATCGCGCGGCGCCTTAGGGGCCGCGCGGCCGACATCGACCTTGGGCAGGTCGGCCGGCTCGCCGCCGTCGGCCCAGGTCTTCAGACGGCCGGCCCAGGCCGCCAGGGTGGCGGCGTCATAGGCCGTCTCGTTGTCGTCCGAACCGGTCTGCAGCCGAGCATAGACGAAGTCGGCGGTGACGTCGGCGATTTCGGGATAGACGGCGTGGTCGGCGTAGACGCAGGCGACGCCATGCTTGCGCAGAAGCGCCGGGAACTCTGGCGTGCGGAAGCTGTCGTGCCGCACCTCGACCGCGTGACGCAGCGGGCGCCCGTCGAGCGTCTTCGGCAGCAGTTTGAGGAAGCCCTCGAAGTCCTCCGGGTCAAACGCCTTGGTGTTGGCGAACTGCCAGAAGATCGGACCCAGCTTGTCGCCCAGCTCCGAAATGCCCTGGGCGAAGAACTTCTCCAGGCTCTCGCCTGCCCCGGCCAGCACCTTGCGGTTGGTGGTGAATCGGCTGCCCTTCACGGCGAACACGAACCCGTCCGGCGTCTCGTCGCGCCACGTCTTCCAGCTGTCGGGCTTGAAGGTCGAATAGTAGGTGCCGTTGATCTCGATCGACCGCAGCCGCCGGCTCATGTAGCCGAGCTCGTCCTTCTGCTTGAGACGGTCGGGATAGAACACCCCCCGCCACGGCTCGAACGTCCAGCCGCCGCAGCCGGTGCGGATGGTTGGAGTGGTCATCTGTCTCTCCTGGCCTTCAACCCATCCTATCAACTTCGCTCATCCTCGCGGAAGCGAGGACCCAGGCTTTGTTGAACGTGCACTCAGCGCGGGAGGCTGGCCGCGCGCAATCCCTCGCCCTGATTGCGTTTGCCGTAAACCTGGGTCCTCGCTTCCGCGAGGATGAGCGGAGAAGAATGGGAGGACAGATCACATTCGATCCACCCCCTCCCGGGCCTGCCGCATCCTGTGCTGGTCTCATCGCACGGGGAGGGCGCTCGGCCGGCGACCTTGGCGGCGGCGGGATGGAGTTCGAGCGGGGACAGCTGGCAGGGGGTTACTGTCAGGGTCCGGGGAAGCCTTGCCAGGCTCCCGCCCGTCGGAGGCGCTCCGGCTAAGCCCTAACGAAGGCTGCCGAGCGGAAGCTTCCGGATAACGAGCTTCGCGGAGCGTCACGGACTTTCCCACTCTTGCACCTTGCACACACAGACATCCGGGCAAGACCGGAGCGCTCCGCACCACCTCCCCAACCTTCACAGGCCAACACCCGTGAGGCGGCGAAGCCGTGTCCTCGGGGACAGACACCTACAGTGTCTGTCCCGCGCGGGCATCCTCAGCACTCGACCCGGTTCACGGCCAGACCCACGGCCAGGCCGCCGAGCGATGTTTCCTTGTAGATCTCGTTCATGTCCTCGCCGGTGCGCTTCATCGTGGCGATGACCTTGTCGAGGCTGACGCTGTGCTCGCCGTCGCCCAGCAGGGCCAGGCGCGCGGCGTCGATGGCCTTGATGGCGCCCATGGCGTTGCGCTCGATGCAGGGGATCTGGACCAGCCCGCCGATCGGGTCGCAGGTCAGGCCCAGGTTGTGCTCCATGCCGATCTCGGCGGCGTTCTCGATCTGGCTGTTGGTCCCGCCCAGCGCCGCGCAGAGGCCGGCGGCGGCCATTGAGCAGGCGACGCCCACCTCGCCCTGGCAGCCGACCTCGGCCCCGCTGATCGAGGCGTTCTTCTTGTAGAGGGCGCCGATGGCGGCGGCGGTCAGCAGGAAGGTGCGGCGCCCCTCCGGCGTGCCCTGGTAGAAGCGGTCGTAGAACCGCAGCACGGCCGGGACGAGGCCCGCCGCGCCGTTGGTCGGGGCGGTGACCACCCGGCCGCCGGCGGCGTTCTCCTCGTTCACCGCCAGCGCCCAGAGGTTCACGAAGTCCATGGCGGCGAGCGGGTCGCTGATCGACTTCTCGACCTTGGCCATGATCGCCTGGTGCACCTGACGCGCGCGACGCTTGACCGACAGGCCGCCGGGCAGCACGCCCTCCATCCGCACCCCCCGGTCGATGCAGGCTTCCATCGCCGCGTGGATGGCGTCGAGGCCGGCGATGACCTCCGCCTGCGGACGGCGCACCGTCTCGTTGGCCATCATCAGCTGCCCGACGGTGAGGCCGGCCGCCGCCGCCATGGCCAGCAGCTCGGCGCCGGACTCGAACGGATAGGGCTCTTTCGGGCCCTCCTCATCACCGGTGTTGCGGAAGATCTCGTCCTCGTCCCGAACGAACCCTCCGCCGACGGAGAAGTAGGTGCGCTCCGCCGCGACGGCCTCGCCCGCGAAAGCCGTGAAGGTCATGGCGTTGGGATGCTGCGGCAACCGCTCGCGGCCGGCCCAGATGATGTCGATCGCCTCGTCGAAGGCGATCTCCGGACCGCCCGCACCGCCCAGTCGCAGCCGGCCGCCCGTCCGCAAGGCGGCGAGCGCGGCGTCGCCAGCGTCGGGGTCCAGCGTGGCCGGCTCGAAGCCCATCAGGCCCAGCAGGGCCGCCCGGTCGGTGGCGTGACCCCGGCCGGTCAAGGCCAGGGAGGCGTAGAGTTTGACGCCCACCCGGGTGACGCGGTCCAGCAGCCCCTGCTCGCGCAGCAGCGCGACGAAACGCACGGCGGCGGTCATCGGGCCCATGGTGTGCGAGCTCGACGGCCCGACGCCCGGCTTGAACAGATCGAAGACGCTGACGGTCATTTCAAACTCCGCTCACCCCCGCGAAGGCGGGGGCCCAAGCCGAGGTGGAGACGTCCACGGCCCGCTTGGGTCCCCGCCTGCGCGGGGACACTCGGATGTACTTCGCTACGGCTTTCGCTCCGCCTTGCTGGCGTCGCGAATGGCCTTGAACTCGACGCCCTCGCCCCACTCGGGCCACTGCGTCGAGTTGGCCAGATCGCGGCCTAGCGTGAACAGCAGCTCGACATCGGTGGCCATGCCGGTCAGCGGCCAGCTGGGATCGAAGTTGTCCGCCTGCTGATGGTAGCGATCCTTGCGATAGGCCTCGGCCAGCGCCTTGCCGGCCTCGACGCCGCCGTCGACCTGATCCTGGCCGCCGCCGAATGAGATGGCCGGCACGCCGCGCTTGGCCATCGAGAAGTGGTCCGAGCGGAAGAAGTAGCCGGCGTAGGTGTTGGGGTCGGGGGTGTAGGCGCGGCCGCGCTTGCCGGCCTCGGCGATCAGCATGTCCAGCAGCTCGAGCTTCGTGCTGCCCGAGATGGTGAAATCCTTGGTCGGACCAAACACGTTCATGCCGTCCGCGTTCAGGACGCCGGCGGTGGTGGCCAGCGGATAGAGCGGATTGGCGGCGTAGTATTCCGAGCCGAGCAGGCCCTTCTCCTCGGCCGTCACCCACAGGAAGGCGATCGAACGGTCGGCCGGTCCGGCGGCCTTCTGCAGGCGAGCCAGCTCCAGCAGGCCGGCCGTACCCGTCGCATTGTCGATGGCGCCGTTGTAGATCGTGTCGCCCGTCGCGTCGGCCGGACCCATGCCGATGTGGTCCCAGTGGGCCGTGTACATCACCGTCTCGTTCGGCCGCGCCTTGCCCGGCAGCAGGGCGACGACGTTCTTGCTGACGATGACCTCATGCTTGACCCGATAGTCGGCCGACAGGGTCACGCCGGTCAGTTCGGCCGGCTTGAAGGCGCGGGTGCGGGCGGCGGCCTTCTGGGCCTCGAAATCCAGGCCCGCGGCCTTGAACAGCTCGACGGCCAGATCGCGCTGCATCCAGCCCTCGACGGTGGGGTGATCCTTCGTCGGGTCCTTGCGGACGATGTCGAACATCTCATTGGTGTTGGAGTTCTTGACCGTCGGCCAGCCGTAGGAGGCGGGCGCGGTCTCGTGGACGATGATCAGGCCCAGGGCGCCCCGGCGCGCGGCCTCCTCATACTTGTAGGTCCAGCGGCCATAGTAGGTCATGGCCTTGCCGCCGAAGTCGCCCCCTTCTCCGTCAAGAATGGGGCCCTCGAAGTCGGGGTCGTTGATCAGGACGACGGCGATCTTGCCCTTCAGGTCGACGCCCTTGAAATCGTCCCAGTTCCGCTCCGGCGCGGTGACGCCGTAGCCGACGAACACCAGCGGCGCGTTGGCGAAAGTGACCTGGTCGACATTGGTCATCGCCGCGCGGATGGCCAGGTCATCGCCCTGCGACAGCGGACGGGCCACGCCGTTGACGGTGGCGGTCAGGGTCGGCTTGCCGACGATCTCATAGCGGCTCAGCGGCACATCCTGGGTCCAGACGCGCTGGCCGTCCTTCAGGTCGCCGCCGGGCTGCAGGCCGATCGCCTTCAGCTGCTCGACCAGATAGGCGACGGTCTTCTCCTCGCCGGCGCTGTTGGGCGCGCGCCCCTCGAACGCGTCGGAGGAGAGAACGCGGATGTCCTCGCGCATGCGGGCGGTCTCGGCCTTGGGCGCGGGGGCCGTGGCGGCGAGACTGACCAGCGGAATGGCGCAGGCCGCGATCGCGGCGAGCAGGAACTTTTTCATGGAACGACGCTCTTCCCAGGCAACGATTTTGCGCGGGACCCTATCGCCGGGAAAGCCTGTTCGCCAAGCGTCGATTCAGAGGATCAAACCGCCGTCCACGACGATCGTCTGCCCCGTGATGTAGCTGGCCAGCGGCGAGGCCAGGAACAGCACCGCCCCGGCCATGTCCTCCGGTGTGCCCAGCCGGTGCATCGGGATGCCGCGCAAGGCGCCGGCCAGCCGGGCGGGGTGCTCGGTGGTGACCTTGGTCAGCTTGGTGTCGACCAGGCCGGGGGCGAGGCAGTTCACCCGCACGCCGTCGCCGGCCCAGGCCTGGCCGAGCGTCCGCGTCAGGGCGACGACGCCGGCCTTGGACGCGTTGTAGGCCGGATTGCCTCGGGTGGCGTGGAAGGCCGAGGTGGAGCTGACCGTCACGATGTTGCCGCCCGACGCCTTGAGGTCCTCGAAGAACCGCATCGCGCAGGCCATCATGCTGTCGAGGTTGGTCGCGACCACCTTGCGGAAGCCGTCCATCTCGAACTCGCCCTTGCGGTAGATCACCGTGCCCTGGGCCAGCACCAGCACGTCCAGCCCGTCGAACGGCGCGGGGGCGTTGGCGACCTGGTCGGGATCGGAGACGTCGACCCGCGCGAAGTCGAGACCCGAAAGGTCCGAGCCGTCCTCGGCCCTGTAGTCGACCTTGTCGCGGGTGCCCCAGACGGCGACCGTCGCGCCGCGCAGGCGGAAGCCATGGGCAATGCCGTTGCCGATTCCGCTGCTGCCGCCGACGACCAGCACGCGCTTGCCGGTGAAATCCAGGTCGTTCATCGCGTCCTCCCTTTCGCTCGCTCCCGAAATTGGCATTATGTATGCCAAAACGACTCCGGGGAGGGAGCCATGTATCGTCTCTATGGGGGCCTGGGTTCGCCCTATTCGATGAAGATGCGGGCGCTGATGCGCTACCGGCGCCTGCCTCACGTCTGGGTTAGCATGGGTGACCCGGCGACAGCGCAATCCCTGTTTTCGAAGGTCAAGGCGCCGGTCATTCCGATCCTGGAATTCCCGGACGGCTCGGTGATGAACGACTCCACGCCGCTGGTGTACGAGCTTGAGCGCCGCCATGCGGAGCGATCGGTGGTCCCCGCCGACCCTGGCCAGGCCTTCCTCGCCTATCTGCTTGAGGACATGGCCGACGAGTGGGGCACCAAGTTGATGTTCCACTACCGCTGGTTCCGCGAGCGGGACCAGAAGCAGATGAGCGAGTGGCTGGCCTTCGACCGCCTGCGCGGCAAGGGTCGAAGCGCGGTCGAGGCCGCCGCCGCCGCCTTCCGCGACCGGCAGGTCGGCCGCATGGCCCTGGTCGGCTGCACGCCCCAGAACGCCCCGGTCATCGAGGGGACGGCCGAGCGCATCTTCGCCCTGCTGAACCAACACGCGCTCGACGGGACGTACCTGTTCGGCTCGAGGCCCTCGCTGGCCGACTTCGCCTGGATGGGGCAGCTTTCGCAGCTGGCCGTGGACCCCACGCCCTACGACCTGATGCGCGAGACGGCGCCCTACCTGATGCGGTGGCTGGCGATCCTCGACGACGTCTCGGGGCTCGACGGCGACTGGGCCGACCCGAACGCGCCGCTCACGCCGGCGGCGGAGGGTCTGCTGGCCCTGGCCGGCGAGGTCTATTTCCCCTTCCTGATCGCCAACGCCGAGGCGGCGGCGAAGGGGGCGGAGACCTTCGAGGTCGAGCTGTTGCGCCGCACCTATTCGCAAGGTGTCTTCAAGTATCAGGTCAAATGCCTGCAGCAGCTTCGCGAGGCGTTCGCCGCGCTTCCGACTGACGCAAAGGCGCGGGTGACGCCCGTGCTGGAGAAGGCGGGGTGTCTAGGGGCGCTCCGATAACCGCCCTCGCACGCCGCGAGGACCCATGCGGGGTGAGTCGGCAGCTTCGTTGCGTCCTTCGACACGCCGCTTCGCGGCTGCCCAGGATGACAAAGAAGGAAGGCCTACAATCCCAGTCATGCTGAGCGGCGTCCGCAGGACGCGTGTCGAAGCACGCGCGGCCAAGGCGGTGTTCATGGGTCCTCGCGACGGGCGCGAGGATGACGGAACAGGGGAGAGGCCCTAACTCACCCTTCTTCCATCCACCGCCCAGCGCTCCCAGGTCCCGTCCTCGGCGACCACGTGCAGGGCGTCATAGAGGTTGATGGTCGGGTCGATATGGCCCGGCTGCAGCCAGACGATGTCGCCGGCCTTCGGCGCGTCGGCGGGCCAGGACGCGGACGCGTCGGCGTCCAGGGCGTTCACCGCGTCGACGAAGTTGCCGCCCTTCAGCGCCGCCATGGCGGACGGATGCAGGATCATGCCGTGCTCGTCGCCCATCGGCCGCCACAGCGAGCCCCTGGCCGCGCCCGCCGCGACGCGAGCCGGCGGGCCGTCGACGGAGTTGGCCTTGAAGCCGACGTCTACCACCACGTGACTCTTGTGCACGGCGCTGATCACGCTGGCCGCGATGAACAACGACTGCTCGAACGGCCAGCCGCCCTCCGGCGCGCCGCAGTCCTCGTACTCGACGTCCATGAAGGCGTAGGAGCCGGCCTGCAGTTCGGTGAAGATTCCGCTCGCCAGGTCATAGCTGTGCGTGCCGGTGCCGCCGCCGGTGACCACGGCCGGGGCCAGGTTGGCGGCGGTCAGGTCGGCGACCACTCCGGCCACCATGCCCAGGACACCGTCGTCGCCGGCCCGGCGTCCCGCCACGTCGGCGATGTGCTGAAGATGGCCGGCGTAGGCTTGGATCCCCGCGTAGTTCAGGCCCTCTGTTGCGGCGGCCATGCCGGCCAGTTCGACCGCGCGCGCGGGATGGCAGCCGGTGCGGTGCGTGCCGGGATCGATGTCGATCACGCAGTCCAGCGTCACGCCGGCCGCGCGGGCCGCGGCGCCCAGACGCCCGATCTGGATCTCATCATCGACGGTCGCGCCGACCCTCGCGCCACCCTTGGCGAGATCCGCAAGGCGCGCCGAACCCCAGGCCGGATGCGGCGCGGTGACCAGCACGTCGAGCACGCCGCCGCGGACGAAGGCCTCGGCCTCGCCCACCGTCTGCGCGCAGAGGCCGACCGCGCCCCGTTCGACCTGCAGCCGCCCGAGGGTCGAGCATTTGTGGGTCTTGCCGTGGGCGCGCAGCCGCACGCCGGCGGCGCGACAGAGCCCCTGCATGGTCGTCAGGTTCCGCTCGAGGACGGCGCGACGGACCATCAAAAGCGGCGTCTGTCGCGGAACGAAGCCGTCGATCATGCTCAGAGCTCCCCAGCCAGAATGCGCGAAAACAGGGTGGGATCGACGTTGCCCCCGGACAGCACGACCCCGACCGTGACGTCCTCGACGTCGACCACGCCCGACAGCAGCGCCGCCAGCCCGACCACGCCGCCCGGCTCCACGACCAGCTTCAGGGTCGTGTAGGCGTAACGGATGGCCTCGGCGACATCGGCGTCGCTGACGGTGGCGATGCCGTCGACGTTGGCGCGGTTGATCGGAAAGGTGATGGCGCCGGGCGAGGGTGACTGCAGGGCGTCGCAGATGCCGCGCGCGGCGGGGTCGATGGTCTCGCGCCGGCCGCTGTCGAAGGAGCGGCGCGTGTCGTCGAAGGCCTCCGGCTCGACGCCGAGAATCGCGGTGCGGGGCGACAGCTTGCGGACGGCGGTGGAGACTCCCGCCAGCAGGCCGCCGCCGCCCACCGGCGTCAGCACCACGTCCAGCGTCGCGCCGATCTCCTCGGCCTGCCGCACAAGCTCGAGCCCGACCGTGCCCTGGCCGGCGATGACGCCGGCGTCATCGAACGGCCAGACAATGGTCATGCCCCGCTCCTCGGAGATCCGGTTGGTGATGGCCTCCCGATCCTCGCTGTAGCGGTCGTAGTGGATGACCTCGGCCCCGTACGCGCGGGTGTTGGCGACCTTCATGGCGGGGGCGTCGGCGGGCATGACGATCACCGCCGGCGCGCCCAGCATCCGGGCGGCCAGCGCCACGCCCTGGGCGTGGTTGCCGGACGAGCAGGCCACCACGCCGCGGGCGCGGGCTTCGACGGACATCTGTTGGATCCGGTTCATCGCCCCGCGGAACTTGAAGGCTCCGCCGCGCTGCAGCGTCTCGGGTTTGAGCAGGACGCGGGCGCCGAGCTCGGCGTTCAAGGCCGGACTTTCGATCAGCGGCGTCCTGACGGCCAGGCCCTCAAGACGGCCGGCGGCGGCTTCGATGTCGGCGAAGGTCACGGTGCTCATGTCCCCCTCCTAGACCGGGCTCGCGAAAAGCGCGACGGTGCGATGATCACATCCGGAGTCCGTTTATGAACGCCCTGACCATCGACCGCGACGGCTGGACCGCCGCCGGCGACAGCCTGCTCCATGACGCCATCGAACTGCGCCGCGCGATCCACATGGAGCCGGAGCTGGGGCTGCATCTGCCGAAGACGACGGAGAAGGTGCTCAAGGCGCTGGAGGGGCTGCCGCTCGAAATCCGCCAGGGACCGTCGACGACCGGGGTGCTGGCCATCCTGCGCGGTTCGCCGAACGGTCGCACCGTCCTGCTGCGCGGCGACATGGACGCGCTGCCGCTGACCGAGGACACCGGGCTGGAGTTCACCTCCCGCACCGCCGGCGCGATGCACGCCTGCGGCCACGACACGCACGTCGCCATGCTGGCCGGCGCCGCCCGCGCCCTCTGCGCCAAGCGGGATCAGCTCAATGGCACGGTGATGTTCATGTTCCAGCCGGGCGAGGAGGGCCATCACGGGGCCCGGTTCATGCTCGATGACGGCCTGATCGATCCGATCCCCGACGCCGCCTTCGCCCTGCACATCTCGCCCACCATGCCGACGGGCGTGTTCGCGGGGCGGGCGGGGGCCCTGCTGGCTTCCTCGGACGTCATCGAGATCCGGGTCGCCGGCGCCGGCGGCCACGCCTCGATGCCGCACGACGCCGTCGACCCGATCCCGGTGGCCTGCGAGATCGTCACGGCCATGCAAGCCATGGTGACCCGGACCATTTCCGTTTTCGATCCGGCGGTGATCACCATCGCCAACGTCGTGGCCGGCACGACCAACAACATCATCCCCGAGGACGCCTACCTGAAGGGCACGCTGCGCACCCTGTCCGAGCGCACGCGCGAGCTGGCCCATGCGGGCATCCGCCGCGTCGCCGAGCACGTCGCGGCCGCCCACGGCTGCACGGCCGAGGTCAACATCATCAAGGGCTTCCCGGTGACCGTCTGCACGCCCAAGGAGGTCGAGCTGGCCGAACAGACCGCCAAGGCCCTCTACGGCGAGGGCGCCTGGATGACCATGCAGCATCCGATGATGGGGGCGGAGGACTTCTCCTACGTGCTGCAGAAGGCCCCCGGGCTGATGGCCTTCCTCGGCGCCGCCCCGGTCGGCGTCGGCGGCGACTATCGCGCCTGCTGCGCGCTGCACTCCAACCGCATGACCCTGGACGAGCAGGTCATGGCGCGGGGCATCGCCATGCACTGCGCCTACGCCGAGGCCGTTCTGTCCGGCGCGCTGAGCGAGTGAACGGGGTGCGGCGGGGAACGAGCGCCTAGGTCGGCCGAGCCGGCACGCCGAAGCCATGCCTGCGGAACACCGCCCTCGCCCGCGGCCCTTGCAGCCAGCCGAGCAGGCCGACGGCGGCGGCGGAATTGCGCGAGGCGGCGACGATCGCGCCCGGATAGACGATCGGGGGATGGCTGGAGGCCGGGAAGGTCCCGACCACCCGCACCCTCGGCTCGGCCCTGGCGTCGGTCGCATAGACGACGCCCAGCGGGGCCTCGCCGCGTGCGACGTAGGCCAGGGCGGTGCGCACATTCTCGGTCGGCAGCAGGCGCGGCTCGATCGACGACCAGACGCCCAGGCTGGTCAACGCCGCCCGGGCATAGCGGCCGGCCGGCACGGCGCGCGTGTCGGCGACCGCCAGCCGTCCGCCGCCCAGCGCCCTGGCCAGCGGCATGCCCTTGCCGATCGCCAACCTGGTCTTCGCGCCGGCCGGGGCGATCAGCACCAGGCTGTTGGACAGCAGGTTGCGGCGCGTGGCCGGCGCGACCAGCCGGCGCTCGGCCAGCCAGTTCATCCACTCCTGATCGGCTGACAGGAACAGGTCGGCCGGAGCGCCCTGGGAGATTTGGCGCGCCATGGTCGAGGAGGCCCCGAAACTGAAGCGCGCGCGCGCGCCCGAACCGGCGCTCCACAGGCGAACGGCTTCGGTCAGCGACTCCTGCAGCGAGGCCGCCGCGAACACCGTGACGGGGCCGCCGGCCGCCCAGCCTCGGGTCGAGACCGCGAGCGCGCCGGCGCCCAGGACGAGCCCTCGCCTGCCGAGCATCCGAACCTCCTCCATCGCTGGCGCGGCGCTTGCGGCCGTCCGTCTCCATTGAACCGAAACGGCACAAGGGAGAAGGCCATGCGTTCGCCAAACGGTCCGCTTTTCAAACGCTACGAGATCATCGCCATTGTCGCGTTCGTGACACTCGCCGCCGGTCTGGCGGCCCTCAAGCTGGTCTACTGACGCCAGGGTCGGCGCGGAACGCATCCGCGCCGACGGCGCTTATCGACCCTGGGGCGGGCCGGAGACGCGCTTGCCCACCCGTCTGCTCGACATCGGAAAATTCCTGACCCGCGCCGGCGACGGCGTGCGGGCGATGCCGCGTCGCGAGCGCTACAGCCTCGCGGCGATCACGGCGCTGCTGGTCACCCTCACCGCCCTGCTGGTCGTCTTCGACTGGAACTGGTTCCGGGGACCGGTCGCGGCCGCCGCCTCCGCCCGTTTGAACCGTCCGGTCGCCATCAAGGGCGACCTCGACGTCCATCCCTTCTCCTGGCGCCCCCGCGCGGACATCCATGACCTGCGCATCGGCCAGCCGAGGTGGGCGAAGGGCGACATGGCGCGGGTCGACCGGCTGTCGGCGACTCTCGACCTGCCGGCCCTGCTGACGGGGCGGATCATCCTGCCCTACGTTGGGATCACGCGGCCGAACGTGAGCCTGCTGAGACTCGCCGACGGTCGCGCCAACTGGAGCTTCGGGGCCGGCGGCGGGAGCGGCGCCCGGTTGCCGGCCATCCGCCGCTTCGTGATCGACGAAGGCCGCCTGCGCCTCGACGACCGCAAGCGCAGGTCCACCTTCGTCGGCACGGTGTTCACCGACGAGCGGACCGAAGGCGCCCGTCGCGGCGTCTTCGCCCTGCGCGGCGAGGGGCGGCTGAACGGCGAGCGGTTCACCGCCGCCGTGACAGGGGCCCCGCTGCTCAACGTCTCGCCGTCCAGGCCCTATCCGTTCGATGCCGATGTGCGGGCGGGACCGACCCGGATTCTCGCCAGGGGCCAGATCACCCGCCCCTTCGACCTGGGCCGGTTCGAGACCGCGTTGACGATCACCGGCGCGGACATGAACGACCTCTATCTCCTCACAGGACTGACCCTGCCCAACACGCCGCCCTATCGGGTCAGCGGGCGGCTCACGCGCCAACGCACGACGTGGCTCTTCGACAAGGCCGGCGGCCGCATTGGCGACAGCGACATCGCCGGCGATCTCCGGGTCGAGACGCGCGGCGAGCGGCCCTATCTCGAAGCCGACCTGCGTTCGCGCCGCCTGGACTTCGATGACCTGGCCTCGGTCTTCGGCGGCGCGCCCTCGCGGGCCGGCGGCGAGGCGGTCTCGGCCGGGGAGCGGGCGGTGGGCGGCCGGATGGCGGCCGAGCAACGCGTCTTCCCGAGCGCGACGCTGCAGGTCGACCGCATTCGCGCCATGGACGCGAAGGTGAAATACCGCGCCGAGACCGTGAACGCGCCGCGCATGCCGCTGCGCAAGGTGGCGCTGGACCTGACGCTGAAGGACGGCGTGCTGACCGGCGACCCAGTGTCGGTGACCTTCGCGCGCGGCACCCTGGCCGGCATGGCCCGGCTGGACGCCAGCAGGGCCGTGCCGCGCACCGACGTCGACCTGAAGCTGACTGGCGCGCGGCTGGAGGACTGGATCACGCAGCGCTTCAAGGGCGAGCCCGTCATCGAAGGGCGGATGGCGGCGCGCGCCAAGCTGACCGGCTACGGAAACTCGGTACGCAAGGCGGCGGCCAGCGCGACCGGGACGATCACCTTCGTCGCGCCGAGCGGCGAGGTGCGCCAGGCCTTCGCCGAACTCCTGGGCGTCAACATCTCCAAGGGCCTGATCCTGCTGCTGTCGGAAAGCCCGAACCGCAGCCGGGTGCGCTGCGCCGTGGCGGACTTCCGCGTCAAGGACGGCGTCGCCCGCGCCAATCGCATCGTGGTCGACACCGATGTGGTGCTGATCAAGGGCGAGGGCCGCGTGGATCTGCGCGACGAGCGGCTGCACCTGCGCATCGAGGGCGAGTCGAAGAAGCCGCGACTGCTGCGCCTATTCGTGCCCATCAACATCGGCGGCCGCCTGGCCCGGCCAAGCGTCGATCTCGAGACCGGGACCGCTGTCGCTCAGGGCGGCGTGGGCGCGGCGCTGGGCGCCCTGCTCAGCCCGCTCGCCGCGATCCTGCCTTTCGTCGAACCGGGTCTGGCCGACGACGCGAACTGCGCGGCGCTGGTGGCCGAGGGGCGGGCCAGGGGCGCGCCGGTGAAGCGCTGATCCGACCGGCAAGGGCGCCGGTTCCGTCGGCCGGTCCCTGGGGATCAAACGGGCCAGGGACCGCGTTAGGGCGAAGAACAAGGAGCCCCCCAATGACGGCCGACGCCACCCCCTACATCTTCCCTGACAACAAGCGCGGCGCCCTGTCGGGCGTCGTGGACGCGGTTCGCGCGGTGTTGACCTCGACCAACCAGCCGCAAGCGATCCAGCAGCACAATCGCCAGGCGTTGGCCGCCAACGCCAAGGCCCTGGCCGGCGCGGTCGCCACGCGGGTCAGACGTCGCCCGGTCCCCCCGGCCTTGATCGCGGCCGCCGTGGGCGTCGGACTGGTCTTTCTGTTCAGCAAGCGCGCGCGCGGCGCGGCGGCGGCGGCCGGCGCCGTCGCGCTGGATCACGTGAAGAAAGCCCGCCTTTCCTGACGGTGGCGGCTCGGCTTCCGGAGCGCTGGCGCCGGGCGCTGGAGCTCGCCTCGCGCCTCGGCTACGCGGCGCGCGGCGCCGTCTATCTGACGGTCGGCGTCCTGGCGATGCTGGCCGCGCTGGACCTGACCCCCAGCGCCAGCGGCGCGCACGAGGCGATGGCCCTGTGGGCGCGCTGGACGCCAGGCCTGCTCCTCGTCGCCCTGTTGGCGGGCTGTCTTCTTGCCTTTTCCATCTGGAGGGGCGTGCAGTCCGTCTTCGACGCGGACCGACACGGCCATTCTCCCCGGGCGCTGGCGATCCGCGCCGGCCAGGCCGTCAGCGGACTGGCCTACGGCGCGCTCGCCGTTTCGGCCCTGGAGCTGTTGGATGGCTTCGAGGACATCGGCGAGGCCGACGAAAGCGAGTCCGCGAGGACCGCGGCGGCGGAGATACTCGCCCTGCCCCACGGCGATGGCCTGCTGGTCACCGCGGGCCTCGGCCTCGTCGCCGTCGGCGTCGGCAACTTCATCCAGGGCGTCGGCCAGGACTTCGCCAAGCACCTAGACGGCTCCAGGGCCCTCTGCCGCTGGGCCGTGCCCCTGGCCCGCGCGGGCTATATCGGCCGGGGCCTGGCGACGCTGCCGCTCGGACTCTTCCTGCTGCGCGCGGGTTGGCAGGTGCGGGCGGCCGAGGCCCGCAGCTGGGCGGACGCCCTGGACGCGGTCGAGGGTCAACCGTTCGGTTCGCTGATCGTGGTCCTGATCGCGCTCGGCCTTATCGCATTCGGCCTGTTCGGCGTCGTCGAGGCGCGTTACCGACGCATCGTCCCGCCCCGCAACCTGTCGCCAGGCTAGGTCTTCAAGGCCCCAAGTCCGGCGATCCGTCCGAGCGCCGCGATGTCGAAGGCTCGCTCCAGAGCGGCGGCGATGTCCTCCAGCGCCGAGTCGACCGCCTGTCGCTGGTCGACGCCCGAGGACGCCGCCCCCAGCCCGGACAGGATGGCGCTCCGGGCCTGCGGTCGATCGAACAGGCCGTGGACGTAGCATCCCGCGATCCGGCCGTCGGCGCTCATCGCTCCGTCAACCCCGCCGTCGTCGAAGGTCAGCATCGGGCGGTCCGAGACGGTCGTGCGACCGCAGTGGATCTCGTAGCCCTCGAACGCCGCCTGGCCGAACCGGCCGCGCACCGGCCGCAACACCTTCTCCGGCGTCAGCACGGTATCGACCGCCAGCAGGCCGAGACCGGACGCCTCGCCGGGCGGTCCCTCGAGACCGTCGGGATCGGCCACCGTCCGGCCGAGCATCTGGTAGCCGCCGCAAATTCCCAGCACCCGGCCGCCGCGCCGGACGTGGGCGGCCAGGTCGATGTCCCAGCCCTCCGCGCGCAAGAGGGCGAGATCGGCGATCGTCGCCTTGGTTCCCGGCAGGATGACCAGGTCCGCATCACCCGGCAGCGGCGACCCCGGCGGCACGAAGGCGAAGTCCACCGCCGGCTCGGCCCGCAGCGCATCGAAGTCGTCGAAGTTGGCGATGCGCCCGAGCAGCGGCGCGACAATCCTCACCCGCCGCGCGGGTCCCGTCGCGACGCGATCCAGCGCCACCGCGTCTTCTGCCGGCAGGGCCCTGGCCGCCGGCAGCCAGGGCGCCATGCCCAGGTCGGCCCAGCCGGTGCGGCGCGCGATCTCGGCCCGCCCCGCGTCGAACAGCGAGGCGTCGCCGCGGAACTTGTTGATCAGGAAGCCGCGGATCATGGCGCGGTCTTCCGCGTCGAGCACCGCATGGGCGCCGACCAGGGCGGCGATGACATGCCCTCGGTCGATGTCGCCGACCAGCACCACCGGTACGCCGGCCGCGCGGGCGAACCCCATGTTGGCGATGTCGCCGTGGCGCAGATTGGTCTCCGCCGGGCTGCCGGCGCCCTCGACGATGACCAGGTCCGCCTCGGCTTCCAGGCGGCGGAAGCTCTCCAGGACGGTGTCGAGCAGCCCAGCCTTCGCCGCCTGATAGCCCCGCGCCTGCCAGGTCCCCGCCGCCTTGCCGCGCACCACGACCTGGGCGCCGGTGTCGCTCTGAGGCTTGAGCAGCACGGGATTCATGTCGACGGTCGGCGGCGTGCGGCAGGCGACGGCCTGCAGCGCCTGGGCCCGGCCGATCTCGCCGCCGTCGACGGTGACGGCGGCGTTGTTCGACATGTTCTGCGGCTTGAACGGGCGGACCCGCAGGCCGCGGTTGGCGAACAGCCTGCAGAGGCCGGCGACCAGTACCGACTTGCCGACGTCGGATCCGCATCCCTGGATCATCAACGCCGGCAAGTCGGTCTCCGTCCTAGAATCGCGCCCGCAGGCCGACGAACGCGCCCTGTCCGGGTGTTCCATAGCCGCGAGCGGTCTCGTAGTCCCGGTCGAACAGGTTCTCGACCCGGCCGTACAGCTGGATCGTGTCGGTCACCTGCCATGAACCGCGCAGGTCGACGAGCGTATAGGCGTCCATCACCACCGTGTTGGCGTCATCGTTGTACGCCTCGCCGACGTAGCGCACGGCGACCTGGGTCGAGACCGCGTCGGACCAGACCCAATCCGCCGTGAGGTTCGCCATGTGCTCCGGACGCCGGGCCAGCTGGGCGCCGGCGTTGGGGCCCGAGGCGTTTTCCGCCCGCGTCCAGGTGTAGTTGGCCGTCAGCGTCAGCCGGTCGAAATCGGCCTCGCCCGACAGCTCCAGGCCTTGGGCCCGCGTCTTCTGGATGTTGTCATAGTAGCCGAAGCGAAACACGCCGTTCGGATTGCACAGCGGTTCGGGCGAGCCAAAGGCGCAGCTGTAGAAGCGGATCTCGTTCTCCGCCTCGCGCCGGAACCAGATGGCCGAGACCACGGCGCCCTGGCCCAGCCTGCGCTCGACGCCGATGTCCCAGCTATCGAACGCCTCCGGATCGAGGGCGGTATTGCCGTACTCGCTGTAGAGCTCGTAGAGACCCGGCGCCCGGAAGCCCTGGCCCCAGCTGGCGCGCAGGACGGTGGCGCCGTCGTCCACGCTCCAGGCGGCGGCCAGCGAGCCCAGGGTGTGGCCGCCGAACTCGTCATGCTCGTCGCGGCGCAGGCCCGCGGTGACCGTCAGGCCCGGCGCGACCGTACCCTGAATCTGGCCATAGGCGCTGTCGATGCCGACCTTGCCCGTCGTGAAGGGCGGGTTCGGATCGAAGGTCCAGGGCGCGCGCTGGCGCATTTCCGCTGTCTCGCGCTCCAGGCCGAAGGTCGCGGTCCAAGCCTCGCTGACGGCCACCACGCCCTGGTACTCCCAGCGTCGCGTCTCGCCATGTCCCTCGAAGCTGATCGGCGCGACCGGATCGGAGGGCAGGTGCGCGGCGCGGTCGGTGCCGGCGTGGCCATAGGCGAAGCGGTTCTTGAGCCGCCCATCCCACAGGGCGAGATTGAGGCCGGCATAGACGACGAGCTCCTCGGTGGTCCCGTAGCTGTCGTCGTCGCCGGCGAAACCGTCGGTGTCGGTCTCGCCGTCAGACCACACCGCGCGGACCTCCGCCGACACGGCGTCGCTGAAGGCGAAGCGCAGGCGGCCTGAGAGGCCGGTGTTCTCGTAGCCGTCCTCCTCGGCGCCGGCGGCGAACGCCGAGACGCCGTCGGTGCGGTACCGGCTGCCCGCGATCCGCCAGGTCAGACCTCCGGCCCGCCCCCCGGCGCCGGCGCGCAGATAGCCCGTGCCGCGAGAGCCGGCCTCGGCGTCGAGTACGGCCGCCAGGGCTTCGTCGGACTCGGCGGTGACGATATTGACGACGCCCCCGATCGCCTGACTGCCCCACAGGGTCGACTGGGCGCCGCGCAGAATCTCGATGCGGGCGATGTCGCCGACCAGCAGGTTGCCGAAGTTGGCCGCGCCCTGCGGCGCCGTCGGGTCGTTCATCTTCACGCCGTCGACCAGCAGCACGGTGTGGTTGCTCTCGGCGCCGCGGATGTTGACCCCGGAAACGGCGCCGACGCCGCCGTTGCGGGTGTAGCTGACGCCGGGGGTGTCATTGAGCAGTTCGATCACATCCGGCGACTGGGCTCGTTCGATATCGTCACGCCCGAGCACGACCACGGACGAACCTATGCGGTCCGCCGGCTGGGTCGAGCGGGTGGCGGTGACGATCAGCGTCTCGACGGCCGTCGCGCCTTCGCCCGCGGCCACGTCGGGATTGGGCGCCTCCTGCGCGAAGGCCGGCGCGGCCATCAGCAGGCCGGCGGCGGAGGCGGAGCAAAGCAGTGTTCGGTTCATGACTCGGGTCATGGGGTCTTCCTTTCTGACGACCCGCGCCTCGACCCGATCCGGGCGCGATGACCCCGGCCGGGCCGCGGACGCGGCCTGGTTGCGGTGTCGTCTCTCGGGAATCCCCGTCCGTGCGGCGCACCCCGGCCGTCGGAAGAACGACGCGCCGGGCAGGTCTCCTGGCTCGCGGGTCAATGCCTGTCGCGTCGCCTTCCCAGGCCGAGGACCGGCCCAGTGGCATGTGACGCGAAGGCTCGCCGCTTACAGTTGCGGGGGCAGCCGGGGATTTGGACCCCGTTCCCTTTTCACCCTCTTGCGAGGGAACCTGACGCTGCAGGCTGGGTAGCTCTTGCGGTGCGGGAGGTCAAATTTCGTTCTTCCTCTCACTCTTGGGAGAGGGGGACCATGCGGAGCATGGTGGAGCGGGAGGCGCTCCGGCTTGAAAGCTATCCGGAAAGACGACGGCATCGAACACCGCGCCCCGACGGCGATCGGCTGCGTGTCCCTCTCCACCACCCTCCGGGTGGTCCCCCTCTCCCAAGAGGGAGAGGATTATCTGAGCCGGATCGCCTGGACGTTCGCGCCCGCCTTCACCTCGAAGCTGGCGGCGCGCCAGCTGGGCGGGCCGAAGGGCGCGCGGGCGTTATTGGAGAAGCCGTAGGGCTCCAGCGGCATGCCCAGCGGGTTGAACTTCATCTTCCCGTTGCTATCGCGGTCGTGAAAGGACTTCACCGCGTAGCGTCCGGGCGGCAGGCCCGCGAGCGTGGCGCTGAAGTCGCCCTCGTCGGCCGGCAGATTCAGGGTCCGCACCGGACCGGTGTTGGCGTCGTAGGCTGCCTTGTTGTCGAACACCGCACACAGCACCACGCCGCGCGCCTGGGTCACGCCCTGGAAGGCCACGGTCAGGGAGCCCTCCCCGTCCTGCGCCCCGTCCCGCGCCAGCGCGCCGCCTGACAGGAGCAGCAGAGCCGCTCCGCAAATGATCGCCCCCCGACGAGTCATCAGACCCTCCTTCTGGCTCTCCATTCGTCCCGGGTCTGACCCCAGATCTCGATCGGATAGTCCTGGAACGGCGCCGGCATCCGACCGGGCCCCTGATTGTACGACCCCAAACGTTCGGCGACGCGCTGCGACGGTGCATTGTCCGGATCAATGCAATGGATGACGCGGGTCCAGCCCAGGACGTCGAAGGCCCAGTCGATGGTCGCCGTGGCGCCCTCGACCGCATAACCCTTGCCCATGGCCGACGGGTGCAGGCCCCAGCCGACCTCCGTGCCCGGCCAGCCTTCCGGCGCCCAGGGGCCGAGGCGACCGACCCATTTGCCGCTCGCCTTCTCGATCAGCGAGAACATGGCGAAGCCCTTGATCGCCCAGCTGCCGGCCATCGAGGCCATGCCGCGCCAGGCGGCGGCGCGCTCCAGCGGACCGCCGATGAATCGGCTGGCTTCGGGGTCGGCCATCAGCTCGGCCCAGCCGTCGAGGTCCTCTTCGGCGGTCGGACGCAGGATCAGGCGTGCGGTCTCAAGCGTGGGGCCCGGTGCGATCATGGCCTCGTCTGTAGCAAACCGGGGTCCGGTTGGCAGTCGCCTTCGTGTGTCGGGCGTCATGCCTCGGGCGCATGCGCGCCGGGGCGTGCGCGCCGGGTTCGGGTGGCGAAGTCACGACGGGAACCCCCGCCGATCGCGCGGATCAAGGCTGGACCGGCGCCGTCGTTCCCCCATATGACAGGCCCATGGCTGCCTCCGCAGGACCCGAGATCGAGCGACTGATCGCCCTGCTGGGCAAGCTTCCGGGCCTTGGTCCGCGATCGGCCCGCCGGGCGGCGCTGGCGCTGCTGAAGCGTCGGGAGCAACTGCTCGACCCGCTGGCGACCGCCATCGTCGAGGCGCGCGACAAGGTCCGCACCTGCGCCACCTGCGGCTCGTTGGACACCCGCGATCCCTGTTCGATCTGCGCCGACGGCGCGCGCGATCTCGGCCTCATCTGCGTGGTCGAGGAGGTCGGGTCGATCTGGGCCATGGAGCGGGCGAGCGCGTTCCGCGGCCGCTACCACGTGCTCGGCGGCCTGTTGTCGGCGCTGGACGGCGTCGGGCCGGACAAGCTGCGCGCCGGCGAACTGGTGGCGCGCGCCGGCGACGGCACGGTGCGGGAAGTGATCCTCGCCCTGCCGGCCACGGTCGACGGCCAGACGACGGCCCACTACCTCGCCGAGCGGCTGGCGACGACCGGCGTGGCCGTCACCATGCTGGCCCGCGGCGTTCCCGTCGGCGGCGATCTGGACTGGTTGGATGACGGGACCATCGCCCAGGCGCTGCGGGCGAGAAGGCCGGCGTAGATCCCGGGATGGCTTCGGGCGATAGCCCGTAGCTGTCCCTCAACACCGTTCGAAGGCTGTTGGGGGACAGGACGCGCGCCCCTGCGGGCCGCATCATCCCGTCCCTGACGGACGCCTAAGCGGCCTGGGCGGCTTCCCGCTTGAGCCGGATCAGACCCGCGCCGACCGCAGACGACGCCTCGCTGTAGGCCGTGCCGCTGTTCAGCATCGCCTCGGCTTCCTCGTAGCGCCGGGCGTTGATCGCGTTGGCCACACGGCCAGCTTCACGATGGAACGCCGCATGCAGGGAGAGGCACTCATTGAACACCGGCGAACGGCCCAGGGCGATCCGGCCCTCGCCATGCATCCAGCGTCCCAGCTCGCAGCAGTTATCGGCACCGATGCTCGCGGCGTCGACCGCCTCGCAGCGGGAAATGGCCGAGCGGAGCTTCATTTTCCACTGGGCGTGCGCCTGGATGGCGGTGTCGAGGTTCATTCCGGTCTCCCCCTTGAATCGAGGCGGAGGTCATAGCGGTTCGGTGTTGCCGCTTTGCTTGCCCGATCTGGGCCGGCCGCGATCTCCGCCCTGCACTCGGCGGGAAAAGCACGCCCCTACCGGCCCTCGCCGATTCCCGCTAAGGAACGGAGCATGAACGGTCTCGACCCTCTCCTGATCCTCGCGGCCGCCGCCGGCCTGCTTGCCTTGGCCTTCCTCGGTTGGGCGCTGATGGAACGCCGTCGGGCGGGCGCCGCCGAACAGCGGGCTTGGGATCTGCGCGAGCGCTACGCCGAGACCGAGGCGCGGATGCGGGTGTTCGAGGACCAGGCCGGCGCCCAGTCGGAGCTGCTGCGCGCCCAGGCCGCGCAGTCGGCCGGCGCGGTGGCCGAGGAGCTGCTCAAGCGCGCCGACGAGACCTTCAGAAACCGCGAGCTGCTGGCCCAGCAACGGATCGAGGCGCAGCTCAAGCCCGTGGCCGAGACCCTGGCCAAGTTCGAGGCCCAGGTCACCGCCGCCGAGAAATCCCGCGCCGAGGAAACCGGCGGGCTCAAGCAGCAGATCGCCGCCCTGATGGAGGCTTCCACCGCCACCCAGGCCGAGGCCCGCAAGCTGTCGGCCGCCCTGCGTCGCGGGGCGGGGGTGCAGGGCCGCTGGGGCGAGCAGACACTGCGCAACGTGCTCGACGCGGCGGGCCTCACGGCGCACTACGACTTTTCCGAACAGTTCAGCCTCGACACCGAGGAAGGCCGCCGCCGCCCCGATGTGAAGGTGAAGATGCCGGCCGGCGCCGTGTTCGCCATCGACGCCAAATGCTCGCTGAACGCCTTCATGGACGCCCAGGAGGCTGTCGACGACGCCGCGCGGGAGGCCGCCCTGACCCGCCACGCCCAGAGCGTGCGCGGGCACATGCAAGGCCTCTCCGCCAAGGCCTACTGGGACCAGTTCGCCAGCGAGCGCTCGCCCGACTTCGTGGCCATGTTCGTGCCCGGCGACGGCTTCCTGGCGGCGGCGCTGGATCGGATGCCCGACCTGATGACCGAGGCGATGGACAAGCGCGTGCTGCTGGTCACTCCGACCACCCTGTTCGCGCTGTGCAAGGCCGTCGCCTACGGCTGGCGGGTCGAGGAGCAGGCCGCCAACGCCGACAAGATCGCCGCTCTCGGCCGCGAGCTCTACAAGCGCCTGTCGGTGATGGGCGGCCACGCGGCCAGCGTGGGCAAGGCGCTGGAGGCGGCGGTGGGCCGCTACAACCAGTTCGTCGGCTCGCTGGAGACCCAGGTCCTCACCCAGGCCCGCCGCTTCGAGGACCTCAAGGTCGACCACGAGGGCAAGGAAATCCCGACGCTCGAGCCGGTCGAGACCACGCCCCGCCAGTTGACCAAGTTGTCGGGCGAGGAGCCCACGACCCTGCGCGCCATCGGCGGCGGCGAGGCCTGACGCGGCATTGCCCCGCCTTGACGGTCGGGATTGCCGCCCCTACCTCGTGAGCCGATGACCCTGCGCCGTATTCTCACCGTCGACAACGCCGCCGATCTGGCGGTGCTCAAGCGCGTCTCCACGCCCGTCGAGGGCGGCGTCACCGACGAGCACCGGGCGCTGATGGACGACATGCTGGAGACCATGTACGCGGCTCCGGGCATCGGCCTGGCCGCCGTCCAGGTCGGCGTCGACAAGCGCATCATCGTCATGGATCTGGGCGACCGCGACGTCGCGACGTCGGCCTCCGACGTCGACCCGGCCGACGAGACCGTTCGACGCAACCCGCGTTTCTTCGTCAATCCCGAGATCACCTGGGCCTCGGAAGACCTCTTCACCTATGAGGAAGGCTGCCTGTCGGTGCCGGAGATCTTCGACGACGTCGAGCGCCCGGCGCGCGTCAGGCTTCGCTATCTCAACTACCAGGGCGAGACCGTCGAGGAGGAGGCGACCGGCATGTACGCGGTTTGCATCCAGCACGAGATGGATCACCTCGAAGGCGTCCTGTTCATCGACCACCTGTCGCGTCTCAAGCGCGAGCGCGCGATCAGCAAGGTGAAGAAGGCCGCCCGCGCGGCGTAGGCCGCCCTGGAGGAGACGGTGTCGGGGGGCGCTCGAAACCGCGCCCCCGGCGTTGCGTGGCACGCCGTCCGTGCGAAACCCTACTGCTTGCGGCTCGTATCCCCGGCCGCGGCGCGGGCCTCGTCGGCTTCGCGGCGGGCGTCGTCCGATGCGTCGGCGACGCCTTCCTGGACCTCGGCGGCGCCGTCCTTGACCGCGTCGGCGGCCTCCGCGCCGGCGTTCGCGACCGCCGCGCCGGCTTCCTTGACCTCGGGGTTGGCGGCGATGTCGCCGGCCGCTTCCTTGACTTCCGCGCCGGCCGCTTCCGCGCCTTCCTTGATGTCGGTGCGGTCAGCCTTGCTGCAGGCGGCGACCGACAGGCCGGCGGCGGCGACGAGGGTGGCGGCGAGGATGAACTTGCGCATGGGGGCCCCTTCCGTGGTGTCCTGTCGATCAACGATCTGTGACCGGGCGGGTTCCCGTCCACCGCCTTGACCTGTAAACGGCCCGCCATGCGCCTCGCCTTCCTGGGAACTCCCGACTTCGCGGTTCAAAGCCTGGCGGCCCTGCTTGAGGCCGGGCACGAGATCGCCTGCGTCTACTCCCAGCCGCCCGCGCCGCGCGGTCGCGGCCAGACCCTGCAACCCTCGCCCGTCCACGCCTTCGCCGAAAGCCGGGGCCTGACGGTGCGCACGCCGGCATCGATGAAGGCCGAGGCGGAGATCACCGCCTTCGAGGCGCTGGACCTCGATGCCGCCGTGGTCGTCGCCTTTGGCCAGATTCTGGTCCAGCGGGTCCTCGACGCCCCCAGGCTCGGCTGCTTCAACGTCCACGCCTCCCTGCTGCCGCGCTGGCGCGGCGCGGCGCCGATCCAGCGCGCGATCATGGCCGGCGACGCCGTTACCGGCGTGCAGGTCATGCGCATGAGCCTGGGCCTGGACGAGGGCGACATCGTTGCGACCGAAACGGTGCGCATCGGCCCGCTCGACACGGCCGGAATCCTGACCGGCCGTCTGGCCGAGGCCGGCGCGCGCCTGCTGCCGACCACCCTGGCCGCCCTCGCGGCCGGGACCGCCGTGGCGACCCCGCAGGCGGTCGAGGGCGTTACCTACGCGAAGAAGGTCAAGACCGCCGAGGCGCGCATCGACTGGTCGCGGTCGGCCCGCGAGCTGGACTGGCACATCCGCGGCCTGTCGCCCTTTCCCGGCGCCTGGTTCGAGGCGCCGTCCGCGAAGGGACCGTTGCGGGTGAAGGCTCTGTTGTCGCGCGCCGAGGACGCCACGGGCGCGCCCGGCGAGGTGCTGGACGACGCGCTGCTGATCGCCTGTGGCGAGGGGGCGATCCGCCTGCTGCGCGCCCAACGCGAGGGCAGGAGCGCCCAGGACGCCGACGAGTTCGTGCGCGGCTTTCCCTTAGCCGCCGGGACGGTGCTGGCCTGATGCCGCGCTATCGCCTGACCATCGAATACGACGGCGGCCCCTATCGCGGCTTCCAGGCCCAGGGCGACCTGCCGAGCATCCAGGGCTCGATCGAACGGGCGATTCTCGGCTTCAGCGGCGAAACGCTGCGCATCCACGCGGCCGGCCGCACGGACACCGGCGTCCACGCCACCGGGCAGGTGATCCACGTCGACCTGGCCAAGGCCTGGAAGCCCGAGGTGGTGGTCAACGCCCTGAACGCCCACCTCGTCCCAGAGCCGATCGCCGTGCTGGACGCGGTCATGGTCGGCGACGACTGGCACGCGCGCTTCTCGGCGAAGGAGCGGCGCTACCAGTACCGGGTCCTGAACCGCCTGGCGCCGCCGGCCCTCGACCAGGGCAAGGTCTGGCACGTCAAGAAACCACTCGACGCCGAGGCCATGCATGCGGCGGCGCAGGCGCTGGTCGGCCACCACGACTTCACCACCTTCCGCGACATGCAGTGTCAGGCGAAGTCGCCGATGAAGACGCTCGATGTCGCCGCCGTGCGCCGCGAGGGCCAGATGGTGCTGCTCGAGTTCGCGTCGCGCAGCTTCCTGCACCGCCAGGTCCGCTCAATGGCCGGATCGCTGGTCGAGGTCGGCGTTGGCCGCTGGACGCAGGCCGATCTGGTCGCCGCGCTGGAGGCGAAGGATCGTCGCGCCTGTGGCCCGGTGGCTCCGGCCGACGGGCTCTACTTCACGGGCGTGCGCTACGACAGCTGACCCTGCGCGCCCGTGACAACGCGTTGAGTTGCACTGTTTGGTCAAACGCGTAGTGGACGGCGATGGACGCGACAGACCTCAACGTCACCCGATTCGTGAACCGGCTTGGCCTCGACCTCTTCATCCGCACGGCCGTGGCCCTGGCGGATCTATTTGGCGGCGACGCGTTGCGCGGACTCATCTTCGTGAGCGCCGCGCACCTCAATGTGGCGCACCTGAACAGTCCGCGTATTCTAAATCCCCTCGCTTCGGACGGGCTGTTTCCCGACTCGCTCCGCCGGCCGACTTCGGCCTACGCGGTCGCCAAGTTCCTCGGCCTGCCGCGAGAGACCGTGCGCCGCCACCTGCTGGCGCTTGTCGAGGCCGGATTCTGCGCTCGTATCGAGGAGAATGGCTACGTCGTGACGTCCGAGACACTCCGGCGTCCAGCGCTCATCCGCCTGGCCCGCTACGTCCAGTCCCAGACCATGTCCGTCGTGGACGATCTCGCCGCCTCCGGCATTGGCCCGACAGCCGGCGGCGCGGGCGCGCCAAAAGCGGACTGAAGCGCGCTACTGCAGGTGGAAGCGGGCGATCGCCGGCTACCGGGCTGCCTCGCCGAAGCGCGCGAAGTAGCGCTCGATGATCGCGGCGTAGGTCGCGGTGAGCGCGCGCAGCTGGCTGACCGGCACCTGCTCATCGACGGCGTGCATGGTCTGGCCGACGAGGCCGAACTCCAGCACCGGGCAGAGGCTCCGAATGAAGCGGGCGTCGGAGGTGCCGCCGGTGGTCGACAGGTCCGGGTCCTCGCCAGTGGTCTCGCGGACGGCCTCCGCGACGACATCGGTGAACTCGCCCCGGCGAGTGAGGAAGGCTTCGCCGCTGATCAGGGTCTTCACCTCGACTCGCCCGGAGAAGGCCTCGCCGGCCTGCGCCGCGACGCCCTCGATCCAGCTCTGCAGGTCGGCGCCCTTGTGGGCCGGATTGAAGCGGATATTGAGCCGCGCCTTCGCCTCGGCCGGAATGATGTTGGTGGCGGTGTTGCCGACGTCGACCGTGGTGACCTCCAGGTTAGACGGCTGGAACCCCTCGTAGCCGTCATCCAGGACCCGCGCCTGCAGCCGCGATAGAATGTCGATCAGCACCGGGATCGGATTGGCCGCGCGGTGCGGGTAGGCGACATGGCCCTGCTTGCCGGTCACCGTGATCCAGCTGTTCACGCTGCCGCGGCGACCGATCTTGATCATGTCGCCCAGCCGCTCGGCGCTGCTGGGTTCGCCGACGATGCAGTGGTCGATGACCTCTCCCTCGGCTTGCAGCGCCTCGACCACCTTCTTCGTGCCGTCGAGCGCGACGCCCTCTTCGTCGCCGGTGATCAGGAAGCTGAGCGAACCTGCCGTCTCGCCGACCTGAGCCACCGCCGCGACGAAGGCGGCGATCGAGCCCTTCATGTCAACGGCGCCGCGGCCGATCAGGACGTCGTCGCTGTTGATGTCGGCGGCGAACGGACTGCTGGTCCAGGCTGCTTCGTCGCCGACCGGCACTACGTCGGTGTGGCCGGCGAAGCAGAGGTTCGGCCGCGCCGATCCGCGCCGAGCGTAGAGGTTCTCGATCTCGCCAAACCTCATCCGACGGCAGTTGAAGCCCAGGTCTTCCAGGGCGCGTTGCAGCACGTCCATCGCCCCCTCGTCGGCCGGAGTGACGGATGGGCGGCGGATCAGCGCTCGGGCGAGGTCGAGGACGTCGAGGGTCAGCATGGCGAGATGCCTTTAGAGCCCGCCGCCCGGCCGCGCAAACGGCCAGGTCCGGCGCCATGCGGCGCGCCGGGATTTCAAGGCCCGCGGCGCCCGGAACGGGCCGCCCGGAATGGAGCCCCGATTCGTTGAGGCGGAGCGCCAGGCGCGGCCTGATCGGACGGTCGAAACGGAGACCGGCCATGCCCTTGCTCGATCATCACCTCCCCCCGCCGGCGCTGTTCGCGCTGTTTCGTGACGCGTCCGGCGGACGCGCCGTTCGCGCCAGTCCGTCGTCGCGCGGCGGTGGTCGTCCCGTCGCGCCTCGCGCGGATCGTTACTTTCTGCATGTCCGCGCCGTCGCCGCGGACGGGTTCGCCAACCTGTTCCAGTTCTCGCTCGCCGACGACTCCGGCGGGGTGGCGGTCAGCGTGTTCGTTCGGGGACGCGACCCGGTCGACGACCTGCTCGGCCCCCCCGCCGCCGCCGATGCGCCGCCGCCCGTGCCGACCATCACCTGGGCCGCCCTCGATGAAGCCCTCGCACCCTGCCGCGGCGCCTGGATCATCGCCTTCGGGCGGATGCTGCATGGCAGCTTCCTGCCGGTAGCCACCCGCGCCGGCGTCGCCAGTCTCGACTGCGCCCGGGCGCGCTTCCTGAAGGTGGCGCGCCGGCGGGGCCTCGGCCTCAGTCCCGGCGATGTCGGCGATCTCAACGATGCTCGCCGGCTGATCGGCCTGCCGCCCGTCCGCTCGGCCGACGCCGCTCAGCGGGCCCTCGGCCTTCGCGAACTCTGGCGCTGGATGGACGGCGTCTGAGCCCTCAAGGTTTCACACCATCCCAGAACAGCGGGCTGAGCGCATAGAAGAACTGGTCGATGTCGGTGTCTGGTCCACAGTAGAACAGTCCGTCCTCACCGCGTTCGACCAGGCCTCTTTCGAGCAGGACCACGAGCTTTCGTCGAACCGTCTCGCGCGGGATCCGGGTGATCTCCGACAGGCTGAGGATGTTCAATCCCTTCCTGCGGACGACGACGGTTCGCGCCCCCTTGGCCTTCGCCTCGGCGGCAAGGTTGGCGGAGGCCAGGTCGGTCAGGACGAACAGCAGGTGCAGCAGAAACTGGTCCAGGTCGCCGTCATGCCGGGCGCGCAGCCGGATCAGCACCGAGGACAGCGAGCCGCCCCATTTGTAGAAGAAGCGCGCCACGTCCCGACCCAGGTAGTCGTCGACCCAGCGGTCTGCCGAGGCCGGGGCAACCGGTCGCTCCGTCGCCTGGACCGTCCGCGTATTCGGCGAGGCGGCGCAGAACCTGTTAAGATTAACGCCGCTGAACTTCGAGTTCCCTTGTGAGACGCGTGTGTAGTCAATGGCGAGTGTCGTACCGCCGGCCATCATATTACAATCCCGTCGATTGCCGTGCTCCCACGCCGCCCGTCACTCGACAGAAAAACGATGTGACAAGGCGCCGCAACTTTAAAGCGGCGCCTTGCGATTCTTTCCTGTGGATGGGCGGGGGAGCGCGAACGAGCGGTGCGCCGCGCGGCCAGTCGGCCCTAGAGCACGATGGCATCAGACGGAATCGTCTGATGGCTGAATCGTGCTCTAGAATCAAAGGTGTAGAGCCTGATTCAGGGTTCAGATTGTTCCATCTGAACCCATCAGGCTCTAGTCCCGCAACAGGTCGTTGATCGAGGTCTTCGAACGGGTCTGGGCGTCGACCGTCTTGACGATCACCGCGCAGTAGAGGCTCGGGCCCACCCCGTGCGGGTCGGGCAGCGCGCCCGGCACCACCACGCTGTAGGGCGGCACGCGGCCGACGTGGACCTGACCCGTCTTGCGGTCGACGATCTTGGTCGAGGCCGACAGGAAGACCCCCATCGACAGCACCGATCCCTCGCCGACGATGACGCCCTCGACGACTTCCGACCGGGCGCCGATGAAGCAGTCGTCCTCGATGATGGTCGGGTTGGCCTGTAAGGGCTCCAGCACGCCGCCGATGCCGACGCCGCCGCTGAGGTGCACGCGCTTGCCGATCTGGGCGCAGCTGCCGACCGTCACCCAGGTGTCGACCATCGTCCCTTCATCAACATAGCCGCCGATGTTCACGAACGACGGCATGAGGATCACGTTCTTCGCCACATAGGCGCCGCGACGGACAATGGCGCCGGGCACCGCGCGGAAGCCCGCCTCCTCGAACTGCGGCGCCTCCCAGCCGTCGAACTTGTTGCCGACCTTGTCCCACCAGGGACCGACCGCGCCGCCCATGGTTCCGGCGCGCATGACGGCGTTCGGATTGAGGCGGAACGACAGCAGCACGGCCTTCTTGGCCCATTGGCGGACGACCCATTCGCCGTCGACCTTCTCGGCCACGCGGACCTTGCCGCTGTCGAGCAGGCTCAGGGTCTCCTCGATGGCGGTGCGCACCGGCCCCTGCGTCGCGGGCGATACGGCGTCGCGGGCTTCCCAGGCGGCTTCGATCTCAAGTTCCAGGTCGGCGAGGCTGACGGTGCTCATGCGGCGTTTTCCCTGACCCGCGCGTCGGCCAGGAAGCCGGCGAGGTCGTTTGTGCGATGGTGGACAAAGTCGGCGGTCGACCCAACGGCGTGCGGCCCGACGAGGATGGTGGTCATGCCCAGCTGCGCGGCCGGGGCCAGGTTCTTCTCGCTGTCCTCGAAGAAGGCGGACCCTTCGGCGCTGACGCCATGGCGCGCCATCATCTTCTCGAAGGTCAACGGCGACGGTTTGGGAATGTAGTCGGCGGCGCTGATATGGAACACGTCCTCGAAGGCGTGAGCGATCTGCAGTCGCTCCAGCACTCTTTCGGCATGGGCCGCCGAGCCGTTGGTGAACACCAGGCGACGGCCGGGCAGCCGCTCCAGCGCCGCGGCCAGCTTGGCGTCCGGCGTCAGACGATCGAGCGAAACGTCATGGACCTCGGTCAGGAAATCCTCGGGGTCGATGTCGTGGTGCGCGATCAGCCCCGCCAGAGTGGTGCCGTGGGCGTGGTAGTATTTCTTCTGGATCGCCCGGGCCTCGTCTCGCGGCAGGCCCGTGACCTTCTCCATGAAGTCGGTCATCCGCCCCTCGATGAGGGTCATGAACTCCGTCTCGACGGGGTAGAGGGTGTTGTCGAGGTCGAACAGCCAGGTGTCGATGTGGACGAGGTCGGTCACTTGCGGATCATCGTGCCGGCGCCGTGCTCGCTGAACAGCTCCACCAGCATGGCATGCGGCCGGCGGCCATCGAGGATGACCACCGCCTCGACCCCGGCGTCGATCGCCGCGATGGCGGTCTCCAGCTTGGGAATCATGCCGCCGTTGGCGACGCCGGTGCGGATCAGCTCGAAGGCGTCGGCGACCGTCATCTGGCGGATCAGTTCGCCGTCGGCGCCCTTCACTCCCGGCACGTCGGTGAGCAGCAGCATGCGCTTGGCCTTCAGCGCCCCGGCCAGGGCGCCGGCCACGGTGTCGGCGTTGATGTTGTAGGTCTGGCCGCTGTCGGACACGCCGATGGGGGCCACGACGGGGATGTAATCCTGCTCGGCGTGGATCAGGGCGTTGATGAGGGCCGGATCGATCTTCTGCGGTTCGCCGACGAAGCCCAGGTCGACGACCTGCTCGATGCTGCTATCGGGATCCTTCTTCGTCCGGCGGGCCTTGGTCACGGTGATCAGCCGCGCATCCTTGCCCGACAGACCGACACCCCGCACGTCCGCCTCGCGGCCGGCCAGGGTGATCCAGTTGGCGATCTCCTTGTTGATGGCGCCCGACAGCACCATCTCGGCGACCTCCATGGTCGCCTCATCCGTCACGCGCAGGCCGTCGATGAAGGTCGACTTGACCCCGGCCCGGTCGAGCATGCGCGAGATCTGAGGCCCGCCGCCGTGCACCACCACCGGATGCACGCCCATCAGCTTCAGCAGTACGGCGTCGGCGGCGAACAGCTTGGCCACCTCGTCCTCGCCCATGGCGTGGCCGCCGTATTTGATGACCACCGTCTCACGGTCGTAGATCTGGATGTACGGCAGCGCCTCCGCCAGCGTCCTGGCGGTGGCCCAGCCGGCTTCCTCGGTCTTGTCGGTCAAGGCTGGAACTCCGTCGCGGGCGCGCCGGAGGCGATAGCGGATGGGGGGCGGCTCGTCCACCGGCGGAAGCGGGCGAGACTATCGATCCTCGCGACCATGGAATATGCGCAGGACGGTCACGCCGCTGGGCTCGACGAGATAGATGACGACATAGCCGTCCCGGCCAAACCGAACGATCAGCCGGCGAACGTCAGGTGTGCCGGTCGGTGCGCCCCGGTCCGCGAACCGGTCCAGCTTGCGAATGGTCGACCAGATGGCCGCCTTCGCCCTTTCCGCGGCCCTTGGGCTCTTCTCAGCAAGAAAGTCCGCCAGTCGCCCGAGATCGCGCCAAGCGCGTGCCGAGAGCTGGACCTTCTTCCTCAAGCCCCTCTCGCTCGGCGCTCAGCGATCAGCCGATCGAGTTCTGCCTCGGCCTCTTCGATCGAGTAGGAGACTCCCGTACGCCGATACTCCGCAAGGGCGGCAAGCGTGTCCGCCTCCTCCCCATCGTCGTAGGAGGCTGACGCCTCTTCGACACCGGGCAAGCGACCAGACTCGGGTTTGGGCGGCTGCGACATGCCGTAACCCTACCCCCGGGAGCCCCGATCGTCCAGCTCTACCGGAACGGCGGTTCATCGAATGCGCGCAACTTGCGCGAGTGCAGGTTCGGCCCCTCGGCCCGCAACAGGTCCACCGTCGCGATGCCGATCTGGAGGTGCTGGCTGATGGCGCGTTCGTAGAAGGCGTTGGCCTGGCCGGGAAGCTTGATCTCGCCGTGCAGCGGCTTGTCCGACACGCAGAGCAGCGTCCCGTACGGCACCCGGAAGCGGTAGCCCTGAGCGGCGATGGTGGCGCTCTCCATGTCGATGGCGACGGCCCGGCTCTGGTTGAAACGGATCGAGCTGGAGGTGTACCGCAGCTCCCAGTTCCGGTCGTCCGTGGTGACCACGGTGCCGGTGCGCAGGCGGCGTTTGAGGCTCTCGCCGCTCTCGCCGCTGACCAGCTTGGCCGCGTCATAGAGGGCCCGCTGCATCTCGGCGATCGACGGCACCGGGATATCGGGCGGCAGCACCTCGTCCAGAACATGGTCGTCGCGCAGGTAGGCGTGGGCCAGCACATAGTCGCCGATGGTCTGGCTGCCGCGCAGGCCGCCGCAGTGGCCGATCATGATCCAGGCCTGTGGACGCAGCACCGCCAGGTGGTCGGTGATCGTCTTGGCGTTGGAGGGGCCGACCCCGATGTTGACCAGGGTGATGCCCTGCCCGCCCGGCGCCATCAGATGGTAGGCCGGCATCTGGTGGCGGCGCCACGGACCATTGGCGACGGCGAGTTCCGGCTCGGGCGTCTCCGCCGTGACCAGAATGTTCCCGGGCGCCGACAGGCCAGTGTAGGACGAGCCCGTCTTGCCCAGCTGCTCGCAGCCCCAGCGCACGAACTCATCCACATAGCGGTGGTAGTTGGTGAACAGGATGTATTGCTGCACATGCTCGGCCGGCGCGCCGGTGTAGTGCTTCAGCCGGGCCAGCGAAAAGTCGGTGCGCAGGCCGTCGAACAGGGCCAGCGGCCGGTTGTCCTCAAGCGCGTCACTCCAAAGGCCGTCGGCGAGCTCGTCGCCGATGTGGGCCAGCTCGGTGGTCGGAAACCAGCGCGCGATCTCGGCGGCGGAGACGTCGGCCAGGGCGAGATCGCCGCCGTCCAGCACGTAGGGAAACGGAATTTCCTGCGTTGACCGGCCGACGTCCACGGTGACGCCGAAGTCCTGCATCATCAGCGCCAGCTGCTCGACCAGATAGTCGCGGAACATGGCCGGCCGGGTCACGGTCGTGGCGTAGTGTCCGGGCAGGCCGATGCGGGCGTAGGCGCGGCTGATCCGCGGATAGCCGCTCTCGCCGCTCCAGTGCAGCCGAAGCTCGGGATAGGCGTAGGCGCCGTTCAGCCGGTCGGCGGGGTCGGGACGAAGTCCGTCGGCCAGGAAGGCCTTGAGGGCGCCGCGCAGGGCGGAGACCGATCGGTCGTATTCTTCAATAAGCCGCTCGACGATGGCGGCTGCTTCTTTCTCATGGTTCATGGCCGCTTATAGCGGCGCTGCGTGACCATGGCGAGACGGGGCGCTTGCGGGACGGAAAACCGGGGCCACATAAGGGCCCATGAACAACACGCTTCGCACCTTCATGCTGCTGGCCGCGCTGACGGCCATCTTCGTCGTGGCCGGGTTCCTGATCGGCGGGACCACCGGGATGCTGATCGCCCTGGCCCTCGGCGGCGCGATGAACCTGATCAGCTACTGGAACGCCGACAAGATCGTGCTGCGCATGTACGGCGCCGTCGAGGTCGACGAGCGCCACTCGGACCCGCTGATCCGCAACTACGTCGCCGACACGCTCGCCCTGGCCGACGGCGCGGGCCTGCCCCGACCGAAGGTCTACGTCATCGAGCAGGACCAGCCGAACGCCTTCGCCACAGGCCGCAATCCGGAGAACGCCGCCGTGGCGGCGACGGTCGGCCTGCTGCGCCGGCTCGACCGCCGCGAGATCCGTGGCGTGATGGCCCACGAACTGGCGCATGTGAAGAACCGCGACACCCTGACCATGACGGTCACCGCCACCATCGCCGGCGCCGTCTCGGCCCTGGCCAACATCGCCTTCTTCTTCGGCGGCGACCGCGACCGGCCGGCGGGCATGATCGGGACCCTGCTGGTCGCGATCCTCGCGCCCATCGCCGCGGCCCTCGTGCAGATGGCCATCAGTCGGGGTCGCGAGTACGAGGCCGACCGCCACGGCGCCGAGATCAGCGGCGACCCGCGGGCCCTGGCCGACGCCCTGGCCAAGATGGAGACCTGGTCCCATCGCACGGTCAACGAGACGGCCGAGCGCAACCCCGCCAGCGCCCAGATGTTCATCATCAATCCCCTGAGCGGCCGGGGCGCCGACAACCTGTTCTCGACCCACCCGGCGACGCACAACCGCATCGAGGCCCTGATGCAGCTCGCCGGCGTCCGGCGCGCCGGCACCGCCGTGCCGCCGACCGCGACTCGCACCGGGCCCTGGAGCTGACGGCTGGCGCGGACCGGGCGCGGCGCCTAAGCTTCGCCCATGGTTCGCACGATCCTGATCTACGGCGTGGTCCTGGCGCTCGGCGCGGTGGCCCTGCAGTGGCTGCAGTACCAGTTCTGGGCCCGCACCCATGCCGTCGAGGTCTGGGTCGGCCTGGTCGCGGCCGGGTTCCTGGGCCTGGGGGTCTGGATCGGGGCCAGGGTGCTCGGTCCGAAGGCGACGGCCGCCGGCTTCGAACCCAACGAAGCAGCCCTGGCCCAGCTCGGCATCACGCGGCGCGAACGGGAGGTGCTCGGCCTGCTGGCCGGGGGACGATCCAACAAGGAGATCGCCCAGCGGCTGGGCCTGTCGCCCAACACCGTCAAGACCCACATCGCGAGGCTCTACGGAAAGCTCGAGGCGGCGCGCCGGACCGACGCCGTCCTGCGGGCGCGGGAGCTGCATCTCATCCCCTGATTTCGGGCGATGTGTACGAAGTCACCCTTTCGGGCGATTGTCGGCCGGGGTCGGCGCGCCCTTGCATGGCGCACCGATCCACAAAGGGGGACCACCCATGCTTCGCACCATCCTGATCTTCGGCGTCATCGCCGGACTTGTCGTCGCCGTGCCGATGTTTTCGCTGATGCTTCTCGGCGAGCCGGGCGGCGCCAGCCATTCGTTGTTCACCGGCTACACCATCATGCTGCTGGCCTTCAGCATGATCTTCATCGGCGTCAAACGTCACCGCGACCGCACGCTCGGCGGCGTCATCCGCTTCCTGCCGGCGCTGCTGGTCGGACTGGGCATCAGCGTCGTGGCCGGGATCATCTATGTGGTCGGCTGGGAGATCACCCTCGCCGCGACCAACTACGCCTTCATGGACGACTATGCCGCCGCCTCGATCGAGGCGGCCCGGGCCAAGGGGAAATCCGCGGCCGATCTCGCGGCCATGGCCGCCGAGATGGAGAAGATGAAGGTCGCCTACGCCAATCCGGCGTTCCGCATGGGAATCACCTTCACCGAGATCTTCCCGGTCGGCCTGATCGTCTCGATCGTCACGGCCGCGCTGCTCCGCAATAGCCGCTTCCTGCCCGCGCGGACGGCGTCGCCCGCCTAGCGCGTCTCGACCTCTAAGGGCGCGGCATAGAGTGACGCGCCCTCCCGCGTCAGCGCTTCCAGCTCCGTGAACAGGGCCTCGTCCGCGACCTTGAAGTTGAAGCAGCTCTTGCCCTGCATCCGCTTCCTGAGCGCCGGCGAGATCTTCGCCGCCAGCGCCGCGTGCGTGTAGACCGGCATCAGGTGATAACTGACGTAGGCCTTTCCCGCCCTCACCGAGCCGAACCACATCCGCTCGCCGGCCTTGCGCGGATTGTCCCAGGGGGCCAGCAGCAGGCAGCCGCCCTCGGCCTCGCGGACGTCCTCCATACCCACGGCGGCCGACCGCATCAGTTGGCGAAGCTGCTCGACGAGGGCGTCGAATTGTCCGGCCATGACATGACCCTCCAAAGAAAAGGAATACTTCCAGCGCCGCTCGCGGCTCGCAAGCGCATGGACGGACGGACAAATCCCGGCCAAACAGGAGCGTTGTCCTATCGTCGGGGAAGCCGAATGAACCGCATCTTCACGCTGCTGATCGTCCTGGCCATGGTCGGCGGCGTCGCCGTGGGCTGGTACTTCAACCAGCAGTACGGCGGCACGCCTCAGGCCGACGAGATCGTCGGCTGGTTCAAGGTCGTCACCGACGTCTTCCTGCGGCTGATCAAGATGATCATCGCGCCGCTGGTGTTCTCCACCCTTGTCGCCGGCATCGCGCACATGGGCGACGCCGCCAGCGTCGGCCGGGTCGGGGCCAAGACGATGGCGTGGTTCATCACCGCCTCGATCTTCTCGCTGCTGCTGGGCCTGGTCATGGTCCACCTGCTGCAGCCCGGGGTCGGCCTCACCCTGCCGGCGCCGGAAGCGGCCGCCACCGGCGTGGACGCCACCAAGCTGACGCTGCAGGAGTTCATCACCCACGTGTTCCCGAGCTCGATCTTCGACGCCATGGCGAAGAACGAGATCCTGCAAATCGTCGTCTTCTCGATCTTCGTCGGCGTCGCGGTCGCGGCGTTGGACGACAAGGCTCCGGCCGTCCTGAGCCTGGTCGAACAGATCGCTTCGATCATGCTCAAGGTCACCGGCTATGTGATGAAGCTGGCGCCGCTGGCCATCTTCGCGGCGCTCGCCGGTACGGTGACCAAGTACGGCCTGGACATCCTCGGCATCTACGCCAAGTTCATCGGCGGATTCTATCTGTCGCTGGGCGCGCTGTGGTCCCTGTTGGCGTTGGCCGGCGTCCTGATCGTCGGCCCGCGGATCCTGACCCTGCTCGGCATGGTCCGCCAGCCGATCCTGCTGGCCTTCGCCACGGCCAGCTCGGAAGCCGCCTACCCCAAGACCCTCGAGCAGCTCGAGAAGTTTGGCGTCAGCAAGAAGGTCGCGTCCTTCGTCCTGCCCCTCGGCTACTCGTTCAATCTCGACGGGTCGATGATGTACTGCACCTTCGCGACCCTGTTCATCGCCCAGATTTACGGGGTGGAGATGAGCATCGGCCAGCAGATCACCATGCTGCTTCTGCTGATGGTCACGTCCAAGGGCATGGCCGGCGTTCCCCGCGCATCGCTGGTCGTCATCGCCGCCACCCTCACCTACTTCGATCTCCCGGCCGAGGGCATCGCCCTGATCCTGGCCGTCGACCACCTGCTCGACATGGGGCGCAGCGCCACCAACGTGGTCGGCAACTCGGTCGCCTCGGCGGTCGTGGCCAAGTGGGAAAAGCAGCTGGGGCCGACGGTTTCCGACCGGGAGCCGGAACCGGCTCCGTCCGCCTAGCAGGGTTTCGAAAAAAGACTTGCATTACGCGCGCGGCGCCCGGGCATCCTGACGGCCTACTCGTTCCGAGGAGGCTTCCAGGATGAGCATCACCATCACCCGCGACGGACCGGTCACGGTCGTCGCCATCAAGCGCCCCGAGCGCCGCAACGCCGTCGATGGAGCCACCGCCCGCGCGCTCTACGACGCCTTCAAGGCCTTCGACGCCGATGAGGACGCCAGCGTCGCGGTTCTCACCGGGACCGGCGGCGTCTTCTGCGCCGGAGCGGACCTCAAGGCCGTCGCCTCCGGCCAGGGCAACCGTGTCGAGCGCACGGGGGACTTCGGCCCGATGGGCCCCACCCGCCTGCGCCTATCCAAGCCGGTCATCGCCGCCGTCGAGGGGCATGCCGTGGCCGGCGGGCTGGAGCTGGCGATCTGGTGCGACCTTCGGGTCGCGGCCAGAAGCGCGGTCTTCGGCGTCTTCTGCCGCCGGTTCGGCGTGCCGTTGATCGACCTGGGCACCGTGCGGCTGCCGCGCCTGATCGGCGCGTCGCGGGCCATGGACCTGATCCTGACCGGCCGCCCGGTGGGCGCGGAGGAGGCGCTGTCGATGGGCCTCGCCAACCGCGTCGTCGAGGACGGCCAGGCGCTGGAGGCGGCCGTCGCTCTGGCCCGCCAGATCGCCGCCTTCCCCCAGACCTGCCTGCGCAATGATCGCCTGTCGGCCATGGAGCAGTGGGGCCTCGACTGGGACGCCGCGACGGCGTTCGAGATCGGTGTCGGGATGGAAACCCTCCGCACCGGCTCAGCGGTCGAGGGCGCCACCCGCTTCAGCGGCGGCGAGGGCCGCGGAGGGACCTTCTCGTGAGCGCCGACCTCGACCCGCGCGTGGTCGCCCGCATCCACGCCGCCTACGGCAGGCAGGGCCTCTTCAACCACCTGGGCGCCAGGGTCGGCGCGATCGGCAAAGGCCGGCTGGAGATGTCGCTCGACTTCCGGCCGGAGCTTTCGCAGCAGAACGGCTTCTTCCACGGCGGGGCGATCGGCTTTCTGGTCGACAACGCCACCGCCGGCGCGGCGGGCACCGTGCTGCCGCCGGACAGCGCCATCCTGACCGCCGAATACAAGGTCAATATGCTGGCGCCAGCCATTCCGGGCCGGCTCACCGCACGCGCTGAGGTCGTCAAGGCCGGCCGCACCCTCACCACCGTCGAGGCGAAGGTCTTCGTCCAGCCCGCCGAGGGCCCGGAAAAGCTGGTCGCCATCGGGCTGGCCACCATGGCCGTCGTGCCCGCGGAGAAAGTCGCATGACCGCCGAACTCGCCCCCCTCTTCACCGAACGCCAGAAGGGCCACCTGCCCGGCTTGCTCGGCCTGGAGTGGGAGACGGTGCGGCACGGCCTGGTGCGCGGCCGTTTCACCGTCGAGAAACATCACATGGCGCCCAATGGCTTCCTGCACGCCGCCAGCGTCATCGCCCTGGCGGACAGCGCCTGCGGCTACGGCAGCGTCGCGTCGCTGCCGGAGGGGGCGAGCGGCTTCACCACCATCGAGGTGAAGTCCAACTTCCTGGGCACGGCGCGCGAAGGCGTGGTCTCGACCGAGGCGCGGATGGTTCACGGGGGCCGCACGACCCAGCTGTGGGACGCCGAGGTCCGCCACGAGGACACCGGCAAGGTCATCGCCCTGTTCCGTTGCACCCAGGCGGTGCTCTGGCCGAAGGGCTAAGGGAACGCCGCCGCGAGAACAGGCCGCCGAGGTCGAAATTCGGCCGGTTCGGAGCGGGAGCCGGACCGCGTGCAGGACGCGTCAAACAGGCGCTTGCGAAAATGGATCGGCGTCGCTAGGTTCCGCGCCTTCCGCTCAGGGGCCCTACGGCCTCTCGACACCCGGCATACGGAGAGGTGGCAGAGTGGTTGAATGTACCGCACTCGAAATGCGGCGTGCCTTCACGGGTACCGTGGGTTCGAATCCCACCCTCTCCGCCACCGCCACTTAGCGCCTCCTTCGCACACGGGCTCAGGCCGACCGTCGGCCGTGTCAGAACTTCAGGTCGGCTTCGGCTTCCCAGTCGGCGCCAGGTTCGGCCGCGACGACGGCGTCGACCGTGCAGACGACGCCGTCGGGACGGAAGTCGACCCGCACGCGGCCGCGGAGTTCGGCGGCCAGTCCGCGTTCGATCAGCCGGGTTCCAAAGCCCCGGCTGGCTGGTTCGGCGACGGGCGGCCCCCCGGACTCGCGCCAGGTCAGGGTCAGCCGGAAGCCTTTTCCCTCGGCGGCGGGCGCCGTGGTCCAGTCGATGCGGACGTGGCCCTCGGGGACCGATAGCGACCCGTACTTGGCCGCGTTGGTGGCCAGCTCATGCAGCGCCAACGCCACCGCGATCGCGCTGCGCGGCGGCAGGTTGACCGGCGGCCCGTCGAAGACGAAGCGGTCGTCGGCTCCAGACGACAGATGGGGTGCGGCCGTCCGGCCCGCGATGTCCCGGAGATTGGCGCCGACCCATTTCTCGTCGGTGAGAACGTCGTGGGCCCGCGACAAGGCGATCAGCCGTTCGGTGAGGGCGGTGCGAACGCTTTCGGGCACGTCTTGGCCGTGCAGGGTCTGGGCGGCGATCGCCTGCACCGTGGCCAGGGAGTTCTTCACCCGGTGGTTCAGCTCGTGGACCATCAGCCGCAGGCGGGCTTCGGCCGTCTTCCGGGCCGTGATGTCCAGCGCCGTGCCGAGGATCCGCGTCGGGGTCCCGGCCTCGTCGAAGATCGCCCGCCCCTTGGCGGCTATCCAGCGAAGACGGCCGTCATCCCGTCCGATGGTGCGGTACTCGACGTCGTAGAGCTTGCGTCGCCCCGGATCGAGGGCCGCCTCGAAGGCGGTCCGCGTCGCCTCGCGGTCGGCGGGATGCAGGCCGGCGTAGAAGGTCTCCATGCTGACCTCGGCGTCTGGCGGGAGGCCGAACATCGCCTTCACCCGAGGCGGCCAGAACAGCGCGCCGGTCGCCACATCCAGGTCCCAGAGCCCGACCTCGGCGGCCTCCGTCGCCAGCCGCAGCTGCTCCTCGCTCTCGCGCAGGGCCGCCTGGACGCGACGCCCCTCGGTGAGATCGACGCCCTCCCAGAAGATGCCGATGACCCGCGCCTCGGCATCGACGATCGGCGCGTAGATGAAGTGCATGTAGCGCACTTCCTCCGGCGACTCGGGCGTGAGGCGGTAGCGGACCGGCGTATCCTCGAACACCACGCGTTCGCCCGTCGCATACACATGGTCGAGCGCTTCGTAGAACCCCTGGCCGGCGATATCGGGAAACGCCTCGCGGACCGGCCTGTCGATCCAGGCGCGGCTTCCGAACAGCTTCATATGGGCGTCGTTGACGAACTCGAAGACGTGGTCGGGACCGCCCAGAATGCACATGAAGCTCGGGGCCTGATCGAACAGTCGCCGCCAGCGCGACACCGTTTCGGCCCGCTTCCGCTCGGCCAGCACCGTTTCGGTCGTTTCGGTGCAGACGACCAGCACGCCGCCGACGCCGTTGGGCGCGTTGTCGTCATGGATGGGGCCGTAGCTGTAGGTCCAGTAGACGTCCTCGAGCCGTCCGTTGCGGGTGATGGGGACCAGGGCGTTCTCGTGCCAGGTCGGTTCGCCGCCGGACATGACCTGTTCGATCTGGGGTCCGATGATCGGCCAGATCTCTTCCCAGCACTCGCGGCCGCGCTGACCCACCGCGCCGGGGTGACGCTCCGGTCCGATCGAGAGGCGGTAGGCGTCGTTGTAGAACTGGATCAGCTCCGGTCCCCACCACAGGAACATGGGATGGCCGGTGGAAAGCAGCAGACGAACGGCCGTCTTCAACGCCTGTGGCCACGCCGCGGGGGGACCGAGCGGCGAAGCCGTCCAGTCGTAGGCGCGGATGATCGCGCCCAGTTCGCCGCCGCCCTGCAGGAAATCCACAGGGCCCCTGCAGCGCGAGCCTGCCAGCGGTGTCATGTCCTGCGCCCCCGCGCCCGGCGTCTGTTTCCGTATCCAGAACCCCGCAGCGCGCAGGTCGTTCCCGAAATTCAGGTCCCCTCGCCGTCGCTCAGCGTGGCGAGACGATCGTGATCTCGAACTCGAGGTCGGCCTCGGCCGCCTCCAGCGGCGGGGGTGGAAAGGGCGCGGCCGACCGCACGGCGGCCAGGGCGGCGCGATCGAAGTCGGGACGGCCGCTGCCGCGCGCCAGCCGCAGGCTGACCAAGTCGCCGCTGCGATTGATGCGGAACCGAACCGTCGCCGCCGTCGCGCCGACGACGGCGCGCGGTCGCCGGCGGTCCACCGCCGCCCAGACTCGTTGCGCATAGAGACTGGAGGCGGAGCCGGCCTTCGGCGGGGGCGGCGGGGCCGCTTCGACGGGAAGACGAGGGACGGCGGCGGCGGTCGCCGGCGGTTCGGGCGACGGCGGCGAGGACGACGCGACCGGAGTCGCGGCCGGCCGCGGCGCGTCGTCCGGGCGCTTCGAGGGCGACGGACCCGTCGGCGTCAGCGGCGCCGCCTTGACCGGCTTGGGCGCCGGCCGCTCGAGGATCGGCGCCGCCATGAGCGTCACCTCGAGCGCAGCGACGACGGACCGGTCGTTTGACCGGCCCGTCGCCAGCATCACGCCGGCGATCAGATGCAGTGCGACGGACACGCCCGCCGCGACCAGTCCGACGCGATTGAAGGCCAAGGTCAGAAGCTCAGGCTGAGACCCAGGTTGAGCGACCGCCCCGGCCCCGGCAGCGCGCCGATCGGCGGGACCGAGCCGCCGGTTTTGTAGTCGCCGTACGACACCCCTCCGAGCGGCAGCTCGTAGCCCTCATCGAAGGCGTTCTCGAGTCCGACGTCGACACGCAGGGCGCCGGTCGGACGCCAGGTCGCCCGAAGGTTTGCCAGGGTATAGGCGTCCGTCGCGGGTTCGCGCCTGAGGGCGCTCACCTGGTCCTTCTCACCGACCGCCTCGATCTCAGCCAACAGGGTCCAGGCGCCAAGCGGCTGTTCGAGCGACAGGCGCCCGGTGATCGGGGCCATGTGATACAGGTTGTCGCCCGTGTCGCGGTTCTCGCCTTCGACCCAGGAGACCTGGCCGCGCAGGACGGCCGGCGCGGAGCCGCCGATCGCCCACAGCTCCGTCGAGCCGCTGACCTCCGCGCCGCGAATGCGCGCGTCGTGATTGGCGAACTGCAGCCGGACGAACCCGCCCGCCAGGTTGGCCAGCAGGTCGGCGTCGACATAGTCCTGCACGTCCGACTGGAAGACCGAGACGGTCAGGGTGCGGCGCGCCTGAGGACTGTCGACAAGGCGCAGGGTGGCGGCGAGGTTGTCGGCGGTCTCGGGCTTGAGATCGATGTCCCCGACGTAGGAGTTCGCGTCCCCGGCCAACGACGTCATGGCGCTGGACATCGCGCCGCGACCCCAGGCGTAGCGTTCATAGAGGTTCGGCACGCGCGTCTTGCGGGCGTAGCCGAACTCCAGGGACAAGGTGTCCGACGGCGTCCAGAAGGCCCGCAACGTCACATCGGCCACATCGTCCTGCTTGTCTCGCTTGCGCGCATTGAAGGCCGTGGCGGCGGCGGCGTCGGCGGCGTTCATCATGCCGGTCCAGCTGTAGGGCTGCACGTCGCCGGCGGCGGTCTCGACCCGTTCCAGCCGCAGGCCGGCCAGCAGCGACCAGCCTTCGGCGATCCGGCCGTTCCACTCAGCCCACACCCCGGTGCGATCCCGTTGACCGTCGTTGATGTTCACATAGGTGTTGGGGCTCATCATCATGCTGCCCGGCACGGGCGGCCACCAGTCGTCCAAGTCCGTACGCCGGACATCGACGCCCAGGCCAAGGGCGCCGACGTCGCCGGTGGGGATCGTCGCCGCGAGCGCCAGGCCAAGATCGACGCCGTGGGTGAGCATCGGCATGTCGCCGCCCTTGTCGGCCAGGAAGTTCATCTCGTGCCGGACGTCGCGGTAGGACGCGCGCGCATCGACCGAACCCCAGGCATAGTCGCCCTGGTAGCGCAGGTCGGCGAAGGCGCTGCGGTTCTCGGTCATGTCCATGCGCTGGTTGGCGAAGGCCTGGTACGGCGTGAACTGGCGACCCGCCCGGACGCTGACGACGCCGGTATCGGTGCGGACGGCCGCCGTCACCGCCGCTTCGTAGCTCTCGTATTCCGTCGAGCGCACGATGCGGTCGTAGCCCGACCGGTAGTTCTCGCCGTGGGCGACGGAGGCTTCGGCGGCGATGCTCCGACGATCGTCGGAAGCGGTCACCCGGCCCGAGGCCGATCCGCCATCAATGGCGCTGCGCCAGGCGAGGGACGCCTCGCCGGACACGACCATGCCCGAGCCTTCCTCCTGGAAGACCGGACCCCGCGTGCGGATCGCGATCACGCCGCCGATGTTGTCGCCGCCGACGCTGACCGGCGAGAGTGTGGGCGACAGGGCGATCGACTCGACGCCGGACGCCAGCACGTACGAGCCTGGCGGATTCATGTGATTGGGACAGAAGGCCGTGGTCTCGGCGCCGTCCACGGTCACGAGCAGCCGATCGTCGGCCATGCCGCGGACAACCGGCAGCGCGGTCGTGCCGCCGCCGGTCTGCACCGCGACGCCCGGTTCGCCGATCAGGAGGGAGATCGAGTCGTCGCCGCCGACCGCGCGCCGGCGGATGACCTCTCCTTGGACAAGGGTTTCAGGCGATCCTGGCGTCGGCGAGGCCGCCGCTGGGTCGGCGTTCACGGGCGGAAGTTGGGTCTGGGCGAAGGCCGGCGCGGCCATGGCGACGGCGGCCGTGCCGGCGACGAGCGCCAGCCGACCGGAGAGGGTGCGGTTCATGAGAGCGAATTCCTGTTCTGACTGGAGATCCCGTCCACGCCGCTAGGCGGGCCGGGAGACGTGGCGTTGGAGTCAGAGCAGGAGGGGCGGGCCCGTGGCGGGCGGCGGCAGCGCCGGTGATGACCGGGGCGAGGCCTCCGGCGCCGGCAAGACGGACGGCTGGGGGACGGGACGCGCGACCGGACGCGGCGAGACGGGCGGTTCCGGCGCCAGCAGCGTCGCGGACAGGGCGTAGGGACAGGGCTGCTTGGCGTGATGCGGCACGTCCGGCGACGGGGCGTCGCCGCGGCCGTCGGTCGAGTTGACCGTCCGCGTCACCGCGCCGTCGGCGCTGCATATGACGATGTCGACGCCATGCGCCGTCGCCACCGGCATGTAGCCGGGCGCGATGAAGGCGCGGAACAGGAAGGCGAGCAGGACGACCGCCCACAGGCCCGACACGCGCGACAGGGATCGAGACTCGGCTCGCATGGGACCAGCGCCTAGGCGCGGATCGCCCGAATGGCCTTGATCCGCATCAAGCCGTTGGACGAAGATTCGGCGGATGTCACTCGAATTCTAGGCGCGAAGGGCCGCTGCGCCCCTGACCGGCAGCCTCAGGAACACGCCGCCGCGATCCGTCGGCGGCGGCATCGCCCCTGCCCGAATGTTGACCTGGAGCGAGGGCAGGATCAGCGCCGGCGCCGCCAGGGTGGCGTCGCGAGCCTGGCGACGGGCGACGAAGTCCGATTCCTCGATCCCGTCGCGGACATGAACATTGCCGGCGCGTTGCTCACCGACCGAGCTCTCCCAGGCGAACTCGCCACGACCTTCCGGCAGGTAGTCGTGACCCACGAAGATGCGGGTCTGGTCCGGCAGGGCGAGAATCCGGCGAATGGAGCGATAGAGCGTCGCCGCGTCGCCACCCGGGAAATCGGTCCGCGCGGTGCCATAGTCGGGCATGAACAGGGTGTCGCCGACAAAGGCGGCGTCGCCGATGCGATAGGTGACGCAGGCGGCCGTGTGACCGGGCGTGTGCATCACCTCGATGACGAGGGCTCCCAGCGGGATCCGGTCGCCGTCCCGGGCCAGGACGTCGAACGCCGAGCCGTCGGGCGTCACGTCGTCGGCCTCGAACACCGGCGCGAAATGGGCCTGGACGGCGGTGATGTGTTCTCCGATCACCACCTTGGCGCCGGTCCGACCGCGAATGTAGTCCGCGGCGGACAGGTGATCGGCGTGGGCGTGGGTCTCAAGCACGTAGACAAGCCGCAGGCCCCGCGACGCGACCGCGTCGAGAAGCCCGTCCGCGAACGCCGTCGAGACGGCGGCGGTGGCCGGGTTGTAGTCGAGCACGGGATCGACCAGCGCGGCCTCACGGGTCTCCGCATCCCAGACGAGATAGCTGACCGTGGACGTCCCGGCGTGGAAGAAGGCGAGCGGTTGGCTTGTCATGACAATCTCCTGATCGCCAGTATATGCGGGATTGCTAATTTAACAAGAGTGCATATAATTCCCCCATGGTCGATCTTTCCATCGCCGTCGAACATGTCGAGGACAACGCCCAGGTCGCCGCCGACCTGCTGCGGCTCCTCGCCAACCCGCACAGGCTACAGGTCCTCTGCGCGCTGCGGGGAGGCGAGGCGTCGGTCGGACAGATGGCCGACCATATCGGGCTATCGCAGTCGGCGCTGTCGCAGCATCTCGCCAAGATGAGGGCGGACCGCATCGTGGCCACCCGGCGCGAAGGCCAGACCATCTTCTACCGGATCGCCGACCCGGATGTGCTGATCATCGTGGGCGCCCTGGCCGACGTCATGGAGCGGCGCAAGGCCGCGGGAGGTCCGCGATGACCCTGTCGCCAGAGACCGTTGCGCTCGCCGTGGCCAGCGGCGCGATCGTCGGCCTGCTGTTGTCGGTGTTCGGCGGCGGCGGGTCGGTCCTGGCCACGCCGCTGCTTGTCTACCTCGTCGGGATCGAGGATCCGCACATCGCCATCGGCACCTCCGCCGCCGCCGTGGCCGTGAACGCCCTGACCGGGTTGGCCGGCCACGCCCGCGCCGGCCGGGTGAAATGGCCCTGCGCCATCGTCTTCGCGGCGGCCGGCCTTGTCGGTTCGTTCGCGGGATCCACCCTGGCCAAGCAGGTCGACGGCCAGATGCTGATGGTGTTCTTCGCTGGCGCCATGGCGGCCATCGCCCTGTCGATGCTTCGCCCCGCCCGGAGCGCCGGCGATCCCGACGTGACGATCGACGCCGGCCGAACGCTGCGTCTCGCCCCGCTCGGTCTGGCGACAGGCCTGGCCGCCGGCTTCTTCGGCATCGGCGGCGGCTTTCTGATCGTGCCCGGCCTGATGGCGGCCACCGGCATGACCCTGGCCAACGCGGCCGCGTCCTCACTGGTCTCGGTCGGGCTGTTCGGGGCCGCGACCGCGGCGAATTACGCCGTCTCGGGCCAGGTTGACTGGCCGGTGGCCGGACTGTTCGTCCTCGGCGGCGTGGCCGGCGGCTTCGGCGGTCTGAAGATCGCGCGGCGGCTGGCCGGTCGCGCGCCCCTGGCGCGACGGCTGTTCGCGGGCCTGATCCTGGTGGTCGCGGTCTACGTCGCCTGGCGCGGCCTCACGGCCTGGCTGCTCTAGCGGCGATCACCGCGATAGATGGCGCAGAGCGTGTCGATGACCTTCGCCGCCGCCGGATCGGTGAGGCGGTAGAAGATCGTCTGGGCTTCGCGCCGGGTCGAGACGACGCCCTCGGACCGCAGCTTGGCGAGGTGCTGCGACGCGGCCGACTGGGCCAGCCCGACGTAGTCCGCCAGATCCCCGACCGAGCATTCCCCTTCGATCAGGCGGCACAACAGGATCAGCCGCTGCTCATTGGCGAGCAGCTTCATCAGCCGCGTGGCGGCGGCCGCGCTGGCTTCGAGTTCGGCGAGTTCGGCCGGACCGGGCTTGGCGAGAGACGTTCTGTTGGCCATCGATGCAGATATGGCGTCCAATCGTCCGGCCCACAACGGTGCATCGGGCCGAGGATCAGGCCGCCGTTGGCTCCGTTTCAGGCCGTCCATCGTCGCGCAGGACCACGTAGATGGCCGGGATCACCAGGACGGTCAGCAGCGTCGAGGACGCCAGGCCGAACAACAGCGAGATCGCCAGACCCTGGAAGATCGGGTCGAACAGGATCACGGCGGCCCCGATCATCGCCGCCAGGGCGGTCAGAAGGATCGGCTTGAAGCGGATCGCCCCGGCGTCGAGCAGCACCGCGCGCAACGGTCGCCCGGCGCCCTGGCTGTGCCGGATGAAGTCGACCAGCAGGATCGAGTTCCGGACGATGATCCCGGCGAGCGCGATGAACCCGATCATCGAGGTGGCGGTGAACGGCGCCTGGAAGACCATGTGCCCGATGACGATGCCGACCAGGGTCAGCGGGATCGGCGTCAGGATCACCAGCGGAAGCTTGAAGCTGCCGAACTGCATCACGACCAGCACATAGATGCCGACGAGGGCGACACCGAAGGCGGCGCCCATGTCGCGGAAGGTCACCCAGGTGATCTCCCATTCGCCGTCCCAGAGGACGGTCGTGCGGGATTCGTCGGCCGGCTGGCCGTTGAGACGAATGTCCGGTGCGCCGGCGGCGCCCCAGTCGGCCTCGCGGACGGCCTTGTCGACAGCCAACATGCCGTAGATCGGCGCTTCGTACTGACCGGCCAGTTCAGCCAGCACCATGTCGACGTCGCGACCGTCGCGCCGGAAGATCTGGGTCGAGCCCGCCTCCTTCGTCGCGGTCGCGAGTTCGCCCAGGGTCACCAGCCGGCGCACGCCGCCCTCGGCCCCCACGGCGACAGGCGTCGAGGCGAGCGTCTCGCTCCAGGTCCGACCCGACTGCGGCAGGCGCACCGTGATCGGCGTCGGATAACGGCCCTCGCCGCGATGGGCGTAGCCGACGGTCTGTCCGCCGAGGACGGCGCCGATCGAGTCGAGCACCTGCTGTTCGGAAGCGCCGTAGCGTTCCAGTTGCGCGCGATCGGGAACCAGACGCAGGCGGGGCCGCGGCGCGCCCCAACTGTCGTCGATGTCCACGATGTAGGGCACCGAGCCAAAGAGCGTCTTGAGCCGTTCCGCCGTCGACCGACGCGCTTCGGCCGTGGGACCGTAGACCTCCGCCAGCAGGGTGGCCATGACGGGCGGTCCGGGCGGAGCTTCGACGACACGCACGCTCGCGCCGGCCGGCAGCTTGAGGGCGGTGAGCCTGCGCCGCAGTTCCAGCGCCACGGCGTGGCTGCTCCGCGACCGCTCACCCTTGGCGGCCAGAGACACGGCGAGGTCGCCCTGTTCGGGGCGGGCGCGCAGGTAGTAGTGGCGCACGAGGCCGTTGAAATTGAAGGGAGCGGCCGTGCCGGCGTAGCCGTCCACGGCGGTGACTTCCGGCAAGCCGCGCGCGACGGCGGCGGCGTCCTGCAGGACCCGGCCGGTTGTCTCGAGGGCGGCGCCCTCCGGCATGTCGACGACGACCTGCAGCTCGGACTTGTTGTCGAAGGGCAGCAGCTTCACCGTCACGCCCTTGGTGGCGAACATCGCCATGGCGAGCAGGGTGGCCACGCCGACCGCCAGCAGGAAGGTCCAGGCGCCGCGGCGGGTGGCGATGACCCGGCCGGCGACGCGGCGGTAGATCGCGCCCAGTCGACCTTCGCCGTGCTCCGCGCCGTGACCCGCGCCCGCCGCCAGGGTCTGGCGGGCGAAGCGGACCATCAGCCAGGGCGCGATGACCATGGCCACGAAGAAGCTGAACACCATCGCGGCCGAGGCGTTGACCGGGATCGGCGCCATGTAGGGGCCCATCAGGCCGGAGACGAACAGCATCGGCAGCAACGCCGCGATCACGGTCAGGGTGGCGATGATGGTCGGGTTGCCGACCTCGGCCACCGCCTCGACGGCGGCGCGCAGGCGCGGTCGGCCGTCGTTCATGGCCCAGTGCCGGGCGATGTTCTCGATCACGACGATGGCGTCGTCGACGAGGATGCCGATCGAGAAGATCAGCGCGAACAGGCTGACGCGGTTGACCGTGTAACCCATCAGGTTCGAGGCGAAGAGCGTCAGCAGGATGGTCGTCGGGATGACGACCGCCGTGACCGCCGCCTCCCGCCAGCCGATCGCGAAGCCGATAAGGACCACGATGGAGACGGTGGCCAGCCCCAGGTGGAACAGCAGCTCATTGGCCTTTTCATTGGCCGTCTCGCCATAGTCGCGGGTGACGGAGACCTCAAGCCCGGCCGGAATCAGGCTGCCCTTCAGGCCTTCGACCCGCTCATGAATGGCCTCCGAGACCTTCACGGCGTTGGCGCCAGGACGCTTGGCGATGGCGAGGCTGACCGCGGGCGCCTGGGACCAGTCGCCGCCGGTCCGGCTCCAGCGCCAGACCTGAGACTGGTCTTCCGCGGGACCGCGCACGACGTCGGCGACGTCGCGGACGGCGACCGGCTGCCCCTGGGCGTTGAGGACGGTCAGCAGGCCGATGTCTGTGGTGTCGGTCAGGGTGCGGCCGGCGACAACGGCGGTGGCGCCGCCGCCGTCGCGGACGAAGCCGGCGGGGAAAGTCCGGTTGGCCTGTCGGATGGCTTCCATCAATCCGCCGAGCGAGACGTCGCGGGCCGACATCCGGGCCGGATCGGGCTGGACGCGAATTTCCTCCGGTCGACCGCCGACGATGAAGGTCAGACCGACGTCCTCGACCTTGGCCACCTCGCCCTGCAGACGCTCGGCGACCGAATGGAGGGTCGCTTCGTCCCATCGCCCGGCCTGTCCGGCGTCCGGCGACAGGGTCAGGACCAGAACCGGCACATCGTTGATGCCCCGCACCTGAACCACGGGTTCGGGGACGCCCACGGGGATGCGCCCGATGTTGGCGCGGATCTTCTCGTGCACGCGGACGACGGCGTCATCCTGGTCGGACCCGACCTTGAAGCGCGCGACGACCATGACCTGGTCATCCTCGACGAAACTGTAGACGTGATCGACGTCCGGGATCGCCTTGACGATCACCTCCAGCGGCTTGGCGACAAGCTCGGTCGCGTCCGGGGCGGACAGGCCCGGCGCGCCGACCATGACGTCGACCATGGGCACGCTGATCTGCGGCTCTTCCTCGCGCGGGATGCTGGCCAGCGCCAGCAGGCCCATGGCGATCGCCGCCAGCAGGAACAGGGGCGTCAGCGGCGACTTGATGGTCGCCGAGGTGAGGCGTCCGGAGAGTCCCAGTTTCACTTGCCCGCCTCCGGCAGCGCGATCGCGTCGCCCGCCGCGAGACCGGACAGGACCTCGATCTCGGCCGACGTGGGTCCGGGCGCCGTCTGCACCGGGCTGTCGGCCACGGAGCCGTCCGATCGCACCAGACGCACGTAGTCGATGCCGAAGCGGGTGACCACATAGCGCCGCGGCAGAACGATCGCGGGGCGCTGACCGACCTGCACGCGCGCCGACAGCCGGCGGCCGATGAGATCGTCGCTCAGACCCGGAACGGTGACGTCGGCGGTGACGAGGCCGGCGTCGACGGCGGGGTAGACCTGGGCGATCGCGCCCGTGACCGACGCGCCGCCAGGGCCGTCGGGCCAGAGTTCGACGGCCGCGCCGACCACCAGCGCCCGCGCCTCGCCTTCCGGCAAGGTGATGCGCACAAGCACGGGGCCGGAGGTCACCGTCGCGACGCTCTGTCCCGCCGCCACGACGGAACCCAGGGGCGTGTCGGCCCGCAGCACGCGACCGGCGGCCGGGGCGAGGATCGCGCCCTGGGCGCCGACCTCCGCGA
>CALALX010000104.1 GCA_937925635.1 uncultured Caulobacter sp.
CTTCCTCGCCGAACGAGTAGCGGATGCCCAGGGTCACCGACTGGTCGTTGTAGCTGCCGCTGAGGGCGCCGGCCGTGCCGGGGTTCTCGAAGTCGAAGTCGCCCGTCTGGAAGTAGCGGTAGGTCAGGTCGACCTGCATGCGGTCCGACGCCTTGGCGGTGACGCCGGCGATCGCTTGCCAGGCCCAGGCGGCGTCGTCGTCGTCGACGAGCACGAAGGGGTTCAGCGTCAGGTCGCTCTGGGCGCGCGCCATGCCGGCGCCGACGCCCACGAACGGATGAAGATCGCCCTCGGGGTAGATGTCGAGGACGACGTTGCCCATCAGCGAGAAGACTTCGAGCGAGCCCGGCGTGCCATTCGGCACGTCGCCCGGACGGTAGCCGCCTTCGAGTTCGACGCGCCAGTTGTCGGACAGACGGTAGCCGAGGCGGGCGAAGCCAACCCAGGTGTCGTCCGGATCGACGCTGATGTCGCCGAGCGCGGTTTCAAAGGTGCTGTCGTCGGACCAGTGATAGCCGAGGTCCAGAGCCCCGTACCAGTCTTGCGCCGAAGCGCCCGACGCAACGAGCGACGCGGCGATGGCCGCTCCCGCCAGAAGCTTGAATTTCATGATTGAGAGCCCTCTCCTGCCCATGCGGCCATGGGCCGCTGAACCTTTGTTATATCAACCAAGTTGCACGCGCAAAGTGACAGTGAAGCCACACAGCCGTCAATTTTCTCCAAGTCATCCCTAAGGCGCGAGTTTATCAGTCCAGGGTTGTGCGGTAGCGCGCGATCGCCAAGCCGACCACGGCCAGGACGAACACCGTGAGCGCCAGCAGGCTCGGCCACAGCTCGGCGACGCCCAGCCCCTTGAGCAGGGCGCCGCGCACAACGCGCAGGAAATGGGTCACGGGAATCAGCGTGCCCAGGGCCTGGGCCCAGTCAGGCATGCCGCGGAAGGGGAACATGAACCCCGACAGCAGGATCGACGGCAGGATATAGAAGAACGACATCTGCATCGCCTGGAGCTGGGTCCTGGCGACCGTCGACAGCAGGAAGCCGAGCGCCAGGCTGCCCATGATGAACAGGATGATGCCGAGCGACAGGGCGCCCCAGCCGCCCGCCATGGGCACGTCGAACAGCAGTTTCGCCAGAATCAAGATGAAGGCCGTCTGGATCAGGCCGACAAGAACGTAGGGCGCCAGCTTGCCGGCCATGACCTCCAGAGGCCGGACCGGCGTGGCCAGGAGGCTTTCCATGGTGCCCCGCTCATACTCGCGGGTGACGCCCAATGCGGTCATCATCACCAGGGTCATCGACAGGATCACGCCGAGCAGGCCCGGGACGATGTTGTAGGCGGTGATGGCCTCGGGGTTGTAGCGCCGGTGGACGACCACCTCGAACGGCGGTCCAGCCGAAGGCGCCCGGGCCAGCGGGCCGACGAGATCGTGCTTGAGCGCCTCCTGCGGCAGGGCGGACAGGGCGGCGACGGCCGAGCCCGTCGCGCTGGGATCGGCGGCGTCGGCCTCGACCAGGATCTGCGCCCTGTCGCCCCGCACCACCCGCCGCGTGAAGTCGGCCGGAATCGTGATCGCGAACTGCACCCGGCCTAGAGCCAGCGCCTCGTCCAGCTCGGCGGTCGTCCGCGCGACCTCGGTGATGTCGAAATAGCCGCTGTGGCTGAGGCTCCCCAGCGTCGAACGGGCGAAGGCGCCGTTGTCCTGCACGAGCACCGCGGTCGGCAGGTGGCGTGGATCACCATTGATGGCGTAGCCGAACAGCAGCAGCTGCACGACCGGCATGGCCAGGATCAGGGCGTAGGTGAGCCGGTCCCGGGTCAGCTGGGTAAACTCCTTGGCCAGCACCGCGCCGACACGGGTCAGGGAGAAGCCGCTCATTCGAAGTTGTCCTTCGACTGGTTCATCAAATGGATGAACACGTCCTCCAGGGTCGGCTCCACCTCCGTCCAGCGCACAGGCGGGCGACGAAAGGGCGCGATGGCGGCCTCGAGCGCGGCGCGGTCTGTCCCGCTGACATGCAGGGCGGCGCCGAAGGCCGCGGCCATCTCAACGCCGGGCTTTCCGGCCAGCGCGCGCGCCAGCCGATCGGCGCCCGGTCCCTCAGCCCGATAGGTGACGAGGCCAGAGCCGCGGATCACCGCCTCGCCGGTTCCCCGCGCCATCAGCCGGCCATAGGCGATGTAGGCGATGTCGTGACAACGCTCGGCCTCGTCCATGTAGTGGGTGGAGACCATCACGGTCAGCCCCTCGGCCGACAGGGCGTGGATTTCGTCCCAGAACTCACGCCGCGCCTTCGGGTCGACACCGGCGGTCGGCTCGTCGAGGAGCAGCAGTCGTGGCTCGTGCATGACGCAGGCGGCCAGGGCCAGGCGCTGCTTCCAGCCGCCCGACAGGCTGCCGGCCAGCTGGTGGCGACGGTTTTCCAAACCCAGCCGCTCAAGCGCCTCGCGCACCCGCTGGCGCCGCCGGTCGAGGCCGTAGACCCGCGCCACGAAGGCCAGGTTCTCCTCGATGGAAAGGTCCTCGTAGAGTGAGAACTTCTGGGTCATGTAGCCGGTCTGTCGCTTGATCCGCTCGGCCTCCCGGCGGAAGTCGAGGCCAAGCACCGTCCCCTCCCCGGCATCCGGTGTGAGCAGGCCGCAGAGCATGCGCAACGTTGTCGTCTTGCCGGAGCCGTTCGGTCCCAGGAAGCCGGTGATCTTGCCGGCCCCCACCTGGATCGACACGTCCTGGACGACGTGCTTGTCGCCGAAGCTCTTGTCGAGTCCGATGACATCGACGGCGAAAGTCACTTCCCGCCTCCCGACGGCGTGACGTCGACCGGCTGGCCGGGATTGAGCCCGCGCGGATTCGCCGGCCGCGCTTCGATGAGGAACACCATGCGATCGCGGCTCTCGCGGCTGTAGATCACTGGGGGCGTAAACTCCGGCCGCGGGCTGATGTAGTCGATCGTGGCCTTCAGGCCCTTGGCGCACCCATCACAGGTGAAGGTCAGGGTCTGGCCGATGCGGTAGGATGACAGCTGGGTCTGCGGCACGAAGACGCGCAGCCGCACCCGATCGTCGGGGATCAGCGACACCACCGGCTGGTTGGCCGCCGCCCATTCCCCGGGCTGGAAGTAGACGTCCTCGACCCTCGCCGGCGATGGCGCGACCGGTCCGGTGCGGTCGAGCAGACTCTGGGCCTCGGCCAAGGCGTCGCGCGCCTGTTGCACCTGGGCTTCCGCGGCGCGGGCGGCGTCGGGCCGGGCGCCGAGTGTTCCCGCCTCGCGCTGGCGGGCGATGGCGCGGACATTGGCGGCGGCGGCGTCCCGCGCGGCCCGGGCGCTGTCGAGTCGGGCCGGGGCGTAGATGCCCTTCCGCACCAGCGGTGCGATGCGGTCGTACTCGGCGGCGGCCTGGTCGTAGGCCGCCTGGGCGGCGGCGCGTTGGGCGTCGAGCACCGCCAGCTCCTGCGGCCGCTGGCCCTTGCGGGCGTCCTCAAGCCGCGCCTCCGCCTCGGCCAGGGCCGCGGCGGCCCGATCGCGCTGGGCGGCCAGCGGCGCGGCGTCGAGCGCGAACAGAAGCTGCCCCGCCGCGACCCGCTGCCCCCGCTTCACCTCGACCCGCGAGACCGCGCCCGCTGTCGACGATGAAAGATATAGAGACTCGCCTTCCACGTAGCCCGACAGGGATCGGGCGGCGGCGTCGCTCGGACCCCAGGCCTGCCAGGCGATCGCGCCGGCGACCACGAGCGCGGTCGCCGCGACGGCGATGCGGATCCTCGGGTTCATGCTCGCTTCTCCCCGATCAGGAGACCGCCCAGCACGGTCTCCGCATGTTGCGCCGCCAGGGCCCGCAGGTCGACCGGCGCGCCGCCGACCGGCTGCAGCACCTCGCGCCAAATGACGCCCATCAGCACCGGGCCGATGATGGCGAAGGCGTGAAATCGCGGATCGCCGGGTCGAACCTCGCCTCTCGCCTGGGCCCGCTCGACGACGCCGGTCATCACGCCCAGGGCGCGGCTGACCACCTGGTCGTGCCAAACCCGCGCCAAATCCGGGAAGTTGCCGGACTCGGCGATGACCATCCTGGCCACGGAGCCCAGGGAGCTGGTGCTGACGAACTCGCCCATGCGCGCCATCAGCATCCGGACCAGGACGCCGAACGGCAGATCCGCGCCCTTGGCCACCTGCTCGACGGCCTCAATATTGGGCAGGACGGCGTCGCGGACGACCGCCTCGAATAGATGCTGTTTGGTCTCGAAATAGAGATAGAGGGCGCCCTTGCTCACCCCGGCCCGGGCGGCGATGTCGTCCAGCCTGGCCGCCGCGAAGCCCTTCTCAGCGAAGATCTCCAGGGCCGCCGCCACGATCTCGGCGGGACGGGCATCCTTGCGGCGTCGCCATTTCGGTTGACCGGGGAGCATGGCGTGAACTCAGTTGATAACTGACCAGTCAGTTATTTACGCCACGACGAACGTCGGGTCAACGCACGTCGGTCTTGAACTTTTCCATGCACGCAACTGTCATCCCGGACGGCGTAGCCGATCCGGGAGCCAGCCGAGGCGGTGCGCCCGCCTCCGGGTCCCGGCTCTTCGGCCCGCTCTCGCGGGCCTGCAGCCGGGATGACAGGGGAATCGAGCCTACCGCCCCGCGTCCCTCAGCCGCCGGCGGCCGCCGAGCGAATCGGGCCGGTTCAGTTCCTGGCGGAATTCGTCTCGGCGCTCGTGGATCGAGGCGATGACCAGGCCCATCGGAATGCCGATCTCGACCAGCGCCGCCTCCGAAAGCTGCAGCGAGGCCTCTATGGTCTCCGGCACGGCGTCGGTGGCGCCCAGTTCATAAAGCCGCTTGGCGTGGCGGGCGTCGCGCGCCCGGGCGACGATGGTCAGATCCGGCCGCAGCTCCCGGGCGGCGGCGACGACGGCCTCGGCGCCCTCGGGACTGTCCATCGTCACCACCAGCGCTTTGGCCGCGTCCAGGCCGCAACGGCGCAGGAACTCGCCCCGCGAGGCGTCGCCGAAATAGACGGCGTGACCGGCCCGGCGCCCGGTCTCGACCAGGCGGGGATCGCGCTCGGCCGCGACCCAGGCGATGGCGTGGCGGCCGAGCATGTCGCCGACCAGCTTGCCGACCCGGCCGTAGCCGACGACCAGGACCGAGGCCGTCTCCTCGCCGTTGCCGGCGGGTTCGACGGGCGTGTTGGCCTGGAGATTGGCGGCCGGCCGCCCGCCGAGCTTCGCGCCGAGGATGGCAAGGAAGGGAATGCAGAACATCGTCAGGGTCGAGGACACCAGGATGGTCTGGCCGATCGGCCTCGGCACGATGCCGGCGCCCATGGCGCTGTCGAGGATGACGAAGGCGAACTCGCCCCCCGCGGCCAGCAGCAACCCAGCCTCGACCGCCTTGCGCGGCTTCAGGCCGAACAACAGGCCCAGTCCGAACACGACCGACCCCGTCAGCAGGAGCAGCCCCGCGGCGATGCCCAGGACCGTCGCCGGCTTGGCCGCCAGCAGGGACAGATCAAGGCCTATGCCGATGGACACGAAGAACAGCCCCAGCAGCAGACCCTTGAAGGGCTCGATGGTGACCTCGACCTCATGCCTGTATTCGGTTTCGGCCAGCAGCAGGCCGGCGACGAAGGCGCCCAGCGCCATGGAGAGACCCGTGAGCGCCGCGATCAGGCCGGCGCCGATGACGATCAGCAGCGAGGCGGCCATGAACAACTCTTCGCTCTTGGCCTTGGCCACCGACCGCATCATCGGTCGCAGCAGCAGACGCCCGGCGACGACCAACGCCAGCAGACCGATCAGCGCCGGCGCGAAGGTCAGCAGCAGACGCGGCGAGACGCCGTCGGTTTCCTGGCTTGCGATCACGGTCAGGGTGATCAGGATCGGCGCCACCGCCAGATCCTGGAACAACAGAACCGAAAAGGTCGCGCGCCCCGCCTGGCTGTGCTGACGCTTGCTCTCGGCCAGCAGCGGCATCACGACCGCTGTCGACGACAGGGCCAGGGCCGCCCCGATCGCCGCCGCGGCCGGCAGCGGAAGGCCGAAGGCCATCGCCGCCGCGGCGATGGCCGCCGTGCACAGGGCCACCTGCAATCCGCCCATGCCGAAGACCAGGCGCCGCATGAGCCGCAGCCGCTCCCAGCTGAGCTCAAGCCCGATCATGAAGAGCAGGAAGACCACGCCGAATTCGGCCAGTTGGGCCATGTCTCCCGGGTTGTCGATGGTGACGACCCCGAGCCATGGAAGGCTGTCCGCCAGCGCGCCGAGACCATAGGGACCAAGCAGGACGCCCGCGCCGAGGAAGCCGAGGATGGGGCTGATCTTCCAGCGCCGAAACAGGGGGACCACGACCCCGGCCGTCGCCAGGAACAGAACCACGTCCTTGTATTCGCCCGGTTGAACGTCCCCTGCCATGCCGTCTCCAAATCGCCGAGCCGACAGTATGCCCTCCCGGCGACCGCTTGCGTAACCCCGGAGAGGGGATTATCCGCCCCGGCCATGGGACTTCGCCGCAAAAATCAGCGCCGCTGGACCGGCGGGGCGCTCCCCGCGGTCCTGGCTGTGATCGCGCTGCTGATCCAGCTGATGATCCCGGCCGCCGCCCTGGCCGCCGAGGCGGCGGCCGCCCGCGCCTCGGTCGCCGTGATCTGCACGGCCGACGGCGCCGTCGAAAGGGCCGTCCCCGCGCCGGACCACCACGAGGGCTTCGCCGGTCTGCGATGCCTCAGCTGCGTCATGGCCAGCGTCGCCGCGATCACGCCGTCCGGGCCCACGGCCGCGCCGGTCCTCTACACGGACAAGGCGGACGTCGACCTTCCGGGTCGGGACCGTCCGCGAGCCTTGTCCCAAGCGCCGCCCCGGCCGCCGTCCACCGCGCCTCCCGCCTTCCCGACCGCCTGATCCAAGTCGGCGCGCGCCCGCGCGTGGCTGACCGCTCGACAACGGGGGCGCCGTCTTCGCCGGCCGCACGGTCGCGTTCTGACGCAGCGTCGCCTATCTCTCTCTTCCAAGGAGCAACCCTATGATCCGTCGCACCCTCATCCTCAGCGCCGCAGCCCTGCTGGCCGCCGGCGCCGCCCAGGCCGCCATCGCCGCCGGCGCCGTTTCTGTCACCGACGCCTGGAGCCGTCCGGCCGCCCAGGGCGGCAACGGCGCCGGCTTCCTGACCATCGCCAACAACGGCGCCGCCGCCGACCGCCTGGTTTCCGCCGCCTCGCCGGTCGCCGGCCGGGTGGAGATCCACGAGTCGATGATCATGGACGGCAAGGCCATGATGCACCCGCGCCCCGGCGGCGCGACCCTGCCGGCCGGCGCCAAGGTCGTGTTCAAGCCCGGCGGCTGGCACCTGATGTTCATCGGCCTGAAGCAGCCGCTGAAGGCTGGCGAGACCTTCCCCGTCACGCTGACGTTCCAGAAGGCCGGCAAGGTGACGGTCGACTTCGCCGTTCGCGCCGGCGCCCCGGCCGCCGCATCTGCGCCTGAGCACAAGCACTGATTGACCTTGCGTCCGCGTTGACTCGGGCTTCCTGAACGCCGCTAACTTGTCGCGAGGATCCGTCAGAGATTCCGCGACAGGGAGCGTGCGCATGGCCGGTTGGAACTTTGCCGACGTCTGGGAAGAGATCGCCCGGGCGAGGCCCGAACGGCCGGCCCAGATCCAGGGCGATCGGGTCATCAGCTGGCGCGACTTCGATCGGCGGTCCAACGCCCTGGCCGCCCATCTGCTCACGGAGGGCCTTGGCCAGGGCGCCAAGGTGGCGGCCTATCTCTATAATGCGCCGGAATACCTTGAGACCTACTACGCGGCGTTCAAGGCGGGCCTGGCCCCAGTCAACACCAACTACCGCTACGAGGCCGAGGAGCTCGTCTATCTCTTCGACAACGCCGACGCCGAGGCGATCGTCTTCCATGCCGGCTTCGCGCCCAAACTGGAGGCCATCCGCGCCCGCCTGCCGCAGGTGAAGGCCTGGGTGGCCGTCGCCGACCAGGGCGCGCCGATCCCCGCCTGGGCGGTCGAGTACGAGAGCATTGTCGCCGACGGCGCCGACCGGGTGATCGCGCCTTGGGGTCGGTCAGGCGACGACCTGCTGCTTCTCTATACGGGCGGCACCACCGGCATGCCCAAGGGCGTGATGTGGCGCCAGGACGATCTGTTCCAGGTGCTCGGCGCCGGCGGCAACGCCTTGGCCGGAATCCCGCCTCTTGAGACTGCGGCCGAGGCCGGCGAGCGCGTACGCACCGGCAAGGCCGGAACCATGGACCTGCCGCCGCCGGGATCGGCCATCGCCGCCTGCCCGCTGATGCACGGCACCGCCCAGTTCAGCAGCTTTGGCGTGCTCAACACCGGCGGCTGCATCGTCAGCCTCCCGTCGCGCCGCTTCGACGCCGTCGAACTGTGGAACGAGGTCGACCGCCTCCGCGCCAGCAGCATCGCCATCGTCGGCCTGGCCTTCGCCCAGCCGATGCTGGAGGCGCTGGACGCCAACCCCGGCCGGTGGGACCTGAGCTGCGTGGCGCGCATCGGCTCGTCCGGCACTGTCTGGAGTCTTGAGAACAAGCAGGCCTTGCTCAAGCATCTGCCGTCCGGGGCCATGTTGATGGACAGCCTCGGCTCGTCCGAGGCGGTGGGTCTCGGCTCCTCGGCCTCGGTCGCCGGCGTGGAGGCCCAGACCGCCCAGTTCATGGTCGGCCCCAATTCGGCGGTGTTCACCGAGGACGGCCGCCGCGTGGAGCCGGGCAGCGGCGAGCGCGGCCTGGTCGCCGTCGGCGGCTTCATCCCGTCCGGCTACTACAAGGACCCTGAGAAGTCGGCGAAGACCTTCCGCGTGTTCGAGGGGCGCCGGTGGTCGGTGCCCGGCGACTTCGCCGAGGTCAACGCCGACGGCACGATCAAGCTGCTGGGCCGCGGCTCGCAAGTGGTCAACACCGGCGGCGAGAAGGTCTTCCCCGAGGAGGTTGAGGAGGCGCTGAAGACGCATCCGGCCATCCGCGACGCCGTGGTCGTGGGCGTGCCCGACCCGCGCTTTGGCGAGAAGGTCTGCGCCGTGGTCGACGTGGGCGATGCGCCGCCGCTGTCGCTGGCCGACCTGGCGGCCCATGTGAAGGGCCGGCTGGCCGACTACAAGACGCCCAGGGCCCTGGTGCTGGCGCCGGTCGAGCGGGCCGCCAACGGCAAGGTCGACTATAAGGCCGTCCGCGCCCAAGCCCTTGTGGCGCTTGGCGCGGGGTGACCCGCGACCCATCGTCCATGAACTTTTTGTAAGAGACGGCGACGGACCCGCCGGTGCATGGTCCGCGCCAACCGATCACTTGCGGACTTTTTCTCCATGAAACGTATCCTGCTTTCCGCCGCCGCGGCGCTGGCGCTGACCGCCGCCGCCGGGACCTTCGCGCTCGCCCACGCCGCCGACGCCGCCGCAACCGCACCGGCCGCCGATCCGACCGCAGCGGCGCGCATGGGGCCGTGGGGCTTCGATGTCGCCGGCATGGACCGCAAGGTTGCGCCCGGCGAGAACTTCGTGCGCTACGCCACCGGCACGTATCTCGACAACCTCACCATTCCCGCCGACCGGGTCAGCTGGGGCTCGTTCAACGCCCTGGCCGAGCTGTCCAACGCCCGCACCCAGGCGATCATCGACCGCGCGTCGGCGACCCAGAACGCGAGCGGCGAGACACAGCAGATCGGCGCCCTCTACAACAGCTTCATGGACGAAGCCCGGCTTGACGCCCTCGGGGCCAAGCCGCTGGCCGGCGATTTCGCCCGCATCAAGGGCGCCGCGTCCCGCGAGGCCCAGGCCGAGCTGATGGGCCGCAGCCAGGGCGCGTTCGGGGCCAGCTTCTTCGGCTCCTACATCTGGCAGGACGCCAAGGCGCCGACCCAGTACGCCGCCTACGTCTCGCAGGGCGGTCTCGGCCTGCCCGACCGCGACTACTATCTGGACGCCAAGTTCGCGGACAAGAAGACCGCCTATCGCGCCCACATCGCCAAGATCCTGACCATGGCCGGCTGGCCGGACGCCGAGAAGGCGGCCGACGCCATCCTGGCGCTGGAGACCCGCATCGCCGAGGCCAGCTGGACCAAGGTCGAGCAGCGCGACGCCGACAAGACCTACAACCCGCGCACGCTGGCCGAGCTGGAAGCCATGGCGCCCGGCTTCCCCTGGAAGTCCTGGGCCAAGGGCGCGAACCTGACCAACGGCAAGCTGATCGTCGGCGAGCCGACCGCCTTCACGAAGATCGCCGCCATCTACGCTGAAACGCCGCTCCCGGTGATCCAGGCCTGGCAGGCCTTCCACACCGCCGACCAGGCGTCGCCCTATCTGTCGAAGGCCTTCTCGGACGCCAACTTCGAGTTCTACGGCAAGACCCTCTCCGGTCAGCCGGAGCAGCGCGCCCGCGCCAAGCGCGGCTCGGCCCTGGTCGGCGGCAACCTCGGCGAAGCCGTGGGCAAGCTCTATGTGGCGGCCTATTTCCCGGCCGAGTCGAAGGCCAAGATGGAAAAGCTGGTCAACGACCTGCTGGTCGCCATGAAGGGCCGCATCGACAACCTCGACTGGATGAGCCCTGAGACCAAGGCTCGCGCCCAGAAGAAGCTGTCCACCTTCACCGTCAAGATCGGCTACCCGAACAAGTGGCGCGACTACTCCGCCCTGACCATCAAGTCCGATGACCTGTACGGCAACATGGAGCGGATCAACGCCTTCAACTGGGCCTACGAGACGGCCAAGCTGGGCAAGCCGGTCGATCGCGACGAGTGGGGCATGTTCCCGCAGACCGTGAACGCCTACTACAACCCCACGCTCAACGAGATCGTGTTCCCGGCCGCCATCCTGCAGCCGCCGTTCTTCGATCCTGACGCCGATCCGGCCATCAACTACGGCGGCATCGGCGCGGTCATCGGCCACGAGATCAGCCACGGCTTTGACGACCAGGGCGCCAAGTACGACGCCGACGGCGCCCTGCGCGACTGGTGGCAGCCCGCCGACACCGCGCAGTTCCAGGGGCGCACCAAGCAGCTGGGCGCCATGTATTCGACCTACGAACCCCTGCCGGGCATCTTCGTGAACGGCGACCTGACCATGGGCGAGAACATCGGCGACCTGGGCGGCATCCTGATCGCACTGGACGCCTACCACCTGTCGCTGGGCGGCAAGCCCGCGCCGGTGATCGACGGCTTCACCGGCGACCAGCGCTTCTTCCTCGGCTTCGCCCAGATCTGGCGCGCCAAGATGCGGGACGACGCGGTCAAGCAACAGGTCGTTTCCGACCCGCACTCGCCGGCCTACTTCCGTGGCTACGGCACGGTCCGCAACGTCGACGCCTGGTACGATGCCTTCGGCGTGAAGGAAGGTGACCCGATGTACGTGAAGCCCTCGGATCGCGTACGCATCTGGTAAGCGGTTACGCAACATTGTTGCGCGGAAGGATCCCTCCCCGGCTTGGGGAGGGATTTTTCTTGCGCGCTCAACGGCATGACAAAAATTTAAGGTCCGCCGACGGCCTCGCCGTGCATTCCTCCCGCCATTGAATTTTCTGGGGAAGATCGACCATGAAGACGCTGCTGATGAGCGCGGCCGCGGCGGCCGCGCTGATGCTGGGCGCCCTGCCCGCCGCCGCGCAGGACCGCGCCTGCCTCGACGCCTTCTGCCTCGACGAGGTGATGTTCACGGCCGCCGACAGCAGCTCAGGCGCCGGTTCGGTGTCGCTGGAAAGTCCGCGCTACGGCGCCTGGGGCTTCGACATCTCCGGCATGGACCGGTCGGTGAAGCCAGGCGACGACTTCTTCAACTGGGCTAGCGGCAGCTGGTTCAAGACGATGGAAATCCCCGCCGACCGCACCCGGTTCGGCAACTTCGACGCGTTGGCGATTCTCTCGGAAGCCCGCACCAACGCCATCATCGAAGACGCCGTCGCCGGCAGGGTCCAGGACGTCGACGCCGCCAAGATCAGCGCCGCCTACAAGGCCTTCATGGACGAGGCCCGGATCGAGGCGCTCGGGGCCACGCCGATCAAGCCAGAGCTCGACGCCCTGCGGGCGGCGAAGAGCCGCGACGACATCGCCGCCCTGATGGGGAAGGCGGCGTTCACCAACTACAACGCGCTGCTCGGCCTGGGCATCGGCGACGACGCCAAGGATCCCTCGCGGTACGCCGTCTACGCCGGCGCCGGCGGCCTCGGACTGCCCGATCGCGACTACTACCTGGACCCGAAGTTCGCGGACAAGAAGACCGCCTACGAGGCCTATATCGCCCGGATGCTGACGCTGATCGGCTGGTCGAAGCCGGCCGAGCACGCCAAGGCGATCGTGGCGCTGGAAACCCGGATCGCCGAGGCGACCTGGACGCGCGTTCAGCGCCGCGACCGTGACAAGACCTACAATCCCAAGACCCTGGCGGAACTGAAGGCATTGAGCCCGGGCTTCGCCTGGGACCGTTACATCGACTCCGCCGGCCTGAAGGGCGTCGACCGCTTCGTGGTCACCACCGACACCGCCTTTCCGAAGATCGCCGCCATCTACGGCGAGACCGACCTCGACACCTTGAAGGCTTGGCAGGCCTTCCACGTCGCGGACGGCGCGGCGCCGCTGCTGTCGAAGGCCTTCGTCGACGCCAGCTTCGACTTCAACGACAAGACCCTGGCCGGCCAGCCCGAGCAGCGTCCGCGGTGGAAACGCGGCGTCGCCGCCGTGAACGGCATGTTGGGCGAGTCGATCGGACGCATCTACGTCGCCCGCTACTTCCCGCCCGAATCCAAAGCCAAGATGGAGGCGCTGGTCGGCAACATTCGCGCCGCCATGAAGGCGCGCATTGAGCGCCTCGACTGGATGGGCCCGGAGACCAAGGCCAAGGCGCTCGACAAGCTCGCGAAGTTCGGCGTCAAGATCGGCTATCCCGACAAGTGGCGTGACTATTCGGCGCTCGAGATCCGGGCCGACGACGCCTATGGCAACGCTGTCCGCGCCGGAGCCTACGAGTGGAACCGCCAGGTCGCGCGCCTCAACGGGCCGGTCGACAAGGCCGAGTGGAACATGTTCCCGCAGCGCGTGAACGCCTACTACAGCTCGGTGAAGAACGAGATCGTCTTCCCGGCGGCCATCCTGCAGGCGCCGTTCTTCCATCCGGACGCCGATCCGGCGATCAACTACGGCGGCATCGGCGGCGTCATTGGCCACGAGATCAGCCACGGCTTCGACGACCAGGGCCGCAAGTCCGACGGCGACGGCGTGCTGCGCGACTGGTGGACGGCCGAGGACGCCGCCAAGTTCAAGGCCCAGGCCGACCGTCTCGGCGCCCAGTACTCATCCTACGAGCCGATCCCCGGGGCGAAGGTCCAGGGCGGCCTCACCATGGGCGAGAACATCGGCGACATGGGCGGCCTGTCGCTCGCCTACGACGCCTACATGATCTCGCTCGGCGGCAAGCCGGCGCCGGTCCTCGACGGCTTCACCGGCCAGCAGCGGGTGTTCCTCGGCTGGGCGCAGGTGTGGCGGGCCAAGTACCGCGACGACGCGATCCGCCAGCAGGTCGTCTCCGACCCGCACTCGCCGCCGTACTTCCGGGTGAACGGCACGATCGTGAACCTCGATCCCTGGTATGACGCCTTTGGCGTGAAGGATGGCGACAAGCTCTATGTCGCGCCCCAGGATCGCGTGCGGATCTGGTGATCCCGACCGCTGCGGGATGACCAAGGGGCGGTCCGTATGGATCGCCCCTTTTTCCTGAGCGCTACGTCGCCGACAGCGTCGCCAGCATGAAGTCGGCTCGGGCGGCCACGGTTGTCTTCGGCAGATCGATCAGCCGATAGCCGTGCCGTTCGTAGCCGGCCCGCAAAGGTCCATACTCGGCCAGAGCCTCGTCAAAGCCATGGCGCCGCTCGGCGTCGGCCGCGAAGATCTCCGGCCACGGCGGGGCGACGAACACGGTGCTGTTGTAGCGGCAGCGCGCGACGGCGCCCGCGACGGTTGGCGGGACAGCCATCCCCAGGCGCTCGAGCCCGCAAAGCTGATCGATCGGCGAGCGATCGAAGAAGACCGGACCCGGCGACTCCGCCGCCTGAATGCGGAAGTGCAAGGCCCGCGAGACGGCCAGCTCGCCGAACCTCAGCGGCTCGGACCAGGGCAGCGCGTCGCCGCCGGTCCAGTCCTGCTCCCGGACGATCTGCCGGCCCGCCTCCGGGAAGGTCGAAAAGCCGCGCCGCGCCAGTTCGGCCAACAGCGTCGACTTGCCGCCGCCGGAGCAGCCGGTGATGACGACAAAGCGGTCGACATCCAACGCGGCCGCTGACGGGGCGTATGCGTCTTCCAGGGTCATGGAAGCTCCCAATGTTGGCGTGGGTGCGTCCTTCGACACGCCGCTTCGCGGGTGCCCAGGATGACTACGAGAGAAGGCTACCCACCCTCGTCATGCCGAGCAGCGCCAGAGGCGCGTTTCGAAGCACGCAGAGCGGCCAACCTATCGTTTTGGCGGTAGTGTCAATTTTGTGGAGTCGACCCCGAAAGGACTAAGCCCGCCGCGGGGGATAATCGCGGCGGGCTTAGCTTTTTCCTCGATCACTCGATCCAAGCGGGCGTTTCCTCCCCGAAACGCCGTGAGGCCAGAACTCTCTGGGGTTCTTGTTCCTCGCGCACCGTCAAAAGACGGCATATCCTTTGCGCTGTCAACCGATGCATGGCGGCTTTCGCGCAAGAAAATACGCCGTTCGCCCCCATAACGGGGCGTTTCTTGGACCCGGTCGTCAAAAGAACGGCCGCGCGGGCCATCTTTTTGACTCTGCCGTCAATTCTGTGTCGTCAGGCGCGCCGCCAGTGATTCGGCGGCCTCGGAAACCGGCTCGAACAGATGCTCGGGACGAGTCGCCGCGACGGGTCCGATTCCCGCGGTCGCCAGCAAGGATTGGGCGGCCAGCAGGTCGCCCTCGCGCAGCAGAAGGCCATTGGCGCGCGGCCGAGCGCCGGCTTCGACCAGCTTCGCCAAAGCCGCCCGGGCCCCGGCGTCCTGCTCGGCCGGCCAGACCAGCATGACGCTGCCCCGGGCCCGTGCCCGCGCCTCGACCACCGACAGGAGCTGCCGCACGACCGCCAGCCGTTCGCCATCCCAGTCGGCGGTCAGAGACGCCGCCAGCCGAGCCTGGCTCTTCAGGATGACGCCGTCGCCGACGATCTTCAGGTGGTTGGCCGACAGGGTCGCGCCCGTGGTGGTGATGTCGACGATGATTTCCGCCGCGCCGGAGGCCGGGGCTCCTTCGGTGGCGCCGCCCGACTCGACGATCCGGTAGTCGGCCACGCCCGCCTTCGCGAAGAAGGCCCGGGTCTGGACGATGTACTTCGTCGCCACGCGCAGCCGCCGTCCGGTCCGGATCAGATGCATGTGCGCCACCTCCTCGAGGTCGGCCATGCTGTCGACGTCGAGCCAACCGCGCGGCACGGCGACGACCAGGTCGGCGCGGCCGAAGCCCAGCGCCCGGAGCAGTTCGATCCGGCCATCCAGGTCGCTGATCTGCTCACGGAGGAGATCCTCGCCGGTGACGCCCAGGTGGACCTCCCCGGCGTCAAGCGCGGCGGCGATGTCGGAGGCCGACAGCAGGCGCACCTCGACGCCGGGCAGCGCATCGACCCGCGCCGAGTAGCCGCGGCCGCCCGCCGGCGCCGACAGCGGCAGCCCGGCGTCGGCCAGCCAGGCCTCGACCTGTTCCTTCAGGCGTCCCTTGGACGGGATCGCCAGAATCAGAGGGCTGCTCATTCCACGCCTCCCGCCATAGCCCGCGCCGGGCGCACCATGCAGCCGACCGCGCCCAGGGGGGCCGGCGCGCCGAGGCGCGCGGGAAGCCCGTCGTAGCGCCCGCCCGCCGCGACTGGCCGCTCGCCGCCGAGCGCCGCGCTGCGCACCTCGAACAGGGCGCCGTCGTAGTAGCCGAAGGCGCGCCCGAAGGCGGCCGAGAAGGTCATCCGGTCGTCCGGAGCGCCGCGCTCCGCCAAGCCCGTGAGTCGGCGGCTCCAGCCCTCCAGCGCCAGGTCGAGCGAAGCGGTCGAGGGTCCGGCCAGGGCGCGCACCTCGGCGAGCGCCGCCTGGGGCGCGCCCGACACGGCCAGGTAGCCTCGCACGGCCGCGGCCTCCGCCGGCGACAGGCTGGGCGTCCGCGACGCCTCCGCCCGTTCGGCCAGTCGCCGAACGATCTCCTCGGCGGGCCGCGTCCCGACCGGCTCGATGCCGGCGATGGCCCACAGCTGGCGCAGCGCATCGGGACCGTGGCCGATCGGAACGCCCTCCAGGGGATTGACGATCCGCTGCGGCGTCTCGCCGGCGTCGGCACGGTCCAGCTCGGAGGCCAGCAGACGGGGCCGAGTGAACAGGCGCTTGAGCCGCGCCGCCAGCGCCGGCGCCAGGGCCAGGCTGTCGACGAAGGCGCCGAACAGGGCGACGTCGCCGAAGGTCAGGGTCAAGTCGTCCCGGCCGCCCGCCGCCGCCGCGCGCCAGGCCAGGGCCGCCACCTCGGCGTCCGAGACGGCGGGATCGCCGCCGCCGAACATCTCGACGCCGATCTGAAGGAACTCCTCGGCGCGCTGCGAGCCGGCGGGCGCGGCGCGGAAGGCCTTGCCTTCATAGGCGTACCGCCCCTGGGCGCCGCCGCCCTCAATGTGGGTGCGGGCCACCGGGATGGTGAAATCAGGCCGCAGGGCCAGCTCCTCGCCGCCCTCGGCCTGGACCACGAACAGGCGCGGCCGCATGGCCTCGCCCGACAGTTCCAGAAGCAGGGCCAGCGGCAACAGCACCGCCACCTCGACGGGGGTCGCGCCCGCCTCGGCCAGCGGCGCGCGGATGGCGGCAAGCGCCGCCGCCGGAACAGGCGGCTCAAGCCTCATTGCGCGGCCTCGACGATCTTGCGGACCGTCGCGACCAGGTCGCCGCGGGCGATGGTCTGCTGGCCCGGCCGCTCGGCCTTCCAGGCCGCGTTGTCGCTCACCGCCTTCGACATCTCGCGACCCAGATCGAGATCCTTCACCGTCGCCGTCCCGGCCGCGAACTCGTCCTCGCCAATGATCACGGCGGCGGGCGACAGGCGGCGGTCGGCGTATTTCATCTGCGCCTTCATGCCGGAGGTCCCGAGGTAGACCTCGGCGGCGATCCCGCCCGCGCGCAACTCGGCGGCGACGGCGAAATAGTCGGCCATCCGCGCCTGGTCGAAGGCGATGACAACCACCGGGCCGCGGGTCTCCCCGACTGCGTCGCGGCCCGCCGCGCGCAGCGCCGCCGCCAGCCGCGAGACGCCAAAGCTGAAGCCCGTGGCCGGGGTCCGCTCGCCTGTGAACCGCGCTACCAGATCATCATAGCGCCCGCCGCCGCCGATCGACCCGAACCGGACCGGATGGCCCTTCTCGTCCAGCGTCTCGATCTGCAGGTCGGCCTCGAACACCGCGCCTGTGTAGTATTCGAGCCCGCGCACGATCGACGGATCGAACCGGGCCTGGTCGTCGTCGACGCCCAGACCCTTCAGCGCGGCGATGATCGCCTCCAGCTCGCGGAAGCCCTCCAGCGCCGCCTCGGCCTGGGCGAAGGGCGCGGACGCCAGCTGATCCAGCGGCGCGCCGGCCACGGCCATGTCGAGGAAGTCGAGCACCAGGCCCGCCGCCGCTGTCGACAGCTCGGCCCCGGTGGTGAAGGCGCCGGACTCGTCCAGGCGGCCCTTGCCGAGGAGGTCGCGCACGCCGTCGCGACCGAGCCGGTCCAGCTTGTCGAGCGCCCGCATGACGGTGAGCTTCTGCCGGCCCTCCGCGACGCCGGCGGCGACCATGACCCCGTCCAGAATCTTGCGGTTGGAGAACTTGAGCACCGTCTGGCCGCGGCCGAGGCCTGCCGCCTCTAGGCCGGCGGCGGCCATGGCGATGACCTCGGCGTCGGCCTCCGGCCGCGCTGAACCCACCGTGTCGGCGTCGCACTGGATGAACTCGCGGAACCGGCCCGGGCCCGGCTTTTCGTTACGCCAGACAGGGCCGAAGGCGTAGCGGCGGAACGGCTTGGGCAGGGTCTCCCAGTTCTGAGCCGCGAAGCGCGCCAGCGGCGCGGTCAGGTCGTAGCGCAGGGCCATCCACTGGTCGTCGTCGTCCTGCAACGCGAACACGCCCTCGTTGGGGCGGTCGCTGTCGGGAAGGAACTTGCCGAGCGCGTCGGCGTACTCGAACGCGCCCGTGTCGAGCGGCTCGAAGCCCCACTGCTCATAGACCTTCGACACGGCCTCCACGATCCGCCGTTCGGCGCGCAAGGTCGCCGCGCGCTTGTCGGCGAATCCGCGCGGGGCGCGGGCTTCAGGACGGAAGGTCTGGTCGGTCATCGTCGGGCTCTACATCGGTCTTTTTGGGGCCGGATGGAGCCGTCTGACCCCATCCGCGTCGGGCGGGGCCGGAGGGAGTGCGCCTTGGCTCTAGGCCGCGCGAACCCGTTCCGTCCCGCAAGGGAAGGCATGGTGGCAGCCGTGGTGATAGTGCGCGGCGCGGGTCATCGGGGAGGCGCTATAGCGCAGGATATGCGGGAATCCTAGAGCGCCGGACGTCAAGGGCAGTAGCTGCTCATCAGGACCCGATATTCAGCGAGCGATGGGATGACGCCCATCGCCGTCCGCCGCGCTTCCACGCCCCCGGGATCCTCCAGAGGGTCAGGGAGCCATTCGCCAGGCGCGGCGCAATAGCCCTGGGTCGCGTAGCGCTGCAGCCTGCCTGTGTTAACGGCGACCCGATCGTAGAGATAGGCGTAGCCGCTTGCGTCGGTGTCCTCGTTGGCCAAGTGGTCCTCGAGCACCCCGAGGATTTCCTGTTGGAAGGCGGGATCGTAGTCCGCGTGTTGCGCGATCAACCACGCCGCCGCATCGGCTTCCTCGCCATCACGGCTGATGCGAAACCATCCGCGCTTCGCGATCGTCGTTTTCAGCCATGCCTGGTTGGCCTCGTCGGCGAGGCAAAGGGCCCGCATCGCCGCGGCGTCATCGAGATCGAGGGCGGCCAATGATGCATCTGGGGCCCAGAACGGCCTTGAGCCGCGCATGATCAGCGCCCGCGCGAAGTTGTCATCGGCGGATCGCCGAAACAGCTCGGCAAGGGCGGGGTCTCCGGCATCGCGCGCCAGCTTCAGGCGACGTTGAACCCCCCGGAGCTCAGGATGGGGCGAAACCTCGCCCGCGAAGAGACGCGCACGCAGCTCGCGCCGCTTGGCCGCCAACACGTCCGCTTCGGCGCGAGCGGCTCGCCAGGCCGCCGATGTCCCGGCCTTCTGGGCGGAAGCGACGCCCTTGAGCATCGCGAGTTCCGGTTCCGTCATGCAGCGTGTGAGTCTGGCGGCGTTCCAGGCCACGTTGTCGGCGACGCCCTGCCGGGACAGGATCGCACGCTGAACCCGCGTCTCCGCCATGGCCAGGAAAGCTTCGGCGTCGGGTCGGTCCCTCAACGTGCCATAGTCAAAGCTGACGGGGTCGAGGTTCCCGGCCAGCAATTCGTCGATCGAATCAGCCGAGGCCGCCTGAGCGCCGGCCATGACCGCCAGCAACGCAAGGATGTTCAGAAGCCGCCGAACCATCGCTCTTCCCCCGAGATAGGACGAGCAGAACAACGACCAGCGGCGAAAAAGAGACTAGCGCCTCAACCGTGCGATCAGCGCCGCCGTGGACGGGTCATGCGTCCCGCCCTCGCCCCCCTCGAGCTCGGCCAGCACCTTGGTCGCCAGGGTCTTGCCCAGCTCCACGCCCCACTGGTCGAAGCTGTCGACACCCCAGAGCACGCCCTCGACGAAGACCTTGTGCTCGTAGAGCGCCAGCAGGGCGCCCAACGCCTGCGGCGTCAGATGGTCCAGCAGGATGAAGCTCGACGGCCGGTCGCCGGGGAAGTCGCGGTGTGGTTCGACAGCATTGGCGCTGCCGGTCATCAGGGCCTCGGCCTGGGCCACCGCATTGGCCAGCAGCATCGTGTGCTGGCGCGGCGGACCCTCGACGCTCTTCGCCACGGCCACGAAGTCGACCGGGATCACGTCCACGCCCTGGTGCAACATCTGGAAGAAGGCGTGCTGGTCGTTGGTGCCGGCGTTGCCGAACACGGCGGTGGAGGTCGCCCGTTCCACCGGCCGGCCGGCCTCGGTCACCCGCTTGCCGTTCGACTCCATCTCCAGCTGCTGCAGATAAGCGGCGAGAAGGCCCAGCCGCTCGGAATAGGGTTCGACGACCCGCACCGGGCGGCCGAGGCCATTGCGGTTGAAGACATGGGCCAGGGCCAGCAGCACCGGGCCGTTGCGGTCCAGCGGTGTTGCGTGGAAGTGCTCGTCCATCGCCGCAGCCCCGGCCAGGAAGCCGGCGAAGGCCTCCCAGCCGAGGCCGATCGCCACTGAAAGCCCGACCGCCGACCAGACCGAATAGCGCCCCCCGACCCAGTCCTCGAAGCCGAACACGCGGCTCGCCGGAATGCCGAAGGCGGCGCAGGCCTCCAGGTTGGTCGAGGCCGCCGCCAGGTGGCCGTCGCCCGCCTCGCCCAGCGCGGCGCGGAGCCAGGCCTTGGCGGCGGCGGCATTGGCCATCGTCTCCTGGGTGGTGAAGGTCTTGGAGACGACCACGACCAGCGTGGTCTCCGGATCGAGCACCGCCGTGGCGGCCGCGATGTCCGACGGGTCCACATTGCCGACGAAGCGGACATCCACCTCGGGCGCCAGCGGTTTCAGCGCGCGCCAGACCATCCGGGGACCAAGATCGCTGCCGCCGATCCCGATATGCAGCACGGTGCGAAACGACTTGCCCGTCGCGCCCCGCAGTCGACCGTCGCGGACGTCGCCGACGAAGGCGGCCATGGCGTCGCGAACGGTCTCGACACCCTTCGACGCCGGCTCGCCGAGGGCGTGGAAATCGGCCCCGTCCGCCGCGCGCAGCGCCATGTGCAGGACCGCACGGCCCTCGGTGACGTTGACCCGCTCGCCCGCGAACAGGCGCCCGCGGCGCCCCTCGATGTCGGCGGCGCGGGCGAGGTCGAGGGCCGCGGCGAGACCGGCCGCGCTCCAGGGCTGTTTCGAGAGGTCGATCTCAAGGCCGGCGGCGTCCAGCTTCAGGCGCGCCAGACGGTCCGGCTCGGCCTTGAAGAAGTCGACGATCCGGACCCCGGCGTCCGAGCGGGCGGCGGCCTCGAAGGCGGTCCAGGCGGCGGCGAGATCGGTCATGCACACTCCGGCGGTAAAGCGCCGTTTACCATGGTCCGGCTACCAGAGCAGCGAACGCACAGCACGAGGCGCGGTCCATGTCCTGCGACGCCATCGCCCTTTCCGCAAGCCTCTGGCTCGCCTTGGCCCCGACCGGCGACGGCGCGACTTTGCGGCCCGTGGCGGCCGTCTCGGCGCCCGCCTCGACCCTGGCGACCGAGCCCCTGTTCGCCGATATCGTCAGCCGGGCCACCGCCCTGAAGACCCAGGCCGAGGGCTGGACCGGCCAGACCGGCGACCTCGCCGGCTTCGCCGACTTCAAGGTCCGCATCGGCCGGCTCGCCGATCTGGACATGCAGGGCCACAGGGTGCTGGCGGCGCGGGGCACGGACGGGGACCTCAAATGCATCCTGCGCGGCATCGCCCAGGACCTGCCGGTCCGCCTCCGCGACGTGGAGAAGGCGTCTGACCCCAAGGCGCGCGACCGGGCCCTGAAAGAAATCACCTGGCTGCTGCGCGACAACGTCGAGGTGATCACCACCCCGCCGACGGTGACCAGCGGCACGCAGGGACTCTAGCGCTTCCCGGCCTCGTCCAGAGCCTCGGCCACCAGGCCTTCGCTGAGCAGTTGCGGCAAGACGACCGGCGGCGAGCTGTCCGCGCCGTATACGAGATAGAGTGGGACCCCCACCCGCCCGTGCTCAGCCAGCGCCGCGGCGATCGCCCCGTCGCGGCTGGTCCAGTCGGCCTTCAGATAGACGGCGTTGTTGCGCTTCAGCGCCTCGGCGACGGCCTTCGTGCTGAGCGAGGTCCTCTCATTGACCTGGCAGGTCACGCACCAGGCGGCCGTGAAGTTGACGAACACCGGCCGGCCTTCCGCCCGCAAGGCGGCGAGGCGTTCGGGCGACCAGGCCTCGTAGGGAACCTCGGCGGTCGCGCTCGCCGCGCCGGCCGGCGCGGAATCGCGCGGCGTCTCAAGCGCGAGCAGCGCGAGCAGACCCAGGACCCCGACGGCCGCCAGGGCCGCCAGGCCGCGCGGCAGGGCCGGACGATCGCTGTTTTGGGCCAGTCCCCACAGCCAGGCGGCGAAGGCGACAAGGACGCCGGCGGCCAGCATCCAGGCCAGCGAAGCGGGCCCCGCCTGTTGGGCGAGCACCCAGACCAGCCAGGCCACGGCGGCGTACATTGGGAAGGCGAGGACGCGGCGGAGGGTCTCCATCCAGGGTCCCGGCCGAGGCATCCGCTGCAGAAGGGCCGGCGCGAACGACAGCGCCACGAACGGCGCGGCGAGCCCCAGGCCGAGGGCCGCGAACACCGGCAGCGACACTGAAGGGCTCTGGGTCAGGGCGTAGCCCATGGCCGAGGCCATGAACGGCGCCGTGCAGGGCGCCGCGACGACCACCGCCAGGACGCCGGTCAGGAAGCTGCCGATCAGGCCTCCACGGCTCGCGAGGCCCGAGCCGGCGCCCTGCAACGAGGTTCCGGCCTCGTACACGCCTGACAGGTTCAGCGCGACCAGCAGCATGACCACGGCCAGGCCCGCGACCATGACCGGCGACTGCAGCTGGAAGCCCCAGCCGATCGCCTGGCCGGCGGCCTTCAGCGCGATCAGGACGGCGGCCAGCGTCAGGAAGGTGGCCACCACGCCGAGCAGATAGGCGACGCCCTGGGCCCGCGCCGCCTTCGCCTCGTGAGCGTGGCCGGCCAGTGCGGCGGCCTTCATCGACAGCACCGGGAAGACGCAGGGCATCAGATTGAGGATCAGGCCGCCCAGGAAGGCGAAGGCCAGCGCCAGCGGCAGGCCCAGCGTTCCGCCCGTCGCGACCGGAGCGGCCGGATCGTGAGCCTCGACGGGCGCCGGTGGCAGGGCCCCCTGCCCGCCCGCGCTCGCCGGGATCGCCCCGGCGGTCGCGGAAACCTCCCAGGCGCTGTCGCCGAGCGACAGCACGCCGGTGACGGTCGCCGGAATCTCACTTGCTCCGAAAGCGTAGCCGCCCGGCAGGGTCAGGGTCACGCCCTGAGCCCCGCGCTCGATCGCCTGTGGCTTGGCGTGATCGATCAGCGTCGGGGAGAACGGGAAGAAGTAGGCGCGCGAGAGGTCCGCCCCTGTCAGCGGTCCGCCGGTCACGGCCAGCTTCAGGGTCTCGCCCTCGACCCGGTAGACGGCGGCCAGCCCGGCCGGCTTCGGAGCGGCGGCGAGCGCCGACGCGATCCTCTCGCCCCAAACCGGGTCGGGCCTGGCGGCGGCGGCGACGACCGGCACGTCGATCGTCAGGCGAGCCTCCTCCGGCACGCAGGTCAGCTCACACACCAGGAACTGGGCGTGGGCTTCCAGTCTTGCCGTCGATCCTGGCCGGGCCGAGGCCGGAACCTGCAGCGGCAGGGGCAGCAGGACCTCGCCCGTGTAGCCGTAGTTGAGCAGCGGCCCGATCGGCAGGCGCGACGGCGTCGGCCAGACAAACGCTCCGGCCTGCCAACCCGCCGGCAGGGTCCAGGTGATCCTGGTCGCTTCGCCGGAGTCGCCCGGATTGCGCCAGTAGGTGTGCCAGCCCTTGTCGATCGTCTGGCGCAAAGCGACGTAGACCGTGCCGCCCGCCACCGCGCCCTGCTCCTGGACGACCAATTCGGCCTCGAGGTGGCCGGTGTCGACTGGCTTGGCGAAGGCCGCCGTGGGAATCAGCAGCGCGAAGACGGCGAGGGCGGCGACGAGGAAGCGGCTCATGGACCGTCTATATGGCCTGCGACGCCGTCCCGGCGAGTCCCGCGATGCGCCCCCTCGACTTCCCCGAGGGCAGCGCCATGATCGTCTCCGAAACAGGGAGGACTCCATGCCGGTCAATCGTCAGTGGATTTTGCGCAAACGCCCCGTGGGCGACATCGCGCCGGGCGACCTCGAGTTCACCGAGACCCCGATCCGCGAGCTGGAGCCGGGCGAGGTTCTGATCCGCAACATCTACCTGTCGCTGGATCCCACCAACCGCATCTGGATGAGCGACCAGGACCAGTATCTGCCGCCGGTCGGCCTCAACGAGGTCATGCGAGGCGGGACCCTGGGGGTGGTCGAGGCAAGCCGCTCCGAGCGCTTTCCGGAGGGAACTCTGGTCAACGCCGGCTTGTCGGGGTGGCAAAGCCACACCATCGGCCATGAGGCGACGCTCAGCCCCGTGCCGCAGCTGCCGGGCGTTCCGCTGACCGCCTTCATGAGCGTGCTCGGCGCGACCGGCCTGACCGCGTGGTACGGGATCAACGACTTCGGCAAGCCCCAGCCAGGCGAGACCGTCGTCGTCTCCGCCGCCGCCGGCGCGGTGGGATCGATCGCCGGCCAGCTGGCGAAGATGCGTGGCGCGCGGGTCATCGGCATCGCCGGCGGGCCGACGAAGTGCGCCTGGCTGACCGAGGAGCTCGGGTTCGACGGCGCCATCGACTACAAGAACGAGGATGTCGGTGCGGCGCTGGACCGGCTGTGCCCCAATGGCGTCGACGTCAACTTCGAGAACGTCGGCGGCGCGATCATGGACGCGGTCATCAGCCGGATGAACAACTTCGGTCGCGTCCCCCTGTGCGGCATGATCAGCGGCTACAACAGCGAGGGCGTCGCCGCCGGGCCGAGCGACTTCGGCCGCATCCTGATGCACCGGCTGATGATCCGCGGCTTCATCGTGATCGACTTCATCCCGCGCGCCATGGAGGCGATCGCCGAACTGGCGCCGGCGGTGATGAGCGGCCAGATCAAGTGGAAGGCTCACGTCGTCGACGGCCTGGAGAACGCCGCTGACGCTGTGAAACTGCTGTTCACGGGCGCTCACGACGGCAAGCTGCTCGTCCGCATCTCCCCGGAGCCCTGACCCGTGCCCGCCAGCTTTGACGAAATTCAGATCGGAATGGTCGTGAACCTGGGCGCGGTCGTGGTGGATCCCGCGGCGTTGGAAGCCTTCGCCCGCGCCTTCACGCCCGGCTGGGACACCGATGGCGGCGCGCCGGACGCCATGCTGTTCGCACTCTGGTCTCGGCTCGACGAGCAGGCCAGCGCCGACTGGCCGATGACCAAGCGGCTCGGCGTGGACGCCCTGCGCTGGGCCCGCAACCCTCCGCCCGGCGAATTGCTGCGCGGTCGCATGACCGTCATGGGCAAGGATCCGGTCGGCGAGGACAAGGGCATCGTCATCGCCCAGCACGACCTGCTCGACGAGGCGGGACGGCTGGTGTTCTCGTGCCTGACGCGGAGCGTGTTCGCGCGGTAGAGCTGTAGGTCTCCGCAATGAAAAAGCCCCGCCGTCGCCAGCGGGGCCCTTCGATCGTTCCGTCGCTACGCCCCTCAGGCGTTCGCGGCGGCCTTCAGCTGGCGGAGCATGGCCTGCTCGGTGGCGATGGCGATCATGCGGTCCCAGCCGACCAGCGAGGTCAGGTGGTTGTAGATCTTCTCCAGAGCGCCGCTATCCCGCAGCTCGACCAGCTTCTCGGCCGGCAGGGCGTTGAGCTTTTCTTCCGAGACGGCGAAGTACTCGGCCAGCTTCGTCGGGGTGAAGGTGCCGTCGCCGTTCGGCTGCTGGTACGTGGCCTCGCGAATGTGGAACAGGTCGAGGTCCTTGAGCACGTTGACGAACGCCTCGGTGCGACGACGCTCGGTCTCGAAGTCCTCGCAGAACTTGATGGCGTTGGCCGTGTATTCCGACGGCTCGCCCTCGGCCGTGAACAGGGGCTGGCTGCCGGCCTTGCTCTTGTCGCAGAAGATCTCCGCGTTGCGCTCGATGCAGACGACCAGGCGGCTCTGCGCTTCGTCCGCGGCGAGGACGAACGGGTAGCGGCGAGTGTAGGCCGGCACATAGGCGCCGACGACGTAGGTCCCGTCGTTGATGAACATGTTCTCGCCGGCGTTGATGCCCATCACGGCCAGCGGCATATGCTCGCCGCCGCCGAAGATGATCGGATAGCTGACGGCGGCGAAGCCGAACTCGGCCACGGTGAGCGGAACGACGTGACCGGCCGCCGCGAAGGCGAACGGGCGCTCCATAGGCTGGACGGCCAGGCCGCCATGGGCTTCGCGGCTCAACGGCTCGGGCGAATTGTAGAACTGGAGCGTGCTGGAGGCGCCGGTCGGGTTTTGGTCGGTGGCCATTCTAGTCTCTTGTGGAGGGGCGCGGGCGAACTCCGGCCGCACAGGAAGGTCGAGCCGGGGCTTCTAGCCGATCGCGCCGAACGCGGCAATGCGACCACCCGTCTTGCGCTCCCTAGGGGCAAGGCGGTTCAATCCCCGCAAGAAACCTGTCCCGGAACAGAGCGACGAGGAAGATCCCGCCATGCCGATCGCCTATCCTGAAATCCTGTCGCTCGTAAGCGAGCCGCAGTCGTTCAGCTGGACCGAGAAGGAGACCATGCTCTACGCCCTGGGCATCGGGCTGGGGAACGACCCGATGAACGAGCAGGAGCTGCCGTTCGTCTACGAGAGCGGGCTCAAGGCCGTGCCGACCATGGCCACCACCGTCGCCTGGGGCGCCGGTCCCAGCGTCGGCAAGATGGGGATCAACTTCCTTCTGGTGGTGCACGGCGAGCAGAAGGTCGAGTTCCACAAGACCTTCCCGACCGAGGCCTCGATCACCGCCGAGGGCCGGATCATCGGCGCCTACGACAAGGGCGACAAGGGGGCGGTCATCTACAATGAGACCGTCCTGAAGGACGCGAAAACCGGCGAGAAGATCGCCACCCTCACCGGCTCGACCTTCGCGCGCGGCGACGGCAACTTCGGCGGCCCGGCTGACGGCGCGCCTGAGGCGCATGAGGTGCCGACCCGGGCGCCGGACCTGACGGTGGACATCCCGACCAAGCCGGACCAGGCGCTGATCTATCGACTGAGCGGCGACCGCAACCCGCTTCATTCCGATCCCAGGATCGCCAAGGCCGCCGGGTTCCCGCGCCCGATCCTGCACGGCCTGTGCACCTACGGCATCACCTGCCGCGCCGTGCTGCAGACCTATGCCGACTTCGATCCCTCGCGGATCAAGAGCCACCAGGTGCGGTTCTCAAGCCCCGTGTTCCCAGGCGAGACGATCAGCGTCGACCTGTGGAGGGACGGCGACGTCGTCTCGTTCGAGGCGCGAGTGAAGGACCGCGGCGTCACCGTGGTCAGGAACGGCAAGACGGTGCTGGGATAGGCGTGGCGGGGACCTGTCCCCGGGACCTCAGAAAGCCCAGCTCAGCCCGAAGCGGACATTGCGGCCCGGCAGCGGCGCGATGTCCTTGAGGAAGGAGGTGTGCTCCCGCGCCTCCGCGTCGGTCAGGTTGCGGCCGTCGACGAAGAGCTTGAGGTCGCTGTCGTCAAACGGCCGCCAGCCGACCTGCAGCCCAACCAGGGTATAGCCGTTCGTCGGCAGTTCGAAGGCGGCGACGCGGTCCTGCTCGCCGACCCGGCGGACCTCGGCGGTCCAGTCGAACGCGCCCCACTCCCCGAGCAGGCGCGCGGTGGCCGACCAGGAGGGAATTCGCGCCGGGGGGCCGACATCGGTCTTGCCGCGCACATGATCGAACACGCCCTCAAACGACAGCGAGCGGTCGCCCTCGCGCCAGATTTCGTGGGTTGCCTCGAACTCCACGCCGGAGAAGGTCGCGTCGCTTTGCACGAAGCGGAACACCGGCAGCTCGCCGGCAGGATCGAGCGTGCCGTCGTCCTCGGCGAGGTCGCCGGTCGGAATATCCTGGATGAATCCGTCGTAGCGGGCGGTGTAGAGGTGAACCTCCGCCTTGGTCGCGGCGCCGGTCCAGCGGATCGTCCCCTCGACAGAGACGACCTTCTCCGGATCGAGGGTCGGATCGCCGATCTCGTAGCTGCCGGTGCCCGCGTGGGGACCGTCGGCGAAAAGTTCGAACTCGGTCGGCGCGCGACTGTTGCCGGACAGGGCAAGGCTCAGGAACCAGCCGTCGGCGGGACGCCAGAAGGCGGCGATCGAGGCCGAGGCGTTGGTGAACTCCTGGGTCGGCGCGGCCGTCGACCAGTCCAGCCCGTAGGCTGCGGCCGCGCCGCTGGTGGGACGGCCGGCCAGATCGGCTGACAGCGAGCGGCGGTCGAGGCGCAGTCCGCCCTCGAGGCCCCAGGCATCACGATCCAGGCGCTGCAGCAGGAAGGCGCCGACCTCCTCGATGTCGACCGGCGGGATGAAGGCCTCGTCGCCGATCGCCTCGAAGCTGCGCGTGAGACCCTGGACGCCGAAAGCGCCCTTCCAGCCGTTCCGCTGGCGCTGCACAAGCTCCAACCGCCCTTCGACGCCGTCTGACAGGAAGCGCGTGCCGACGGCGCCGCCGGCGACCTCGATCTCGGCGTGTTCATAGTCGGCGTAGCCGACCGAGAACCGCGCCTTGTCGAAGACGCCAAGGTCGATCGCTGTCTCGCCGCGCAGGTCCCAGCGGGTCTGCTCGAGGTCGATATAGACCGGGCCCTCGGCCGGCGGCGGACCGACCTGCACGATCTGCGGATAGGGCACGCCGTACTGCGTCTGCGTCCGCTTCACCGAGGCGCCGATGTAGCCGTCGGCGCCGACATAGGAGACGCCGACTCCGTAGGCGTCGAGCGACACGTCGCTGTTGCGGACAACGCGATCGGTCAGCGGTGTCTCGCCTGTCGCGGCCGCGAGTCGGTCGGACACCGGATTGACAGGAACCTCATAGTCGCCGCTGTCGCGACTGACCGCGTCGAGCGCGACCACCCACGGTCCGCTTCCGGCCTTGAGGCCGACGGAAACGCTGCGGCTGTCATCGACCGCGCCGGCCGAGGCGGCGATGCGGCCCTCCAGACCGCCCTCCGCGGGTCTGGAGGGCACGCGGTCGTCGAGGATGTTGACCACCCCGCCGATCGCCGAGCCGCCGTAGGCCAGGGTCGAGGGGCCGCGCAGGATCTCGATGCGGTTCGCCTCGCCCGGCTCGCTGGCCACGGCATGGTCTGGCGAGACCGAGCTGGCGTCGACCAGGCCGACGCCGTTCTGAAGGATCAGCACCCGCGGGCCGGACAGGCCCCGGATCACAGGACGACTCGCACCCGGGCCATAGAAGGTCGACCGCAACCCGGGCAGGCCTTCCAGAAGGTCGCCAAGTCCGACCGGCGGAGCCCGGTCAAGCTCCTCGCGGCCCAGCACATCGATGCTGGTCGTCGTCGAGTCGATCGACACGGCGTAGGGGGCGGCTGTGACCACCAGCTGGTCGACGTCGGTCGGCGGCGGAGCTTCCGCCGCCAGGGCGGGCGCCGCGATCAGCGCGGGACCGCAGGCGGCGGCCAGGAGCAGGCGACGAAGGGTCATGGAGATGTCCGCGGGGAGGCTGCGAGGAAGTTGAGTGTTATGAAATAACATATCACGATGTCAAGCACCCGGCGCGCCGCCTGCGGCTTGACGCGGCGACCTGCCCGGCGCCTTGTCGCGGACCACTCCGATTGCATGGAAATCCGGCTGATGATCCGCCGTCTCGCGCCCCTGGCTCTCGTCCTCGTCGCCGGGGCGCTTTCGTCCTGTTCGATGGTCTCCGGGTGGCGGTCCTCGCTTGAGCCGCCGCCGCCGCCGACGCCCGTCAGTTCCGCCAGCTGGCGGGAGCCGCCCAAGGGCTACCTGCCGGCCGGAGCCGCGCCGGACGCCCTGAAGATCCTCCCGCCGCCGCCGGCCGTCGGATCACCCCAGAGCCTGGGCGAGCGCGCCACGTTCGAGGAGACCCGCGCCCTGCTGGGCACGCCGCGATGGACCCAGGCGACCCGCGACGCCGACCTGTCGGGGAAGGAGGCCTTCCTCGGCTTCTCCTGCGCGGCCGGCGTGAAGATCGGTCCGGACACCACGCCGGCGCTGGCGAAGATGCTCATGCGGCTCATCGACGACGGTCGGCCAGTCTACAATCCCGCCAAGGACTACTACGCCCGAAAGCGACCGGCTGCCGGCAACGACGCGCCGATCTGCATCCCCCGCGAGGGCTGGATCGAGACCAACGGCTCCTACCCCTCGGGCCACAGCCTGATCGGCTACAGCTGGGGCCTGGTCCTCGCCGAACTCGTGCCGGAGCGCGCCACTGAGCTCACCGCCCGCGGCCGAGAGTTTGGCGACAGCCGGGTGATTTGCGGCGTCCACTGGCAGAGCGATGTCGACGCCGGTCGCGTGCTGGCCGCCGCCCTGGTCGCCCGGCTGCACGCCGAAGCCGCCTTCCAGGCCGACCTGGCGACGGCGCGGTCGGAAATCGAGGCGGCGCGGGCGCGTGGCGCGCCAGAGCATTGTCCCGCCGCCTGACCCTGCGCCGTCGTCCCGACCGCTGGCCAGCGTGGGCGGGCCATCCGCAGTGACCGCTATGGCTGTTCGGCGCTCCACACCACGTGCCGCTCCAGCAGGTGCCCCTTCGGCAGCGCCGGGTGGTCGAAGTCTAGATCCTCGCGGCGGGTCATGCCGATACGGTCCATCACCGCCTGCGAGCGCAGGTTGGTGGTGGCCGTGAAGGCGACGATCTCCGGCAGATGCAGCTTGTCGAAGCCGTAGGCCAGCGCCCCGCGCGCCGCCTCGCTGGCGTAGCCGGCGCCCCAGGCGTGGCGGGCGAAACGCCAGCCGATCTCCACGCCGGGCGCCAGCGGATTGGACTCGCGCAGCGGCATCAGGCCCGTGAAACCCAGGAAGACACCGTCGGCCCGACGCTCAACCGCCCAGAGGCCCCAGCCCCTGTCGGTGATCAGCGCCTGGTTGGCGGCCAGCATGGCGGCGGCCTCGTCAGCGGACAGCAACGCCGGGAAGTGCTCCATCACCTCCGGGTCGGCGTTCAGGGCCGCCCAGGGCTCCTGGTCGGAGGGCCGCCAATTGCGCAGGATCAGGCGATCCGTCGCGATCATCAGGCCGGCCGCCCGGTGCTGAGCGCGCCGTAGAGGTCCGGCCGCCGGTCGCGGAAGAAGCCCCAGGCCGCCCGGTGCGTCTGCAGGAAGTCGAGGTCGACCGCCGCCTGCACCAGCCCCTCGTCGTCACGGCCCAGCTCGGAGACCAAGTCGCCGCGGTGGTCGGCGATGAAGGACGAGCCGTAGAACCGCTGGCCGCCGTTCGGATAGCCGGCCCACGGCTCGAAGCCGGTGCGGTTGGCGCCGACCACCGGGATCACGTTGCTGACCGCGTGGCCCTGCATCGCGCGTCGCCAGGGCAGCGCCGTGTCGAGGCTGGCGTCATGCGGCTCGCTGCCGATGGCGGTCGGATAGAGCAGCGCCTCGGCGCCCATCAGGGCCATGGCCCGGGCGCACTCCGGGTACCACTGGTCCCAGCAGATGCCGACGCCGATGCGGCCGAACTTCGTGTCCCAGACCTTGAAGCCCGTGTCGCCCGGCCGGAAGTAGTACTTCTCCTGATAGCCGGGCCCGTCGGGGATGTGGCTCTTACGGTAGACGCCCATCAGCGAGCCGTCGGCGTCGGCCATCACCAGGCTGTTGAAGTAGTGCGGTCCCTCGCGCTCGAAGATCGAGATCGGGATCACCACGCCAAGCTCGCCGGCCAGCGGCGCCAGGGCCTTCACGGCCGGATGCTCGCGCCAGGGATAGGCCGTGCGGAACCAGTGCTCCTCCTGCGCCACGCAGAAGTATGGCCCCTGGAACAGCTCCGAAGGCAGGATCACCTGCGCGCCGGCGGCCGCGGCCTCGCGGATGAAGCCCTCGGTCTTGCGGATGTTGGCGTCCATGTCCGGGCCGTAGCTGGTCTGGATCGCCGCGAGGCTGAGGGTCCGGGCCATCAGGCGGGCTCCTGCTGGGTGATGCAGTGGAACGATCCGCCGCCGGTCAGGATGGCCTTCGAACTGAGGCCGATGGCCTTGCGCTCGGGGAACAGGCTCTGGACCGCGTCGACGGCGAAGGCGCCCGCCTTCTCATCCTCATAGAGCGGCACGATCACCGCCCGGTTGGCGATGATGAAGTTCATGTGGCTGGCCGGGGCGGGGCCGCCGTCGCCGTCCATCCAGCCCGGCGAAGGGATGCGCATGACCTGGATCGGCGCGCCGCGGGCGTCGGTCATCTGCGACAGCAGGCGGGCGGTCTCGTCATAGAGCTGGGCGTTCGGATCGGCCTTGCCCCAGGCGATCGGGCTGGCCACCACGCCCGGCGCGACGAAGCGCGCCAGGTTGTCGACATGGCCGTCGGTGTGGTCGTTGCGCAGGCCGTCGCCAAGCCACAGCGTCTTGCGGACGCCCAGGGCAGCGGTCAGCGCCGCTTCAGCCGTCGCCTCGTCCCAGCCGGGGTTGCGGTTGGGATTGAGCAGGCACTGGCGGGTGGTCAGCAGGGTGCCCCAGCCGTCGTGGTCGACGGCGCCGCCCTCTAGGATGAAGTCGTTGGCGACCAGCGGCGCGCCGGCGGCGGCGGCGATCTGGGCGGCGACCTGGTCGTCGCCCTCCAGGTCGTACTTGCCGCCCCAGCCGTTGAACCTGAAGCCGATGGCCTGGCCGTCCTCGCGGAAGATCGGGCCGGTGTCGCGCAGCCAGATGTCGCCGAACAGGGCGCGGACGATCTCCACGCCGCTGACGCCGTCGAGCCGCTGGCGCGCCGCCGCCTCGGCCGCGTCGCCGCAGACCATCAGGCGCACGCGTTCCTCACCGGGACCGGCCAGCGCGCGGGCGAGGTCGGCGACCTCGTCCTGGGCGGGTTCGAGATCCTCCCGCCACAGATCTTCATGGCTGGGAAAGCCCAGCCACATCGCGCGGTGCGGAGACCATTCAGCGGGAACGAGAGGGGTGCTCATGGGTCGGGGGAAGTGATGGCCAAGGGGGACGACGTCAAGGGTAACGCGCAAAGGAAAAGGGCGACCCGATCGCTCGGGCCGCCCTTCCCTTCGTTCAGGCGCTCTATCCGGGCTTAGAAGCCGAGACGGAGCGAGACCTGCACCGTGCGCGGAGCGCCAATGCTGGCAAAGGGCTGACTGGAGACGCCGAAGGTGGCCTTGTCGGCGGTGTCCGCGGTGACCTGGGTGCCCAGGTTGCCGAGGTAGCGCTCGTCGGTCAGGTTCCAGACGTTCATCTGAACATAGGCGTTCTCGACGCCGATGCTGTCCAGGTCCCAACGCACGTCCAGATCCCACAGGGTGTAGGCGTCGACGGCCATGTCGTTCATGTCGGTCGCGAAACGCTCACCCGTGTACTTGCCTTGCAGGCCGACCTTCACCGGACCGAAGTCGTAGGCGATGCGGGCCGTGCTCATCCACTTGGGCGTCTCGACCAGCTGCTTGCCGGTGATCGGCGCGTAGACCGGCACGCCGGCGACGACGCGCATCAGCAGGTCGTCCTGGTACTCGGCGTTGGTGTAGGTCACCGAGCCGAGCAGCGACAGGCGCTCGGTCGGCGACCAGCCAACCGAACCTTCCGCGCCGGTCGTTTCCACCGAGCCCACGTTGCGCTCGACGAAGGCGGCCAGGTCTTCGTCCCAGGTGCTGACGACGCGGTTGTCGAACTGGGTGCGGTAGACGTTGGCCTGGGCCAGCAACGTCGGCGACTGGAAGCGGTAGCCGAACTCGATCGTCTTGGTGCTTTCCGGTTCGGCGTTCAGCGAGCTGATGCCGCCCGAGGTGTCACGGTAGACGTAGTAGTAGCTGTCGGTCCGCAGGGCCGAGATCTGCTCCGAGTAGGAACCGTAGATCGAGTGGCCGCCGTCGAACGTCCAGGACGCGCTGACGTTGGGCAGGATGTCGTCGATCTTGGCGCTGTACGAGAACGGCGGTATCCAGCTGCCGGTCTGGCCGACAAAGGTCACATCGCCATTGGCGTCTGGCGCGCCCGGCACCTGGGTGGTGCAGAGGACGGTGCTGGTGTTGTTCTTGGTGTAGCAGTACTGGTTCAGCTCGCGGCTGAATTCCTTGTACTGCAGACCGGCGATGACGCGCAGGCGCTCGTCCATGAAGCGGCCGCGGTATTCGAGGGCCAGCTGGTTCAGCTCGGCGATCGAGAAGCGGTCGCGGAAACGGATCATGGCGCCGTCCGCCGACTCAAGCCGACGTCCGCCCCAGGTCTCCTTGCCGCCGAACCAGTCTTCGAAGAAGCCGGTCTGCGGGTTGACGAAGCCGCCGTCCGAGGTCTGACGGTGACGGCCCTTGTCGAACGTGTAGGCCAGACGCACGGTGTTGGTGTCGTTGATCTCCCAGATCAGCGAGGTGTTCACACCATAGCGACGGGTGTTGGTGTTGGACGGCGACATGTAGTGGACGCGGTCCATGCAGTCGCCGTCGCCGTTCAGGTCAACGCCTTGCGCCGAGGTGCCGACCACGCAGCTGTAGGCGGCGACGTTGGCCGGGTTGCCGATCAGCTTGCGGTCGTTCTCGAACAGGGTCTGGTGCTGCGAGCCGCCGTTGGCCATCACGTACTGGAACGACGGGTCGAACGTGAAGGTCAGGCTATCGCTCAAGGTGTAGCGCGACTGGACGCGGATGTTGCCCGTGTTTGACGGGTTGATCCGGCCGCCCCACCAGCCCGTCGGACCTGTGGTCGAAGCGCTGTTGTTGGGGTCGTACGAGACGCTGGCCGAGTTGGAGCTGGTCTGGTCGGCCTGACCGGGCACGCCGGCCGGAACCGGCGTCCAGTCGCCGTCGTAGTCGACGCCCCAGCCGAAGGTCTTGATCTGCGACGGCGTCAGGCCGTCCGAAGTGCCGAGGTTCGGATTGTAGTAGGCGAAGTTGCGGTTCTCGTTCCAGTGGAACGCGACGCTGACGTAGTCGCCGTTGTCGCCGAGCGGCTGCCAGATGCGGCCGTTGAACTGCTTCTTCTCAAGGTCGCCCTCGCCCTTGAACTTGTCGTAGTTCTGGTAGGAGGCGGCGAACCAGGCGCGGGTGCCCCAAGGACCGAACTCGCCGGTCTCGACCAGGCCGAACACGCGGCGGTAGTTGAAGCTGCCGGCCGAGACGGTCGACATGCCGCCGAACTCGGTGCTCGGCTTGCGGACGGTGTAGTTGATGACGCCGCCGGTGGCCGAGATCGTCGGGGTGTCGACGTCGGTCGCGCCGGTGATCACGTTGGCCTGCGAGATCAGCTCGCCGTCCAGCTGCTGGTTGGTGTAGATCGCGTAGTTGCCGGTGTCGTTCAGCGGAATGCCGTCGAACGTCAGCGAGATGCGGTTGCCGTCGAAGCCGCGCAGACGGACGTTGCCGCCCGACGAGCCGTACGGGTCGTTGTTCACGAAGTTCAGGCCCGGGGTCAGGTTCAGGGTCTGAAGGATCGTCTGGCCGGCGCCCTGACGGTCGATGTACTCCTGGGTGATCGTCGTCCGCGCCTTGGGGGCGGTTTCGGCGACCAGGCCTTCGACGTCCTTCTGGCCGGCGGCGGTGATGACCACCGCTTCGACTTCGGTCGTGCCCGTGGATTGCGCGTGAGCGGCCGAGGTGAACAGCAGTCCACCGGCGAGCGCGGTCGTCGCCACGAAGGCGAGCTTAGATTTCATCATGATTTTGAGTATCCCCTCTCATCCCGACACCAACGCTCGGAGCTGCTCCAGAACTCGGAACCGGCATCTTTCCGCCCGCTTAGCGCCGCAATGCGAAGCTTAGGTGACGGCTCTTGGGTGCCTACGTGAAGACGGGCACAACATCTACTCCGCGCCCGGCCGCGATGAGGCGATTCATTAACGGATCGCCATTTTTCGTTTCGGGAGTCGCAAGAATGCGACACCTGCGGGCGGACCGTGGCTTTACAGCCCCCATTCCGGGGTCGAGCTTGCCTCGCGTCATGACCGCTTCGAATCAGACATTTTCCGCCGACGACGCCCGCGCCGCGCGCCTGACCCTGCTGCTCGTCCTTGTGCTGACGGCGCTTAGGCTAGGTGCGCTGTTTGTCTCGCCGCTGGAGCTGTATCCGGACGAAGCCCAGTACTGGCTTTGGTCTCGCGAACTCGACTTCGGCTACTTCTCGAAGCCGCCGATGATCGCCTGGTCGATCTGGCTGACCACCCATGTCGGCGGCGACCAGGAGCCCTGGGTCCGGCTGGCCGGACCCCTGTTCCACGCGCTGACTGCAGCGACGCTGTTCGCGGTCGGCCGCAAGCTCTACCGGCCCTGGACCGGCTTCGCCGCGGCGGCCATTTGGTTGCTGATGCCGGGCGTGGCGCTGTCGTCGTTCATCGCGGCCACGGACGCTCCCCTGCTCTGCTTCCTATCGCTGACCCTGCTGGCCTATGTCTCTCTGGACGATGACGCCACGGACCTGAAACCCGCCCTGGGCCTGGGCGTCGCCCTGGGTCTGGCGGTGCTGTCGAAGTACGCGGCGCTCTACTTCCTGGCGGGCCTGGTGCTGCACCTGGCCCTGTCCCCAGCGGCGCGGAAGGTCTGGACGCCGCGCCGTGTCGTCGTCGTCGCCCTGGCCTTCGCCGTCGTCATCGCCCCTAATCTGGCCTGGAACGTCAGCCACCAGTTCGCCACCGTCGGCCACACGGCCGCCAACGCCGACCTCGGCGGCAAGCTGTTCAGCATCGCGCCGATGCTGGAGTTCATCGTCGGGCAGCTGGGCGTGTTCGGACCCGTGCCGTTCGCCGTGCTGGCCGGGGCCGGGCTCACCCTGGCGGTCCGCCGCCGGCTCGCCGGCCCGGACCTGCTGCTGGCCTGTTTCACCGCCCCGGCTCTGGCGGCGATGGTGGCGATGGCCTTCGTTTCGCGCGCCAACGCCAACTGGGCGGCCAGCGCCTATGTGGCCGGTTCAGTCCTGACCGCGGCCCTGCTGACCCGGGACTGGCAGGGTCGCTGGAAGCTGGCCGCCCGGGTCGGCTTGGTGGCGACGGCGGTGATTCAAGGCGCCATGGCCCTGTTCATCGTCGCCGCCGCGGCCAATCCGCGGATCGCCGACGACCTGGCCCTGTCCAACAGCATCAAGCGGCTGCGCGGTTGGGAAGAGGCGACCGATCTGGTGATCCGCCGGGTTCGGACCGAGGCGCTGAACGGCGGCGTCACCGCCGTCGTCGTCGAGGATCGATTCCTGTTCAACGCAATGGCCTACTACGGTCGCGACTACTTCGCCCAGGCCGACGCCGCGCCGCTGACCATCTGGGTGCGGGACAAGGCCGGCAACCAGGCCGAGGCCGAGGCGCCGCTGACTGTCGACAGGGGCCGGCGCGTCGTGATCGCCATCCTGGACGACCGCAAGGACAGCAAGCGCGCCCGCGTCGCCGCCGATTTCGCGAAGGCCCAGGTCATCGACCTGCAGCGGATCACCCTCAGCGTCCCCTGCAAGGGCAAGCCCGGCGAGTCCGACGCGAAGTACGACCACCGCTGCGTGCGGCGCGTGACGCTGATGCTCGGCGAGGGCTTCGCACCGGTGGAACGGCGGTAGGCCGCTTCGTCACCCCACCACCGTCATGGCCCGACTTGTTCGGGCCACCCATGAACACTGGCGAAACAAGAAAGGGGGCGCGGCTCGACACCGCGCCCTTTGACATTTTGCTCACCACGCATGGGTGGCCCGAACAGGTCGGGCCATGACGGAGTGAGAGGGAGGGGTCGAAGCTAGACCGCGACCTCGAACGCCGCTTCCGTCTTCTCACGAACCTCGTCGACCGTGACGCCGGGGGCCAGTTCGATGAGTCGCACCGGCGTCTTGCCCCGGTTGATCTCGAACACGCCCAGCTCGGTGATCAGCAGGTCGACGACGCCGGCGCCGGTCAGCGGCAGGGTGCAGGCCTTCAGCAGCTTGGGCGCGCCGGACTTCTCGCAGTGGTCCATGACCACGACCACGCGCCCCACGCCGGCGACCAGGTCCATCGCCCCGCCCATGCCCTTGACCATCTTGCCGGGCACCATCCAGTTGGCCAGGTCGCCGGTCTCGGAGACCTGCATGCCGCCCAGGATCGACAGGGCGATATGCCCGCCCCGGATCATCGCGAAACTGTCTGCGGACGAAAAATAGGACGAGCTGTCGAGCTCGGTGATGGTCTGCTTGCCGGCGTTGATCAGGTCGGCGTCTTCCTCGCCCTCATAGGGGAAGGGCCCCATGCCGAGCATGCCGTTCTCGCTCTGCAGCGTCACGTTCACGCCCTCGGGGATGTAGTTGGCGACCAGGGTCGGAATGCCGATCCCCAGGTTCACGTAGAAGCCGTCCCGCAGCTCCCGCGCCGCACGGGCGGCCACCTCGTCTCTCGTCCAGGCCATTACGCGGCTTCCTTCGACCGGGTGGTGACGCGCTCGATGCGCTTCTCGAACACCGCGCCCTTGAAGATGCGGTCGACGAAGATGCCCGGCGTGTGGATGTTGTCCTTGTCGAGCGCGCCGACGGCGACCAGATTCTCGACCTCCGCCACCGTCCTGCGGCCGGCCGTGGCCATCATCGGATTGAAGTTGCGGGCCGTTTTGCGGAACACCAGATTGCCCTCCGCGTCGCCGGTATGGGCCTTGACGATGGAGAGGTCGGCGGTCAGGCCGCGCTCCATGACGTAAAGTTCGCCGTCGAACTCGCGAACCTCCTTGCCCTCGGCGACCAGGGTGCCGACGCCGGTCTTGGTGAAGAAGGCCGGAATGCCCGCTCCGCCGGCGCGGATACGCTCGGCCAGGGTGCCCTGCGGATTGAACTCCAGCTCCAGCTCGCCGGACAGATAGAGCTGTTCGAACAGCTTGTTCTCTCCCACATAGGAGCTGACCATCTTACGGATCTGGCGGTTCTCCAGCAGGATGCCCAGGCCGAAGCCGTCGACGCCGCAATTGTTGGAGATGACCGTGAGGTCCTTCACCCCGTGCTCGCGGATCGCCGCGATCAGGTTTTCGGGAATGCCGCACAGGCCGAAGCCGCCGGCCATGATGGTCATGCCGTCGAACAACAGCCCGTCGAGGGCTTCGGCTGCGGTCTTGGTCACCTTGTCGACCATGGGTCCTCCAGGGAAAGCGCCGCGACCGTCTCGCCGAGAACGCCGAGAAATTCAAGCGTTGATGAATAATCCGGGGCGCCGCAAGGGAAGCTACCATGTCCTCTGAAGACCGTGGAAGCCGCGTGCTGCTCGTCTTCGCCCATCCGGCGTTGGAGCGGTCGCATGCCAACACCGCGCTCGCCAACGCCGCGGAAGCAGTCGAGGGAGTCACCTTCCACGACCTCTACGAGGCCTATCCGGACTTCGTGATCGACGTCGAGGCGGAGCAGCGAAGGCTGCTGGATCATCAGGTGATCGCCCTGCAGTTCCCCCTCTATTGGTACTCAACGCCCGCCCTGATGAAGGAGTGGCTCGACCTGGTGTGGCTGCACGGCTTCGCCTACGGGAAAGGCGGCACGCGGCTGGTCGGCAAGCGGCTTTTCGTGGCCTGCACCACGGGCGGCCCTGCGCAGGCCTATCACCGGCGGGGCTACAACCGGTTCACGATGGACGAGTTCCTGCGCCCGCTTGAGCAGACGGCCGACCTCTGCGGCATGAGCTGGGAGACCCCCTTCGTGGTCCATGGCGCACGGCTCAAGACCGGCGACCAGATCGTCGCCGAGGCGGGGCGCTTCCGGGCCAGGCTCGAGGGCCTCGTCGCCTCAGCGCGGGAGACCGCCTGATGCACGCCAATCTGCTGATGCAGGCGGTCGTCTATCTGGCCGCCAGCGTCGTGTCGGTGCCAATCGCCAAGCGGCTGGGGCTGGGCTCGGTGCTTGGCTACCTGATCGCCGGAGCGGTCGTCGGCCCCTACGCCCTGTCGCTGGTCGGGGCGCAGGAGGACGTCATGGCCTTCGCCGAGTTCGGCGTGGTCATCCTGCTGTTCCTGATCGGCCTGGAAGTCCGCCCGGCGCTGCTGTGGTCGATGCGCAAGACCATCTTCGGCCTCGGCGGGGCGCAGGTGGTCGCCACAGCCGCCGCGATCGCGGCCGTCAGCATCGCCCTTGGTCTGGAGTGGAAGACCGCCGTCGCCGTCGGCTTTGTCCTGGCCATGTCGTCGACCGCCATCGTGCTGCAGACCCTCGACGAGAAGGGGTTGCGGCAGGGACCGGTGGGTCGCGCCGCCTTCGGGGTGCTCCTGCTGCAGGATCTGTCGATCATCCCGCTGTTCGCGCTGCTGCCCCTGCTGGCCGTGGCGCCGGTGCGGCTGACGTCCGAGACGGCCCATTCCGCGAGCCTGATCGCCGACCTGCCCGCCTGGCTGCAGACCCTGGCGGTGCTCGGCGCCGTGGCGGCGGTGATCGGCGTGGGCCGCTACGCCATTCAGCCGCTGTTCCGCTACATCGCCCAGGCGCGGCTGCGCGAGATCTTCACGGCCACCGCCCTGCTGATCGTGGTGGGGGTCGCCGTTCTGATGCAGAGCGTCGGCCTGTCGCCCGCCCTCGGCGCCTTCCTGGCCGGCGTGGTGCTGGCCGAAAGCGAGTTCCGGCGCGAGCTGGAGACTGACATCGAGCCTTTCCGCGGCCTGCTGCTGGGCCTGTTCTTCATCACGGTCGGCGCCAGTATCGATTTCGCCCTGGTCCTGCGACAGCCGCTGATGCTGATTGGGCTGGTGCTGGGCCTGATGACGCTGAAGTTCGTGGTCATGTTCGGCCTTGCCTTGATCGGCGGCGCCACCGCCCGCGCCGCGACCGCCGTTGCCGTGGCCCTGGCCCAAGGCGGCGAGTTCGCCTTCGTGCTGCTGACCTTCACGGTCGGGGCAGGCGTGATCGAACCCGACCTCGCCGCCCTGCTCACCGCCGCCGTCGCCCTGTCGATGGCGCTGACGCCGCTGGCCATGCTGGGCTTCGAGAAGACGGCGACCCTGATGGACGCCGCCCTCCCGGACGTCTCGACCGCCGAGCCGCAGTTCGAGGCGGACGACGCCGAGCCGGACATTATCATCGCCGGCTTCGGGCGCTTCGGGCAGATCACCGGCCGCCTGCTGCAGGCCAACGGCTTCCGGTCCACGGTGCTGGACGCGGACATCGAGCAGATCGACCTGCTCCGCCGCTTCGGCCGCCGCGTGCACTATGGCGACGCCACCCGCATGGATCTGCTGCGGGCCGCCGGCGCTGACCGGGCCAGGATGCTGATCGTGGCCCTGGACGACCAGGAGAAGACCACCGAACTGGTCGAGCGGGCCCGCCAGGCCTTCCCCGACCTGACCATTATCGCCCGCGCCTTCGACCGTCGCCATGCCTACGACCTGCTGGCCAACGGGGCGGACGCGGTCGAACGCGAGACGTTCGAGTCGGCGCTGTCGATGGGCGTGACCGCCCTGCGCTCGCTCGGCTTCCGGGCGCACCGCGCGCAAAGGGCGGCCGACTACTTCCGACGCCATGACCGTCGCACATTCGAGGAGCTGCGGCCGAAGTGGGGGCAGACGGAAGCCTACATGTTGGCCTCGCGCGACGCCGCCCAGACCATGGACCGGCTGCTCGCCGCCGACCTGGAACGCATGCGCCCCGGCGCCTCCGACGGCTGGGATCCCTCCGGCCGCGACGAGGACCAGCGCGAGGAGGTCGACGGCGGACCGGCCCGCGCCGATTGATCCATGTCAGGGTGCGCGAGCGCCTCACCGGGTGTAAAAGGCCGCCATGACCGACACCACCCTGACCAAGTCCGCGATCGAGCCTGTTTCGTTCGCGCTCTACGAAGCCGACTTCGAACGCTTCTCGAAAGCCCTCGGCGACAGCTTCCGGCGCTACGGCTTCGCCGTCATTTCCGACTACGACATGGAACAGTCGCGGATCGACAGCGCGATCGACGCGGCCAAGCGGTTCTTCGCCCTGCCCGAAGAGGTCAAGAAACAGTACGCGGTCGGCAAGGGCGGCCAGCGCGGCTACATTCCCTTCGGCATCGAAACGGCCAAGGGCGCCACGCACCACGACCTGAAGGAATTCTGGCACATGGGCCGCGACCTGCCGCCCGGCCACCGCTACGAGCCCTCGATGCCGCCGAACGTCTGGCCGGCGGAGACGCCCGACTTCCGCGACAGGATCTCCTGGCTCTATGGCGCGCTCGACCGCATGGGCGTGAAAGTCCTGCAGGCCATCGCCCACTATCTGAACCTGCCGCGTCACCAGTTCGACGAGGCCGTCCGGGAAGGCAACAGCGTTCTGCGCCTGCTGCACTATCCGCCCATTCCGAAGGACGCGACCGGGGTGCGCGCCGGGGCGCACGGCGACATCAACGCCATCACGCTGCTTCTCGGCGCCGAAGAGGGGGGGTTGGAAGTTCTCGATCGCGATGGGGAGTGGCTGGCGATCAATCCGCCGCCGGGCTGCCTGGTGATCAACATCGGCGACATGCTGGAGCGGGCCACGAACGACGTGTTGCCTTCAACCGTGCACCGGGTGGTCAATCCGCCGCCAGAGCGGCGGGGCTTCGCGCGGTACTCGACGCCCTTCTTCCTGCACTTCGCGCCGGACTACGAGATCAAGACCTTGCCCGGCTGCGCCACGGCGGACAATCCGGACCGCTATCCGGAGTCGATCACGGCCGACGAGTTCCTGATGCAGCGCCTGCGCGAGATCAAGCTGCTCTAGGGTTGAGGGCCGCACCGTCCGCGCACGTTAAATTAACTACGCGCCGACCAGAGTTCTTCCGAACGACAAGAGTCCGGGGGAGACCAGGATGGCGCCGTCCGCGCCCGAGAACGCCGAGGCCCGGCGCGTCGCCGCCTTGCGCACGCTCGATCTGGTCGCCCTGCGGCCGGTGATCGACCGGGTGACCCGGCTGGCCCGCAGCGCCGCCGACGCCCCCTACGCCTATGTGACCCTGGTCGATGATGATCGTGTCTGGCTGTCCGGCTTCGACGGCGTGCCCGAGCACTACGGCGACATCGCCAAGTCCTCCACCGCCCGCACCCTGCACGGGGAAGCTGTCTGGCAGGAAGATCTCCGGGAGGTCTGGCCCGATCACCCCTGGGTCGCCGGGCCGCCCTATGCCCGCTTCTACGTCAACGCCCTGATCGAACTGTCCGACGGCCTGCGCATGGGCGCTCTGTGCGTGGGCGGCGTCGAGCCACGCAAGCGCGATGATCGAGTCATGGCCGATCTCGCCGACCTCGCCGCGCTGCTGGCGGAAGCGATCGAACGCCTGCAGGCGACCCGCGCGGCGGAGTTGGCGGTCAAGGAGGCGCGCGCCGCAACCCAGCTCAAGGACGCCATCATGCGCGCCTCGCCGGTCTCGCTAGGCGTGACCGATCGGGATCTGCGCTACCTCTATGTCAATGAGCAGTGGGTCGCCGAAAAGGGCGTTCCGGCGGACGAGGCTTTGGGTCGGTCCATGGCGGACCTGTTTCCCGCCTCCTTTCCCGTGCTGTCCGAGGCCTGCGAAGCCTGCCTCGCGGGCGAAATCCAGGTGACCGAGCGGATGCTGGTGCCCAGCCTCCGGACGAGAGATCGCTGGCTGCGCGGCGCCCTCTGCCCCTGGTACGACGAAAACGGCGAAATCGGCGGCATGGTGTCAATGACGCACGATGTCAGCGATGTCGTCGAGGCGTTGGAGACCGCGCAGCGCTCCGGCAAGCGGCTGGCGCTCGCCCTCGAGATCGCCGAGGTTCTGGTCTACGAAGTAAACTATCGCACGAAGACGATGACCGTCGACGGCGCGGAAGACACCTTCTTCGGCGGCGCCCTGTCCTACGAGGACGTCTATCGTGACATGTGGATCACGGTGCACCCGGAGGACCGGCCCGCCGCCCAGGCCGAGTGGGAGCGTCATCTGCGGGACGGGACGCCGTTCCGCACCGAGTATCGCATGAACCCCCCGGACGGCCGGGAGGTCTGGGCCTTCTCGGCGGCGGAACTGATCTATGGCGAGAACGGCCGCATCGACGGCGTGCTCGGCGTCCTCAAGAACATCACGGCTCGCAAGCAGTCCGAGGCCGCGGTGATGCGGGCCCGCGACGCCGCGGAGGCGGCCAACCGCGCCAAGAGCGAGTTCCTCGCCAACATGAGCCATGAGATCCGGACGCCGCTCAACGGCGTGATGGGCGTGGCCTCCGCGCTCTCCCGTTCCGGTCTCGACCATGCGCAGGCCGACATGGTCGCGCTTATCGAGACATCGGCTCAGACGCTGGAAGCGATCCTCACGGACGTCCTTGATCTGGCCCGGGTGGAATCCGGCCGCCTGGAGCTGAAGGCCGAACCTTTCGATCTGGAGGGCTGTCTTCGCCAGGCCGCCGCGCTCTTCCAGCCGACCGCCCAGGCCAAGGGCCTGGAGTTCGCCGTCGACATCGAGCCGGAGGCGCGCGGCGCCTTCGTCGGCGACGTCGTCCGGGTGCGCCAGATCATCTGCAATCTACTGTCCAACGCCGTGAAGTTCACCGGCCGCGGCGGGATCACCCTGCGGGCGTCGGCGCGCCCGGAGGCCAACGACCGGTCCCGGCTGACCCTGAGCATAAGCGATACCGGCATCGGCTTCTCGCCCGAGGTGAAGGCCCGGCTGTTCGAACGCTTCGAGCAGGCCGACGGCTCGATCACCCGGCGCTATGGCGGCACCGGCCTGGGCTTGGCCATCTCGCGCGCGCTCGCCGAGGCCATGGGCGGAGCCCTGGATGCGGACGCGACCCCGGGCCAGGGCGCGACCTTCACGCTCGACCTGTCCCTGGCCCGTGCCGACGCTCCTGCCGTCGCCGCGTGCCCGGCCGCGCAGGAATCGCTGGAGGCCGAACGCGAGCCGCGCGTGCTGCTGGCCGAGGACCACGCCATCAATCGCAAGGTCGTCGAGTTGTTGCTGGGCCAGGTCGGCGTCGACCTGACCTGCGTTGAAAATGGCGCGGAAGCGGTCGCCGCCGCCGCCGAGGCGACCTTCGACCTGATCCTCATGGACATGCAGATGCCGGTCATGGACGGCCTCACCGCCATTCGCGGCATTCGTCAGGACGAGCGCGCCCGGCGCGCGCCGCGCACGCCGATCTGGGCGCTGTCCGCCAACGCCCTGCCCGAGCATGTCGAGGCCTCCATGGCCGCCGGGGCCGACGGCCACCTGACCAAGCCGATCTCCGGCATGGCCCTGATCGAGGTGCTCATGCGGGCCTGCGAACAGGTCGACGCTCGCGAACGCGCGGCGGGTTAGGCTTTACCCCGCGCCCCGCTCGTTCCGACCAACGCCGGCGAACGGATCGCTGCGGCGGCTTCGCCTACTTCGAAAGCCTGAGCTTCAGGATGTCCTTGCCGATGGCGGCGAAGGCGTCCTTCAGAGCCCCGCCGCCTGACGGCAGATAGACATGGTCGCTGCTGGTCGCGCACTTCTTGATGAAGTTCTCGGCGGTGGCGTTGCCGCCCAGCTCAAATCCCACCGTGTAGACCACGACGCCTTCAGCCTTCATGGCGGCGCACTGGGCGAGGGCCTGGGTCGTGCCGTCGCCGTTCGTGGCGTTGCAGTTGATCCGCTCGGAGTAGCCGCTGCTCTGGGAGTCGTTGCTCAGAACGCCGTTGCAGTACTCGCTGTTGAATTCGCCGTCGGTCATCATGATCACGACCTTCAGCAGGTCGGGCTTGGTGTAGGCGGCGGGCTGGCTGGCGGTCGGCCACAGGTAGGCGAAGTTCGGGTCGATCATGTACCAGCCCCAGGCTGTTCCGATCTGGCCTGCCGTGGACCCGTTGGCCGTATAGGCGTTGATCGCGGCCTTCAGGTCCGTCTTGCTTGTCGACAGCGGCATGATCGTCGCTGAAGGGCACCCGTCGGGGTCGTCCATGTAGACCCGGCCGACCGGCGCCGTACTGGGCGCGGTGTTGGTGTAGGCCGACGTCCCGATGCGTTCGGAAACGCAGGTCGTGATCTCGTGGATCCGCGTGTAGCCGTACCTGTCGGTGAACCTGTAGTACTGGCACCCGGCGACCAGGCAATAGGCCGTTCCACCCGACGTGTAGTCGTCATAGGACGGTCCTGACGTTCCCGACAGCGAGAAGGTGTTGGTCGACGCGTTGGCGACGGTGAAGACCTCGTCGTTGAGGTCGGTCATGCCCTTGACGCCAAGAATGTAGACCAGGTCGCCGTCATTGTAGCCATGACCGTTGGCCGTGATGACAATCCCGCAATCGGAGACCTGGCACTTCCGGATCGTGCCGCCGGAGTTGTAGTTGTTCCAATAGGAACTGTTCACGCCGGAGAGGCGGAAGGTGTTCTTCGCCTTGTTCGCCACCGTGTAGTATTGGTTATTGACTTGGTACATGCCGTTGACGCCGGTGATGTAGACGACGTCGCCGTTCTGGAAGCCGTGATTGCTCGACGTGACGGTGGTGGTCGAGCCCTTGGTGATCTTGGTGATCGATTTCGACGCTCCCGTCGTCCACGAGGCATCGGTGATGGTCTTGGTGCCGATGACCGCGCCGCGCGCGCCATCCGCATAGCTGCCGGCGTTCAGGGCGACCGAGAACGGCGCCAGGGCGACCTTGGAGTAGTAGGGAGTCTGGACATCCTGGACGACCATGTCGATCAGGCTATTGGCCGCCGACTTCAGGTCCGTCAGCTTCTGTCCCTTCATCGAGCCGGTGACATCCAGCACCATCGACACTTCGAGGTTGGTGGAAACCCGGGTCGCCTCAGCGAGCGCGCCGACGCTCATGTCGCCGCCGAGCCAGAGGTTGGAGATGTAGGGACTGACCGCGGCGGACGCGGTCCCCTTCACGACGCTGCCCACGATCTTGAAGGTCGAGCCCGTCAGCGTGGCGTCGCTCATGCCGGTGAGCTGCGCGGCCAGGGCCGCCGAGCCGATGGCCTGGGCCTCGGTGTCGGTGGTCGCCGTCGAGCGGGCGACCAGCAGGGTGGCGGCGTCGAGGGCGTCCTGCAGGTGCCGCTTCTCGACGCTGGCGCGGTTGATGTCGACCAGGGCGAAGGAGAGCACCGCCAGGGGCAGCGCCATCACGGCGAACCAGATGGCGACCGCGCCGCCGCGGGCCCGGGCGAAGCGCGAGAGGAAGCCGGCGGCTCCCCGCGAGGAGCCCGTCGAGCGATGGCGGTTCATGAGTCCGAAACCCCGATTGAACCGGCAGTCTCGCGCGCGAGGGTAAGAAAACCCCCAACGCGCTTGGTGAACGCGCGATTACCGCCGCCGCGCTACCTGGACAGCCGCAGCGCGTTGATGTCCTGGCCGATCTCCTTGAAGGCCTTCTTCAGGTCGGTTCCCGAGTCCGGCAGGTAGACGTGCTCGGCGGAGGTGGCGCATTCCTCCATGATGTTCTCGGCCGCGGCGTTGCCGCCGAGGTCGAAGCCGACGGTGTAGATGACGACGCCCTTGGCCTTCATGGCGTCGCACAGGGCTTCGGCCTGGACGAAGGCGTCGCCGTTCGGGGCGTTGCAGTTGATGTGGGTCGACGACGAGCCGGAGCCCGAGGCGGCGTCGCGGCTGATCACGCCGTTGCAGTAGGTCGTGTTGAACTCGCCGTCGGTCATCAGGACCACGACCTTCAGCAGGTCCTTGGCCCCGTACGCGGCGGGTCTGTTGGTCTCGGCGGGCCACAGGTAGCCCCAGTTGGGCGAGACGAGATACCAGCTCCAGGCGAGACCGATGTGACCGGCCGTCGAGCCGGACGCCGTATAGGTGTCGATACTGGCCTTCAGGCTGGCCTTGTCGCTCGACAGAGGCACGATGGTCGCGCCCAGGCAGGGGTTGCCGCTGTTGGGATAGTTGCGGCCGACGGGCGCCGTCGAAGGCGCTGTGTCGGTGTAGGCCTCGCCGCCCGTGCGCTCGCTGACGCAATTGCTGATCGTGTTGGTCCGGCTGCCCCCGGCGGCCGTCGTGAAGGTGAACTTGTTGCACCCCGGGGTGGTGCAGGTCCCGCTGGTGACGGCGCCGCGGACACTCGCGGCGTAGCCGCCGACGTTGACCCCCATCGAGTAGGGCGCCAGCGCCACCCGCGTGTAGTAGGGCGACTGCTGGGTCTGGACGACAATGTCGACCAGCTCCTTCGCCGCGGTGCGCAGGTCGGCGATCTTGCTTCCGCCCATCGAACCCGTGACGTCGAGCGCCAGGGCGACCTCGATGTTCTTGGACGCCCGGACAACTTCGGTGCTGGCGCTCATCTCCAGGTCGCCGTCATGCCAAAGCCCGGCGATATAAGGCGTCGTCGCGGCCGTGGCGGTCGCCACGATGGTGTTGTCGACGATCGTGAAGCTGGACGACTTCAGGGTCGCGCGCGCGCCCACCAGATCGACGGCCAGCACATCCTCGCCGATGGCCTGCACGCCGGCGTCAGTGGTGGCCGTTGACCGCGCCGCCGCGAGGGCCGCGGCGTCCAGAGCGTCCTGGAGGTGCCCCTTGGCCGCCGACGCCCGACTGACATCGATCATGCCGAAGACGGTGACCGTCAACGGAACCGCCATCAACGCGAACTGGATTGCAGCCGCAGCGCCGTCGTCCTTGCGGAACGTACGCGCGAAATCGATCATCCATTGAAGGATGCGACGCCCGGTCATCATGGCCCCACCTGTTCCCGACTTGAATTGACGAACAGGACGGCAGACTAGGCCGGGCACGGTAAACGGTACGGCCACAGGAAAGGGTGAAAGTCCGGACACCATGATGTCGACGCCGCGCCCGGGTCGCGAAGAGCTCGTGAGCCACGCAGCGTTCCGGCGCCGCATGCCGGGCCGGAACAGACGAAGGGCGGGAAGCTCGCGCCTCCCGCCCCCGGGCCTCCGGCTCTGCGGGCGTCAGCCTACCAGCCGCACTTCTCGCCCTTGTTCTGCTTGGTCAGCCAGACGTTCAGCGGCTTAAAGTACTCGGCCACGGCGGAAGCGTCGCCCTGAGACTGGCCGGTGAAGGCCTGCATGGCCTCGGGCCACGGACGCGAGGCGCCCATCTCCATCATGGCGTTGAACTTCGCGCCCACCTCCTTGTTGCCGTAGATCGAGCAGCGGTGCAGCGGGCCCTTCCAGCCCGCCTGCTTGCAGGCGGCCTGGTGGAACTGGAACTGGTAGACGTGGGCCAGGAAGTAACGCGTGTAGGGAACGTTGCCCGGCACGTGGTACTTGGCGCCCGGGTCGAAGGCGTCGGCCGGACGCGATCCCGGGGGCGTGATGCCTTGGTACTGGGTGCGCAGCTTCCACCAACCGCTGTTGTAGGTGTCGGGGGTCAGTGTCCCGTCGAACACCTGCCAGCGCCAGCGGTCGACCAGCAGGCCGAACGGCATGAAGGCGATCTTGTCGAGCGCCATCTTCAGCAGGAACGGGATGTCGCCCTCGGCCCCCGGAACCGTCTGCAGCAGATCGATCTGGTTCAGGTAGGTCGGGGTCAGGGCCGACAGGCCGACGAAGTCGCCGATGGCCTCGTGGAAGCCGTCGTTCGCGCCGTTCTTGAAGATGTAGGGCTGATCCTTGTAGGCGCGCTGGTAGTAGTTGTGACCGAGCTCGTGGTGGACGGTGTAGAAGTCCTCGCCGTTGACCTTGGTGCACATCTTGATGCGGATGTCGTCGCGATCATCGAGGTCCCAGGCCGAGGCGTGGCAGACGACCTCGCGGCCCTCCGGACGGGTGATCTGCGACCGGGTCCAGAAGGTCTCCGGCAACGGCGCCAGCCCCAGCGAGACGTAGAAGCCCTCCCCGGTCTTCACCATCTTGGTCGGATCGTACTTGGCGTCCACCAGCAGCTGGTCGAGGCTGTAGGCCGAGGCGTCCTCCTTGGGCGCGACGATAGGATAGATGTTGCCCCACTGCTGGGCCCACATATTGCCCAGCAGGTCGGCGCGGATCGGGCCGGTCCGCGGCTGGACGTCGGAGCCGTACTGCTCGTTCAGGCGGGCGCGGACGTAGCAGTGCAGGTTCCTGTAGAAGGGCTCGATCTGCTTCCACAGCCGGTCGGTGTCGGCGGCGAAGGCATCCGGGTCCATGTCGTAGCCGGACCGCCACAGGGCGCCGGTGTCCTTGTAGCCCATGCCCAGGGCGCCTTCGTTCTCGAGGGCGGCGAGGCGCGCGTAGTCGGCCTTCATCACCGGCGAGATCGAATGCCAGCCTTCCCAGACAGCCTTTAGCTCGTTCGGGTCGCGGCTCGAGGCCAGCACGTCCTCGGCGTCGTTGAGGGTCAGGGTCTTGCCGCCGTACTGGAACTTGCCCGTCGAGTAGATCGAGTCCAGGCGCGAAGCGATCGTCGCCATCTCCTCGGCGGCGCCCGGGCGCTGCGGCGCGGGGGCGACTACCGCGCGCTTGAGGATGTCCAGCTTGCGGCGGGTCACCGGATCGGTCGCGACGCCGTCATACTTCGCCGCCTCGATGGCCGCGCGGGTGGCCAGGTCCGTGAACTCCGCGCCCGCCTTGGCCTCCAGCCACTGGGTGTCCTCGGTGATGTAGGTCGCGCGGACCCACGACGCCTTGTTCACGTATTGCGACAGCGCGGCCATCTGGGCCTCGGTGCGGTCGACGAAGGCCTTGGCGTCTTCGGGCGTCGGCTTGGCGGCGGGGGCCGTGGGCTGGGCGTGGGCGACGGCGATCGCGCCGGCCGCGCCGACGGCGAGCGCGAGCGCCGCGCCGGCCGCGAGAAGTCTGGTCTTCAGCATCGGGACGTTCCTCGAGGGATTCGGATTGGCGGCATGGGAAACGCGCCGTCGAACCCGCGTCAAGAAACTCCCGACATCAATCGGAGTTCGGCGGCGTCTCGAACACCGGCGACTCGGCGGGCGCGGGCGCGGGGGCCGGTTCTTCGGCCGTCGCGGGCGGGGTCGGGG
>CALALX010000105.1 GCA_937925635.1 uncultured Caulobacter sp.
AGGAATTCTGGTCGAACTTACCGCCGGCGTGCAGCTGGGTCATGATGACCTCGGCCGCGCTGACGCCCTCGCCTTCGTGGATGTCGACCGGGATGCCGCGACCGTCGTCGGTCACGGTGCAGCTGCCGTCGGCGTTGAGGATCACCTCGACCTTGGTGGCGTGGCCGGCCAGCGCCTCGTCGATGGCGTTATCGACCACCTCGTAGACCATGTGGTGCAGGCCCGAGCCGTCATCGGTGTCGCCGATGTACATGCCCGGACGCTTGCGCACGGCGTCGAGGCCCTTGAGCACCTTGATGGAGTCCGCGTCGTATTCGCCGTTGTGGGGCGGCGGGACGGCGTCTTCGTTTTGGTCGGTCATCTATCGGTCCAGGACGGTCAGGCCAGACGGCTCCACGCGGACGCCGAGGGCCCGACCCTTGAAGGGGTCGAACAGCGACTCGTCGGTTCCAGTCAGGAAGGCCTGGAGCCCGAGCGCCGCGATTTCGTCGGCCAGCGCGGCCCGTCGGATCGGGTCCAGATGCGCGGCGACTTCGTCGAGCAACAATATAGGGCTTGGGGCTGATTCTGCACGAGAAAGTCGCGCCGCCTGGGCCAGAACGAGGTTCAGAATCAAGGCCTTCTGTTCGCCGGTCGAACATTCGGCGGCCGGGCGGTCCTTTTCGGCGTGAACCACGGCCAGATCGCCTCGGTGGGGGCCGGTCAGGGCCCGTCCCGCCGCCCCGTCGCGGCCCCGGGCGGCGGCCAGGGCGGCGGCCAGGCGCGCCTCGAGATCGGCGAAGTCGACGCCGCTCGCCGCCAGCTGCTCCCACTCGCCGGTCAGGCTCAGCACTGCCTGCGGGAAGGGCCGGTCGCCGCGGTCGTCGATCTCCCCCTGCAGGACGGCCAGGGTCCGCGCGCGGGCCTGCGCCATCAGGGCGCCGGACTCGGCCAGGCGGGCCTCCAGCGCCGACAGCCAGACCGGGTCGGGCTCCGCGCCGGCCTCGCCCGCGTCGGTCAGCAGCCGCATGCGCTCGCGCATCGCCTTGTCGTAGGCGGCAGCGTGGGCGGCGTGCTTCGGCTCGGCGGCGAACACCAACCGGTCGAAGAAGCGGCGGCGGTCGCCGGCCGCCTCCAGGAACAGCCGGTCCTGGGCCGGGGTCAGCCAGATGGGGCGGATGTAGTCGGCCAGCCGGCCCGGCGGCACGGTGTCGCCCTCGATCCGCACGATGCGCCGAGCCGCACCGGGCTGCTCGACGCCCGTGCCGATCCGCACCGCGTCGTCGTCGCCCCAGACCAGCGCCGACACCGCCCAGGCCCGGCCGGTCTTCTCGCCCGGCAGCCGCCGCCCGACCTCGGCGATCGGCGAGCCGCGCAGGCCGCGCCCGGGCGACAGCAGGCTGATCGCCTCCAGCAGGTTGGTCTTTCCGGCCCCGTTCGGCCCCCACAGGCAGACGCTGGCCCCGTCGGGCGACAGCTCCGCCCGCGCGTAGGACCGGAAGTCGGTCAAGGTCAGGCTGGTGATCACCGAGCGCATGGGGGTGTGTCTAGCGGGGTCCGCGCTCAACCCCAACTCCGCTCATCTTTCCTCCGTCATCCTCGCGCTCGTCGCGAGGACCCATGCGTGGTGCGCTCGACGGCGCTGCGCGGAGCGATCCGCGTTCCCTTCGGCATTTCCGGTGTTCATGGGTCGTCGGAACAAGTCCGACGATGACGCAGTTGGGGAAGCCGCTACCGCGCCCCCAACCGCGCCAACACCTCTTTCGGAATCCCGTAGTGCTCGATCAGCGGCTTCTGGTTCCGCTGGCCCATCAGCTCGCGCTGGATGAACAGCCCCCAGACGGCGTCGGCGGCGGCCTTCAGGGCGGCGGGGCGTTCGGTATCGGAAGCCCGGCGCAGGGCGGCCAGCGTCGTCTCCACCCGCTTGCCCGCCCGCCCGAGCGAGGCGGCCTGCTCGGCCATGATCTCGACGTTGAGCACGCTCTCGCCGGTCTCGCAGCGAGGACTGCCGGAGAAGTTCTGCGGAGGACGAAGGGCCATGGCGGGACTGTAGCGCCGGCCGCTGCGGATACGTAGCGCCAGGGACAGACACCTTCGGTGTCTGTCCCTATCCCCGGAACTGCCGCATCAGCGCCTCTTCCGGATAGGCCTTGCGCTCGTCATTGCTGACGCCCCGGTACGGCCCCAGCTCCATAAGCCGGTGGAAGATGGTCATCGCCTCGAACGGCGAGTGGGCCTCGAAGGTCGTCACCAGCCGCGCGTCGATGTCGAGCTGTGAGCGCAGGTCGTCACCGTCCGGACCAGCCAGCATACAGACCGGCAGCCAGCGGCCGTCGTCGTCCGTCGATTCCCAGATCTCGTGGAGCAGCGCCGCCAGCGGAAACTACACCCGCAGCGGCATCAGCACGTACTTCACGCCGGCGTCGGTCGGGTCGAGCACCAGCGTCGGGCTGGCCGGGTCGGCGAAGCGGAACTCGGCGGTCTCGCCGCCGATCTGGCCGGTGACGTCCAGCAGGTAGCGGGCGTTGAAGCCGATCTCGAAGGCCTCGCCGTCGTAGTCGATCTCCAGCTCTTCCACGGCCTGGCCGGCTTCCATGTTGCGCACGGTCAGGGTCATGCGGCCCGGCTCGACGGCCATCTTCACCGACCGGCTCTTCTCGGCCGAGATGGTGGCCACGCGGTCGACGGCCTGGGCGAACAGGCCGTTGTCGACCAGCATGACCTTGGCGTTGTCGCGCGGGATGACGCGCATGTAGTCCGGGAAGCTGCCGTCGATGACCTTGGAGGTCAGGGCGGCGGCGCCGAATTCGAAGCGGACCTTCTGGGCGCTGACCTGGAAATCGACGGTCTCGCCGGCGTCCTCGAGCAGACGGCGGGCCTCGTTGATGGTCTTGCGCGGGATGATGACGCCGGGCTGGCCGGCGGCGCCCTCGGGGGCCGGCATCTCGGCCAGGGCCAGGCGGTGGCCGTCGGTGGCCACGCAGCGCAGCATCGGCTGGCCGTTGTCGACGACCGTGTGCACGTAGAGGCCGTTGAGGTAGTAGCGCGTCTCCTCGGTGGAGATGGCGAAGCGGGTCTTGTCGATCAGCCGCGCCAGATCGTTGGCGTCGACAGGGATGCGGCCGGACAGGCCGTCGCTGCTCATCACCGGGAAGTCGCCGGCCGGCAGCACCGGCAGGTTGAACTTGCTCCGGCCGGCCTGGACCTGCAGACGGGGATCGTCGCCGGTGAAGGACAGCGACACGTCGGCGCCGTCGGGCAGCTTGCGGACGATCTCGTACAGGGTGTGGGCCGGGGCGGTGATCTGGCCGGGAACGTCGACCTGGGCGGCGCCCGAGTCGATGATCTCCATGTCCAGGTCCGTGGCCGAGAAGCCCACCTGCTCGCGCTCCGCCGTCAAGAGGACGTTGGAGAGGATCGGGATGGTGTTGCGCCGCTCGACGACGCTCTGCACGTGGCCAAGGGCCTTCAGCAGCGCCGTCCGCTCGATGGTAAGCTTCATGTCTCGTCCGAAGTCCGGAAGTGCTGGCGAATCACACGGCCCCCGCGCGGCTCGCCTGGAAAGGGACTTGCGACATTAGCGTAATCAGCGGCTTGCGGAAGGGGGCAGGGGGAGCCGCGGCCCCAAGAAAAGCCCTCCTCCTCGATGGAGGAGGGTTGGGTGGTGGTGTGGCCGCAGCGATCGGGTGACGAGCGCCGCCCGGCGCCGGCGCCATCCAGCACATTCTCGGCGCCGCCGGAGCTGCACCACCATCCCCGGCCCTTCCTCCATCGAGGAGGAAGGGGGAGAGATGAGTTACGCCTTCGTATCCACCGATCCGCCGCTGGCGTCGCCTTCGGCGGCGTAGGGGTTCGAGGCCGGGGTGTCGGCCTGCGGGGCGGCCGCCGCGCCCTTGGCGGCGACCACGACCATCGCCGGGCGCACGACGCGGCCCTGAAGCTCCCAGCCGGCCTGAAGCGTCTTGATCACCGCGCCGGGGGCGACCCCGTCCTCGGCCGGCTGCTCCATCATCGCCTGGTGCAGGTGCGGGTCGAACTTGCCGCCGCGCTCGGGCGCCAGCTTCTTCAGGCCGTTGCGCTCGAACGCCGACAGCAGCTCCTTCTGGGTCATGTCGACGCCGACCACGAAATTCTTCACCACCTGGTCGTCGAAGTCGCGCGGCGCATGGGTGGTGGCGGCCGACAGGTGGTCGGCGACCGCGAACAGGTCGCGCGCGAACCTCTGGATCGCGTAGGCGCGGGCGTCGTTCTGCTCCCGCTCGGCCCGGCGACGGATATTGTCCGCCTCGGCCGCGTAGCGCAGCACCTGTTCCTTGAGCGCCGCGTTCTCGGCCTTCAGCAGCTCAAGGTCGGCCGCCTGGGCCTCCTCGGGGGTCTCGATATCGACGTCAACGTCGGCGTCGTGTCCGTTGGCGGGGGTCTCCTGGTCGCTCATCTCTCTATCCGTCCAGCATCCGCCCGAGGACGCGCGCGGTGTAGTCCACCAGCGGTATCACCCGGGCATAGTTCAGGCGGGCCGGCCCGATCACCCCGATCGCGCCCAGCACCTTCTGTCGGCCCGACATATAGGGCGCCGCGATCACGGCGGAACCCGAAAGAGAGAAAAGCCGCGTTTCCGCGCCGATGAAGATCCTCACGCCCTGGGCGTCGCGCACGTCATCGAGCAAACCGATCAGCTGCTCCTTCTGTTCCAGGTCGTCGAACAGCCGCCGCACCTGCTCCAGGTCGGCCAGGGCGTTGGCGTCGCCCAGCAGGTTGGCGCGGCCTCGCACGATCAGGGCCCGGTCGGCGCCCTCGCCGCCGCTCCAGGCGGCCAGGCCGTCCTCGACCAGGCGGGCGGCGGTCTGATCCAGTTCGCGCCGGGCGCGGTCGAGCTCCGCCCGCATCTCGGCCCGCGTCTCGCCCAGGGTCCGGCCGCGCAGACGCGCGCCGAGGAAACTGGAAGCCTCCCGCAGCGCCGAAGGCGTGAGGCCCGGCGCCAGGCGCATGAGCCGATTCTCGACCTGGCCGTCGTCGAACACCATCACCGCCAGGGCCTGGTCGGGGCCGAGGGCGACGAACTCGACGTGCTTGACGCCCGCCTCGCGGATCGGGCTGACGACCACGCCCGCTCCGCCGGCTAGGCCCGAGAGGATGCCGCTGGCCTCGTTGAGCGCCTCCTCGAACGAGCGGCCGCTGGGGGCCAGCCGGGCGTCGATCTCGCGCTTCTCGGCCTCGCCGACGTCGCCGACCTCGAGCAGGCCGTCGACGAACAGCCGCAGGCCGGCGTGGGTCGGCATGCGGCCGGCGCTGGTATGCGGGGCGTCGAGCAGGCCCAGATGCGCCAGGTCCTGCATGGTGTTGCGGATCGAGGCCGGCGAGAGGTGGATGCCGCCCCGTGACAGCGTCCGGGACCCGACCGGCTCGCCGGTCTCCAGATAGGTCTCCACCACGCGGCGGAAGATGTCGCGGGCGCGCTCGTCGAGATCGGTCAGGCTGGGCGTCGGTGTGACGCCGCCGGTGAGGATCGAGGCCATGCTGTTCCGTTCAGGGGCCGGTGGACGACCCTTCGCCCGATAGGATAGGCAGCGCCTGCCCGCGCGCAAGCCGCGCTCCGATTTGAAAGACCGACGATGCGACCCTCAGACCGCGCTCCCGATCAGCTGCGCGCCGTGACCCTGGAGACCGGGATCAACCGCTACGCCGAGGGCTCCTGCCTCGTCACCTTCGGCCACACCAAGGTGTTGGTCACGGCCAGCGTCGACGAGGGCGTCCCGGGCTGGATGCGCGGCAAGGGCGCCGGCTGGGTCACGGCCGAGTATGGCATGCTGCCCCGCGCCACCCACACCCGCGGACGCCGCGAGGCCGCCCAGGGCAAGCAATCCGGCCGGACCCAGGAAATCCAGCGCCTGATCGGTCGCAGCCTGCGCGCGGTAGTCGACATGAAGGCGTTGGGCGAGCGCCAGATCCAGATCGACTGCGACGTGATCCAGGCCGACGGCGGCACGCGGACGGCCTCGATCACCGGCGCCTGGGTCGCGCTTCGACTGGCCACGAAGTATCTGCTCGACGAGGGCGTCATCAAGACCGACCCGATCCTGGACCAGGTGGCGGCGGTGTCCTGCGGCGTCTTCGACAATGTGCCGGTGCTCGACCTCGACTATGACGAGGACTCGGCGGCCGAGGCGGACTCCAACTTCGTGCTGACGGGCAACGGCGACATCGTCGAGATCCAGGCCACCGGCGAGAAGCGGGGTTTCACCCGCGGCGAGTTCGAGACCCTGTTCGGCCTCGCCGAGAAGGGCATCGGAGAACTGTTCCTGCTGCAGCGGGCGGCGGCGGGGCTCTAGACCGCAACAATCAGCGTCATGGCCCGAACAAGTCGGGCCATGGCGGACGTTGGACGGAAGGGAGCGCGCTCTACGCCCCGCCGTACGCCCCATCGTCGTCATCGACCTCCTCGGGTCCCGCGCCGCCGCCCGGCTCGAAGATCACGATGTCGCCGGGCTGGCAGGCCAGCTCGCGGCAGAGGGCGTCGAGGGTGGAGAAGCGGATCGCTCGCGCCTTGCCGGTCTTCAGGATCGACAGGTTGGCGATGGTGACGCCGACGCGGTCGGCCAGCTCGGTCAGCGACATGCGCCGTTCCTGCAGGATGCGGTCGAGGGTGACCTTGATGGCCATGACAGGCGCTCCCGGACGCTAGATGGTGAGCTCGGCTTCACGGCGAAGGCGCGCGCCCTCCCGGAAGACCTCGGCCAGGACGAAAACGACCAGCACCGAGAACCAGACGGTGATGTTGAAGCCGTCGAGCTCCCAGCTCATGCCCGGCGCGATCGCGAGCAGGAGGGTGTTGAGCGCGTAGCGGGCCAGCTCCATCCCAGCCAGCACGAAGCCGATCAGCCGAAGCCGCGGGATATTGTCCGGCTGGAAGGGGTCGCCGGCGGTCAGTGTGGCGAACACCTTGCGCAGCCGGCTCAGGATGGCGATCAGCGCGCCGATGTAGAGGGCGCCGTAGATCGAGAAGGTCAGGCCCAGCGCGATGATCTTGCCGACCGTGATGTCGCCGTCGATGTCGATGCGGCTGGCGATCTCGGCCGGGATCTGGGGCACGAAGCTCATCGCCAGCAGGCCGCCGACGACGGCCAGGCCGAGCAGGCCGGCCATGGCCACGGTGAACCAATAGACCACGTCCAGGACGGTCTTCAGGAAGCTCGATACCGAGCCGGGTCCCAAGGCGCGCATGGCGCAACTCCCCTCATGGCCCGTCCGGTCGTTCGCGACCGGATCAACGGGCTTATCCCCCCAGATTCGAGGCCTTCCCGTTCGGTCATGTCATGACCAGGAAGGCCTCGGGCCGGCGCGCGGCGTCGGCGCTTGCGTCCGCCTCAGCGCGGACGACAGATACGGGCGGCGGCAGGCCGCGCGCCCGTGGCTGTTGTTATCGGGCGCCCGCCGGGCGCCGGCTTCACCGGAAGGATCCGCGGACGGATCGTTCGGGAGAAGCCGGCCTCAGGCGGGCGGCGAGAATGCCCTGACCGGGGCCCTCATGAAAGAGAGCCCGATCAGATCGACGAGGTCACGAACAGCACCGCCGAGATCGGCAGAGCGGCCAGCAGGGCGGCGTTCACCAGCGTCATCGCGATGCGGTCAACCAGGTTCGTCATCTTTTGCGCGGACATATGTCCCTCCATTGTGCAGTGCAAAACGAGTGGGGCCTTCCCTCACCCGGCGGGCGGTCCGTTGCGGCCCGTCCACGTCGTCCATGTACGGGATCATCGTTCTTCGATCAAAGGAATTATCGATTATCGATATTAAACTTGCGTAACATGATTACGCCACCGTAATGCGGTGCAGCATAGCTCCCCGGCCTTGCGCGGCGGGCCGTTCGGCGCGAGGAAGACTAGGAGAGGACATCCCCCATGCCGCTGCAGCTGATCGCCGGAACCACCCTGGTCGCCGCCACCCACAATCCGGGCAAGGCCAAGGAGCTGGTCGCCTTGCTCGACGGACGTTTCGAGATTCTCTCGGCCGGCGCGATCGGACTGCCCGAGCCGGACGAGACCGAGAGCACCTTCGTCGGCAACGCGCTGCTCAAGGCGCGCCACGCGGCCAACCGATCGGGTCGGATCGCCATCGCCGACGACAGCGGTCTCTCGGTCACGGCGCTGGACGGCGCGCCGGGCATCTTCTCCGCCCGCTGGGCCGGACCGTCGAAGGACTTCGGCGCGGCCATGGCCAAGGTCGAGGAGCGGCTGATCGAAACGGGATCAGACGACCGTTCGGCCTGGTTCACCAGCGCCCTCGCGGTCGCCTGGCCCGACGGACCATCGGTCGTGGTCGAGGGCATCGTCCGCGGCGAGCTGACCTTCCCCGGGCGTGGGACGAACGGCTTCGGCTATGACCCGATCTTCATCCCGACCGGCTACGACCAGACCTTTGGCGAGATGGACCCGGCCGCCAAGGACGCCATCAGCCACCGCGCCGCGGCCTTCGCCAAGCTCAAGGCCGCCCTGTTTGAGTGACGCCGTTCCACCGCTCGGCGTCTACGTCCACTGGCCCTACTGCGCGCGGATCTGCCCCTACTGCGACTTCAACGTCGTCCGCGACCGCAAGCAGGCCGAGCAGGCCGCGCTGGCCGACGCCATTGTCGCCGATCTGGAAGCGCAGCGCGGCCTGACCGGACCCCGGCGGCTGGTGTCGATCTTTCTCGGCGGGGGCACGCCCTCATTGATGGATCCGACCTGGGCGGCGCGGATCGTCGAGACGGCCAAGCGCCTCTGGACGCCGGACGGCGAGGTCGAGGTGTCGTTGGAGGCCAACCCCACCGACGCCGAAGCGGGTCGCTTCACCGCCTTCCGCGACGCGGGGGTCAACCGGCTGTCGCTGGGCCTGCAGAGCTTCGACGACGCGGCGCTGGCCTTCCTCGGCCGCAGCCACGACGCCGCCGAGGCGCGGCGGGCGGCGGACCTGGCGGCGCGCACCTTCCCACGCCTGTCGGTCGACCTGATCTACGCCCTGCCGGACCAGACGCCGGACGCCTGGCGCGCCCAACTCGAGCAGGCGATCGCGCTCGGCGCCGAACATGTCTCGCCCTACCAGCTGACCATCGAGGAGAGCACGGCCTTCGACCGCGCGGTCCGTCGCGGCGTGTTCCGGCCCGCCGACGACCTCACGGGAGAGGCCCTCTACGATGCGACCCAGGCGGTGCTCTGCGCCGCCGGGTTCGACGCCTACGAGGTGTCCAACCATGCGAAGGGCGAGGCCGCGCGCTCACGCCACAACCTCGTCTACTGGCGGGGCCAGGACTACGTCGGCGCGGGACCAGGGGCGCACGGGCGGCTCACGCTGGACGGCGCGCGGACGGCGACGACGGCGAAAAGCGGCGTGGCGGACTACATCCGGGCGGTGGGGGAGACAGGCGTGGGCTTCGAAGCCGAGACCCTGACGCCGGTCGAGGCGGCCGAGGAACGCATCCTGATGGGCCTGCGGACCTATGAGGGCGTGGCGTGGGGCGAGCTTGCGGCGCTAGGCCTGGGGCCGGAGAGCGCGGTGGTCGCCGGGCTGATGGGCCAAGGCCTGCTGGCCGAGGACCCCGGCCGCCTGCGCGCCACGCCGACAGGGCGGTTCCTGCTGGACGCGGTGACCCGGGCGCTGATCGTCAGCTGAGGGGATAGGCTCCGAAGGTGCGTGTCCCCGGGTCGGCGCGTCCTTCGACACGCAGCCTTCGGCTGCTGCTCAGGATGACTGATCCAGAATAGTCATGGTGAGCAGCGCGCAGCGCGTGTCGAACCACGCAAGGCGTTGGTGACAAGCACCTTTGGAGCATGCCCCGCGGCCGTCGATGGGCCGGTCCTACTTCATCGTCGGGATGACGAAGCTCGAGTCGCCGACCTCGCCTTCCGGCCAGCGGGCGGTCACGGTCTTGACCTTGGTCCAGAACTTCACGCCTTCCATGCCGTGCTGGTTGGTGTCGCCGAACGCCGAGCGCTTCCAGCCGCCGAAGGTGTGGTAGGCGACCGGCACGGGGATCGGCACGTTGATGCCGACCATGCCGACGTTGACGCGCTGGGCGAACTCGCGGGCCGCGCGGCCGTTGCGGGTGAAGATGGCGACGCCGTTGCCGTACTGGTGTTTGCTCGGCAGCTCGACCGCCTCCTCGAAGCTCTCGGCGCGGACCATCTGCAGAACCGGGCCGAAGATCTCCTCGTGATAGGTCTTCATCCCGGGCTTCACGCCGTCGAAGAAGCTCGGGCCGATGAAGAAGCCCTGCTCGTAGCCCTGCAGGCTGAAGTCGCGACCATCGACGACCAGCTCCGCCCCTTCGTCCTTCCCGATCTGGATGTAGTCGGCGATCTTCTGGCGGTGCGCGGCGGAGACCACCGGGCCGTACTGGGCGTCGGCGTCGTTGGAGAGGCCGACCTTGAGGGTGTCGATCTCGGCGACCATCCGCTCGCGCAGCTCGTCGGCCGTCCTTTTGCCGACCGGCACCACGACGGGCAGCGCCATGCAGCGCTCGCCGGCCGAGCCGAAGGCCGCGCCCGACAGGTCCTTCACGACCTGGTCGAGGTCGGCGTCGGGCAGCACGATGCCGTGGTTCTTGGCCCCGCCCATGGCCTGGACGCGCTTGTTGTGCAGCGTGCCCTGCGAATAGACGTAGTGGGCGATGTCGCTGCTGCCGACGAAGCTGACGGCCTTGATGTCCGGGTGCTGCAGGATGGCGTCGACGGCGACCTTGTCGCCATGGACCACGTTGAGCACCCCGGCCGGGGCGCCCGCCTCCATCATCAGTTCGGCCAGGCGAACCGGAACCGTCGGGTCCTTTTCCGACGGCTTGAGGATGAAGGTGTTGCCGACCGCGATGGCGACGCCGAACATCCACATCGGGATCATGGCCGGGAAGTTGAACGGCGTGATGCCGGCGACCACGCCCAGCGGCTGGCGCATCGAATAGACGTCGATGCCTGGCCCGGCGCCCTCGGTGTACTCGCCCTTCAGCGCGTGCGGGATGCCGCAGGCGAACTCGATGACCTCCAGGCCGCGCTGGATGTCGCCCTTGGAGTCGGCGATGACCTTGCCGTGCTCGGACGACAGTATCTCGGCCAGGTCGTTCATATTGGCTTCGACCAGGCGCTTGAACTCGAACATCACCCGCGCGCGGCGCTGCGGGTTGGTCGCGGCCCAGGCCGGGAAGGCCGCCGCCGCCGCCCGGACCGCGCGGTCCAGCTCGGCCTCGCTGGCCAGCTGCACGCGGGCCTGGATCTCGCCGGTGTTCGGGTTGAAGACATCGCCGAACCGGCCCGAGGCCCCTTCGAAGGCCGAACCGTTCACGAAATGGCGGATTTCCCGCATGGCGCTCTCCCGAACACGGATTGAAGCGGGCCTTTTATGCCTTTCGGCCGACCACCGCTAGGCGGCTTTGCGCGCGCGGCGCTCCGCCCTAATCTCCCTGTCATGGCCGACGTCGCGACAGTCAACGCGCAATCGATGGCAGCCGCTCCGGCGGTGCACATCGTGGACGTGCTTATCGAAGAGCGCGCGCCGAAGCTCTCGCGGTCGGCCCTGTGGCCCCTGGTGCGTCCGCCGCTCTACGGCCTGCTTGACTACGGCAAGGCGCGGGCCATGGCCGACACCATCGCGCCGATGGGCGGGCGGGAGGCCCTTGATTTTGTCTCCGCGCTGCTGGCGCTGGAGGTCGAGGTCTCCGGTCTGGAACGCCTTCCGGCAGACGGCCGCTGCGTCGTGGTCGCCAACCACCCGACGGGCATCGCCGACGGCGTGGCGGTCTACGACGCCCTGAAGGGCGTGCGGCCCGACATCATCTTCTACGCCAATTCCGACGCCCACCGCGTCTGCCCCCGCTTCGACGAAACCCTGATCCCCGTTGAATGGGTGCCGGCCAAGCGAACCCGTGAGCGAACCCGCCTGACCCTTGCCATGACCCGCGACGCGCTCGAGGCCGACCGGGCCCTGACCGTCTTCCCGGCCGGCCGGCTGGCGCGGCGCGGCCCCGACGGCCTGTTGACCGAGCCCGAGTGGATGCCCACGGCCGTCTCCGTGGCCCTGAAGTACGCGGCCCCCGTCGTGCCGGTTCATGTCGAGGGACCGTGGGCGACGCTGTTCCACTTCTTCGACCGCTTCTCGCCCGAACTGCGCGACGTGACCCTGTTCCACGAACTGCTCAACAAGAAGGGACGGCGGTTCCGCGTGATCGTCGGCAATCCGATCGCGGCCGAGCAACTGGGGACCGACGCCACGGTGGCCACGGCCGGCCTTCGGACCTATGTGTCCCGGATCCTGCCCATCGAGCCCGACCGCCCCTTCGCATGATCCTTCCCGCGACGATCGCCCTGGCCGATGACGCGGCCACCGCGCGGCTGGGCCAGGCCGTGGCCGGGGCGCTGGGCGGCCGCGAGGCGGTCTGCCTGACCGGCCCGCTCGGCGCGGGAAAGTCGACCCTGGCCCGGGCCCTGGTCCGGGCGCTGACGACGCCGGACGAGGACGTGCCCAGCCCGACCTTCACCCTGGTGCAGTTCTACGACGCGGCCGACTTCCCGCTCGCTCATTTTGACCTCTATCGCCTGTCCAGCCCGGACGAAGCGTACGAGATCGGCCTGGACGAGGCGCTCGACGAGGGCGCGGCGATCATCGAATGGCCGCAGCGACTGGCGGGTCGGCTGCCGGCTGACCGACTCGATATAGACATCGCTTTCAACGGAGATGGGCGTGTCGCGCGCCTCTCCGGCCACGGAGCCTGGGAAGGACGGACGCTTGAGTTCTGATCGTGACGCCCTGAAGGCCGCGTTTCTGTCGGCCGCCGGCTTCGGCGACGCGCGCCGCGAGCTGATGAGCGGCGACGCCTCGACCCGCGTCTATGAGCGGCTCCATCTGGCCGACGGTTCGAGCCGCATCTTCATGGACCAGCCGCCCCGGGCGGAGACCGCGCCCTGTCCGCCCGAAGCGACTCGGCAGCAGCGGATCGCGCTCGGCTTCAACGCCGCCTACCGTCTCGCGTCCGGCCGGGTCGACGCCTTCGTGGCCTGCGCGCGGCACTTGAAGTCGCTCGGCCTGTCAGCGCCGGAGGTCGAGGCCTTCGACGCCGCGGCCGGCCTGGCCGTACTCGAGGACCTCGGCGACGATCTCTACGCCAGCCACATCGCCGCGCGAGGCGATGAGGCCGAGCTCTACGACGCGGCCATTGACGCCCTGGTCCGACTGCACGCCGCCCCGCCCCCGGCGGTGCTGGCCTCGGACGACGTCGCCTGGCCGTTGCTCTCCTATGACGATCTGGCCCTGGTCAGCGCCGGCGACCTCTTCACCGACTGGTTGCCGAGGTTACGGCCGGCCTTTGCGCCGGACGCGGCCGTGCTGGCGGAGTGGGAGGCCCTCTGGGCGCCGATCCGGGCGCGGGCCGAGGCCACGGCGGACGTGTTCTGCCACCGCGACTATCACGCCGAGAACCTGATCTGGCTGCCCGATCGCGAGGGCGCGGCGCGCGTGGGCCTGATCGACTTCCAGGACGCCGTGCGGGCCAACCGCATGTGGGACCTGTCGATGCTGTTGCACGACGCGCGTCGCGACGTCTCTCCCGAACTCGAGGCGCGGGCGCTCGACCGCTATTTCGCCGCGCATCCAGGCCTCGACCGCGTCCAGGCGACCAGCGACTTCCACGCGCTCGGCGCGCTGAACGTCGCCCGCATCATCGGTATCTTCGCGCGGCTGGTCGTGCGCGACGGCAAGCCGAAGTACGAGGGCTTCCTGCCCCGGCTCTGGCGCTACCTCGACCGCTGCCTCGCCGACCCGGCCATGACGGGGATGAAGGCCTGGTTCGACGCCCACGTCCCGGCGGAGGCGCGCTCATGAGCGGGCCGCCAAGAGGACCAAGGGTCGCGATGGTGCTGGCCGCCGGCCTCGGCACCCGCATGCGCCCCCTGACCGACGATCGGCCCAAGGCCATGGTCGAGGTCGGCGGCCGGATGCTGATCGATCACGCCCTCGACCGCCTGGCCCAGGTCGGGGTCGAGACGGCCGTGGTCAACGTCCACTATTTCGCCGACCGCTTGGAGGCGCACCTCCAGGCGCGAGACGCGACCGGCGCCCTGCCGCGCATCGTCATCTCCGACGAACGCCCGCAGGCGCTGGAGACCGGCGGCGGCGTCAAGCACGCCCTGCCGCTGCTGCCCGACGAACCGTTCTGGGTGGCCAACATCGACTCCGTCTGGATCGACGACGACGACCGGGCGCTGGAGGCCGTGGCCGCGGCCTGGGACCCGGAAAGGATGGACGTCTGCCTGCTGACCGCCTCGACGGCGGAGTCGATGGGCTTTCATGACACCGGCGACCTGTTCATCAATGCGGCCGGCGAGGTCCGCTTCAAGGATCCCGGCGAGACGGCGCCGCTGGTCTATGTCGGCTTCCATATCTGCAAGCCGTCGGTGGTGAAGGATGGTCCCGATGGACCGTTCGGCCTGTTGCCGATCTGGAAGGACCTGACCCGGACCGGCCGTGTCCACGGCGTGGCGCCCAAGGGCCTGTGGATGCACGTCGGCGACCCCGCGGCGCGCGACGCCGCCGAAGCGATACTGACCAGATGAGCGATCCGTTCGAGCATCCGGCGCCGCGCTGGTTCTCGATCCCGGCTCACCGGTCCTTCCTCGACGATCTGGCGGCGGGCCTCGTCGCCGCCCTGCCGGGGGCGGAACAGTTGGCCGACGCCGTTGTGCTGGTCCCCACCCGGCGCGGCGCCCGGTTCCTGGCCGAGGCCTTCGTCGGCGCAGCCGGCGGGCGGGCGACCCTGCTGCCGCAGATCCGCGCCATCGGCGACCTGGACGAGGGCGAGCCGCCCTTCGAGCCGGGCGACCTGTCTCTGGACATTCCGCCCGCCGTCGACCCGCGCACGCGCCGGTTCGAACTCGCCCGTCTGGTGGCGCGCGATGGCCGGCTGGGACGAAAGCTGGACGCCGCCGGGGCGCTGGAGATGGCGGACGCCCTGGCGAAGTTCCTCGACGACCTGCAGATCGAGGAAGTGCGCGATCCGCTGAGCCGCCTCGAGGGGCTCGTCGACCTCGACATGGCGGAGCACTGGCGGCGGTCGGCCGACGTGTTGCGCATTGCGCTGGAGGCATGGCCGGCGCGGCTGGTCGAGCTCGGCCTGATTGACGTCGCCGACCGGCGTGTCCGGCTGCTCGACGCCCTGACCGACCAATGGACACGACATCCGCCGCGACATCCGCTGATCGCGGCCGGCTCGACCGGCACGGCCCCGGCCACCGCGCGACTGCTCAAGGCGATCGCCAGTGCGCCGAAGGGCCTGGTCGTGCTGCCCGGTCTCGACCTGAACCTTGCCGACAAGGCCTGGGCGCAGGTCGGGGACCAGCATCCGCAAGGCGCGATGAAGCGACTGCTGCAAGTGCATGCCGGTCTCGGCCGCGACTCCGTCGAGGAGTGGCTTCCCGACGCCGACAGCCGCGGCCGCTGGCGCCGGCGGCTGATCAACGAGGCCTTGCGCCCGGCCGAGGCCACAGCCGACTGGCGAACCGTGCTGGCGGATCTGCGCAAGGAAGCCGCGGCCGGCGGGGTCGATCCGCTGGCCGAAGGACTCGCCGGACTCTCCGTGGTCGCCGCGCGGCATGAGGAAGAAGCCGCGGACGTCTGCGCCCTGTTGCTGCGCGAGACGCTGGAACGCCCCGACGCGACCTGCGCCCTGGTCACCCCCGATCTCGCCCTGGCTCGACGGGTCAGCGCCCGGCTGGCGCGGTTCGGCGTGGTCGCCGACTCCTCGGCCGGCGCGCCCCTGGCGGGCTTTCCGATCGCGGTGCTGGCCCGGATGGTCGCCGACCATGTCGCCGACCCGCTGTCGCCGGTGTTGATGCTGGCCATCCTCAAGCATCCCCTGACGCGCCTGGAGCGCGAGCCGGACGCCTTGAACGCCGTTCTGGCGATGCTGGAGACGCCGCACCGCGAGGATCGGGACAACCGACGCCTGCGCGGCCCGCGCGCCGGCGACCGCGACGCGCTGCTGGCCCGGTTCGACGACCTGCCGGAGGCCGCGGCGCTGATGGCCGACCTGACCTCGGCGCTCGATGTCCTGGCGCTGGCCTTCTCGGACGGCGAGGCGCCGGTGGACGAGGCCGCGCGCGGCCTGGTGCTGTCGCTTGAGGCCCTGGGCGGTCCCGACGTCTGGAACGGGCCGGACGGCGAAGCCGCCGCGGCGTTGCTGGCGGGCTTGATCGCTGACGGCGCCGCCCTGCCGCCCGTGAACCCGCGCGCCTTCGTCGACCTGCTGGCCATGCTGCTCGACGGCGAGAGCCTGCGCGTCGGGGCCGTGCACCCGCGTCTGCGCATCCTCGGTGCCCTGGAGGCGCGGCTGTTGCGCGCCGACCGCCTGGTTCTGGCCGGGCTGGAGGACGGCGTCTGGCCGCGCGGCGCGGCGATCGACCCTTTCCTGTCGCGGCCCATGCGCGACCGCCTCGGCCTGCCATCGCCCGAGCGGCGGCTGGGCCTCACCGCCCACGACTTCGCCCAGGCGGCCTGCGCGCCCGAGGTGGTGCTGGTCCATAGCCAGCGCCGCGAGGGCGCTCCGGCTGTCGAATCGCGGTGGCTCTGGCGGCTGCGGACCCTCGCACGCGGCGCCGGGGTGAGCCTGCTGGCGCGACCCGAGGTGCTCGACTGGTCCCGCGCCCTGGACGCGCCGGGCGACTATTCGCCGATCGACCGGCCCAACCCGAAGCCGCCGGTCGCCGACCGCCCCGATCTGTTCGCCGTCACCCGCATCGAGGCCCTGACCCGCGATCCCTATTCGGTCTGGGCGCGCGACATTCTCAAACTCTTCCCGCTCGACCGCCCTGATGAGCCGGTCGAGTCCAAGGCGCGCGGCACCGCGATCCACGCGGCTTTCGAAGCCTTCGCAGAGGCCTGGGCCGGCGGCGAGCCTCCGCAGGCCACGGCGCTGTTCGAGCGGCTCTATCTCGAAGCCCTCGTCAAGCAGGGCCTGCCCCGCGCGGCCATGGCCCGCGAGCGCGCCCTGGCCCGGGAGGCGGCGGTCTGGGCGACGGAGCTGGAGCGCGCCCGCCGCGCCGACGGCCGCGCGGTCCACGTCGAGCAATCCGGTCGGCTGATCATCAGGGCGGAGGGGCGCGACTTCACCCTGACCGCCAAGGCTGACCGCATCGAGATCACGCCCGAGGGCCTGGGGCATGTGCTCGACTTCAAGACCGGCGGGGCGCCGTCGCTCAAGCAGATCGACGCTGGCTTCTCTCCCCAGCTGACCCTGACGATGGCCATTCTGCTGGCGGGCGGCTTCGACGATCTGAAGGCCTACGCCGGCGACCTAACCTATCTGCGTGTCACGGGCCGCAAGCCGCCGGGCGAGGAGATTGTCCGCAAGACGGCCGGCGAGGAGAGCGAAGAGGCGGCGGGCAAGGCCTGGGAAGGCGCCCAGCGGCTGCTCGGACTCTATCAGGACCCGGACCGCGGGTACCTGTCGCGCACCGCGCCGCAGTTCGTGAAGACCTGGGCCGGCGACTACGATCACCTCGCCAGGGTGTTCGAGTGGTCGACCGGCGGCGAGGGGGAGGGCGGCGAATGAGCGCTCCCGTTTCCCGCGGGCACGACCGCGACCAGCGGCGCGCCGCCGACCCGAAGCTGAACGCCTTCGTCACCGCCAACGCCGGCTCGGGCAAGACCAAGACCCTGATCGACCGGGTGGCGCGGCTGTTGCTGCGCGACGTCAAGCCGGCCTCGATCCTCTGCGTGACCTACACCAAGGCGGCGGCGGCCGAGATGCAGCGCCGGCTGTTCGATGTCCTCGGCGGCTGGTCGGTCATGCCCGACGATGAGCTGCGGGCGAAGCTCCTCGACCTGGAGGGCGAGACGGCGCCGCGCGACGAGCTCGGCCTGTCCAACGCCCGGACCCTGTTCGCCAAGGCGCTGGAGACGCCGGGCGGGCTGAAGATCCAGACCATCCACGCCTTCTGCGAGCGGCTCCTGCGCCGTTTCCCCATCGAGGCCGGCGTGTCGCCGGGCTTCACCGTGATGGACGACCAGGCCGCCGCCCTCATCGCCGGCGAGGCGCGGGCGGCGGTGGCCGGCTATGCCCTGGACGTCGAAGGCCTGCTCTCGGACGCCTACGCCCGGCTGGCCGTCTCGCTCGACTTCGACAGTTTCGAGCAGATGTTCTCGGCCTTCGAGCAGAAGCGGGACGCCATCGCCGACTATGTCGAGCGCGTCGGCGGACTGACCGGCATGCAGGCCCATGTCTGGAAGACCTGCACGGACCTGGACGAGCCGACGAGCGTCGAGGCCATCGCGGACGCCGCCTACGCCTCGCTCAACCGCCGTCTCTACAACGAGGCCGCTGACGTGCTGTCGGGGGGGACCAAGACCGACATCAAGTGCGCCGACGGCCTGCGCGGGACGGCCTCGATCGCCGACGCGCTGGCCGTCTTCTTCACCGCCAAGGGCGAGGGGACGCCGGCGACCTGGGTCGCCAAGACCTCGGGTCTGAAGGCGCGCGAGGACCTGCGCATGGCGCTGCTCACCGAGCAGGACCGGCTCGAACGGGTGCGCGAGGACCTGCGCGGCGCGAAGGTGGCCGAGACCACGGTGCTGGTGCTGGCGCTGGCCAGCGCCTACGCCGAGGCCTACGCCTTGACCAAGGCGTCGCGCGGGGCCCTCGACTTCGCCGACCTGATCGGACGCACACGGGACCTGGTCGCCGAGCGGCCGGACGCGGCCTGGGTGCTCTACAAGCTCGACGACGGCATCGACCACATCCTTGTCGACGAGGCCCAGGACACCGCGCCCGAGCAGTGGGACATCGTTCGCCGCCTGACCGGGGAATTCTGGTCGGGCGCCGGCCTGCGTGGCGCCGATGCCGAGCGGACCCTCTTCGTGGTCGGCGACGAAAAGCAGTCGATCTACAGCTTCCAGGGCGCCGACCCGCGGCGGCTGCTGGATGAGACGCGACTATATGTCGACCAGATCACGGGGTCCGGCCGCGACGCCAGGCCGGTGCCGTTGCAGGTCTCATATCGCTCTACACCGCAGGTGCTGGCTTTCGTCGATAGCCTGCTTTCCCTGGAAGAGGTGCAGATCGGCGTTCTGCCGGAGGGCGACAATGTCGTCAGGCACGAGCCCTTCCGTGTCGACCACAAGGGCTGCGTCGATCTTTGGCCGCTGGAGCGCGAGGAGAAGGGCGAGGACAGGGACGCCTGGGACGCGCCGCTCGACGCTGAGGCTGAGACCTCGGCCAATCGTCGCTTGGCCCGGCGCATCGCGCGCGAGATCGACGCGCTGGTGCAGCGCGGCGACGCGGTCTTCGACAAGGAGCTTGTCCGGCCGGACGGCGGCCGGGGCGACTGGCGGCCGGCGGGCTATGGCGATGTCATCGTGCTGGTCCGCCGCCGGCGGGTGCTGTTCGAGGAGATCATCCGGGCGCTGAAGCAGGCCAGGATCCCGGTGGCCGGCGCCGACCGGCTGACCCTGTCGGCCCATATCGCCTTCGATGACCTGATGGCGCTGGCGCGGTTCGTCCAGTTCCCGGGCGACGACCTCACCCTGGCCGCGCTGCTCAAGACGCCATTCTGCGGCCTGGGCGATGACGACCTCTACGCCTTGGCGAAGGACCGCAGGCCCGACAGTCTGTGGAAGGTTCTCCGCCGCCGCGCGGGCGAGCGTCCGGACTGGACCAGCGCGCTGGAGTTTCTTGAGCGGGCGCGCGTTCTGGCGCGCGGCCGTGCGCCGTTCGACTTCTATGGTCGTGTGCTGGGACTGACCGGTCCGGACGGCCTCTCGATGCGGGCGCGGATGCTGACCCGGCTGGGAGCCGAGGCCGGCGATGTGCTCGACGAATTCCTGGCCCGGACGCTGGCCGCCGAATCACAGGGCGTGCGGGACCTGGAAACCCTCGTCCATGCCTTCGCCAGCCTCGACATCTCCGTGAAGCGCGAGATGGAGGGGGCCGGCGGCGAGGTGCGTGTGATGACCGCGCACGGCGCCAAGGGGCTTGAGGCGCCCATCGTGGTCCTGCCCGAGACGACGGTGACCAGGACCGCCCGCGGATCGCCGTTGCTGGAGACCGCCGACGGCGGTTTCCTGTGGTGCGCCAGGAAGGACGACGACTGCGTCGCCAGCGCCGCCGCGCGGCGGGCTCGCGCCGACCGTGAGGATCAGGAGGCCTGGCGCCTGCTCTATGTCGGCCTGACCCGGGCCCGAGACCGGCTGTTGCTCTGCGGCCGGATCGACGCCCGCACCAAGGACGAGGCTGTCGGCGGCTGGTACGCCGCCATGCGCCGGGCCTTCGCCCACCCCGCGGTGGCGCCGGAGGTGCGGACGGTCGTCGGCGCGGACGGTGTCGCGTTCGAGCGCTTCGGTCCCGATCCGAACCGGCTGCCGCTCGGCCAGCGCGTCGAGTCCGCGCCGGCGCCGCTGCCGGACTGGGCGGCTTGCCAAGCGCCGGTCGAACCGCCGGCGCGCCGCTACGCCTCGCCTTCGCAGCTGGCCGAGCAGACCTGGGGGCCGGCGCCTTCCCCGCTGGCGATGGTCGAGGGCCTGGGTCGCTACCGGCGCGGGGAACTGATCCACCGGTTGCTTCAGCTGCTGCCCGACGTGCCCGCCGCCGAACGGCGACCGGCGGCCCAGCGCCTGCTGGCCCGCGAGCGCGATCTGACGGACGCCCAGCGCCGCGAGATGCTGGCCGCCGCCTTCGGGGTGCTCGACGATCCACGCTTCGCCGACGTGTTCGGCCCCGGCTCAAGGGCCGAGGCGGCGATCGGCGGCGCCTCGCCGCGTCTGCCGGCGGGCCTGGCGGTGTCGGGCCGCGTCGACCGCTTGCTGGTGACGCCCGATCGGGTCCTGGTCGTCGACTACAAGACCAATCGACCTGCGCCCGCGGACGTCTCCGACGCCGATCCGGCCTACCTGATCCAGATGTCCGTCTATACGGCGGTGCTGCAGGAGGTCTTCCCTGGTCGTCGGGTCGAGGCGGCTCTGGTCTGGACGGACGGACCGCGCCTGATGCCGGTTCCAGAAAACATCATCGCCGCCACGCTCGCCGCCCTGCCCGGCGCCCATTGATGGGGAACGGCGAGGAGCCTACATCGTTGGCTGAAGCGAGGGCCAACGTTGAGTCCCCGCGCAAGGAGACCCCCGTCATGAGCACCGTTGCTGTGACCGACGAAAGCTTCGAACGCGACGTCCTGCAGGCCGACAAGCCCGTGCTGGTCGACTTCTGGGCGGAGTGGTGCGGCCCCTGCAAGCAGATCGCGCCGGCCCTCGAGCAGATCGCCGAGGAACTGGCCGATCACGTCACCATCGCCAAGGTCAATATCGAGGACAGCCCGACCACCCCCTCGCGCTACGGCGTGCGCGGCATTCCGACGATGATGCTGTTCCGCGGCGGGCAGATGGCCTCGATGAAGGTCGGCGCCATGCCCAAGCAGAAGATCCTGGAGTGGCTGTCCGAAGCCGGCGTGCAGGCGGCGTAAGACCGCCCGCGCATCCACAATCGCGCTCTCATGGACGGCCGTCGGGGCGACCCGGCGGCCGTTTGCGTTTGCTGACGGGGACATGCACTTCAGTGCGTGTTCCCGATGACTGCGCGCCGAGCTGCCGGGGACACGTACCGAAGACGGTACATGCCCCCGATCGTCACCGCGGCCAGGTGGCCTCATCCAGGCCCAGCACCTCGCCGGCGAGGTAGAGCGATCCGGCGATCACGACATGCGGGACCGTCTGGCCGGCCAGCGCCGCCGCCAGTCCGGCGGTGACATCCGTGTGGACCGAAGCCCTCAGCCCATGCGCGCGCGCGATCCGCGCCAGGTCGGCGGGGTCGGCCGCGGCAGGAGCGTCGAACCCGACCGTATGGACGGCGGGCGCCAGCCCGGCGAAGGCGCTGAAAAAGCCGTCGGCGTCCTTGTTGGCCAGCAGGCCGCAGACCAGGGCCACCGGTCGGCCGTCGCGCGCCGCCAGGTCGCCGATTGTGCGGGCCAGCGCCCGCGCGGCGTGCGGATTGTGGCCGCCGTCGAGCCAGAGGTCGGCGCCGCGCGCCTTCGCCATCGCCGCCAGCGGCCCCGCGGTCAGCCGCTGCATTCGGGCGGGCCAGACCGCCGAGGCGATCCCTCGGCCGATGGCGGCGTCATCGATCCGCGCCTCGCGCAGCTGCAGGGCGGCGACGGCGGCCAGGGCGGCATTGTCGACCTGGTGCGCGCCGGCCAGCGCGGGCGCGGGCAGATCCAGCAGTCGCTCGTCCAGCTGGATGCAGAGGCGGCCACGCTCCAGCCAGGCGTCGAAGTCGGTTCCCAGCGCCAGCAGCGGCGCGCCCAGGGCCTGGGCGCGGGCCTCGATGACCTCGAACGCTTCCGGTCCCTGGCGGCCGATGACGACCGGCGCGCCGCGCTTGATGATGCCGGCCTTCTCGCCCGCGATGCCGGCGATGGTGTCGCCGAGGAACTCACGGTGATCGTGGTCGACCGGGGCGATGACGCTGACCGCCGGCCGCTCCAGCACATTGGTGGCGTCCAGCGAACCGCCCAGGCCGACCTCAAGCAGGCAGAGGTCGGCCTCAACCTCGCTGAAGGCCTGGAAGGCGGCGGCCGTGGTGATCTCGAAAAAGGTGATCGGCTGGCCGGCGTTGACCGCCTCGATCCGCTCCAGCACGGCGGCCAGATGCGCATCGGTGATGAGGGTTCCGGCCAGCCGGATGCGTTCGGCGAAGCGGACCAGGTGCGGCGAGGTGAAGACGTGGACCTTCAGGCCCGCCGCCTCGGCGATGGCGCGCAGCATCGCGACGGTGGAGCCCTTGCCGTTCGTCCCGGCCACGTGGATCACCGGCGGCAGCCGCCGCTGCGGATCGCCCAGCGCGGCGCACAGGCGCCGCATGCGGCCCAGCGACAGATCGATCAGCTTCGGATGCAGCGCCTTCAGCCGCTCGAGGGCGGCGTCGTGCGGGCGGAGATGTTCGCTCATGGTGCGTCCTTCGACACGCGCCTTCGGCGCTGCTCAGGATGACTGAGTCAGAAGGCCATCAAACATAGTCATGGTGAGCAGCCCGCGCAGCGGGCGTGTCGAACCACGCAGGGCCTCAGGCCGCCTTCAGCCCGTCGCGGCCCATCATCAGGGTCTTGAGGATCGATCCCAGCACCATCGGCAGCTCGTGGCGCGGGGTCACGCGGTCGACCATGCCCTTTTCGACGAGGAACTCGGCGCGCTGGAAGCCCGGCGGCAGGGTCTCGCGGATGGTCTGCTCGATCACGCGCTGGCCGGCGAAGCCGATCAGGGCGCCCGGCTCGGCCAGATGGATGTCGCCCAGCATGGCGTAGCTGGCGGTCACCCCGCCTGTGGTCGGGTCGGTCAGCACCACGATGTAGGGCAGGCGGGCGGCTTTCAGCTCCTGAATCGCCAGGGTGCTGCGGGCCATCTGCATCAGGGACAGGGTGCCTTCCTGCATGCGCGCGCCGCCGGCGGCGGTGAAGGCGACATAGGGCGCTTGGCGTTCCAGGGCGGCGCGGGCGCCGGCGATGAAGGCCTCGCCAGCCGCCATGCCCAGCGAACCGCCCATGAAGGCGAAGTCCTGGACCATGACCACCGACTTGACGCCGCCGATCGAACCGGCGGCCAGGGCCACGGCGTCCTGCTCGCCGGTCGCCTTGCGGGCGGCGGCGAGGCGGTCCTTGTAGGGCTTGCCGTCGCTGAACTTCAGCGGATCCTCGACGACGTCCGGCGTCGGCAGGCTCTCGTAGGCGCCGTCGTCGAAGGTGTACTTGAAGCGCAGCTCGGGCCCGATGCGCATGTGGCGTCCGGCGGGGGTCACCCACCAGGCGGCTTCCAGATCGGGCCGGTAGATCATCTCCCCGGTGTCGGGGCACTTCACCCAGAGGTTCTCGGGCGTCTCGCGCTTGACGAAGGCGCCGCGCACGCCCGGGGCGATACGCGACAGCCATCCCTGACGCTCACGCGCGCCGCCTCGGTTGGGTTTGTCGTTCTTGGGGTCAGCCATCGCCATCGCTTAAGCGTCCCTGACTCGCGCCGATCTCACAGCCTTAGCCAGCTCAGCCGCCTTGGAAAGAACTCTTTCGGTCACGTTTTCGTTCGATCCCGATTTCAGGGCGCCTTCGATTTCATCAACCAGCGCCGAGCCCACCACGACGCCGTCGGCCACGCGGGCCACGGCGGCGGCGCGTTCGGGCGTCCTGATGCCAAATCCCACCGCGACCGGCAGGCCGGACGCGGCCTTCAGCCTCTGCACGGGCTGTGCCACGGCGTCGGCGTCGGCTTCCTTGACCCCGGTCACCCCGGCAACGGAGACGTAGTAGACGAAGCCCGAGGTCCGCCGGACCACGGCCGGCAGACGCCTGTCGTCGGTGGTCGGGGTGGCCAGCCGGATCAGCGCCACGCCGTTGACCTCCAGCGCGTCAGCGAGCGGGTCGGCCTCTTCCGGCGGGCAGTCGACGATGATCAGCCCGTCGACTCCGGCCGCCGCCGCGTCGGCGGCGAAGGCGTCGAAGCCCTTGTTCAGGACCGGGTTCAGGTAGCCCATCAGGATGATCGGGGTGTCCGAGTCATGCCTCCGGAACGCCTCGACCATGTCCAACGTGCCGCGAAGCGTCATCCCGGCCTTCAGCGCGCGCTGCGATCCGAGCTGGATCGAGGGACCCTCGGCCATCGGATCGGAGAACGGGAAGCCCAGCTCGATGATGTCGGCGCCGGCGGCGGGCAGGCTGTCGAGCATGGCCTGAGAGGCGGTCCGGTCGGGGTCGCCGGCGACGATGTAGGCGACGAACGCGGCGCGCCCTTCGCCGGCGACAGCCGCAAAGCGACGGTCGATACGGTCCTTGGTCAAATCGACATCCCCAGGGCGGCGGCGACGGTGTTGACGTCCTTGTCGCCGCGGCCGGACATGGTCATCACCACGATGCCGTCCTTGCCGACCTCCTTGACCACCTCGGGCAGCTTGGCCACGGCGTGGGCGGACTCGAGGGCCGGAATGATGCCCTCCAGCTCTGCGCAGAGTTTGAAGGCGGCCAGCGCCTCGTCGTCGGTGCAGGTCAGGTAGCGGGCGCGGCCGATGTCGTGCAGCCAGCTGTGCTCCGGCCCGATGCCCGGATAGTCGAGCCCGGCGCTGATCGAGTGGGCGTCAAGGATCTGGCCGTCGGGATCCTGCAGCAGATAGGTCTTGTTGCCATGCAGGACGCCGGGACGGCCGCCGGTCAGCGAGGCGGCGTGCTTGTCGGTCTCCAGCCCGTGGCCGGAGGCCTCGACTCCGAAGATTTTCACCCCCTCGTCGGCGAGGAAGGGGTGGAAGGTCCCGATGGCGTTCGATCCGCCGCCGACGCAGGCGACCACGGCGTCCGGCAGCCGCCCCTCGGCCTCCATGATCTGCCACCGGATCTCTTCGCCAATCACCGATTGGAAGTCGCGGACCATGGCCGGATAGGGGTGCGGGCCCGCCGCCGTGCCGATCATGTAGTAGGTGTCGGAGACGTTGGTGACCCAGTCGCGCATGGCCTCGTTCATGGCGTCCTTCAGGGTTCCCGCCCCGGAGGTCACCGGCCGCACCTCGGCGCCCAGCAGGTTCATGCGGAACACGTTCGGCTTCTGCCGCTCGACGTCGACGGCGCCCATGTAGACCACGCAGGGCAGGCCGAAGCGGGCGCAGACGGTGGCGCTGGCCACGCCGTGCTGGCCGGCGCCGGTCTCGGCGATGATCCGGGTCTTGCCCATCCGCATGGCCAGCAGGATCTGGCCCATGCAGTTGTTGATCTTGTGCGCGCCGGTGTGATTCAGCTCCTCGCGCTTGAAGTAGATCTTCGCCCCGCCGTAGTGGGCGGTCAGGCGCTCGGCGAAATACAGCGGATTGGGCCGGCCGACGTAGTGTTTGAGGAAGCCCTTCAGCTCGCCCTGGAACGCGGGATCGGCCTTGGCTTCGCTGTAGGCGCGGTCCAGGTCGAGGACCAGCGGCATCAGGGTCTCGGCCACATAGCGACCGCCGTAGTCGCCGAAGCGGCCGTTGGCGTCGGGCAGGGCGTTCCAGTCGTTCGGTAGGGTCGGGGCGTTCACAGCGTCAGCAGGTCAGGCGCGGCGTACCGCTTCCAGGAAGGCCGAAATGAGAGACGGGTCCTTTATCCCCGGGCCGCGCTCCACACCAGAGGAAACGTCGACAAGCGGTGCGCCGGAAAGGCGCAGGGCCTCGGCCACGTTCCATGGGTCAAGCCCGCCGGCGAGGAACCAGGGCCGCGCGAAGCGGCGGTCCTTCATCATCGTCCAGTCGAATTTCGCGCCGGTGCCGCCCGGCCGGTCGAACCCGGCCGGCGCCTTCGCATCGAACATCAGATGGTCGACGACGCTCTCGTAGGCGCGGGCCGCATCGAGATCGGACGCCTCGGACACCGAGAAGACCTTGATGACCCCCGCGCCCGTACGCTGGGCGACCTCGCGGGCGCGGGCAGGCGTCTCCTTGCCGTGCAGTTGGATGAAGTCGGGCGCCAGCGTCGCGGCAAGCCGGTCGAGCAGCGCGTCATCCGGCTCGACCGTCACGGCTACGGTCTTGACGTTGGCGGCGCGGGCCGGCGGCGCCAGCCGCGCGGCGGCGTCGGGCCCGATGTTACGCGGGCTCCTGTCAAAGAACATGAAGCCGATGAAGGCCGCGCCGCCGGCGACGGCGGCCGTCACGGTCTCGGGGGTCGTCAGGCCGCAGATCTTGGTCCCGGCCATCAGACCTTCTTGGGCGGAGTCTTGCGCGCCACGGGCGTGAGCTTCGGCGTCGGGGCGGGCTTCGGGGCCGCCTGGGCCTTCAGCAGGTCGCGGATCTCGGTCAGCAGGGCTTCCGAGGGCGTCGGGGCCGGCGCGGCCTCCGGCGCGGGATCCGCGGCCTGTTCGCGACGCAGCTGGTTGATGATTTTGACCGCCATGAACACGACCGCCGCGACGATCAGGAACTGGATGATGGTGTTGATGAAGGCGCCGTAGCTGATCGCCACCTTCTCGATCGCCTCGGTGGCTGGGTCCTCGGGCGTCAGCACCCACTCCAGCTTTGAGAAGTCGACGCGGCCCAGCAGCAGGCCGATCGGCGGCATGACCACCTGATCGACCAGGCTCTTCACGATGGCGCCGAACGCGCCGCCGATGATCACGCCCACGGCGAGATCGACGACGTTGCCGCGCGCGATGAATTCCCGGAATTCCCTGGCGATGCTCATGACCGTCTCCCGCTGCTGGTGAGACCGGCAACCTTCGGTGTTGCGGGGTTCAGGTCAAGCTCAGTCGGCGTTGAGCCGCTCGCGCAGCTCCTTGCCGCTCTTGAAGAAGGGCACATGCTTGCCCTTCACCGAGACCGGTTCGCCGGTGCGGGGATTGCGGCCGGCGCGGGCGGGACGCGAGCGAACGGAGAAGGCGCCGAAACCGCGCAGCTCCACGCGGCCGCCCTGTTCGAGCGCCAGCGTCATCTTGTCGAGGATCACGCCGACCACGCGCTCGATGTCACGTTGAGTCAGGTGAGGGTTCTCGTGAGCGAGCTTGGCGATCAGCTCGGACTTGATCATGGGTCCCCCCGGGGCGTCGGCGGCCCGACCTTTGCCCAATGTCCCTTGAGTCTTCAAGAGGTTGTCGGCGTCGTTATGGTCAATCTCAGCGAACGCCCGTACGCGCGGCGCCCGATCGCGGATGCGAAAACGGCGGCCGGGTCGCCCCGGCCGCCGCGATCGTCTTCACTGAAAGGCCGTGAACCTTAGTCGTTCTTGGCCTTTTCGCGCAGGGCCGCGCCCAGGATGTCGCCCAGCGACGCGCCCGAGTCCGAGGACCCGAACTGCTCGATGGCTTCCTTCTCCTCGGCCATTTCCAGCGACTTGATCGACACGGACACGCGACGCGCGGCCTTGTCGATGTTGGTCACCTGGGCGTCGATGCGATCGCCGACGGCGAAGCGCTCGGGGCGCTGCTCGTTGCGGTCGCGCGACAGGTCCGACTTGCGGATGAAGGCGGTCATCGGGGCGTCGTCTTCACCGAACTTCACTTCGATACCGCCCGAGGTGATTTCGGTGACGGTCACGGTGACCGTCTGGCCCTTGCGGAAGGTGTCGCCCTGCATCGGGTCGCCGGCGAGCTGCTTCACGCCGAGGCTGATGCGTTCCTTCTCGACGTCGACGTCGAGAACCTTGGCCTTGATGACATCGCCCTTCTTGTAGCGGGCCATGGCTTCTTCGCCGGCGACGTTCCAGTCGAGGTCCGACAGGTGGACCATGCCGTCGATGTCGCCGTCCAGGCCGACGAACAGGCCGAACTCGGTGGCGTTCTTGACTTCGCCCTCGACGGTCGAGCCGATCGGGTGCGCGGACAGGAAGGCTTCCCAGGGGTTGGCCATCGCCTGCTTCAGGCCGAGCGAGACGCGGCGCTTGGAGCTGTCGACGTCCAGCACGATGACGTCCACTTCCTGGGAGGTGGAGACGATCTTGCCCGGATGGACGTTCTTCTTGGTCCAGGACATTTCCGAGACGTGCACCAGGCCTTCGACGCCGGCTTCCAGCTCAACGAAGGCGCCGTAGTCGGTGATGTTGGTGATGCGGCCGGTGTACTTGGCGCCGACCGGGTACTTGGCTTCGACGCCGTCCCAGGGATCGGACTGCAGCTGCTTCATGCCGAGGCTGATGCGCTGGGTGTCCGGATTGATCTTGATGATCTGCACCTTGACCGTGTCGCCGACCGCCAGGACCTGCGACGGATGCGAGACGCGCTTCCAGCTCATGTCGGTGACGTGCAGCAGGCCGTCGATGCCGCCCAGGTCCACGAACGCGCCGTAGTCGGTGATGTTCTT
>CALALX010000106.1 GCA_937925635.1 uncultured Caulobacter sp.
CCGGCAGGCTCTCGACGTAGCGGCGCTGACCCTCGGCGTAGATGGTGTCGAAGGCCAGCGAGCTCTTGCCCGAACCCGACAGGCCGGTGATCACCACCAGCTCGCCCCGCGGGATGTCGACGCTGACGTCTTTCAGATTGTGCTCGCGGGCGCCGCGCACGCGGATGAAGTTGAGCTGTTCGGCCATGACCTGTCGGGAACGCGGAAGCCGGCCTCTGGGGCCCGGCGCAACGCCGATATGTAGCGCCCAGACTCGGAATTAACACAAGAACAATGTGCGAACGAATGTCGTGGGGGCTCACGGCGGGGAAGGGCTGCTGACACTGGGTGTCAGCAGGGAGGAGGCCGCGCTGGCGCTCGGGCGCGGTTCCAAGGGGGATCGAGATGTCCGCTTTCGACCCCTCGCGGACTGCAATCCCCCTTCCCCCCGCTCATCCTCGCGGACGCGAGGACCCAGGTTTACGGCCGGTGCACTCATGGTTGGGGATGTGTTCGCTAGTCCCTGCGATGAGCCGCTGCATCAGAAAGCCTGGGTCCTCGCTTCCGCGAGGATGAGCGGAGTTGGGGGGGGCGTTGGTGTTCGCACTATGGGCGCTATAGTTCCGCTCCCCACCCATCGCGGACCTTCAGAAGGTTCGTCGTCAGCATGTGCGCCACCACCCCCGACCGTCCTCCATTGAGGAGGAGGGGGCCTCAGCGATGGACTTCTCTGGCGGCTCGCGGTCTTCTTCGCCCATGCCCCGCTACGCCCCCCGCACCCAGCTCGAGACTCACGAGGTCGCCAACCAGCCTCGGCCGCTCGTCGACGTGAACCTCTACGAGACCGACCTTGCCCTGCGCGAGGCCGCGCGAGGGCAGGGCGGGGCCTGGGTCGACGCGCCGCTGTCGGCGCTCGGCGCCGAGGCCGGGTCCGAAGCGGTGCTGGAGCTGGGCGAGCTGGCCAACCGTTTTCCGCCCGAGCTGACCGTCTTCGACCGCTACGGCCGGCGCATCGACGAGGCGAAGTTCCATCCCAGCTACCACCAGCTGATGGACGTCGCGATGCGTCACGGCATCCACGACATCGCCTGGCGGTCGGATGAGGCCGGCGGCCACGTCGCTCACGCCGCCATGCTGGCGCTGTTCACGCAGGCCGAGGCCGGGACGATGTGCCCGATCTCGATGACCTACGCCGCCGTCCCGGCCCTGCGCTGCCAGCCGGATGTCACCCAGCCCTGGCTCGACCGGATCATCGGCGGCGCCTACGACGCGCCCCTTCGCCCGATCGCCGAGAAGCGCGGCGTCACCGTCGGCATGGCGATGACCGAGAAGCAGGGCGGCAGCGACGTGCGGGCCAACGCCACCCGCGCGACGCCGATCGGCGACGGCCTCTACCGCCTGCTCGGGCACAAGTGGTTCTGCTCGGCGCCGATGAGCGATGGTTTCCTGACCCTGGCCTATGCGGAGGGCGGCCTGACCTGCTTCCTGGTCCCGCGCATCGCGCCCGACGGGAGCCGCAACGGCATCCAGGTCATGCGGCTGAAGGACAAGCTGGGCAACAAGTCCAACGCCTCCAGCGAGATCGAGTACCACGACGCCGTCGCCTGGAGGCTGGGCGAGGAGGGGCGCGGCGTGTCGGTGATCATCGACATGGTCCACCACACCCGGTTGGACACCATGGCCGGCACGCTGGGCATCATGCGCCGGCCTCTGGCCGAGGCCGTGAACCACGTCATGGGCCGCCGCGCCTTCCAGAAGACCCTGATCGACCAGGCGGCGATGCGGTCGGTGATCGCCGACCTGGCGCTGGAGTACGAGGCCGCGGCCCTGATGACGATGCGCGTCGCCCGCGCCTTCGACGGCGTCACGGAAAGCGACCGGGCCTTCGCGCGCCTCGCCGTCGCGCTGGGCAAGTACTGGCTGACCAAGCGCTGCCCGAACTTCGTCTACGAGTGCATGGAGTGCCATGGCGGCGTCGGCTACGTCGAGGAGACGCCGCTGCCGCGCTACTTCCGTGAAAGCCCGCTGAACGCGATCTGGGAGGGTTCGGGCAACGTCATCGCGCTCGACGTGCTGCGTACGCTGCAGAAGGAGCCGGCGGCGCTGGAGGCCTACCTCGCCGAGATCGGAGGCGTCTCCGGCGCAGACGCCCGTTTCGACGAGGCGGCCGGCCGCCTGAACGACCGGCTGGCCGGTCCGCTGGGTGAAGGGTCGGCGCGGCGGCTGGTGGAAGACATGGCTCTGGTTCTGCAGGGCGCGCTGATGATCCGCCACGCTCCGGCCCCGGTGGCCGACGCCTTCGTGGCCACGCGACTTGGCGGAGACTGGGGGCGCGGCTTCGGAACCCTGCCGTCCGGCGCGGACCTCGACGCGATCGTTCGCCGCCAGACGGGGCCGCTGGATCGCTAAAGTCGGTCGATCCGGGCCAGGTAGCAGCCCCGCTTCGCGGCGTGCGCATGCAGGTAGTCGGTGCGCGGATCGGCAAGGAGCCGTTCGATGAGCGGCTCGGCCTGGGCGCCGTCCACGACCTCAGCGTCCAGCATCATGCCCTCGGCGTCGAATGCGCGGAGCGCCAGCAGCCTGGCGACCAGGGAGGGCGGGATCTGATCGACGTAGCGCGCCGCCGCGTCCGCGCCCTCCGTGACGAAGATCGCGTGGCGCGAGCGATAGGGCGTGTCCGCGGGCTGATGCTCGTGGTTCAGCAGCAGGACTGTTTCGCCCGGCGTCGCGTCCACAAGCCGGATCCGACAGGGGAAGCCGGGCGCGGCGTCGACACGGCGCCGGATCGCGCCCGCCTCGGCGAGCGCGGCGGCGTCGGCCCCGAACAGGTCGGAGAAGGGGGCGGGCGACAGGCCGGTGACGACGAAGGACATGGGAGGCTCTCCGGTTGTTTCGACCGGAAACTGCCTCGCCGCCCGCGCCGGAACGACCCGGTTCTTGCGCTATCTTCCGGGCGCGCGCCGAAAGCGCTCGCCGACGCCGAGCATGACGCCGCTGTGGTTGGCGACGCCGAGCTCCAGGCTCTGTGCGATGTTGCGGGCGCGGACGATGACGTGCTCGGCCCCGGCGGGCGTCAGCAACCCGCGGGCCGTGGCTTCGAACAGCGCCAGCCAGCGGTCGAAGTGCTCGGCGTCGACCGGCAGGCGCATATGCTTGGGCATCGGGCGACCAGCGTAGAGGCCGGTGCCGAGCGCCACCGAGCCCCAGAACAGCTTCATCTGCGCAAGGTGCGGGCCCCAGTCCCGGATCCGATCCTCAAAGACGGGACCCAGCAGCGGATCGGCCCGGACGCTGTCGTAGAAGCGCTCGACCAGCTGGTCGATCAGCGTCTCGTCGATGCCGGTTTCCGCGCGGGCTCGGTCGACGGCGGCCGCGCGACGGGCGCGAGCTTCCTCAGGGCTGTAGGCGGTGGCGTGGAAGTCGATCATGTCGGTCACGGGCGCTAGATAGTCGGCCGGACGGCCCGCCGCCATTGCGCTGAATCAAGCCGGCGGATTTGTCGCTTCGACCGGGAGGCCCTATATCGGCCACTCCGGGACCGCCCCGGTCACCGATGGAGGCTCAGATGATCGACAGGACGCAGAACCGCTTCGCCGTTTCCGCCGCCCTGCCCGAGAGCCGCCATGTCCACGTCCCTTCCGGTCTTCACGCTCGACGCCGTCTCCGCCGCGACGCCTGACGGCCGCGTCCTCTTCGACAACCTGACCCTCGCCTTCGGGCGGGAACGCACCGGGCTGGTGGGCCGCAACGGCGCGGGCAAGACCACGCTGCTGCGTCTGCTGACCGGCGAGCAGGCGCCCGTGGCGGGCGCCGTCGGTCGCCGGGGCCGCGTCGGCGTGCTGCGCCAGGCGCTCGCGCCGCCGCCCGGCGCGTCGGTCGCGGACCTGCTTGGCGCGGCCGACGCGCTGGCGGTTCTGGCGCGCGTCGAGGCCGGGGAGGGGAGCGAGGCCGACTGGGCCGACGCCGACTGGACCCTGTCGTCGCGGATCGAGGAGGCCCTCGTCGAGGTCGGGCTCGACGGGCTGACCCTGGATCGCGCCGCCGACACGCTCAGCGGCGGGCAGCTGACGCGGCTGTCCCTCGCCGCCCTGGCGGTCGCCGCGCCGGACGTGATCCTGCTGGACGAGCCGACCAACAACCTCGACGTCGAGGCGCGGGCGCTGGTGGCGGGATTCCTGCGGCGCTGGAAGGGCGGCGCGGTGGTGGTCAGCCACGACCGAGGCCTGCTGCGGGAAATGGACCGCATCGTCGAACTGTCCGGCCTGGGCGTGAAGGTCTACGGCGGCGGCTGGGACCTTTACGCGGAACGGCGCGAGCTGGAGCGAGAGGCGGCCGCACGGGACCTCGCAACGGCCGAGCGCGACGCGGCGCGGGTCGAGCGGGAGGCTCAGCGGGCCCGTGAAAGAAAAGCCCGCCGCGATTCCGCCGGCGCCCGCTACGCCGCCAGCGGCAGCGCCCCGAAGATCCTGCTCGGCGCCATGAAGCGTCGCGCCGAGGAAAGCTCCGGCAAGGCTGATCGGTTGGCCAATCGTCTACGCGAGGACGCCGCAGACGGCGTTTCGGAGGCCCGCGCCAACGTGGAACGCGTGCGGGCGCTGGCCTTCGACCTGCCTTCATCGGGCCTGGCCGACGGCAAGGGGGTGCTCGCCTTCGAGGACGTGGCTCTCGACTACGGCGATGGGCCTGTGCTGGCCGAGACGTCGTTTCGCCTCGTTGGTCCCGAGCGCGTCGCGGTGACCGGTCGCAACGGCTCGGGGAAAACGACCCTGATCCGTCTCGCCGCCGGCCGGCTCCAGCCTACGAGCGGGCGCATTTCGCATGGAGCGCGGTCGGTGCTGCTCGACCAGCGCGCGGCGGTGCTGGACGACGATGAGACCATCCTGGAGGCCTTCCAACGCATCAACCCCGAGGCCGGCGCCAACGCGGCGCACGCGGCATTGGCCCGCTTCCTGTTCCGCAACACGGCCGCGCATCAGGTCGTTGGTTCGCTGAGCGGCGGGGAGCGGCTCCGGGCCGCCCTGGCCTGCGTGCTGTCCGGCGCCTCGCCGCCGCAGCTGCTGATCCTGGACGAGCCGACCAACCATTTGGATCTGACATCCATCGAGGCGGTCGAGCAGGCGCTGGCCGGCTACGACGGCGCCCTGCTGGTGGTCAGCCACGATCGGGACTTCCTGGCGGCGATCGGCGTCGACCGCGAGATCACGCTCAGCTGAGCACCTGGAAGGTCGCGCTGGCCCGCGCGCAGGCCCGGCCTTCAGCGGTGACGAGCGCGGACGCGAAGCAGAGGCTCTTGCCCCGCTTCACCACAGCCGGCTCGACCTGCAGCCATTGACCCAGTCTGGCCACGGCCAGGAAATCGACGGCGAGGTTCACGGTCAGCAGGCCGCTCGCGCCCTCCAGAGTCAGGCCGCAGCTCAGTCCCATGGCGTTGTCCGCCAAGGCCGAGATCAGGCCGCCGTGGGCGAAGCCGCGGCTGTTGGTGTGCGCCTCGGCGACCCGCAAGCCCAGCTGCAGGGCGTCGCCTGTCCGGCGGCTGTAGAGCGGCTCCCAAGGGTCGGTCAGGGGGCTGCGGCGATAGTGGGGTTCGAAGCCGGCGGGCGCGGTCATGGCCATCAACCTTCTATTGATGTAGACCAGTCTACATAGATTCCGATGTCCGCCCAGCCGAAACACCGCAACGCCATCGTCCAGTCCGCCGCCGCCCTGTTCCGACGACAGGGCTACGCCGCGACGGGGCTGGCCGACATCGTCGAGCGCAGCGGCGCGCCGAAGGGGTCGCTCTACCACTACTTTCCGCGCGGCAAGGCCCAGATCGGCGAGGCCGCGGTGGCCAGCGCCGGGGAGCTGGTGCGACGGACTCTGGCCACGATCGGCCAGGAGGCCGCCGACGCGCCGGCGCTGATCGCCGAGTACGTCCGGTGGCTCGTCAAGTGGATGGAGCAGTCAGGCTGGCGGGACGGATGCCCCATCACCACCGTCCTGCTGGAGACGGCGGCCGTCGACGAGGCCATTCGCGCCGCGGGGCGCACGGCCTTCTCCGGCTGGATCGCGGTGGTCGCGGAGAAGCTGGAGGGCGACGGACTGCCGCCTGAGCACGCGGCCGACCTCGCCGGATTCGCCATCTCCGCCCTTGAGGGCAGCCTGATCCAAGCCCGGGTCGACCAGAGCCCGGCGCCCATCCTTGCGGCGGGCCGTCTGCTCGGGGTGCTCTTTCGACAGGCGTAGCGGCGGGAAAGCCGGCGTTCAGTCGAGTCTGACACGCAAACGATACAGCGCCGCCGCATTGTCGCCGCGCGGGCACGCTTCCTGCTCCGATAACAGCGTTCGTACCGATCTGGGACAGGCGATGAAGACGCTCGCCATTCTTTCCCGCAAAGGCGGGACCGGAAAGACCACCCTGGCCATTCACCTGGCCGTGGCGGCGCAGGCTGATGGTCGTCGCACCCTGCTGGCCGATACCGACCGTCAGCATTCGGCTCTCGAGTGGCGACGCGAACGGCGGGACGCCACCCCGATTGTCGAGGCTGTGAAGCCTGGCGCCCTGTTCGCGCGTCAGCAGGAAGCCCGCCGCGCCGGCTTCAATCTCATGGTCGTCGACACCGGGCCCTCCGTCGAGGAGGAGGTCGAGCAGGCCGTGCGCTGCGCCGACGTCTGCCTAGTCGTGGCCAGACCCAATTTCTTCGACATCCGGGCGGTGGCCGAGTCGGCCGCCCTGGCGGATCGCTTCCACCGGCCGGTCGCCTTCGTGCTCAATCAGGCGCCGCATCGTCGCGAGAGTATCGAGGCGCCGGTGTTGATGGAGTCGGTCAAGGCCCTGCGCGGGCTTGGCTTTCCCGTGCTGCCGATCGGCCTTCGCTCCCGCGCGGCCTACCAGGCCGCCGCGGCCTCCGGCCGGGCGGCGCAGGAGTTCGACCCGGACGGCACGGCAGGCAGTGAGATGACCGCCCTTTGGCGGCATGTGTCCGACCGGCTGTGGCCGGCCCCCGTTCGAGCGGTCACGGAGACCGCCTACAGGCCGACTCCGGTCTTCCAGGCCGCGCCGACGCGGCCCTGACGGTCAGGCCCTCAGCAGCGCGCCGGCCATCACGTTGCGTTGGGTCTCGCTGGTTCCCGAATAGATCGTGGCCGCCCGCGTCGCGAGGTGCTTGGCCACGGCGCGGGCGCCGTCGACGAGCAGTCCCGCCTCGTCCTCGTCCTCGATGGCCGCAAGTCCCGGCGCCCGGTAGACGCCCGCGATCTCCATCGCCAGTTCCGCGACCTTCTGGTGCAGTTCACTGCCCAGCAGCTTCAGCATCGACGGCGTGGTCTGGTCGCCGGGACGCGGAACGCCGTCCGGCATGGCCGCCAGTTCGGTCTGTTCGAAGGCGAGCAGGTCGATCTCCGCTTCGATCAGGCGACGCGTCAGAGCCGGCTCCAGGTCGTCCCGGGTGAGCGCGGTCGCGCGGGCCCGCTGGAAGACCCTGCGCACCAGGGCGGAGGGGGTGTTGTTCGATCGGGCCAGTTGCATCAGCCGCTTGGCGACGGTCCAGCCTTGACCCTCCTCGCCCACGCGGTTGGCGACGGGAACGCGGACGCCATCGAAGAACAGCGCGTTCAGCTCGTGTTCGCCCTCGATCGTGATGATGGGCGAGATCGTCAGGCCCGCCGTCGGCAGATCGATCAGCAGGAAGGTCAGACCCTGCTGCGGTCGCTCATCGTCCGAGGTGCGGACCAGCGCGAACAGGCGATTGGCCAGATGCGCGCCGGTCGTCCAGATCTTGGCGCCGTCGATGACGTAGTCCTCGCCGTCGCGCACCGCCCGCGTGGCGATCCTGGCCAGGTCCGACCCCGCGCCGGGCTCGGAAAACGCCTGTCCCCACAGGTCGTCGCCGCTCAGGATGGGCGTCAGGTAGCGGGCCCGTTGGGCTGGCGTTCCCATTTCGATGAGCAGCGGGCCGAGGCTGCGCAGGCCGCCCGCGAACAAGACCGGTGCGTCGTTCAGGGCGCATTCGCGGTCGAAGAGGAACTTGCGGCGCGAAGACCAGCCGGCGCCGCCCCATTCAACCGGCCACGCCGGCGCGATCCAGCCCTGGTTGAACAGGCGCCGATGCCAGACCCGGCAGGCCGCGATGTCGCTGTGCACGCCCAGAGTCCGGCGACCGGCCTCGCGCAGGTCCGGCGTCAGCGCCTTGTCGAGGAAGGCGCGCGCCTTGGTCAGAAAGGCGTCGTCGTCGCAGTTCGCCAGGTCGCGGTCATAGGCCATCCAACGCAGAAGAGACCGGCGAGGCCGCGACGGCTCTGACCTGGATCAATCAGGCGCGCTTATTGAGCGTGATCGCGCGGGCGTCGCCGGTCTTTCCCTCGGCGGTGGGACCGTAGCCCGCGCTGCTGGCGCGCTGCGAGGCGACCTCGTCGGCGATGGCCCGGACCAGACCTTCGGTCACCGTGCGCGCGGCTTCCAGGGCTCGGCCCTGACGGGCGAGCACCGCATCGAACGCCTCGGTCGCCCGCATCAGCCGCGTTCGCAGCTCCAATGACGCGTCCTCGATCAGCGCCGGAGTGCTTCGCACGCGCAGCGACTCGTGCCGGTAGAGATTGGCCAGGCGGGTCATCTCGTCCATCTGGCTGGCGACGTCCTGCGGTCGCCGCTGCTCGAAGGCTTTGCACTGTTCGACCATCATCGCGGTCAGGCGGTCGGTCAGGACGATCAGCTGTTCGACGCGGTCGGTGGCGTCGCGGGCGTCAAGCGCCATGAGGATATCCTTTACTCGGTGAGGCCCTGGAGCTTGAGCATTTCGCGTTGGACGGTGTCGGCGACTCCGACGCCGCCCGCCTTGGCCACCTGCCTGGAAATGGCGTCGGTGAGGAAGGAGCGGAACATCTCCTCGCCCTGGCCGCCGCCGAACGGAGCCTCGGCGCTCAGCGAAGCGAACATCGGTTGCAGCATCGCCGACAGGAACGAGGCCTCGAACGACTGGGCCGCATCGGCGATCTGACGCTTGCGCGCGGCCAGGTCGGCGGTGGAGGCCGCCGTGCGCGTTTGCTGCGCCAACAGGATATCGGTGGGGGCGACGACCGGTCCGGGCATCACATCACCTCGATGTCAGCCTGGAGGGCGCCGGCCGCCTTGATGGCCTGCAGGATCGAGATCATGTCGCGCGGCGTGACGCCCAGGGCGTTGAGGCCGGCGACCAGGCTGGACAGTGAAGCGCCGTTCTTCAGGGTGATCAGCTGGCGACCGCGTTCCTCGTCGACATTGACCTGCGACTGGGTGGTGGTCGTGGTCTGGCCCTGGCTGAAGGGCGCCGGCTGGCTGACCAGCGGCGTTTCCTGCACCGAGATGGTCAGGTTGCCCTGGGCGATGGCGACGGTGGAGACGCGGACCTGGTCGCCCATGACGATGACGCCGGCGGTTTCGTCGATGATCACCTTGGCGGGCGCATCGGGCTCGACCTCAAGGTTCTCGACCGCGCCCATGAAGCCGACCAGGTTCTGTCCGGCCGGCGGGCGCAGGGTGATGATGGTCGGGTTCTCGGCGATGGCCGCGCCCGGGAAGCGGCTGTTGACGGCCGTGGCGATGCGCTGGGCCGTCGTGAAGTCGGGATTGCGCAGGGTCAGCCGCATCTGCGGCATCGCGGCCAGTTGGAAGCCGGTCTCGCGTTCGATGATCGCGCCGCCGGCGATGCGGCCGGACGTCGGCACGCCCTTGGACACGCTGCTGCCCGAACCGCCGCTGGCCGAGATCGAGCCGGTCTGCACCGAGCCCTGCGCCACGGCGTAGACTTGGCCGTCGGCGCCGAGCAGCGACGTCACCAGCAGGGTGCCGCCCTGCAGGCTCTTGGCGTCGCCGGCGGCCGAAACCGTGACGTCCAGGGGCGAGCCCGAGGCCGCGAAGGGCGGCAGCTTGGCGGTCACCATGACCACCGCGACGTTCTTGGTGTTGAGATTGCTTTCGCGCACGTTCACACCGAGGCGTTCGAACATCGCCTCCAGGCTCTGCCGGGTCATCGGCGCGTTCCGCAGGTTGTCGCCGGTGCCGTTCAGGCCGACCACGATGCCGTAGCCGGTCAGCATGTTTTCCCGGACGCCCTCGAACTCCACGACGTCCTTGATGCGCGACTTGGCCAGGCTCGGCCCGGCGAACCCGAGGACCAGGGCAAGGAGGACGCTTCCGATAACGCTTCTACGCATGACGCTCCCGTGGGCAGGGCACTGACGCGCGGGCTCATGCGAGAAGCGCGCCACTAAAATAGTTCGCTAATTCAATGCGATAGGGGAGATGGCGTGAGCGCATCAGCGCGCGACGGCAGAATTTGCCCGGCATTAACCATACGGGCCGACAGTGGGGCTCCAGAAGCACAGGGAGCGGCGTACAGCCTCCATGAAAGTCTCCGGACCCAGCAGTGCGGGCGGCGTCGCCGGACCCAAGGCCTCGCGGCCGTCCGGCGGCGGGGGGCGTTTCAGCCTTCCATCCGCCGAAGCCGCTGGCGGGGCGGCGGGGGTCGCGCGCGCCTCGGGCGTCGTCGGCCTTGCCGGCATCGAGGCCCTGCTCGCGCTTCAGGACGTCGGCGGCCCCCTCGAGCGCCGCAAGCGCGCCGTGAGCCGGGCAGGGCGGATCCTCGACATCCTGGACGAGGTGAAGATCGCCCTGATTGACGGCGATCTCTCCGAGGCCTCTCTGGAACGCCTGGTTCGCGCAGTCCGCGACGAGCGCCAAAGCACGGACGACGGGCGCCTGGAGACCGTGCTCGACGAGATCGAAACGCGAGCGGCGGTGGAGATCGCCAAGCTCGAACAGGCGAGATTTGCGGCATGAACGCGCGCGAAACACGAGGTTCATTGTTTGTCGCAGGGCGTTTGCTATAAGGCCGCGCTCGCACGAGTGAGCGCGTGGATGGGGGCGTGGAGCGTCAATGCAGGCGGCTAGCGTTCTGACTAAGGTAGATTCCTATCGTCCTTCCGAGGACGAGGAGTTCATGAACGAGCGTCAGCTCGAATACTTCAAGCAAAAGCTGTTGGGCTGGAAGGAGGACATCCTCCGCGAATCTCGCGAGACGGTGACTCACCTCCAGAAGGAAACCGAGAACCATCCTGACCTGGCCGACCGCGCCTCGTCGGAGACTGATCGGGCTCTGGAACTCCGCACCCGGGACCGGCAGCGTAAGCTTATCTCGAAGATCGACGAGGCCCTGCGCCGCATCGAGGACGGGTCCTACGGCTATTGCGAGGAGACCGGTGAACCCATCGGCCTCGCCCGGCTGGAGGCCCGCCCGATCGCGACGCTGAGCCTTGAGGCCCAGGAGCGGCACGAGCGCCGCGAACGGGTCCATCGCGACGATTGATTTTCGCCTACCCCGCCAGGTCTTTACCGGCGGGGTAGTGTCCTTTTCGGCCGCGAGCCGCCATCCTGCGATCGCGCAGGAGGCGCTGATGAGCGACAACCCGGACGCCGCAACAGCGGCCAACCGCGCCGCGGCGCGATGCTATGTCGACGCCTGGCTGGCGGGCGACTTCCCAGCGATGATGGCGACCTACGCCGAGGACTTCGTGCTGCACTGGTTCGGCGACAATCCATTCGCCAGGACCTACCACGGCAAGGCGGAGGCGATTCCGGCGCTGATGGAGTTCACGCGGCGCACTGGCCGCCGTCTGGTCGCGGTCGTGGACGTCGCCGCCGGGCCCGCCCGCGCAACGGTCATCGTCCGCGAGGCCCTGACGCTGGGCGGCGTCGAACGCGAGGTCGAACGGGTCCTGGTCTATCGGGTCGCGGACGGCCTGCTCGCCGAATGCTGGGTCTACGATCAGGATCAACGGCTTATCGACGCGGCCCTCTCCGCTTGACTTTGCGTCGCTCAGAGACGACCTAGCCCGCCTCTGGCAAGGACGTCCTCATCATGACCGCAAGGGTTCGCTTCGCGCCCTCACCGACGGGCAGTCTGCACGTCGGCAACATCCGCACCGGCTTGATCAACTGGCTGTTCGCCAGCAGCCAGGGCGGCGTGTTCGTGCTGCGCATTGATGACACCGACCTGGAGCGCTCGACCAAGGCCTATGAGGACGGCATCGAGGCCGACCTCACCTGGCTCGGAATGACCTGGGGCGAGCGCTACAACCAGTCCGCCCGTTTCTCGGTCTATGACGCCGCCGTCGAGCGGCTGAAGGCCTCGGGACGGCTGTATCCCTGCTACGAGCGACCGGAAGAACTGGACCTGCGCCGCAAGGTGCAGCTGTCGCGCGGCCAGCCGCCGATCTACGACCGCGCCGCCCTCAAGCTGACCGCCGATGACCGCGCGAAGCTTGAGGCCGAGGGCCGCAGGCCCCACTGGCGCTTCAGGCTGGAGGGGCGCCGCGTGACCTGGGAAGACCTGGCCCGCGGGCATTGCGAGGTCGACACCGCCTCGATGTCGGATCCGGTCCTGGTCCGCGAGGACGGAGCCTATCTCTACACCCTGCCGTCGGTCGTCGATGACATCGACCTGGGCATCACCCACGTTATCCGGGGCGAAGACCACGTCACCAACACCGGCGCGCAGATCGAGATCTTCGAGGCCCTCGGCGCGACGGTCCCCACCTTCGCCCACACCACCCTGCTGGTCGGCGCCGACGGGCAGGGCCTGAGCAAGCGCATCGGCTCGCTCTCGATCGGGCAACTGCGCGAGGCGGGCTACGAGCCGCTGGCCGTGGTCTCTCACCTGGCCCGCATCGGCACCTCCGACCCGCTTGAGCCGGGCGCCTCGATCACGGCCCTGGCCGGCGACTTCGCGTTCGGCAAGATGGCTCACCGGGCCGCGCGCTGGGATCCGGAGGATCTGGCGAAGGTCAACGCCGCGATCATCCATGCGATGCCGTATTCCGAGGCAAAACAACGCCTTGAGGCCGTGGGCGCGGATCTGGGCGAAGATTTCTGGCTGGCCATTCGGCAGAATCTGGTCCTGTTCAAGGACGTCGCCCAATGGGCCGGCGTGGTCGGCGGGGCGGTGGCGCCGGCGATCGCCGAGGAGGATCGGCCCGTGGTCCAGGCGGCGCTGGAGCTGCTGCCCGATGCGGTCGACCAGACTACCTGGAGCGCCTGGACCGGCGCGGTCAAGGATCGCACCGGCGCCAAGGGCCGCGGCCTGTTCATGCCGCTGCGCAAGGCCCTGACCGGTCTCGACCACGGCCCGGACATGGGCGCCATCCTGCCGCTGATCGGCCGTGACAAGGCGGCCAGGCGGCTGGCCGGCGAGACGGCGTAGCGCCTTTCCCTCCCCATGCCGGGGCGGGAGGGTATAAGCGCCCCATGACCCGAAAACGCATCGATCTGCTGCTCGTCGAACGCGGCCTGTTCGACAGCCGCGCCAAGGCGCGCGCGGCGATCGAGGCCGGTCTGGTGCGGGCGGGTGACCGGACCGTCGCAAGGCCGTCTGACCTCTTCGCCGAAGACGTCGATATCGCCGCCGAGGCGCCGCACCCGTGGGTCGGCCGGGGCGGGATGAAGCTGGATCACGCCTTTACGACCTGGCCGGTGACGGTCGAGGGCAGGGTGGTCGTCGATGTCGGCGCCTCGACGGGCGGCTTCACGCAGGTCTGCCTGTCGCGCGGCGCGGCGCGGGTCTATGCCGTCGACGTCGGGACCGGTCAGCTGCATCCCAGCCTGGCGGTCGATCCCCGCGTGGTCGAGCTGTCGGGGACGGACGCCCGGTCGCTGGACGCCGGCCTGATCCCGCAGGCGCCGGACCTGATCGTCACTGACGTCAGCTTCATCTCGCTGGCCAAGGCCCTGCCGGCCGCTCTGGCGCTGGCCGCCCCGGGCGCGGACCTGGTCGCCCTGGTCAAGCCGCAGTTCGAGGTCGGGCGAGACCGCGTGGGCAAGGGCGGGCTGGTCAAGGACGAGGCCGCGCGGGCGGACGCGCTGGCCGGCGTCGTCGCCTGGCTGGAAGGGATCGGCTGGCGGGTGGTCGCCACCGCCGACAGCCCCATCACCGGCGGCGACGGCAACCGGGAGTTCCTACTTCGGGCGGTGAAGGTTTAGGGACAGACACCGAGGTGTCTGTCCCTAAAGAGAAGACCGCCCACCTCGCGGCGGGCGGCCTCTCCTCACAGGCAGGCGTCGCGGCTAGTCGACGACCTGGTAGTCGCCCTTGGCGTCGCGGCAGACGCGCACGAAGCGCTTCTGGACGCGGCCGTCAGGCAGGTAGATCGGGCTTTCGGCCAGGGTGCAGTTGTCCGCCGTCGGCTGCTGGGCGACCGGAACGGCGCGGTAGTCATCCTCGTAGGCGTCGCGATAGGAGTCGTCGTAGGCGCGCTGCTCATAGCCGTAGTAGCCGCCGGGCTGGCCGTCGGAATAGGCGCTTCCGGCGGGGCCGCGGTAGTCCGGGTTGGACGGATCGTAGGGCGTCTCGCAGGCCGCGCCGGATTTGCCGACGTTGGCGCCGATGACCGCGCCCAGGATCCCGCCGAGGACGGCGCCCTCGGTCTTGGCGCCGCGGCCGGCGATGCTGGAGCCGGCGAGGGCGCCGAGGCCGCCGCCGACGAGGGCGCCGCCCGTGCCGCGCTGAACCTGGTCCCGACGACAGGGGTCGTAATAGCCGCCCTGGGCGTAGGCGCCGCCCGAGCCGTAGGCCGGGGGCGTCTGGGCCGAGGCCACAGTCGGCGCGGCCAGGGCGCCGGCGATCAGTGACGCGACGGCGAAGCCGGCGGCGCTGCGGGACAGGATCTTGCGGGGCATGGGCTTTGCTCTCCTTTAGGTCGATGATGCGAGGCGGGGCGCTCCCGCGGCGGGGTTAGCCCCGGCCGCTCGGACGCCACTCACCCGAACGATTGCGGCAGACCTCGAAGCCGTGCCAGCGACCGCCGTAGTACTCCTGGACCCAGCGACAATTGTCGCGGCGGTGGGAGATACGCTTCGGGTAGCTGGCGCAGCGGAAGTTCTTCTTGGCGATCTGGTTGCCGGCCACGGCGCCGACGATGCCGCCGAGCACGGCGCCTTCGGTCTTGGCCCCGTCGCCCGCGACGGCCGCGCCGAGCGTGCCGCCGACCAGGCCGCCGGCGACCGTGCCGCGATTGCCGGCCTTGCGGCGCTCATATTTGCAGACGTCGCCGCGGCCGTAGTAGCGGGCCGACTGGGCGTCCGCGATGGTCGGCGCCACGAAGGCCGGGGCGGCCAGGGCGAGGGCGGCGGTCAGAGAGAGGATGGTGCGCATGGTGCGACTCCTTCTTCCTTCAGGCGAGTCTTGCTCGCCGTCTGTGTTGCGAAGATGGCCGGTGGTTCCTGAACGCCCGTTGAGCGCGCCGTTCATCTTCGTTCATCTGGCGTAAAACGCCGTCGGATTGCCGGCGGATAATGTTAGGGACGGGCCGAAGTTCCGTTTGGAGAGTCGGTTGGCCGACACCATCGACATTGAAGTCACAGGCGTGGGCGCCCAGGGCGACGGCCTGGCGGTGACTCCGGCGGGCGGTCCGCTGTTCGCGCCCCTGACCCTGCCGGGCGAGCAGGCGAGGGTGCGGGTCGACGGGCAGCGGGCGGACCTCGTCGCGGTGCTGACGGCCAGTCCCGACCGCGTTGAGCCGGCCTGTCCGCACTTCGGCGTCTGTGGCGGCTGCGCTTTGCAGCAGTGGGCGGCCGCGCCCTATCTCGTCTGGAAGGCCGAGCAGGTGCGGCTGGCGCTGAGGCGAGAGCGGATCGAGACCGAGATCCTGCCGACCTTCGCGTCGCCGCCAGGAACCCGGCGCCGCATGGCGTTGCACGCCCGCAAGGGCGGCAAGGGGCGGGCGCGGCTGGGATTCAAGGCGCGGCGCAGCTGGTCGCTGGTCGACATCGAGGTCTGTCCGATCGCCGATCCGCGGCTGGTCGCGGCCCTGCCGGCGCTTCGCATCCTGGCCGAGCCCTTCCTGGAGCATCCCAAGTCGGCGCCCACCCTGCACGTCACCTGGACCGGCGCCGGACTGGATGTCGATGTCACGGGCGTCGAGCGCAAGAGCGGCGGGCTCTCGGCCGACGCCCGCATGCGCGCCGCCGAGGCCGCCTCGGCCGGCGACATGGCGCGGGTGACGCTGGCGGGCGAGACCATCTATGGCGCGCGGCAGCCGGTGGTGAAGCTCGGCGAAGCCGTCGTCGCCCTGCCGCCCGGCGCCTTCCTCCAGGCCGTGCCGCTGGCCGAGGCCGCGATGGCCAAGGTCGCCTGCGACGCGGTGGACGGGGCGGGCCGGATCGCCGACCTGTTCTGCGGCGTCGGCACCTTCACCTTCCGGCTGGCGAAGCTGGCGCCGGTGATTGCGGCCGACGCCGCCGAGCCGGCCATCGCCGCGCTCAAGGCGGCCATCGCCACCGCGCCGGGCCTCAAGCCGATTTCCGCCGAGGCGCGCGACCTGACCCGACGCCCGGTGCTGGCGGCCGAGCTGGCCAAGGTCGACGCCCTGGTCTTCGATCCGCCGCGCGCCGGCGCGCTGGAACAGACGCGCGAGATCGCCGCCAGCAAGGCCTCGCGGGTCGTCGGCGTCTCCTGCAACCCGCAGACCTTCGCCCGCGACGCCGGCGTGCTGATCGACGCCGGGTTCAGGCTGGAGCGCGTCCTGCCGGTCGACCAGTTCCTGTGGTCGCCCCATGTCGAGCTGGTCGGGATTTTCAGCCGCTAGCCGGTCGTCGCCTATCCGGAAAGGGGCCAAGAAGGCGGTCGCAGTCAGTCGAACAGGCTCATCTGGTCGCCCGGCTTGGGCGGCACGCGAAACTGGTCCAGGTCGAACGTGCGACGAGGACTGTCGAGCCCGTAGCGGGCGCGGGCGGCGGCGAAGCGCCTGGCGACAAGGTCGGCGACCGGACCGGCGCCGCGCTGCCGCTCGCCCCACTGCGAAACGTAGTCCTTTCCGCCTCTCGTCTGCCGGATCAGCGACATGACCCGGGCGGCGCGGTCAGGATGATCCGTCGCCAGCCACTGCTGGAACAGCTCGCTGATCTCCAGGGGCAGGCGGACGAGCACGTATCCCGCCCCGGTCGCACCGGCGTCGGCGGACGCCTCGAGCACCCGCTCCAGTTCGTGGTCGTTGAGGCCAGGGATCACAGGCGCGAACATCACGGTCACCGGGCAGCCGGCCGCCGCCAACTGGCGCACCGCGTCGAGGCGGCGTTGCGGCGTGGCGGCGCGGGGCTCCATGCTGCGCGCCAGTCTGCGGTCCAGGGTGGTGATCGAGATCGCCGCCCCGGCCAGCCTGGACTTCCCCATCTCGCCGAGAATGTCGGCGTCGCGGGTGATCAGGTTGGACTTGGTGATGATGGTCAGCGGGTGGCGATGCGCCTGCAGCACCTCCAGCACCTGTCGGGTGACGCGCAGCTTGCGCTCCAGCGGCTGATAGGGGTCGGCGTCGGCCCCGATCTGGATATGGCGGGGCCGATAGCTCTTCTTCGCGAGCGCCTCGGCGAGCAGCTTCGCCGCGTCGGGCTTGAAGAAGAGGCGGCTTTCGAAGTCGAGGCCGGGCGACAGGCCGAGGTAGGCATGCGCGGGCCGCGCGAAGCAGTAGATGCAGCCGTGCTCGCAGCCTCGGTAGGGGTTGATCGAGCGGTCGAAGTGGATGTCCGGGCTGTTGTTGCGGGTTATGATGGTCTTGCTGGCGTCGGGCAGGACGGTGGTCGACAGCTGCGCCGGCTCGGGATCCTCCAGCGTCCATCCGTCGTCGAACGCCTCGCGCTGGGCGGCGACGAAGCGGCTGGTGGCGTTGCTGCGGGCGCCGCGGCCTTTGACGAGGGGCGGGGAGGCGGACATAGCCCCAGTCTATCCGCTAGACGGAACATAACAAGAACAAATGGTCTTCAGCCGAGGGCGTGGCCCCAGGACATCCAGGCCATCCAGACGGCCATGGCGATCATCATCAGGTTCTCGGTCAGGGACACGAAGCCGAGCGGCACGTTGCTGTCGCCGCCGACACAGGCGCACTTGAGCTCGCGCCGGTCGACATAGACGGCCTTGAACACCGAGACCGCGCCGACGCCGCCAATCAAAAGGGCCAGCGGGACCGACAGCCAGGTCAGAACGCCGGCGATCATCAGCACGCCGGCCGTCAACTCGGCGAAGGGATAGATCCAGGCGTAGCGCACCCAACGCCGGGCCAGCAGGTCGTAGCCCAAGAACATGGTGGCGAAGCCCTCGAGGTCGCGCAGCTTGAGCATCGCCAGGGAGACCATGCTGAAGGCGATGAACCACTCGCCGGCCCGCAGGCTCAGCGGCGATCCGAAGGCCGCGTGGCTGGCGGCCAGGGCCATCAGGGCGGTCGCGGCGAAGACAGCGATCACCGGCGTGTAGGTCAGGGCCTTCGGATCGCGCGCCTTCACGCCCAAATGCCGGCGCAGGTCATCGAAGCCGCCAATGCGGGCGCCGTCGATGAAGGTCTGCGGCGTCGTGGCCACGCCATGCTCGGCCTTGAAGGCGTCCGTGGCCTCGCGCGTGGTCAAGTGGCGGTCGTCGACCGTGAAGCCCTTGCTGCGCAGGAGCGACAGCGAGCGCAGGCCCCAGGGGCAGACGTGCTTGTCCATCACCATGCGGTAGAGGACGGCGGTGCGGGCGGGGGTATTCATGGGCTGGGTCTCCGTCTTGTCCGACGCCGGACCCGCCCCATGTAGGGTCCGTACCATGGTACGGAGTCAAGCATGGGCGCGATGACCATCGGGGCGCTGGCCCGCGCGGGCGGAGTCGGGGTCGAGACGATCCGCTACTACCAACGCCGGGGCCTGCTGAACGTGCCCGCGCCGACGGGCGGAAACGACCTTTCCGGCGGGGTGCGGCGCTACGGCGAGGCCGACGCGTCGCGGCTGCGGTTCATCCGCTCGGCCCAGGCCGCTGGCTTCACCCTGGAGCAGGTCGGCGAGCTGCTGTCCCTGGACGCCGGCGAGGATCGCGAGAAGGCCAGGGCGCTGGCGGGCGAGCGGATCGCGGCCCTGGATGCGAAGATCACGGAGCTGATGACAGCCCGCGACGCGCTGCGCCGCTTGGCGACGGCCTGTGGGGCGTCGGCGAGCGGTCCCTGTCCCATCATCACCGCATTCGATCAGGCCTGACGCATTGACGGCCGCGCCAGTGGCCGGTCCAAGGGGGCATGATCACCGTCATCGTCCCGACCCGCGATTCCGCGGCCAGCCTGCCGGTCTGCCTGTCGGCGCTGGTGCCGGCCGCGGTCAGCGGGCTGGTGCGCGAGGTCATCCTGGCCGACGCTGGCTCGACCGATGCGACCCTTGAGATCGCGCTCGACGCCGGCGCCAGGGTCGTCTCGGGGGGACTTGCCGAGGCGGCCGCCGAGGCCAAGGGCGACTGGCTGCTGATCCTGCCGCCCGCCTGCCGTCTCGAGACCGGCTGGGAGGCCGCCGCCGCCGACCACATGGACCGCCGCCGCGGCGAGGCGGCGTGCTTCCGTCTGTCGGTCGAGGCGCACGGCCCCGCGGCGCGGCTGCGCGAGACGCTGACTGGGCTCGGCGGTCCGAGAGCGGAGCAGGGCTTGCTGGTCGAGCGCTCGCGGCTGGCCAAGCCCGGAGCGCTGCGGAAGTTGTCAGCCAGGGTCTTCGTACCTTAGCCGCCGGCCGGGATGACCCTGAGGCTTAGCGGTCTAGCCGCAGGTCGATGATCCGGTCGCCCCTCGCGGCGGCGTCGAGCGTCCGGGTCTCGCCGCCGAACTTCTTGCGGTACATCCAGTAGGCGGTCATCACCTTCTCGACGTAGTCGCGGGTCTCCAGCGCCGGCAGGCTTTCGACCAGCAGCAAGGTGTCGGCGTCCGGCCCGACCTTCTTGATCGTGTTCAGCACCGTTCCGGCCCCGGCGTTGTAGGCGGCCACGGCGCGCATGACGTCGTAGCCTTCCGGTCCGCCGCCCAGGCCCCGCTCCATCAACCAGGTGAAGTAGTCCTGGCCGACCCGCAGATTGGTCGGGCCGTCCAGAAGCGGCATGGGGTTGGCGAGCAGCTGATCGTCGCCGGCGGCCCGGGCGGCGGCCACCGGGCGCACCTGCATCAGCCCCATGGCCCCGGCCCCGGACACGGCATAGGGGTTGAAGCCGCTCTCCTTCCAGACCAGGGCGTAGACCAGGGCCCGGTCGAGGGTCCAGCCGCCGGACGGGAACAGCTCCGGCGTCGGGTAGTCGGCTGGCGGCCGGCGGCGCGGGGCCGCTGTTGGTCGGCGCACGGAGGCCACCGGCGTGGTGTCGGCGGCCGTGGTGATCGGCGCGTTGAGGGCGAGGATCAGGCTCTCCCACTGGCGGCGCTCGGCGGCGGTCTTCGCGGTCGACAGGCCAGCGCGCAGCTCCAGCCCCGCCTCGGCCTGCCGCCCCACCTGCATCAGGGCGGCGGCGCGGCGGGCGCGCTTGTCGGACTTCAGGAAGGGCCCGATGTCGGCGAGGGCGGGCGCGGCCAGCGCCGGAGCGGTCGAGACGCGGATCAGCAGCGGCTCGCCCGACGGACGATAGGCTTCGTCGCGGGCGCTGATCCGCGGGCCTTCCAGCTCCAGCGCGCGCTGGGCGATCATGCCGTAGAAGCTGTGGGGGGTCTTCGCCGCCAGACGCAGGAAGGCGGCGGCTTGGTCGCCCTGGCCCAACATGCGCGAGGCCCGCGCCGCCCAGAAGGCCCCGCCGGCCCGAAGCCATTCGTCCTCGTCCTCATCGACGGCGACGGCGCGGAAGAAGGCCTGGGCTTCCTCCCAGCGGCCGAGCCGCCAGGCCGCGAGGCCGGCGATCCAGGGATTGCCGGCGGCCGGCGCGAGGGCCAGGGCCTTGGCCGCGTCGCCGGAGTAGTAGGCCTCGCGCGCGGCGCGATCGCGATCCGGCCCCGCCGGCCCTCCCGCCAGCGCGGCGGCGCCTTCGATCCGCGCCCAGCCGCGGCTGATGTCGAGGAAGGATGGAGCCTTCGGGTCAGCCGCGCCGACGGGCTTGCGCTTCAGGGCCAGGGCGTAGATGCGGTCCGCACCCGGGTGGTCGCCATAGGCCTTCAGCCAGGCGACCAGTTCGTCGTACTCGGCCCGGTAGGCGGTTGGATGCATCAGACGGGCGAAGATCAGGTGGCCGGTGAGCGACTTGTCCTTCGTCCGCTCCAGCGCATCCTCTGCGGCCGCGAAGTCGCCACGCGCGGAAGAGGCGAAGGCTTCGCGATAGGCTCGCGCATCCATGGGCGAGAGCACGTCCGCGCCCGCCGCGCGGGCCGCGCCCGCCTGGGTCATCGTCAACACCGCCACGGCCAGGGCCATGACCAGCGTCCGCACGCCTGCCGTCATGCTGTCTGTCGCGCGGCTCGTCTGTCGCGGGATGGCGCGGTCCCTTACCCGATGAAGTGCGGGACCCTAGTGCCGGTCGGCGCCCAGGAAAAGCGGTTTCGCGTGTTACGCACGGGCTGGCGTTGTCGCCGCCCGCGATGCGCTCTATCGCTCCCGGCGGGGCGACCGCGTTCCGACCGACTGGGGAGACTCCATGGCGTTTCGTTTGATGGCCGGCGTCGGCATGGCCTTGTCCCTCGCCGGCTCGGTCGCCCTTGCCCAGTCGCCCGAAGACGCCGCGCGCTGGACGGCGATCAACGCCGCCGCGCCGACGCCGGCGGCCGAGGCGGCCCGCGCCGCCGTGACGGCCGCTCAATCCGACTGCCCGGCGACGGGCGCGACGCTCGGCGTCATCGAGCCGGTCACCGGCTGGCGGCGCATCGACGAGGCGATCACCGACGGGCAGCTGGCCAACGCCTGGGTGGTGACGGTCCAGCGGCCCGCCTGTCCCGCCGAGCAGGCCTTCGCCCGCTATGTGCTCTTGCGCGACCCGGGCGGCGGCCTTTCGGCGCAGCTGATCCATGTCGGCCGCTCGCACCTGGACCTCGACGCTTTCAGTGAAACGGCCCTTCCCAGGGCCATGCGGACGGCCGCCGGCGCCGCCGCGCGCGACATCCCGGGCTGTTCGCCGGAAGCCGTGTCGCGATCTGCGGGGCTCCTGCGCACCGACATCGTCGAGGATGCGGGCTTGGGGCCGGCCGCCTGGGGGCGCCGGCAGAGCGGAGCCTGGCGCGAGCGATGGCTGTTCGGCGTCTGCGGGCGCACCCTGTCGGTGATGATCGACTTCGAGGCCACGCCGGACGGCACGCGTGTCACCGTCGCGCCCTGGGCCAGTCTTGGTCGGTAGGACGAAGCGAGATTCAGGGCCGGGCCCGACTCTATCCCCGGGTGTCCCCGCGAAGGCGGGGACCCAAGCGGGCTTTCGGACTTCTCACGCACGGCTGGATCGCTGGATCGGCTTGGGTCCCCGCCTTCGCGGGGACGCCCGGAAGAGGAACCGCCTTCCAAAGCCCAATGTCGATTGAATCTCGCGCAGGAAAGCTGAAGGCGGCCTCAGGCCTGGTCCTCTAGGCGCCGGGGCCCCGCGTCCTCTATGACAACCCTCTCAGATCGCCGGAGAGAGCCCGCATGTCGTCCGCCCCGTTGTTCGCGCCGCTGACATTCGCCCACGGCCCGGCGATGAAGAACCGGCTGATGCTGGCCCCATTGACCAACACCCAGAGCCACGCCGACGGCAGGCTGTCCGACGAGGAGTTCCGCTGGCTGACCATGCGGGCCGAGGGGGGCTTCGGCTTGACCATGACCTGCGCGGCCCACGTCCAGCGCATCGGCCAGGGCTTCCCCGGCCAGCTCGGCATCTGGTCCGACGATCACCTTGAGGGCCTGACGCGGCTGGCCGCGACCATCAAGGCCAACGGAAGCCTCGCCGTGGTCCAGCTTCACCACGCCGGCAACCGTTCGCCCGCCGAGCTGATCGGCGAGGCGCCGGTCTGCCCGTCCGACGATCCGGAGACAGGCGCCCGGGCGCTGACCGAAGCCGAGGTCGTCCAGTTGCGCGACGATTTTGTCGCCGCCGCCGTCCGCGCGCGAAAGGCCGGCTTTGACGGCGTCGAGGTGCACGGCGCCCACGGCTACATCATCAGCCAGTTCCTATCGCCGGAGATCAACCGTCGCACCGATGGCTGGGGCGGTTCGGCCGGCGCGCGGGCGCGGTTGGCGATCGAAATCCTGGCCGGCATCCGCGAAGCCTGCGGCGAAGACTTCCAGCTCGGCCTGCGGCTGTCGCCCGAGCGCTTCGGCCTCGACCTCGGCGAGATCCGCGACCTGGCCCAGCGGCTGATGACCAGCAAGGCCATCGACTATCTCGACATGTCGCTGTGGGACGTGCGCAAGGCGCCGATGGACGAGGCCTACGCCGGCAAGCCGCTGATCGAGTACTTCACGGCGCTCGATCGTGGCGACGTGCGCCTCGGCGTGGCCGGCAAGGTCATGACGCCGCGGGACGCCCTGTGGTGCCTGGACCAGGGCTGCGACTTCGTACTGATCGGCCGCGCCGCCATCCTGCATCACGACTGGCCGCGCCGGGCGGCGGACGTTGATTTCACGCCGATCGCCCTGCCGGTCCCGCGCGAGCACCTGCACCGCGAAGGGCTGAGCGACCGGTTCGTCGCCTACATGCAGGCCTGGAAAGGCTTCGTGGCCGAGCAGACGGTCGACGCCTGACACCCATCGTCATCGCAGCCGGAGCGCAACGGAAAGCCGCGATCCAGGGGCGTCGCCCGACAATCTCTGGGTCCCGGACCGCCTACGGCGTCGGGGAATAACAGCTGCGGCTACGGTCTCGCCAACCCGTGCGGCGCCTCCAGGTTGCGCCCGCCGCGCAGCAGGTAGACGACCTGCTCCAGCCGGCTGAGGCCGACTACGGCGGCGGCCAGCAGGACCAGCTCCTGCCGGCCGGTGACGGCGATGGCGGGCCACAGGCAGAAGAGCAGGAACGCCCCGGCCTTGGCCGACCAGAAGTGGAACATCATCAGCCGCCGCCGCATCGCCCAGGAGACGGCGAGGTAGGCGAGGGGCGCGCCGAACAGCACGGTCAACGCGACGCCCTGCTGTCGCGCCATCCCTGGGTAGGCCAGCAGCAGGAAGGCCAGGATGGCCAGCGAGAAGACATTGTCGACGGCCGCGTCCAGTTGGGCCCCGAAGCTCGACGACCGGCCGCTGGCCCGCGCGATCCAGCCGTCGACGGCGTCGGTCAGGGCCGCCAGGACGTAGAGATCCAGCGCCCAGGCGGCTCTACCGGCCAACAGAAGCGCCAGGATCGGCGCGATCAGCAGGCCCCGGCTCAGGGTCACGACGTTGGCCCACTTCAGTTCGCCGCCCTCGAACACCAGGGCGAGCGGCAGGCGGTCGCGTGGGGCTTCAGCGGTCATCGGCCGGCGTCTCCGTCAGGGCGATGGTCTCCGGCCAGGCCAGGATCGCGGCCACCGGCACGGCGTTGCGATGCATCGGACAGACGATGCGGTCCTCACCGTCGACATGGCCGAACTTCAACGGCCCGCCCCGATGCGGACAGCGGTTGGGCGCCAGGTAGAGTCGGTCGTCGACGCTGAGCAGGAAATACTCCTCGCCGTTTCGCCGGATGGGCGGCAATTCCCGGCCGATCCAGACGCGCCCGCTCATGTGGCGACCTCGACCAGCCGGCCGACGGCGTGGACCGGGAAGGCGCCGAAAGTCCTCGCGCTGACCGTGCCGATCGCTCCGACCTGGACGCGGCCCCTGATACCGGCGCCGGCGGGGCTGACCAGTCGTCCGCCCTCGACGGCCTCCAGGCCGTAGCGCGCGTCGCCGCCGGCCGCGTCGAAGGCCCCGACCAGCGCGACGGCGTTGTCACCCGCCAGCCGGAACACCAGCCGCGTCAGCTCCGCCCCGCGCACGATCTCCTGACCGATCTCCGGGCCGAAACGGTCGAGCAGCGGAACGACCACCTCGTCGATGACCATCCGCGTGTGGTGCAGGTCGATGTGGGCGTGTTCGGTGAAATAGCGGGCGTCGGCCTTGGGAAAAGCCCGCGCCAGGAACCGGCTGTGGCACAAGGTTGAGCGCTGGTAGGCGGTCTCGGCGAACAGCAGGAAGCCGATCTGGCGGAAGAAGTTGGCCGGGTTCTGGAACAGCCAATGGATGGTGTTGTGCAGCGCCAGGGTGGGGCCGTCGAACAGCGGCCAATAGCGGTTGTAGGCGTCGTCCAGTCCGAACGAGCGCAGGGTCGAACGGTAGAGGACGGCGTGCTTGCGGTCGTGGGTTCCATAGCCGAACTCGTCGATCAGGATGCGGAACAGGGCCGACTGCGGCGCGCCGCACTCGCCGATCACGCCCAGCGCCGAGGCCGAGGCCTCCGCCAGCAAATCGGCCGAACTCTGGACCAGGAAGTTGCGATAGTGCGCCTCGGCGCGAGGATGGCCGTCGATGCGATCCAGAACGGCGTCGCTGTTCACGCTGCGCAGTTCGGTCAGCAGATGGTCGATGTAGGCGAGGACATCGGTCTTCGGCTCGGCGGCGTCGGCCTGGGCGGCGAGCGGGCCGATCAGTCGGGTTTCCAGCGTCGGCCTCGCCTCGGTCAGCGCTCGCAGGCGGTCTGGCGCGTAGTGGCGCGCCATGGCCTCGACCACCGAGGCGCCGGGCAGGGTTTCTGGCAGCACCACGTAACGGGCCTGGTAGGCGCGCAGAAGGGTCTGGTGCGCGACCAGCGTCGCGACCACCGGATCGTCGCCCGTGGCCGTGTCGATGCGGCCGTCGAAGGCGGGGGCCGGTCCCGCGCCAAAGGCGAGGTCGTCGGCCATCAGTCCGCCGCTTCCGCCGCGCCGTAGATCGACACCCCGACGCCGCCCTTCACGAACCACTCGCGCAACGCCCACCGCGACAGCGGCAGGGTCTTGCCGTTCAGATAGGTCGGGGCCTCGGGCGAGCCGGCGATGACCGGGATGTGCTTGATGATGATCGCCGAGACGAGGTCGGCCTCGAACAAGCTGGAGAGCAACTCGCTGCCGCCCTCGACGATCATGCTGCGCACGCCGCGCGCCTCGAGCCTGGGCATCAACCCCGCCAGATCGACTTGGCCTTCGCCGCAGACCATGACCTCGACGGCCGGCTTGGCCTGGAGCGCGGCGATAGCCTCAGGCGTCGCGCGCCGCGACACGACGACCAGAGTCGGAATGCCGTCATTCAGCAGCCGCCGGTCCATGGGCAGCAGTCCGTCGGAGGAGGGGATCACCCGCAGCGGGTTGGGGCCCCGCACGTGGCGCACGGTCAGCTCCGGATCATCCACCCGCACGGTGTTGGCGCCGACCATGATGGCGTCGCGCTCGGCCCGCTGGCCATGGAACCAGGCTTTCAACTCGTCGGTCGTGAAGGCGAAGAGGTCCTTGCTGTCGCCCCCGGGCCCAAGGGCGAGCTTGCCGTCGATTGTCAGCTCCGACAGCGTCGTGATTTCCATCATCCGCCCCCTCTGCGGAAGCGCCGATGAAGCGCCCCGACATAGTCTGTCGGGGCGGGAACGTTCGGAACCGGCGGGTGGTTCAGTCCTCGTGAGGCCTTTCCGGCCGATCCAGGCGCTCGGTGAGCATCAGCAGGTCCTGCCAGGCCTTCTTCTTGGCCGCCGGCTGGCGCAGCAGGAAGGCTGGATGAAGCGTCGGCAGGGCGGGCAGGGTCTGGCCGCTGGCCTGGCCATGCCACTCGAACCAGCGGCCGCGCATCGACAGGATGCCTTCCTCGCGGCCGAGCACCGACTTGGCCGAGGCGCCGCCGACCAGCAACAGCATCTTCGGGTTTACCAGCTCGATGGCGCGCTCCAGGAAGGGCGCGCAGACGGCCTGCTCCGCGGGCGTGGGCGTGCGGTTTCCCGGCGGACGCCAGAAGACGGTGTTGGTGATGAACACCCGCCCGGTCAGGCCCGCGGCCCCGATCATCCGGTCGAGCAGTTGGCCGGCGCGGCCGACGAAGGGCTGCCCCTGCGCATCCTCTTCGCCGCCGGGGCCTTCGCCGACGATGACCAGGGGCGCGTCGGGCTCGCCGCGCGAGAAGACCGCCTGCCTGGCGCCCTCGAATTTGAGCGGACAGCCGTCGAAGGCGGCGATGGCGGCGGCCAGGGCGTCCAGGTCCCGCGCCTCGGCGGCGCGGGCGCGGGCTTCGGCCAGCGCGGCGCCGTAGTCCGGCGCGCCGGGCGCGGCGGCCCCAGCGGGCTTGAGCAGGCGCGGCGCCGGCTGGACCTTGGCCTTCAGCCGCTCGGCGCCCTCGGCCAGGCGGTCGATGGCCTCGTCGGCATAGGCGACGTCGACGCCGGCCTCGACCCAGAAGGCGAGGGCGGCCTCGGCGGCGCGAATGTCGGCAAGAGCGGTCACGGACCAGACTTAGCCGTCCAGGCGGCGTTCGACCAGCGCGCGGTGGCTGCCGCCATGGTTGTGGAAACCATATCTATTGACGATCGGTAGATGTTGTCGCGCCATGATGGCCGCGTGGGGTCGTCTCAGGAGGCCCGGAGTCATGGAAGTCCATCGATTCAAGTCGCCGCACGCCGCGAGGGGAAGCCCCGATCCGTTTCGTCCCTGTCGGGACGGCGATTGCGTCTGGCAACGCTGGGCGCGGCGCAGCGACGACGACGGTCACGGCACCGTGCGGGCGCGGATGCTGAGAGCCTATCTGCTGGACGTCGCCGGCCTGTGCCACTGCCCGCGCAGGCGATTCAGCCGGTGGGCCTGAGCCATGGATTACGCATTCACCTATGCGGTTGTCCGCATTGGAGCGGAGTGGAAGGTGGTTTGCGCCCGCAAGGCGATGGGCCATTTCGGCGACCGCGAGGACGCGCTCGTCGCCGCCAGCGCCCTGGCCGCCCAGGCCGCCCGCGCGGGCCGGCCGACCGAGGTGATCGTGCAGTCCGAAACCGGTGAGCTGAAGACCGTCTGGCGAAGCTAAATGCGAGACGATCGCAAGTAGCCTTTCCTGCTTGACCGACCCTGCGTCCGCTCGGATTAAGACCCTTGGAAGAGCAAGGGGAAGCCGCCATGTCCGAAGACGCCGTCGAACGCGAATCCATGGAATACGACGTCGTCATCGTCGGCGGCGGACCGTCGGGCCTGGCCGCGGCGATCCGGCTCAAGCAGCTCGAGGCCGAGCACGGCCGAGAGATCTCCGTGGCCCTGGTGGAAAAGGGCTCCGAGGTCGGCGCCCACATTCTGTCGGGTGCGGTGATCGATCCCAAGGCGCTGAACGAGCTGATCCCGGACTGGAAGGCGCTCGGCGCGCCGCTCGAGACTCCGGTCCAGAAGGACAAGTTCCTGCTGCTCGGCGAACAGGGCGAGATCGACCTGCCGATGTTCGCCATGCCGCCGTTCATGCACAACCACGGCTGCTACATCGCCTCGCTGGGCAACGTCTGTCGCTGGCTGGCCGGCCAGGCCGAGGCGCTGGGCGTGGAGATCTACCCGGGCTTCGCGGCCTCCGACCTTGTCTTCCGCGAGGACGGCTCGGTGAAGGGCGTGGTCGTCGGCGTGGTCGGCGTCGGCAAGGACGGCGAGCACAAGCCCGACTACCAGCCGGGCATGGAGCTGCACGGCAAGTACGTGTTCATCGCCGAGGGCGTGCGCGGGTCGCTCGCCAAGGTGCTGGAGGCGAAGTTCGACCTGCGCGCCGGCAAGAGCCCGCAGAAGTACGGCATCGGCATCAAGGAGCTGTGGCAGGTTCCGGATACGAACTTCCGCCCGGGCCTGGCCGTGCACACGACTGGCTGGCCGCTGAGCAACGACACCGGCGGCGGCAGCTTCATGTACCACTTCGGTGAGAACTACGTGGCCATCGGCTACGTCGTGCACCTGAACTACAAGAACCCGTGGATCTCGCCGTTCGACGAGTTCCAGCGCTTCAAGCACCACCCGTCGGTGAAGTCCTACCTGGAAGGCGGCAAGCGCATCGCCTACGGGGCCCGCGCCATCACCGAGGGCGGCTGGCAGTCCATTCCCAAGCTGACCTTCCCGGGCGGCGCGCTGATCGGCTGTTCGGCCGGCTTCGTGAACGTGCCCCGCATCAAGGGC
>CALALX010000107.1 GCA_937925635.1 uncultured Caulobacter sp.
CACGCCGACGATGTTCTTGCCGATGTCGTGGACGTCGCCCTTGACGGTCGCCATCAGGATCTTGCCGGCCGACTGGCGCTCGCCGCCGTCCTTCTCGGCCTCCATGAACGGCATCAACCAGGCCACCGCCTGCTTCATCACGCGGGCCGATTTGACCACCTGGGGCAGGAACATCTTCCCGGCCCCGAACAGGTCGCCGACGACGTTCATGCCGTCCATCAGCGGGCCTTCGATGACGTGCAGCGGCCGCTCGGCGGCGAGGCGCGCCTCCTCGGTGTCGGCGTCGATGTACTCGGTGATTCCATTGACCAGGGCATGCGTCAGGCGCTCGCCGACTGTGCCCTTGCGCCACTCGAGGTCGACGACCTTCGCGGCGCCGGCCTCGCCCTTGTACTTCGGCGCCAGGTCGACCAGCCGCTCGGTCTGGCTGCCCCCGGATTTTGGCCGGCGATTGAGGATCACGTCCTCGACCGCCTCCCGCAGCTCGGCGTCGATGTCGTCATAGACCGGCAGGTCGCCGGCGTTGACGATGCCCATGTCCATGCCGGCGTTGATGGCGTGGTAGAGGAACACCGAGTGAATCGCCCGCCGCACCGGCTCGTTGCCGCGGAAGCTGAACGAGACGTTCGACACCCCGCCCGACACCCGCGCGTAGGGCAGCAGCTGCTTAATCCGCCGGGTCGCCTCGATGAAGTCGACGGCGTAGTTATCGTGCTCCTCGATCCCCGTCGCCACCGCGAAGATGTTGGGGTCGAAGATGATGTCCTCGGGCGGAAAGCCGACCTGGTCGACGAGGATTCTGTAGGCGCGCTCGCAGATCTCGACCTTTCGGTCGGCGGTGTCGGCCTGGCCGGCCTCGTCGAAGGCCATGACCACCACGGCCGCGCCGTAGCGCAGGCAGAGCTTCGCCTGGGCGATGAACTCCGCCTCGCCGGCCTTCAGTGAGATCGAGTTGACGATGGCCTTGCCCTGCACGCAGCGCAGCCCGGCCTCGATGACTTCCCACTTGGAGCTGTCGATCATGATCGGCACGCGGGCGATATCCGGCTCGGCGGCGATCAGGTTGAGGAAGGTGCGCATCGCCGCCACGGAGTCGAGCAGGCCCTCGTCCATGTTGACGTCGATGATCTGGGCCCCGGCCTCGACCTGCTGGCGGGCGATCGACAGGGCGGCGGCGTAGTCGCCGTCGGCGACCAGCTTGCGGAATTTGGCTGAGCCGGTGACGTTGGTGCGCTCACCGACGTTGACGAAAACGGGACGCATTCAGGACTCCGAGCGCCCCCGCGAAGGCGGGGGTCCAGGCGGCGTTTGGACCGCGTTCGATTCAGCTTGGGTCCCCGCCTTCGCGGGGATGATCGGTGAGGGAGACGTCTTTGCCCGCACCAGGCCCGGCAGGCCGTCGATGGAGGTGGAATTGCTCTCGTAGCGCCGCGCGCGCCACTCGGCCTCGGGGCGGTGATCGACGTGGCGGCGCAGCTGCTCGCGCTCGCCCCTGAAGTCCATGAACGGCACGCCCCAGCCGCAGCTGTCGGCGATGCGGTCGATGTGGACGGTGATGATCGAGCGGGCGCGCTCGAAGGTCGGGAACAGGGCCATCAGCTCGGCGAAGCCCGGGTCGTCGAAGTTGGTCGCCTCGCCGCGTCCATACAGGCGCAGGATGCTCGCCTGCCCCTCGAAGGCGCAGAACATCAGGGTGATGCGGCCGTTCTCGCGAACGTGGGCAAGGGTCTCGATCCCCGAGCCGCCGAGGTCAAGGTAGGCGACAGTGTGGGCGTCGAGCACGACCAGGCTGTCGTAGCCCTTGGGCGAGACGTTCACGCTGCCCTCGGCCGACAGCGGCGCGGTGGCGACGAAGAACAGCTTCTGGGCCTTGATGAAGGCGATCAGGCGGTCGTCGAGGGCGTCGTAGGTGCTGGCCATTCAGGCCCCCGCCGCGCGTTCGCGCCCGCCGAGGATCATGCGGCGGGTCAGGACGGCCTGCAGAACCCCGTGATTGAACAGGGTGCGCCAGATCTTGAAGTCCTGGGCCTGCAGGCCCTGCAGCCTGCCGACGATTTGCTTGAGGCGGATCAGGTCGGCCTCGGCGATGGCTGTCTTCAGTTCGGCCACCGAGGCAAAGCCCTCACCGCCGGTCTGTGGCGCCAGCCCGACCCTGCCGCAGACGACGAAAAAGCCCTTGCTCAACGGACCCACGGACTTGTCGCCCAGCGATCCGGCAGGAACGCGGTTGAGCCGCGCGCGCAGATCCCGGATCTGTTCAGCCTCAATAGGAGAGAGTGCGAGCGCCATCTCAGACCAGCTCGAACGGTTCCAGCCCCGCCAGCCGCAGGGCGCGCGGACGTTCGGGCGGCATGCGCGGCGGCAGGCCGGCGACCGCCTCGGCGATGTGCTTCACATGGTCCGGCGTCGTGCCGCAGCAGCCGCCGAGGATGTTGACCAGGCCGCTCTCGGCCCACTCGTGCAGCTGGCAGGCCGTCTCGTGCGGCTGCTCGTCGTACTGGCCCATGGCGTTGGGCAGGCCGGCGTTGGGATAGGCCGCGACCAGGGTGTCGGCGATGCGCGACAGCTCGGCGATGTGCGGCCGCATCAGGTCGGCGCCCAGCGCGCAGTTCAGGCCGATGGCGAACGGCTTCACATGCTTGACGCTATTCCAGAAGGCCTCGACCGTCTGGCCCGACAGGGTGCGGCCCGAGCGGTCGGTAATGGTGCCGCTGATCCAGACTGGCAGCGCTTCGTGGCCCGCCTCGTCGCGCAGGTCGAGGATGGCCTTGATCGCGGCCTTGCAGTTCAGGGTGTCGGTGATGGTCTCGATCAGGAACAGGTCGACGCCGCCGTCGTAGAGGCCCCTCACCTGCTCGCGATAGGCGTCGTAGACCTGTTCGAAGGTGACGGTCCGCGCGCCGGGGTCGTTCACGTCCGAGGACATCGACAGCATGACGTTCAGCGGGCCGAGCGCGCCGGCCAGGAAGCGCGGCTTAAGCGGCTCCTTCGCGGTCCAGCGGTCGGCGGCCTCACGGCCCAGCTTCGCGCCCTCGAAGTTGATGTCGTAGGCGGCGGCCTCGCAGTGGTAGTCGCGCTGGGCGATGGTGGTGGCGCTGAAGGTGTTGGTCTCGCTGATGTCGGCGCCGGCGCCATAGTAGGCGTCGTGCAGTTCGGTGACGATGTCCGGCCGGGTGAGGCACAGGATGTCGTTGTTGCCCTTCATCTGCACCGGGTGACCGGCGAAGCGCGCGCCGCGGAAGTCTTCCTCCGACAGGCCCTTGCGCTGGATCATCACGCCCCAAGAGCCGTCCAGGACAAGGATCCGCTCGCGGGCCGATTGCTTCAGGATTTCAATGCGTTCGGCGCGAGTCATCGGGGGCATCCCTGCTCGGCGCAGGCCTTCTCGAAATCGGCTCTTGAGGCGGCCACGACCCGGCCGAGTTCCGCAGGGTCCACGAACGGACTGGGCTGGCCGTCCCTCAGCCGGGCGCGCTTGGCGGCGAGGTCGAACTGCTCGGCGTGCGGGGCGAGGAAGACGTCGGCCCTCATCTTCGCCAGCCGCTCGAAGCTGCGGCGGTAGTCGGCGACGATTCCCTTGTACTGCTCCTTCGGGGCCAGCCGATTGGCCGCCACCGAGGTCGAGCAGTAGTAGACCGCCTTGCGCACGACGCCGTCGACCTTCAGCGGAAAGGTCCAGGTCGTGCAGCCGGCGCTGTGGCCCGGCGTGAAGTTGGCGGTCAGGGTGACGCCGCCCAATGTGACCGTCTCTCCGTCCTTGAGGACCTTATCGACCTTCACGGGGGGGAACTTGAGGTAGGCGACCTCCTCCGAACCCGGATAGACGCCCTTCTCCAGCGCGACCTTGTCGCCGGGCGCGGCGGCCAGGATCGCACCGCTGTCCTTCTTGATCCGCGCCAGGCCGGCGGCATGGTCGAAATGGGCGTGGCTATTGAGCAGCAGCTCGATGTCCTCGACCTTGAAGCCGAGCGCGCGGACGTTGGCTTCGATCCGGTCGACGTTCTGCTCCATCGGCGCGTCGATCAGGATGTGGCCTTTTGGCGTGGTGATCAGCCAGGCCGACAGGCCTTCGCTGCCCACATAGTAGAGGTTGTCGGCGACCTTGAACGGCGCGGTCGGCTTCACCCATGTAGGCGGCCATGTCTGGGCCAGCGCGACGGTGGCGGTCACGGCGAACGCGGCGCCGAGCAGGAATCCAGGCCTCTTCACGCGGCGGCCTCCTTCGGCGCTGTCGGGGTCTGGCGCACGCCCAGCACGCGGCAGATGGCGTAGACCAGGTCGGCGCGGTTGAGCGTGTAGAAGTGAAAATCCGTGAAGCCCTGCTCCTCGAGCTTGGCGCACATCTCGGCGGCGATCGAGCAGGCGATCAGGCGGCGAGTGTCGGGATCACCGTCGAGGCCGTCGAACAGGTTGCCGAGCCAGGACGGCAGGGTGGCGCCGCAGGCGGCGGCCATCTTCACCAGGCCCTTGTAGTTGCTGACCGGCATGATCCCCGGCGAGATCGGGATGGTGATCCCGACGGCGCGGACCCGGTCGACGAAACGCAGGAAGGCGTCGATGTCGAAGAAGAACTGGCTGATCGCCCGGGTCGCGCCGGCGTCGACCTTGGCCTTCAGCACGTCGATGTCGTGCTCCAGGCTGGGACTTTCTGGGTGCTTCTCGGGATAGACCCCGACCAGCACCTCGAACGGCGCGATGCGGGTGATCGCGGCGGTAAGTTCCGTGGCGTTGGCGTAGCCGTCTTCACGCGGGACATAGACCCCGCCGAGCCCGGTGGGCGGATCGCCGCGCAGGGCGACGACGTGGCGGACGCCGGCGGCCCAGTATTCGCGGATGACCTCGTCGACCTCCTCGCGCGAGGCCTCGACACAGGTCAGGTGCGCGGCCGGCTTCAGCGCCGTCTCCTCGATGATGCGTCGGACGGTGCGATGGGTGCGCTCGCGCGTCGAGCCGCCGGCGCCGTAGGTGACCGACACGAAATCCGGCGCCAGCGGCTCCAGGCGACGGATCGCGGCCCAAAGGCTCTCCTCCATCTCCGGCGTCTTGGGCGGAAAGAACTCGAAGCTGATGCCGAGCGGCCGCGAGGGCTTCTCGCCGGCGCGGGCGACCGGACCGATGACGCGGCGGGGGGCGGGCGCGCTGCTCATGCGGCGTTCCTTTCGGCGACGGCCGGACGGCGCGCCGTCCAGATCTTGACGGTCAGGCCTTCGCCGTCGGCGGACGGCAAGGCGAGGCTTTGTTCCAGCGTCAGGCCGCCGGCGGCGACCCAGCGGCCGATTTCCTCGTCGGAGAAGCCGAGGCGGCGGTGCTGGTGCTGCTCGCGAAGGAATTCCAGCGCGTGCGGCGCGAAGTCGACGATCAGAAGGCGGCCATCTGGCGCGACTAGGCGGCAAGCCTCGGCGACGGCGGCGGCCGGATCACCCAGGTAGTGCAGGACCTGGTGGACGGTCACCAGATCGGCGCTGCCGGTCGGCAAGCCGGTGGCGAAGATGTCTCCGTGGCGCAGCTCGCAGACCGACAGACCCGCCTCGCCGACGTTCAGCCGCGCGATGTTGAGCATCTGCTGGGAGAGGTCCAGGCCCAGCGCGCGAGTCGCGCGGCCGCCCAGCAGGGTCAGCATGCGGCCGGTGCCGGCGCCCAGGTCCACGAGGCGGCCCAGAGGCCCCTCGCCCGCCGCCTGCTCGATGGCGGCCTCGACCTGAGCCTCGGCGACGTAGAGCGAGCGGATCTCGTCCCAACGGGCGGCGTTGCGCGCGAAATAGGCGGCGGCCTCGGCGGAGCGCTCGGTCTCGACCTGCGACAGCCTCTGGGCGTCCCGGCGCAGCTGCGCGTCGGCCGGATCGATCAGCGCCAGGGCATGGTCGGCGAGGACCCGGCCCGGTCCGGCGGCCGCCAGGCGGTAAAAGACCCAGGCCCCGTCCGGGAAGCGCTCGACCAGCCCGGCCTCGGCCAGCAGCTTGAGGTGGCGGGAGACGCGCGGCTGGCTCTGGTCCAGCACGCGGCACAGTTCCAGGACCGAAAGCTCCTCGCGAGCGAGGAGCGCGAGCATCCGCAGCCGCGTCGGCTCGCCCGCGGCGCGCAGGATGTCCACCGTCTGGCCGGAACTCAGCGTCATGGCCGATATAAAGATATCTTTATGTGCTTATGTAAAGCACGAATTGCCCCTATCCGAGGAGCCGGGGCCCAAACCGCGCGAAGCGGCGCCAGCATAGCGTGGTTCCGGGGTCAGCGCGACTTCTCCCGCCTCTATTCGGTATGGAGAGGATCGGCGCGCTCAGAGGGGCGAGGGCTGAGGCTGCCACCATCATCGCTTGCCTCGGGAAGCGACATCACGGTTCTCCCCGTCCGCTCGGCGGATCATTTGCCCCAACCACGCAGCAGGTTATCCGCTCACCACCTTCGCCGCCGCCCTCGCCCAGCCTTCCAGCATCTCCCGGCCGACGCCCGCCCGCGATCGGATCGCCAGGCCATGCAGCCCACTCATGGCCATGAAGGCCAGGGCCGGGACGTCGGCGTCCGCCGGCAGGTCGCCGTCCGACACGGCGCGCTCCAGCCGTTCCATCATCAATCGGTCCATGTCCTCAAACGAGGTCCTGAGGATCTCGCGCACCGCCTCGTCCTCGATGGCGTCGGCCAGCGCCGTCCCCACCAGGAAGCAGCCGCGGCCGCTGTCGCGATCGTCGACATAGATGCCGACCGCGCGGCCGTAGAAGTTGGTCAGGGTCTCGCGCAGCGAGGTCCCAAAGGCCATCGCGGCGCTGGTCGCGCGCACCATCCCCTCGGCCTGCTGGCGCAGCGCCGTCAGATAGAGCGCCCGCTTGTCGCCGAAGGCGGCGTAGAGGCTGGGCCGGTTCATCCCCGTCGCCGCCGCCAGGTCGTCCAGCGAGGTCGCCGCGTAGCCCTGACGCCAGAAGGCATCCCGCGCGGCGGCCAGCGCCTGGGCGGGATCATAGGCGCGGGGACGCCCGCGTGGCTTGCCTTCAGTTTTTTGTACCATTTCGCACAAATTAAATTGACCGCCGCATATTTATGCGAAACGGTAAGAAAATAAAGGCCTGCCCAATGGAGAAGACCATGGACCTCTATTTCTCGCCCCTCGCCTGCTCTCTGGCTACCCGCATTTCGCTGTACGAAGCCGGCGCCGACGCCCGCTTCCTGTCCGTGAACCTCAAGACCAAGACCCTGGCCGACGGCGGCGACTTTCTCGCCGTCAATCCCAAGGGCCAGGTGCCGGTGGTCCGCTTCGAGGATGGCGCGGTGCTGACCGAGAACGCCGCCATTCTCACCTACGTCTCCAGTGCCTACCCGAAGGTCGGCGCGACGGGAGTCAACGCCCTGCGGCTCGCGGAATGGCTGAGTTTCATCAGCGCCGAGCTGCATCGTGGCGTCTTCGGGACGCTGCTCTCGGCCAAGGCCAACGACGGCGCCAAGGCCTTCGCCCGCGAGGAGGCGATCGCGCGCCTCGCCCATCTCGACGCCCATCTGCAGGACCGTGATTTCCTGGTCGGCGAGACCTTCACCGTGGCCGACGCCTATCTGACCACCATCCTCAACTGGAACCAGATCGCGCAGATCGACCTCGCGCCCTGGCCTCATCTGGTCGCCTATCACCGTCGGATGCTGTCCCGTCCGGCGGTGCTCAGGGCGGTCGGCGAAGAGCGTGAGCTCTACGCGCGGGCCGCCTGACGGGGAGGCCGCCGGGGCCGCGGACCATGGGGCCCCGGCGGCCGATTCTCCGCCTATTCACCATTCCCATTCACGGACGTTCAACAGCCCTCGGTCATCGTGGCGTCCTCTCGGGGAACCGCCGGATCGGCGGACGCACATGGATCGCAAGAGGCGCACACAGATTCTGCTCGTCGACGACAATCGCCACGCGCGGTTGTTTCTGACCCAGATTCTGAACGCCGCCGACATTGAGGTGCGGCAGGCCGCGAGCGGACCCGAGGCCCTGAAAATGCTCGGCGAACACCGCTTCGACGCGGTCATCGCCGACATGTACATGCAGCCGATGGACGGCATCGCCCTGACCCGGGAGATCCGCGCCCTGGCCGATCAGACCCTGCGCAACCTGCCGATCGTCATGGCGTCCGCCCAGGCCAGCCGCGCGGTCGTCGAGGGCGGACGGGCCGTCGGCGTCACCGGCTTCGTGGCCAAACCCTTCTCGGCCGCCGCCGTCCTGACCCGGCTCGAAAACGCCCTCAATCCCCGCAGTGTCCACTACGTCGACGCGCCCGGACGCCCCGACCTGGCCCTTGAGGTCGAGGCCGAGGTCAAGGCCGCCGAGGACGAGATCGCCAGCGCCTACATCTGAGCTGCGATGCGCGTCGGCGCGCCACGGGATCGGGGCGCTCTCCGGTCAGGCCTGAACCGGCGACAGCAGCGGCTCCTCGTGGAAATAGCGCCGCAGGTTCTCCAGCGTCTGCCCGACCATCCTGGGGATGCTCTCCAGCGTGCCGCCGGCGGTGTGCGGCGTCAGCACCGTGTTGGGCGTGTCGGCCCAGCGTGACGCCGGGGTCGGCTCCTGCTCGAACACGTCCAGCGCCGCCATGCCCAGCTCACCGGCCTTGAGGGCGGCGATCAGGGCGTCCTCGTCGACCACCGAGCCGCGCGCCACATTGACGATGCACCCCCGCGGCCCGACCGCCTCGATGACCGCCTTGCTGATCAGGCGGCGATTGGCGGCGTCGCCGCGGCAGGCGACGAACAGCACGTCGCTGTCCCGCGCCAGCGCCAGCAGGCTTTGCGCCCGGGGCCAGGGGCTGTCCTTGTCGTTGGGGCCCCACCAGCCGACCGACAGACCGAAGGGCTCGACCCGCCGCGCGATCGCCTGGCCGATGTGCCCCAGGCCGACGATCCCGGCCTTGCGGCCCCTGAGCCCCGGCCGCGGCCGCATACGGTCCGCGTGGGTCCAGCGGCCCTCGCGCACGGTGCGATCCCCGACCACGATGCCGCGCCAGGCCGCGAGAAACGCGCCCACGGCGTGGTCGGCGACATCATCGGCGTTGAGGCCCTGCGAATGGGTCACGGCGATGCCGCGGCTCCGGCACCAAGGGACGTCGACGCCGTCGTAGCCGACGCTGACGCAGGCGATCAGGCCCAGCCTGGGCATTTCCGACAGCAGGTCCTTCGACAGCTTCACCTCGCCGGCATGGACGATGGCCCGCACCTCCCGCCCAGGCCCTTCGAGGAAATCCAGCGGGTCGGCCTGCTCCCAGAGCCGCAGCACGCGATAGGCGGGCTCCAGCGCCGCCTGCATCGGCAACAGCATCTCGTGCGACAGCAGGATGATGGGTGGGGTCGGCGCGTCCTTCATGCCCGCGACATTGCGCCGCCCCGCGCGCGCGTCAATCGCACGACGTCGTGAGCATCGCGCCCGGACCGATCCGACCGCGCGCCGCCCCCTGCGCCTATAGGAAGTCCCCGGCCGAGAGCTGGCTGGAGGTGGTGTTGAGGAAGACCAGGAACT
>CALALX010000108.1 GCA_937925635.1 uncultured Caulobacter sp.
CGGCACCGGCAGCACGCGGGCCGAGACGCCGCCGACGTACTTGTAGAGCGGCAGGTCGGCCGCCACGGCCGCGGCCTTGGCCGTCGCCAGCGAGACGCCGAGGATGGCGTTGGCGCCGAGGCGCGACTTGTTCTTCGTGCCGTCCAGCTCGATCAGCAGGCTGTCGACCCGGCGCTGGTCCTCGGCGTCGACGCCGCTCAGGGCGTCGTAGATCTCGCCGTTGACCGCCTCGACCGCCTGCTCGACGCCCTTGCCAAGGTACCGGCCCTTGTCGCCGTCCCGCTTCTCGACCGCCTCGTGCGCGCCCGTGGACGCGCCCGAGGGCACGGCGGCGCGGCCGAACGAGCCGTCTTCCAGGATCACGTCGACTTCGACGGTCGGGTTGCCCCGGCTGTCGAGGATTTCGCGGGCGATGATGTCGACGATCTCGGTCATGAGGCGGCGGAGTCCTTGGCGGTGTCGGGAAAAGCGAGCTCCGATTAGCCCCCTGCCCCGAAAATCGCAACCGGAGGGGGCGCGTTGCGTCCTTCGAGACGCCGGCCAGAGGGCCGGCTCCTCAGGATGAAGAAGTCTGTAGCCGTCCACCAATCTTCGTCATCCTGAGGAGCGAGCCTCAAGCGAGCGTCGCGAAGGACGCACCCGCTTGACTGCCCCTACGGCCCTGCCCCATCGCTCCCCGCAACAAAAGGAGCGCGCCATGTTGCTGGTCGAGAAAGAGAACGGCATCGCCGTCGTCACCCTGAACCGCCCCGAGGCGATGAACGCGCTCAGCAAGGCGCTGCGCAGCGAGCTCTACAAGGCCATGGTCGCGCTGGACGCCGATCCCGAGGTCAGCGTGGTCATCCTGACCGGCGCCGGCGAGCGCGCCTTCACGGCGGGCCTGGACCTCAAGGAACTCGGCGCAGACGCCGGAGCCATGAGCGCCGCCAACGCCGAGGGCGCGGACGAGAACCCCGTCAAGGCCATCGAACTCTGCCGCAAGCCGGTGATCGGCGCGATCAACGGCGTGGCCATCACGGGCGGTTTCGAGGTGGCGCTAGCCTGCGACGTGCTGATCGCGTCCGAGAACGCCCGCTTCGCCGACACCCACGCCCGCGTCGGCATCATGCCGGGCTGGGGCCTGTCCCAGAAGCTGTCGCGCCTGATCGGGATCTACCGGGCCAAGGAGCTGAGCCTGACCGGCAACTTCCTCGACGCGAAGACCGCCTGCGACTGGGGCCTGGTCAATCGCGTCGTTCCCGCCGCCGACCTGCTGCCGACGGCGAAGACGCTGGCCGCCGACATGGCCACCATCCCGGTCGAGACGCTCAGCCTCTACAAGTCGATCATCGACGAGGGCTACGCCCTGTCGTTCGCGGACGGCATGGCGCTGGAGAACCGCCGCTCGACGGCCAACAACCGCACGGTGACCCCGGAGGCCGTCGAGGCGCGACGCGCCGGGATCCAGGCCCGCGGCCGCACGCAGTAGCCGTCACACCATCTGGGTCCGCATTTGCTGACCCAGCTCCAGGAACAGGTGCCGGTCGCCGTAGTCGAGTTCGACCCGGGCGAACTGATGCAGGACGTCGGCGCCGAGCAGCAAGGCCGGGGTGTCGAGCAGGTCCCACTGCCGGAACAGGTGCACATCGGCGACCACGACCGGCAGGTTCAGGAACCGCAGGCCGCCGACGTGCAGCACGGTGAGCATCCGGCCCTCGCCGGTGACGACCGCGTCGGTGACGCCATGGATGTCGATCAGCGGCGCCGCCGTGGCCCAGGCGCCGCGCTGGCGCATGCGCCGGGCCAGGTCCCGGTTGGCGATTGTCACGCTGCCGCCGGTGTCGACCAGGGCCGTGGCCCCGACCCGCTCGGCGCGCACGTCGATGACGCTGAGCAGGCCGTGCCGATCGCTGGTCGGGATCTTCGCCGTCCGGTAACGGGCCAGGGGCCGGTCATCGGATGAGGGCACGATCTGCAATCGGCGGCGACGGAAGTCCATGATCAGGCGCCGCTGCTGCAGCACATCGACGCCGAGCAGTCCGTCGGCGCCGAGGCGGTCGCGGGAGATCACGGGAAGGTCCCGGGCCGGCAGCGCGTCCTCGCCGAAGCGGATCGTCGGCGCCTGAACGGTCTCCGTCAGCGCCGACCCCGTCACGCCGTGGATCATCACCCGCCGGCCGGCGGACAGACCGAGCCGGTCGGCGACGTCGGAGGCCAGCACGGTGCGGTCGGCGCCGGTGTCGACCACGAAGTGGAATGGCCCCGCCTCGCCGACGAAGACCGGGATCGTCAGGCGCTGATCGAGATCACGCGCGCCCTCGATCTCGACCTGCGGCGCGGGCGCCTTGGCCCAGGCGCCGCCCGCGACCAGCGCGCCGGCGGTTCCCAGGGCGAAGTGTCGGCGGTTCAGCATGGCGACGCCCTCCTGATCCGGAAAGTCTAGCACGCCGCGGAACCAGGGTCTCCGAAATGCGAACGACGCCCCGGGGCGGCCCCGGAGCGTCGTCGACGTCGGTCAGCGATCCGAAGGACCGAAGAACTAGTCTTCCTTGGGCGTCAGGACCTGACGACCGCGGTACATGCCGGTCTTCAGGTCGACATGGTGCGGACGGCGCAGCTCGCCGGTGTCCTTGTCTTCGACGTAAGCGTTGGCGCCCAGGGCGTGGTGGGAGCGGCGCATGTTGCGACGCGAGGGCGATACTTTGCGTTTAGGAACGGCCATGGTCTGACTCTGCTTGTCGGCGCGCCCCGGTAGGGCGGTGGGGCGTGAAAACGGTAGCGGCGGCCGGGTGGGCCGCCACGTGAGCGCGGGTGTATGCCTCAAACGCTCCGCAAGTTCAAGCGGACTTGCCGGCGCCGGGCGAGCGGGCGAGCTTGTGCCCCTGCCATTCGCCGAGTTGGACGCCCGCGCGACGTCGACGGACGAGCGGACGGATGTAGTCCCGCCCCTTCAGATAGCCGACGACCAGCTCGTCGTCGCCCGCCACGGGCCCGATTTCCAGGTCCTGCTCGGGGAAGACGACCGTGCAGTTGTCGCCGACATAGACCAGCACGCAGCCGGTGCGGTCGCGCACCTGGGCCGACCAGGCCTTGATGGTCGGATAGTAGGCCGGAGCCTTCCAGGCCGACGGCCAGGCGGCGTCGACGTCGATGCAGAGCCGCCCCTGCCCCGGCTCCGGCCGAATCAGGAAGTGGGCGATCGAGGGACGCCAGGCCTCGCCGAGCTCCTCCCACTGCAGCCAACCGCAGGCGAACGCGCGGCAATCTTCCGGATGTTCGCCATGGATCGCGCAGCCTGCGCCGGCCAGGGCATGCGCGCAAAGCCGGCCCGGCGGCTTGTCCAGCGACGCGACATGCAGGACCTGGCAACAGAGGTTGCAGGGACCACAGCTCCTCATCGCCGCCTCCCTGCCCTTCCGGCGCTACACCAGCCGGCTCTGTTCCTTCGCCGCCGCGATGAAGCTGGCGAACAGCGGGTGCGGTGCGAAGGGACGACTTTTCAATTCCGGGTGGAACTGGACACCGATGAACCAGGGATGGTCGGGCCGTTCCACGATCTCGGGCAGGACGCCGTCGGGCGAGCGGCCGGTCAGCTTCAGGCCGCTGGCCTCCATGCGGTCGCAGTAGCCGATGTTGACCTCGTAGCGGTGGCGGTGGCGCTCGAAGATGTCCGTCGAGCCATAGATGTCCGCGACCTTCGACCCCGCGGTCAGCAGAGCCTCGTAGGCGCCAAGGCGCATGGTGCCGCCGAGGTCGTCGCCTTCCTTGCGCTCGACCCGCTCGTTGCCCTGCGTCCATTCGGTCATCAGGCCGACGACAGGCTCCGGCGTCGGACCGAACTCGGTGGAGGAAGCGTTCGCGATGCCAGCCACGTTCCTGAGGGTCTCGATCACCGCCATCTGCATGCCGAAGCAGATGCCGAAGTAGGGCACGTTGCGTTCGCGGGCGAACTGGGCGGCGAGGATCTTGCCCTCGGCGCCGCGCTCGCCAAAGCCGCCCGGGACCAGGATGCCGTGCACGCCCTCAAGCCGCGAGGCGGCCGCGCCGTCCTCGTTCTCGAAGGTCTCGCTCTCGACCCAGTCGAGGTTGACCTTGACCTTGTTGGCCACGCCGCCGTGGCTGAGGGCCTCGATCAGCGACTTGTAGGCGTCCTTCAGCACCGTGTACTTGCCGACCACCGCGATCGTGACCTCGCCGTCGGGGTTGGTGGTCACCGCGTCGATCGCCTGCCAGCGCGACAGATCGGGGGCCGGCGCGTCCTTGATCCCGAACACGTCGAGCACTTCGCGGTCCAGGCCCTGTTCGTGATAGTCGAGGGGCACGGCGTAGATGGACGAGCTGTCCATCGCCTGAATCACGGCGCTCGGACGCACGTTGCAGAACAGGCCGATCTTGCGCTTCTCGTCGGCCGGGATCGGCTGTTCGCAGCGGCACAGCAGGATGTCCGGCTGGATGCCGATCGAGCGCAGCTCCTTGACCGAATGCTGCGTCGGCTTGGTCTTCATCTCGCCGGCCGTCTTGATGAACGGCAGCAGGGTCAGGTGCACGTAGCAGCTGTCGCCGCGCGGCAGCTCCTGGCGCAGCTGGCGGATGGCCTCGAAGAACGGCAGGCCCTCGATATCGCCGACCGTGCCGCCAATCTCGACCAGCACGAAGTCGGCTTCCTCGCCGTTCTCGTCGACGGCGGGGGTCAGGACGAAGTTCTTGATCTCGTTGGTGACGTGGGGAATCACCTGGACCGTCGCGCCGAGGTAGTCCCCGCGCCGCTCCTTCTCGATGATCGTCTTGTAGATCTGGCCGGTGGTGATGTTGTCGGCCCGCGAGGCGTTCACGCCGGTGAACCGCTCGTAGTGCCCGAGGTCGAGATCCGTCTCGGCGCCGTCGTCGGTCACGAAGACCTCGCCGTGCTGATAGGGGCTCATCGTCCCCGGATCGACGTTCAGGTAGGGGTCGAGCTTCCTCAGGCGGACCTTGTAGCCGCGAGCCTGCAGCAGCGCGCCGAGGGCGGCGGACGCGAGACCTTTTCCCAATGAGGAAACCACGCCGCCGGTGATGAAGATGTACCGGGCCATGGGAATCCAGATTAGCGCCGATTCGTGCCCGGCGCCGCCTTACTTAGAGCGAACGATGATCTTCGTTACTGCGGAGCGGTCTGACCCGTCGCCGGCGCGGCCGTGCCCGGCAGCGGGGCGGACGGCAGGCCGGTCGACGGCAGCGGGGCGGTCGGCAGCGGTTGCGTCACCGGCGCGGACGGAGCCGGCGCGGTCGGTTGCGGCCGAACCAGGCTGTTGGGATCGACGCGTTCGACGCCGCCCGTGATCGAGCTCGCGCTGCGTTGCGTCGCGGCCAGCAGGGTCAAGCCGACGCTGAGCACCAGGAACAGCGTGAACAGCACCCAGGTGATGCGGGTCAACAGGTTGCCCGCGCCCCGGGCCGTCATGAAGCCCGACGGACCGCCGCCCATGCCGAGCGCGCCGCCTTCCGACTGCTGCATCAGCACGGTGACGATCAGCAGCACACAGACGATGATATGGAAGACGAGCAGAATATTGAGAAGCATCGATCAGGGTCCGTTGGGCGCGCGATCCCGCGCTCCGGTCGAAACGAAGGCGCCCCTCTAGCACTCGATCGGGGGTCACGCCATAGCTGGGAAATCCGACGGGCTTCGCAAGGCCATGATTCTCGAGACCGAACGCCTGAGCCTGACGCCGGTCACGCCCGCGGACGCGGCCCTGATCTATCCGGTCATGGCCGATCCGGAGGTCATGGCGCACATGGACGTCGCCGCTGTCGACGATCCGGACCTCACCGCCGCCTTCGTCGAGGGCCAGCTCGGCGAGATGGAGCGCGAGGAGGGCTTCTACTGGTCGGTACGGCGGACGGCGGACGGGGCGTACCTCGGCAGCGTCGACCTGTCCGACATCGACTGGCGGCACAATCGCGCCGAAGTCGGCTTCATCCTGGCGCGTCCGGCCTGGGGCCAGGGCTTTGCGTACGAAGCGGTGCAGGCGGTGATGGGCTACGCGGCCACCCTGGGTTTCAAGCGGCTGTGGGCGCGCACCCATGTCGGCAACAACGCCTCGGAGAAGCTGCTGCTGAAACTGGGTTTCGAGCAGGAAGGCTACCTGCGGGGCCACGTCGATCGCGAGGGCGACCGACGCGACTGCCGCCTATGGGGCCTGCTGCTGTAGCCGGGTTGGGGACATGCACTTCAGTGCGCGGCCCGATGGATCGCCGCTTCACGCCCCCGCGATGATGCCCAGGAAGTCCGCCGCCTTCAGCGAAGCGCCGCCGACCAGAGCGCCGCCAACCTCCCGGGCCTTCAGGATCTCCGCCGCGTTGGACGGCTTCACCGAGCCGCCGTAGAGGATCGGCACGCCCGCGCCGTTGGCGCCGAAGCGTTCGACCAGCACGCCGCGGATGGCCACATGGACCTCCTCGATCTGCGCCAGTGTCGGGGTCAGGCCGGTGCCGATCGCCCAGACAGGTTCGTAGGCGACGGCGAAGGCCTTGCCGGCCAGTTCGTCCGGCAGCGAGCCGCGCACCTGGCCGGTGACGATCTCCAGGGTCCGGCCCGCCTCCCGCTCGGCCAGGGTCTCGCCGACACAGACGATGGGTTCCAGCCCGGCCCGCAGCGCGGCGCGGGTCTTGTCCGCGACCAGGGCGTCGGACTCGCCATAGCCGGCGCGGCGCTCGGAATGGCCCAGGATCACCAGCCGGGCGCCGGCGTCGGCGAGCATCTCGGCCGCGATGTCGCCGGTGAAGGCGCCGGAGACCTCGGCGCGACAATCCTGGCCGCCGACCGCCACGCCGGCGCCGGCGAGCGCCTCGGCCATCCGGTGCACCAGCGTCGCCGGCGGACAGAGGGCGACACGGGCGGCGGCCGGATGGGCGTCGAGGCCGGCGGCCACGGCGCGGGCTTCGTCGAGGGACTCCTCGAGTCCGTTCATCTTCCAGTTTCCGGCGATCAGCGGGCGGGGCGTGGTCATCGGGTCATCCGTGCGCGTTGATTTCTTGCGCCGCGCCGTACGCGATGCGGGCCCGCCTGTCACCTGCTCGCATCACGCCGCATCGGCGCCACGCTTGCGGGGTCTCCTCGCCGTCCACTATACCGCGCGGGCGGCGTCATTCGCCCCGCGCTCAACCAGGGTCAAAGTCTCGTCCATGCTCGCCGCCTTCCGCAGCTTCGCGAAGTCGCCCTTCGCCATTGCCCTCGTCTTCCTGCTCATGCTGGCCTTCCTGCTGGTCGGCACCACGGACATGTTCAAGAACATCCTGTTCGGCGGCATCGGCACTGACGTGGTCAAGGCCGGGTCCCGATCGGTGAGCCAGTACGAGTTCAAGCTCAGCTACGACCGCACCCGCAAGCAGATGGAACAGCAGTACGGCCAGCCGATCACGATTGAGATGGCTGTCGAGCGCGGTCTGGACCAGCAGATGATGCGCGAACTGCTGACCTCCGAGTCCTTCGCCGAGCTGATGCGTCGCCTCGGCGTCCGGTCGCCGAAGAAGATGCTGCAGGACGAGCTGCGCAAGACGCCCGACTTCTTCGACCAGGTCACCGGCGAGTTCAGCCAGCAAAGCTATGCGGCCGTCCTGGCCGAGAACAACCTGACGCCGACGATGTTCGAGAAGGGCATGGCCGACGGCATGGCGCGATACCAGTTCGTGCGCGCCGCCGCCGACGGGCTGAAGGCGCCCCTCGCCTATGCGTCCCTGGGCGGGGCCGTCGGCCTTGAACAGCGCGACATCAGCTATTTCGTGGTCACGCCGCAGAGCATCGGCCAGATCGCTCCGCCGACCGACGCCGAGGTCCAGGCCTTCGTGAAGGCCAACTCCGCCCGCCTCATGCGCCCTGAGTTCCGCGGCCTCACGGTGGTGAAGCTGTCGAGGAAGGCCTTTGAGCAGAGCGTGACCCTGGACCCGGCCGAGGTCCAACGCCGCTTCGACTTCGAGAAGGATTCGCTGTCCAGGCCCGAGACCCGCACCGTGGTGCAGATCCCGGCCAAGGACGCGGCCCAGGCCGCCGCCCTCGTGACCGAGCTGAACCGCGGCGGCGACGCCCGGATCGTGGCCGGGCGCCTGGGCGTCAAGCCGATCATCTTCGACAACAAGGCCCGCACCGCCTTCTTCGACCCGGCCATCGCGGCCAAGGCCTTCGCCCTCCCGCAGGGCGGCGTCGACATCGTCAAGGGCGGCTTCGGTCTGGCCGTGATCAAGGTCGAGGGGGTGGTCGCCGGCCAGGCCGCCACGCTCGAGGCCAACCGCGCCGCGATCGAGGCCAAGGTTCGCGCCGACCTCGCCGACCGCAAGGTCTCCGAGGCGTCAAAGGTCTATGAGGACACGCGCGCGACCGGCGCCGACATGCTCGTCGCCGCCCAGAAGGCCGGACTCCCTACCGCTACCGTCGCCCCGGTCTCGGCGCAGGGCGCCGGCGAGGACGGCAAGCCCGTCGCCGGCCTGAGCCCGAACCTCCTCAAGGCCGCCTTTGAAGCCACCCAGGGTCAGGACAGCGAGATCATCCAGGACGGCGAAGGCGAGTATTTCATCGTCCGCGTCGACCGGGTGGTCGCCCCGGCCCTGCCGCCGATGGACCAGCTGCGGCCGTTCATCATGCGCACCCTGATGATCCAGAAGATGCAGGACGCCGTTCGCGCCCGCGCGGCGGCGCTGGAGGCCCGCGTGCGCAAGGGCGAGACGATTGAGGCCGTGGCGGCCTCGGCCGGCGCCTCGGTCCAGAAGATCGCCGGCCTGTCGCGGATGAACGCCCAGGAGCAGGCCGCGCTCGGCCGCGATTTCGTCGGCGCCGCGTTCGGGGCCAAGAAGGGCGACGTCTACGCCGCCGCCACGAGCGGCGGCATGGCCGTGGCCACGGTCACCGCCCTGCGTCCCGGCGACGTCAACCAGGTGGCCGTGGCCGCCCGGCAGCAGCAGACCCAGTTCAGCGAACAGATCTTCCAGGACATCGGCCAGACCATCCAGCAGTACGGCGTCTCGTCGCTGAAGGCGAAGAGCAGTCTGGCCAACGCCCGCGCCGCCATCGGCGGCCCGGCGCCGGAGCCGGCCGCCAAGCCCAAGGGCAAGTAGTGGCGGTCGAGCCGACCTTCGAGGCCTTTGAACAGGCGTGGAACTCCGGACGGCCGCAGGTCGTCTGGACACGCCTGATCGACGATCTGGAGACGCCGGTCTCCGCCTACCTCAAGATCGCCCGAGGCCGCGCCTACGCCTTCCTGTTCGAGTCCGTCGAGGGCGGCGCCTGGCGCGGTCGCTACTCGATCGTGGCCATGAAACCGGATCTGGTCTGGCGCTGCCGCGGCGACGCCGCCGAGATCGCCGATGGGGAGGCCGCGGTCGCGGCCGGCGCCTTCGCGCCGCAGGCGGGCGGCGCGCTCGACAGCCTGCGGGACCTGATCTCCGCCTCGCGCATCGAGCTGCCGGCCGGCCTGCCGCCGCCAGCGGCGGGCATCTATGGCACGCTGGGCTACGACATGGTCCGGCTGGCCGAGACCCTGCCGAACGTGAACCCGGACCCGCTGGGCCTGCCCGACGCGGTGATGATCCGGCCCTCAATCGTGGCCGTGTTCGACGCCATCGCCCAGGAGATCGCCCTGGTCACGCCGGTTCGGCCGGCCAAGGGGGTTTCTGCGAAGGACGCCTGGAACGCGGCCAACGCACGCCTCGACGCCGTGCTCGCCGACCTGCGCGGGCCGCTGACCCCGCCGCCGCCCGGCCAGCCGACCGACGTGACGTTCACCACCCCGGTGAGCCGGGCCGACTACGCCGTGGTGGTCGAGAAGACCAAGGACTACATCGGCGCTGGCGACATCTTCCAGGCCGTGGTGGCGCACCGCTTCCGCGCCAGGTTCGAGCGCGATCCCTTCGCGCTGTACCGCTCGCTGCGGCGGACCAATCCGTCCCCGTTCCTGTTCTATCTGGAGTTCGGCGACTTCCAACTCGTGGGATCGAGCCCGGAGATCCTGGTCCGTCTCCGCGACGGCAAGGTCACCATTCGCCCTATCGCCGGCACCCGGCCACGCGGGGCGACGCCGGAGGAGGACCTGGCGCTGGAGCAGGAACTGCTGGCCGACCCCAAGGAGCGGGCCGAGCACCTGATGCTGCTGGACCTCGGCCGCAACGACGTCGGCCGCGTGGCGCGTCTGCGCGATCCGGGCCGCAACGAACCCCAGGCGACCGGCCGTCGCGCGCCGTCGGTTCGGGTCACCGAGAGCTTCGTGATCGAGCGCTACAGCCACGTCATGCACATCGTCTCGAACGTCGAGGGCGACGCGCCCGAGGGACTCGATCCCGTTGACGTGCTGATGGCCGCCCTGCCCGCCGGCACCGTGTCCGGCGCGCCGAAAGTGCGGGCGATGGAGATCATCGACGAGCTGGAGGTCGAGAAGCGCGGCGTCGGCTACGCCGGCGCGGTCGGCTACTTCGGCGCCGACGGCTCGGTCGATACCTGCATCGTGCTGCGCACCGGGCTGGTCAAGGACGGCATGCTCTACGTCCAGGCTGGCGGCGGCATCGTCGCCGACAGCACGCCGGACGCCGAGTACGACGAGACCATCCACAAGTCGAACGCCCTGCGGAGGGCGGCCCAGGAGGCTTGGCGGTTCGGCTAGTTCCGCTCGCTGCCGGCCGGGACGGCGTCCAGCTGTTCCTCGATGACCAGATGGCTGCTGGTCACCGGCGGGGCCATGATCATCGCCGTGGCGAAGGCCAGGGCCGAGACGGCGGCAAACGCCGCGGCGGCCAATACGCCCCATAGGTTCTCGCGCTGGATCGGCGGCTTCAACAGGCCGCGTGCATAGGCGAGCGCTTCGGGATCGAGGGCGGAATCGGCGACGGCCATGGGATGAGGATGCCGTGCGTCGGGGGGAAGGGCAAACCGATGGGCGTTGCGTGCTTCGACACGCGCCCTTCGAGCGCTGCTCAGCATGACGTTGGTGGGTCGCCTTTGGGTCACGTCATCCTGAGCAGCCGCGTAGCGGCGTGTCGAAGGACGCACGGCGCTCCCGCCCGCTTCCCCTGAAAGCGTCTTCAGCGCCGCTGCGTTCACAGGCCGCCCGAAAGCCTCTATGAGCGGAAGGCCATGATCCTCGTCATCGATAACTACGACAGCTTCACCTACAACCTCGTCCACTACCTGAACGAGCTGGGGGCGGAGACCGTCGTGCATCGCAACGACGCGCTCACCGTCCAGGAAGCGCTGGCCTTGAAGCCGGAGGCCATCCTGCTCTCGCCGGGGCCCTGCGATCCCGACCAGGCCGGGATCTGCCTGCCGCTGCTGCGCGGCGCGCCGGAGGATCTGCCGATCCTGGGCGTCTGCCTCGGCCACCAGGCGATCGGCCAGGCCTACGGCGGCGAGGTGGTCCGCGCCAAGTCCGTGATGCATGGCAAGACCAGCAAGATCAGCCATTCGGACAAGGGCATGTTCAAGGGCCTGCCCAACCCCTTCACGGCCACGCGCTACCACAGCCTGTCGGTGAAGCGGGACACCCTGCCCGAGGTGCTGGAGGTGACCGCCTGGACCGACGACGGCGAGATCATGGGCTTCCAGCACCGCACGCGGCCGGTGTTCGGCGTGCAGTTCCATCCGGAGTCGATCGCCACCGAGGGCGGCCACCAGATGCTGGAGAACTTCCTCGACCTGGCCGGCGTGAAGCGCGACGCGGTCGCCTGACATGAGCGACGCCTTCAAGCCGCTGCTCAGCCGTCTGGCCGACGGCGCGACCCTGTCGGAGGAGGACGCCGAGGCCTTTTTCAGCGCCTGCCTGCGCGGCGAGCCGACCCCGGCCCAGGTGGCGGCCGCCGTCACCGCCATCCGCCTGCGCGGCGAGACTGTGGGCGAGATCGTCGCCTGCGCCCGCGCCATGCGCCGGGCCGCCGTGCACCTCGACCTGCCCTACGAGACGATCGACGTCTGCGGCACCGGCGGCGACGGCCTGCACACCCTGAACATCTCCACCGCCACCGCCTTCGTGGCGGCCGGCGGCGGGCTGAAGGTCGCCAAGCACGGCAACCGCGCGATCACCAGCAAGTCCGGCACCGCCGACGTGCTGGCGGCGTTGGGCGTCAACATCGATCCGGGCCTTGAGACGCAGCGACGGGCGCTCGACGAGGCCGGCATCTGCTTCCTGTTCGCCCAGGCCCACCACGGGGCCATGCGCCATGTGAGCCCGATCCGGCAGGAGCTGGGTTTCCGCACCATCTTCAACCTGCTCGGCCCGCTGACCAATCCGGCCGGCGCCCGTCGGCAGGTGATGGGCGTGCCGGCCCCGCGCTATGTCGAGCCGATCGCCCAGGCGCTGGGCGCGCTGGGCGCTGTACGCGCCTGGTCGGTCCACGGCCAGGGGATGGACGAGCTGACCACCACCGGCGAGACCGAGGTCGCCGAATGGCGCGAGGGCGTTGGCCTGAGACGCTTCACGATCACGCCGGAAGCCGTTGGATTGCCTCGTGCTTCCCTTGCCGATCTTACCGGCGGAGACCCGGTTTTCAACGCCGCCGCCCTGCGCGCGGTTCTGGAGGGCGAACCCGGCGCCTATCGCGACATCGTGCTGCTCAACGCCGCCGCCGCCTTCCTGGTCGGCGACACGGTGGAGACCCTGCGCGACGGCGTCGAGCTGGCCGGCGCGGTCATCGACGACGGGCGGGCGCTACGGGCGCTGGACCAGCTGATAGCCGTCACCAATGGCTAATATCTCTCCGATCCTCCCCGCGAAGGCGGGGACCCAAGCTGAGGCGCCGCTTGGCCTCCCGCCTTCGCGGGAGCAATCGGTGGAGACGCAATGACCGACATTCTCGCGAAGATCGCCGCCTACAAGCGCGAGGACGTCGCCGCGCGGAAGGCCGTGCGACCGCAGGCCAAGGTCGAGGCCGATGCAGCCGTCGCGGACGCCCCGCGGGGCTTCATGGCGGCCCTCGCAAGCGGCCATGCACCGGGCCGGCTGGCCCTGATCGCCGAGATCAAGAAGGCCAGTCCCTCGAAGGGCGTCATCCGGGAGGACTTCGATCCGCCGGCGCTGGCCCAGGCCTATGAACGCGGCGGCGCGGCCTGCCTGTCGGTGCTGACCGACGAGCCCAGCTTCATGGGCGCCGACCGCTATCTGGAGGCGGCGCGCGACGCCACCGCCCTGCCCTGCATCCGCAAGGACTTCCTCGTCGACCCCTGGCAGGTGGCCGAGAGCCGCGCCCTAGGCGCCGACGCCATCCTGGTCATCCTGGCGATGATCGACGACGCCCTGGCCGCTGACCTGATGAGCGAGGCCGCCCGCTACGGCATGGACGCGCTGGTCGAGGTCCACGACGAGGCCGAGATGGACCGCGCCGGCGCGCTGGGCGCGACGCTGGTCGGGGTCAACAACCGCGACCTGAAGTCCTTCACCGTCGATCTGGCCATCACCGAGCGGCTGGCGGCCCGGGCGCCGAAGAACGCCCTGCTGGTGACCGAGAGCGGGATCTTCACCCCCACCGACGTCGCGCGCTGCGAGGCCAGCGGCGCGAAGGCGATGCTGGTCGGCGAGAGCCTGATGCGGCAGGCGGACGTCGAGGCGGCGACGCGGGCGCTGCTCGGCTAGGGCGTGATCCGGTACGGCTAGAAGCCGACCGGATGGCGGACCACCGACCATCCACGATCGAAACGCAGGCGCACGTCACCGCGATCGGCGCCGCCCGGCGGTGACGCCGGAGCGATCAGCGTCCGGTAGTCCAGCACCTTCTCCGCGCTCGGCCGAGCCGTGAACAGGAGCGTCATGTCGTCGCCGTCCTTCCGGACTTCCGCGATGAACTGGCCAAACTCGATCGACGGCCGCGTCCGGTCATCGGTCTCGTGGGAAAGCAGCAGGAAGGAGGGCTCGGTCTGGGCCGCAAAGCCCGCACTCAACAGGACGTTGTAGAAATGCCCGTTGTGGCCCCCGTGATGAGCGACCTGGATCACATGCAGTGGCTTAAGGGCTTGCAGAAGACTGGGATAGTAAGGATCGCGGCTGTTCAAGCGCCGGAAGTCGTTGAAGCCGGTGTCACCCGACACCAAAAGGCGCTGCGACTCGGCTTCGACAGCCAGGACATAGCTGAGCTGATTGCTCTCCGTGACGCCCTGCACCCTGATGCGGGTGAAGGCCACCTTCGCCATGTAGTCGCCGATGGGCAGCAGGTTACGGTGCTTGTCGATCAACTGCCGCGACGGACCCAGCAGTTTCAGAACAGGACCGTCCGACGACAGCGTCTGACCGGCGACAAAGGCCCGGCTCGATGCCTGCCAAACGAAGCGACTCGGAGCCCCATCGTTGATAAACTCGCAGCGTATTGGCACTTCCCTGCGTTTCAGCGCGGCTACGAGTCCGGCGAGCGCCTTGGCGTTGATCGCCTTGGAGGCCTCTGAGGCCCTGACCGCGGCGAGCGCACGGGCGTCCGGAACCACCTGGCCAGGCAGTTCTTCCCGACGCGCTTCAACGACTTCCGCCAGGGCCCGGAGACTTCCGTCGCTGGTGGCCCATGCCTTCCGGAGGCGTCCCCCATGTTCGCCCCGGTAGAGCCAGTACGGATAGAGCTCATCCTCCGCAGGGCCCGGATCCGACTCGAGTTCCCGGCCATGATCATGGTCTGGAGGGCCTCCGAGGGTCTCCCAGGCGTCTCGCCTGTGCCGCTCGAAGAAGCCCGGCGACAGACGAATCTTGGCACCGACCGACTCGTCGAGTTGCAGCCCCTTGAGACCGCTCCTCAGGAGCCCGGAAAAATCGTCGGCGCCGCGTTCAAGCCGCGCCAGCGCAACACAGACGCGCGCTTTCTGGTCCAGATAGCTTCGAAGCACGGCCTTGCCCTGAGGACCGGCCAGCTGCAGCGCAAAGAACTCGCTGGATCTCACCGGCCCGTCGGCCGGGGCGGCCGAGACATCGTTTACGACTGGCGGGAGCCATGCTTGACCAATCTCGAACCCCAGGTCCTCGACGATCGGCGTGAGGCCAGTGAGGTGGTCGGCGTCGTAATGGGTGCCGATCATCAGATCGATCCTGCGGTCGCCGGACCCGAAGGCCGCGAAGGCCTCGTCCAGTTGCTCGGCCACCTTGGAGAACGGATACCGCCTCCGGTCCTTCAGCGGAGCGCCGGCGTCGGCCAACACCCGGATCGGCGTGCCGGTAGCGGCCGTGAACTGCAGGAGCAGCGCCGCGCCGAGCTGGACATCAAAGGCGTCGATCTGGATCGCCATCGGCTCCCCCCCCCGAAACGACCATCCCTTGCACTGCAAACTGCGTCAATCTCGCATTGATCGCGCTAATCTTCCACCACGCCCTCGATCGCCACCCACGGATGCCTCGTCTCCCCGTAGACCTGCTTTTCCGGCGGCGGGAAAGTCGGGTCGGCGAACGCGCCCACCGCCACCGCGATGAAGCCCGGCTTGAACAGCGGCTCCCAGAACACCGTCGCGCCGCAGGTCGGGCAGTGGTGGAAGATCGCGCCCGGTCCGTCCTCGCCGGCCCGGGTCCAGGTGTTCGACTCGCCGGCGACCGTGACGGCCTCGGCCGGAAAGAAGGCCGCCGAGCCGAAGGCGCTGCCCGTGCGCCGCTGGCAGGCCAGGCAGTGGCAGACGGAGATTCGCGTCGGCTCGCCGTCACAGGCGACGGTCAGGCTTGCGCAGGAGCAGCTGGCGGTGCGGGTCATGGTGCGATCCCTTGCGGCGCTGGGGTTTCACAGCATCGGAGACCCGAAAACGCCGTCAACTTGACATTAACGAAGAACACCTAGAGAACATCCAGTGAAGTTGGCGGTTTGTTCCGCCGCAGATTCGGTTGGCGAGGCCAGGCTATGCTCACCCGCAAGCAGCACGAACTCCTGATGTTCATCCATGAACGCATCAAGGAGACTGGCGTATCGCCGTCGTTCGACGAGATGAAGGAGGCTTTGGACCTGGCCTCGAAGTCGGGCATCCACCGCCTGATCACGGCCCTGGAGGAGCGCGGCTTCCTGCGCCGCCTGCCGCAT
>CALALX010000109.1 GCA_937925635.1 uncultured Caulobacter sp.
TGCGCGACGTGCAAGAGGCGTTCTGCCGTTTGAGGGGGCTCTCGATGGAGGAGGGGAGCGCCCTGCTCGCGGAGAACTTCTTTCGCGTGTTTCCTGACGTGACAAGGCCGGCTTGATGGGGACGCTCCGCGTGACGATCTTGGGCTGCGGTTCTTCCGGCGGCGTTCCGCGCGCCGACGGCGATTGGGGCGTCTGCGATCCGAACGAGCCACGGAACCGCCGTCGTCGCTGCTCTCTGCTGGTCCGCCGCAAGCGCGCCGATGGCGGGGAGGGGCCTGAGACCACCGTGCTGGTCGACACCTCGCCGGACTTCCGTGAACAGGCCATCGACGCCCGCATCGGTCGGCTGGACGGCATCCTGTTCAGCCACGATCACGCCGACCAGAGCCACGGCATCGACGATGTCCGCGCCTTCTTCATCCGCCAGCGCGCCCGGATCGACGCCTGGATGGACGCGGAGACCCGCGCCAGCCTGACCCGCAAGTTCGACTACATCTTCGAGAGTCAGGGCGGCTATCCGGCCATCCTCGAGGCGCACGACCTGCCGCCGCACGGCGAGCCGTGGCGCATCGACGGGCCGTCAGGGCCGATCCCGATCAGCAGCTTCGACATGGAACACGGCGCCATCCGCTGCGTCGGCTTCCGGTTCGGCAGCGTCGCCTACTCGCCCGACGTCAACGGCCTGCCCGCCGCCGCCTGGGAGGCGCTGGACGGCGTCGACACCTGGATCGTCGACGCCCTGCGCCACACGCCGCATCCGACCCACGCCCATCTGGAGCAGACGCTGCAGTGGGTGCGCCGGGCGAAGCCACGCCGCACCATCCTGACGAACATGCATATCGACATGGATTTCAACGCCTTGCGGGCCTCGCTCCCACCCGGCGTGGAGCCTGCCTATGATGGCCTGACGCTGGAGGTCGGGCTGTGAAGCGTGTCGCGAACATTGGGCTGGGGACCCTGCTGGTGCTGGCGGCGCTGGCCTCCTGGGGCTTCCTGGCGCTGAACCATACGGTCAACGATCCTGACGTGCCGGTGGCCAAGACGCTGCTGGTCAAGGGCGCGCCGAAGACCGTGCTCGCCGTCTGGGCGCATCCTGACGACGAGATCACCTCCGCCGGGACCCTCGCCCGACTGGCGAAGGAGGAGGGCGCCCGCCTCGTCCTCGTCTACATGACGCGCGGGGAAGCTGCGAAGCATCTGGGCTACACCGCCGATGAGCTCGCGCGCCTGCGCCCGCCGGAGGCGCGGGCCGCCGGCAAGGCGCTCGGCGCGGCGCGTGTCGTGGTGCTGGACTATCCCGACGGCGGCCTGCCGGCCGTCGACGCGGCGCAGGCCCAGGCCGCCATCCGCCGGATCATCGACGAGGAACGGCCCAGCGTCATCGTCAGTTTCGACGAACGCGTGGGCTTCTACGGCCATCCGGATCACGCCCAGGTCGGCCGCTGGGTGCGAGCCGTCGTCGACAACGGATTGACGAAAAAGGAGTTTCCCGTTGATCGCCTGTACCAGGCGACGCTTCCGAAGAGCATGATCAAGATCGCACTGACGCTCGTGGACGCGTTCCGCACGCGCTATCCGCGCGAACCCGGCCAGGGCCTGCCGGCGCCGGATCTGGCGATCGCGATCCCGAGCCAGGCCGCCAGCAAGCGCGCCGTCCTCGACGCGCACACGACCCAGGTGAAGATCATCGCCGACGTGCAGCCGGGCTACGACAAGCTGCCGGCCTGGCTGTACTATCGGTTGTTCGACCGTGAGTACTACGCCTTGGCCGTGGATCGGTGGGCATCGGATGGCGGGAAAGCACAATAGGACCAATTCCTTGTCCGGCTTTCCTCCCATGTCATATATTTCCGATAATATTCCTTAGGCGATATCGAGATGTAGCCGCCATTTAGTAATGTCACCGGCGTGCCAGTTAGAGATGGCACCCTCCCTCATTTTGCGTGGGAGGTCCTCCAAAGTGGCGTTGCACTTCATGAGCGACAAGGAGCTTAGCCGAGTCGAGATCCTGCGCGATCTGACGGCCGGACGGCTGACGGTTTCGGCGGCCAGCGAGCTGATGGGTCTGGAGCGCCGCCAGGTCCTGCGGCTGTCGAAGGCCTACCAGGAGCAAGGCGCGACGGCCCTCATCTCCAAGAAGCGCGGCCGGGCCAGTAACCGGCAAACGCCCACGGCGATCAAGGACCAGGCCCTGGAACTGATCAAGGCGCGCTACGCCGACTTCGGTCCCACATTGGCCGCCGAGAAGCTGCGCGAGGTCCACGGCATCATCGTCGGCCGCGAGACGCTGCGGCTGTGGATGCTCGACGCCGGCCTCTGGGCGGATCGCGTGAAGCGCCGCGGCCGGGTCTATCAGCCGCGATACCGGCGTGAGTGCGTCGGCGAGTTGGTCCAGGTCGATGGCTCGGAGCACTGGTGGTTCGAGGATCGCGGCCCGCAATGCACCCTGCTCGTCTTCATCGACGACGCCACTAGCCGGCTGATGCACCTGCAGTTCGTCCAGTCGGAATCGACCTTCGCCTACTTCAACGCCACGCAGCGGTATCTGGAGCAGCACGGCAAGCCGGTGGCGTTCTACACCGATAAGCACGCGGTCTTCCGGGTCAACAAGCCCAGCGGCCTGCACGGCGACGGCATGACCCAGTTCGGCCGCGCCCTGAAGGCGTTGAGCATCGAGATCATCTGCGCCAACTCCAGCCAGGCCAAGGGCCGCGTCGAACGCGCCAACAAGACTCTGCAGGACCGCCTGGTGAAGGAGCTTCGGCTCGCCGGCGTCAGCACCATGGACGACGGCAACGCCTTCCTGCCGGCCTTCATGGCCGACTACAACGCCCGCTTCGCCAAGGCGCCGTTCAACGACAAGGACCTGCACCGGCCCATGCAGGCAAGAGATCGGCTGGACGAAGCCTTCACCTGGCGCGCGGAGCGGACGCTGTCGCAGTCCCTCACCCTCCAGTACGACAACATCCTCTTCATGATCGAACCGTCGGAGTTCGCCCAGGCCGCGATCGGCCGCCGCGTCGAGATCGTGGACTTTCCCGATGGTCGGCTGGAGGTTCGCTACAAGGGCCGCAGCATGCCCTACCGCACCTTCGACAAGCTGCGCCGCGTCACCGAGACGCCCGTACTCGAGAACAAGCGCCTCGGCGGCCTGCTCACGCTGATCCGCGAGAGTCAGCAAACCCAGCCGCCGGGCATGCGGACCAGCAAGGGCCCGAAGCGGCGCGATCAGACCAGGCACATGTTCAGTGTCGGTTAAGCGGTCGCGGGGCCAAAAGCCAACGAACCACGACCGTTGCGCACTGCCAGCGTTCATTCATGATGACGCGGCAGTTCGCAGGATGCCCATGCAAATTACGTTCTTCGCCACGAACAAGGACCTTTTGCAGGTCGCACAGTGGTTTCTTGATTCACCTGGCGTAACGCTGCTTGAGGCCTATTCCCGGCCTGATCAGACCAATCGTCAGCTGAGAACCGTTGATGACGTGGCGCAATTGATCGGAGAACGTGCCTGGGGCTTTTCGGCATGGTTGGAAACAACAGGTGCTCCGCCGCGAGCCAGATGGATCGAGTTCGAGCCGAGTACTCAGCGTAAGCTTGGAGCGAAGGGGCGAACTGAACTCAATAGCCCCACGATGATCGGCATCAATCGGAACAACGATCAAAATGGATGCTTGGCTGCATCATATATGTCGTGCTGGACCGAAAAAGGTGCGCGCCAACGCTCATTCGAAGCGGAAGAACGGTTAGACAGTGTTGATTGGAAGGCCTTGCGAACCTTCACGTCATCTTTTCAACGGAAGTTGAAGAAGGCCGCGCCCGCCAAATTGCATTCTTATCCGATATTGGAGGATGCGTTCGGCAAGCTGCAGGCTGGTGACCTGCAGCTCTGGAATTTTGGAGCGCCCTGCGCTTACCCATCACCCGAGATCGCGGTTACCTAGCGCCGCTTCCCCCTGCAGCTAAATCTTCCGCGGTCTGTCACGATCTCAGTGCCTCGCGCGCCTGACGGCGCACTCGGAAAACAAAGAACGAAGCTGAACGGCTGTTGCGGAGGGGAGCGGTCGGGCTCTGCGCGGTTGGAGGGCTCCGCGCCCGCCCGCTCCCCTCACCTATCCCCTGGTGACATTTCTAACGGGCGCCCGGCGCGACATCTCTAACCGGCGTAGACACGAGATTGACGATGAAGCAGGCGCAGCGACTCTTTCTGGCTCGTCTCGTTCACACCGCAATCTATGTCGTGATGGCCGCCAGCGCCCTGCTGATCCTGTTCGCCGGCGTCACCGGCGCGAACGGACCCTGGCTGGTCCCGGCCATCGTCCTGATCCTCGGTGAAGTCGCCGTCTTCTCAGCGTTCGGCTTCAAATGTCCGCTGACCGCGGTCGTCGCCCGCCAGGCCTCGGGCGCGACGGTGTCCGACACCTTCATGCCCGAACGCCTGACGCGCCACACGGCGCGTGTGTTCGGACCGATCATCGCCATCGGTTTCCTGCTGCTGGTCCTGCGCGCCGTGCTGTGAGCTGCACCGAAAGCCCATTTGCAGCGCGACGCCTTTCCGGCTAAAGCGCCGTCGATGCTCTTCGCCGCCACCAAACTGATTACCCGCAAACCGACCCGCACCAGCGGGGCGTTTTCGGGTGCTCGCGTCTAGCGCAGCGACCTGAAGAGCCGCCCCGCCGCAGCGCGGGGCAGCCAGAAGCATCAAGGCTCAGTCCCGCGCGTCAGACCTTCCAAGGAGACGCCTGAGATGACCAATCCCCCTTCGATCCCTCGACCCGCCCGCGTGGGCGTCGTCGGCGCCACCGGCCTCGTCGGCGCGATGATGCGCGAACTGCTGGCCGAGCGCGGCTTTCCCGTCGCCTCGCTGCGGCTGTTCGCGTCGTCCCGGTCGGCGGGTTCGACCCTGCCCTGGAACGGCGGCGAGATCGTCGTCGAGGACGCCGAGACGGCCGACTACAGCGGCCTGGACGTTGTCTTCTTCTCGGCCGGCGGCTCGATCTCGAAGGCCCTGGCGCCAAAGGTCGCCGCGGCGGGCGCGATCGTCATCGACAACTCCTCGGCCTGGCGCAACGATCCGGACGTCCCGCTCGTCGTCGCGGAGGTCAATCCGGACGCCCTGCGCGTGATCCCCAAGGGCATTGTCGCCAACCCCAATTGCACGACCATGGTGGCCATGCCGGTGCTGCGGCCGCTGCACGACGCGGCGCGCCTCAAGCGACTGGTCGCCAGCACCTACCAGGCCGTGTCCGGCGCCGGCGTCGCCGGCATCCGCATCCTCGAGGACGAAGTCCGCGCCGCCGGGAACGACCTCGCCGCCCTCGCCCGCCAAGGCGACGCGGTCGCCTTCCCGCCGGCGAACAAGTGGTCCTCGACCATGGCCTTCAACGTCAATCCGCTGAACTACGTACTGGGTGACGATGGCTACACCGAGGAAGAGTCCAAGCTCCGCGACGAGACCCGCAAAATCCTCGACATCCCGGGCCTGCCGGTCTCCGGCACCTGCGTGCGGGTGCCGGTGTTCACCGGCCACGCCCTGTCGATCAACGCCGAGTTCGACCGGCCGATCTCGCCGGAAGCCGCGCTGGCGCTGCTTGGCGACGCGCCTGGCGTGGTCGTGACCCAGGCCCCGACTCCGCTGGACGCCACGGGCCAGGATCCGGTCTTCGTCGGCCGGGTCCGCGCCGACCCCACCGTGCCGCACGGCCTGGCGCTATTCGTCACCGGCGACAACCTGCGCAAGGGCGCGGCCCTGAATGCGGTGCAGATCGCTGAGGTGCTGCTGCAGGGGGCTTAAGAGCCCCCTACCCCTTCCTAGCCTAACTCTTCTTGGCGCGCGCGGCGAAGGCGGCGATGCGGTCGCGCATGTCGGGGCCGACGCCCTCGCCGTTGTAGATCTCGTGCGCCAGTCCGGCGCCGATCGGCAGGCCGTCGGTGTGGATCAGCAACCGCTTGTTGGCCGCGTGGCTGAACGGCGAATTGGCGGCGATCTCGGCGACCAGGGCGTGAATGGCCGAGTCGAACTGGTCGTCGGCGACACAGCTGTTGGCCAGACCCATGGCTTCGGCCTCGCGGCCCGAATAGGTGCGGCAGGTGAACATCATCTCGCGCGCCTTGTAGGTCCCGACTCGGCGCGGCAAGCGCTGGCTCAGGCCCCAGACCGGCGTCAAAGCCCAGCGGGCGTGGGTGTCGGCGAACTTCGCGTTCTCCGAGGCCAGGATGATGTCCCCGGCCAGCGCCAGCTCCAGCGCGCCGGTGTAGCAGTGGCCGTGTACGGCGCTGATCACCGGCAGCGGAAGATCAGCCAGTGTTTCAATGACATGTGACTGATAGTTCGCGCGCGGTAGCTTCTCACCGGTGGCGATGTCGCCCAGGTCGTGACCGGCTGAGAAGCAGCGCCCGGCCCCGCGCAGCACCACCGCCGCCACGCCTCCTGGCGCGGCCGCGATGGCCTTCACATGGGCCTCCAGCGCCTCGAACACCGGCACGTTCAGGGAGTTCAGCTTGTCGGGCCGGTTCAGGGTCAGGATCGCAGCCCCGCCCACGTCCTCGCGCAGCACCAGATCGCTCATCGCCGTCCTCCTCCCCTGTGGTTGGCGCTCACCCTAGGGGTGGATGCCGCCCGCCTCCAGCCTGTCGCAGCGGAACCCCACTTTCTGAGGGCGAAGGGCGCGTTCCCGACGATGCAGGCTCGAACCTGCGGACGAACCCCGCGATCGACCCCGGAGGGAGCGCACCATGAAGCGTCGAGAGTTCATCAGCGGCGCCGCCGCCACAGGCCTCGGCCTAGCCGCGACGGCCGGCGCCGGATCGGCCCAGGCCCAGTCCTACGCAGACCTTGCAACCCTGTCGGTCAAGGACCTGAACTACCGAAACTTCTCATCTCTCGGCCCGTCGAGGAATGTCGGCGTGATGGGCTACAACTTCGGCCTGGTGTTCCAGAACGGCCTCGGGGCCATGGCGTCCGGCAACAACGTCCAGGTCAGTTCGGCCTACCAGCTGGCGGGCATGACCGTGGACCTGATGCAGGCGATCGCGGCCAAGGCCCAGGCGGACCTGATCGCTCAGCTGGCCGCGGCTGGCCGCCCCATCCTCACGACCGAGCAGATGCACGCCACCCAGGCCTTCCAGGCGCTCAAGAGCTCGGCCATTCCGTTCCGCAAGCAGCCGGCGGCCGACGCGCGACGCGTGGTCATCGCGCCGCCGACCGGCCAGGGTCTCTATCTGACGGCCGTGGACTCGCCGCTCACCGACAAGTCGCCGTTCGACCAGGCCTCGGTGAAGGCCTTGCATATGATCGGCATGGAGCTGGATGCCGTGATCCTCATCCCGACCCTGGTCATCGACGTGGCCAGCCTCTCCCGGTCCGGCAACAGCATCTATTCGGGCGGCGCCAGCGTCGGCATCGAGCCGGGCCTGTTCATGGTCGAGCTGTTCAGCGGACTGAACGTCTATCACGCGCGCAACAAGATCGCGGGGGACGGAGGCCGCGGCGCTCTGCAGAAAAGGGTCCGGCTGGGCCAGGCGGGCCAGTTGGTCGAAGCCTCGAGCTATTCCAACCGCGACGAGGTGGCCTGGTGGAACTCGCGCGTGAACAGCGGTATGGCCACACCCGGCGAGATCGGCCCGACCTTCGCCTACGCCCACAACACCTACAAGTATGTGGTCGAACCGACGCTGTTCCAGATGCGGGCCCTGGCCGCTGCCTCAGCCCTCAATCGCGCCAGCGTGCAGGCGGTCAGCCAGTTCAAGCGGTCCTGACCGCCGCGACCCCTTGCGGGCGGGCGCAGGACGCCTATCCTCCATCGTCGAGGGACTACGACGACCTTGGAGACAAGCGCATGCGCCTGCCTGCCCTTCTGTCCGCCACCGTGTTCGCCGCCGCCATAGCTTCGACAGCCCAGGCCGCCCCGGCCCGGGTGGCGACGATCAACATCGACATCGGCCCCGAGCTGGCCGGCAAGACCGACATCATCGGCCAGCGTGACCTCGACCAGCTGACCGACGAGCTACGCGAGTCGCTCGAACGCGAGCTCGGCCGCGCCGGCGCCCTCACCGCCGACGGCGGCGTGCTGACCGTGGTCATCGAGGACGCCACGCCCAACCGCCCGACCATGCGGCAGCTGACGCGGACGCCGGGCCTCTCGTACGAGAGCCGCGGTATCGGCGGCGCGACGCTCAGCGGGACCTATGTCGGCGTCGATGGCGTCAGCACCCCGATCAGCTATCGCTGGTATGAAAGCGACTTCCGCAACACCGTCGTCTCCGCCACCTGGAGCGACGCCGAGCGGACGTTCGACCGCTTCGCCCGCAAGCTGGCGCGCGGCGAGTCCGTCGCGGCGAAGTAGCTAGAACTTCTGGGCTTGCCCCATCGCCGTTCACACGGTCTTTTGGCGGGTGAACGGCGATAACAATTCGCCGACGCAAGACATCCTGCATTAGCGAGGCGACATGGCCGACGGCCGCCGTTCTTTCCTGACGCTCGCGGCGTTCGCCGCCCCCTGCCTGCCGCTGGCGGCCTTCGGCCTGCCGCTGGTGATCACTCTTCCCCACTACTATTCCGAGACGCTGGGCGTGAACCTGTCGGCGGTCAGCCTCGCCTTCGTGCTCGTCCGGCTGATCGACATCGGGTTCGATCCGCTCTTCGGCACGGTGCTTGACCGCACACGCTGGTCCTTCGGTCGCTTCAAGGGCTGGCTGGCGATCAGCATGCCGGCGCTGATGCTGGCCATCTACATGCTGTTCATGGCCAAGCCGGGCGTGGGGGTCGGCTACCTGTGGTTCTGGCTGGTCGTGGTCTATTTCGGCCTGTCGATCGCCACCCTGGCGCACACGTCCTGGGCGTCGAAGCTGTCGACCGACTACAATGAGCGGTCGCGCATCTACGCCTTCTGGCAGACCGGCAACGTGGTCGGGATGATCGTCATCCTCACCCTGCCGATCCTGCTCAACGCGATCGGCATGGGAGACAACGAGACTGAGATCGTAGGCGGCCAGGGCTGGTTCATCGTTGTCCTACTGCCCCTTGCGACCCTTCTGGCGCTCTGGCGCGTTCCGGAACCGCCCGTTATCGAGGACGCCAATCCCGAGAGAGCGTCGCTGAAGGACTATTTCCGGCTCATCGGTCGGCCGACGGTCATCCGCATCCTCGCCGCCGACTTGCTGACCGGCCTCGCGCCGGGGATCGCCGGAACGCTGTTCTTTTTCTTCTTCATCCGGGTCAAGCAGTTCACCTTCCTGGAGTCTTCCAGCCTGCTGCTCGTCTATTTTCTGGCCGCCGTGCTCGGAGGCTTCATCTGGACCAAGCTCGCCAAGCGGATCGGCAAAGCCAAGGCCCTGATCGCCGCCTGCGTCACCTACGCGATCGTGCAATTCCTGGTCGTTACCCTTCCGGCCGGCAATTTCTGGCTGGCGACGCCGTTCCTGGTCGCGGCCGGCATTCCCTATTCCGCCGGCGCGCTGCTGCTGCGCTCGATGCTCGCGGACTACGGTGACGAGGAGCGGCTGGAGTCCGGCAAGGACAGGACGGGCCTGCTGTACGCGATCCTGACCGGCACGGTGAAGGTCGGCTCGGCCCTGGCGGTCTGCAGTCTGTTCCTGCTCGACTCGCTCGGCTTCGACGCCAAGACCGCCGCCAACAGCACCCCGCTGTCCATGGACGGCCTTCAAGCGCTCTACGCCTTCGCGCCCGGGATCATCGGCCTGCTCGCCGCCGCCTGCATGATCGGCTATCCCCTGACCGAGGAGAAGCACGCCGAGATTCTGCGCCAACTCGGCGAGAAGGACGGCGTCTTCCCGCCTCCGACCCCAGAGGACGTGGCAGGGACCAACCCCAATGTCGTCAACCCCGTCGTCACCTGACGACCATCCGATCTTCCGCCTGGTCGAGATCATGGCCCGGCTGCGCGACCCCGAGCGCGGCTGCGCCTGGGATCTGGAACAGACCTTCGCGACCATCGCGCCCTACACGGTCGAGGAGGCCTATGAGGTCGCTGACGCCATCGAGCGGAACGACCTGAAGGATCTCAAGGAAGAACTGGGCGACCTGCTGCTGCAGGTGGTCTTCCACTCGCGGATGGCCGAGGAACAGGGGGCGTTCGATCTCGGAGACGTCGCCAACGCCATCTCGGACAAGATGGTCCGCCGGCATCCGCACGTCTTCGGCGACGAGGCTTCCCGCACCAGCGGCGAGCAGACCGCGGCCTGGGAGGTCATCAAGCAGCAGGAGCGGTCGGAGAAGGCGCGCCACGGCATTCTCGACGATGTTCCCGTCGGCCTGCCCGCCCTCACCCGCGCGGTGAAGCTGAACAAGCGCGCGGCCCGTGTCGGCTTCGTCTGGCCGAGCGTGAAGGAAGTCCTCGACAAGCTCGACGAGGAGGTCGGCGAGCTGAGGGTCGAGATCGAGTCCGGAGACCGCGACAAGATGCGCGGCGAGCTGGGCGACGTGCTGTTCGTGCTCGCCAACCTGGCCCGCGAGCTGGACATCGAGCCCGAGGACGCCCTGCGCGCCACCAACGCCAAGTTCGTGCGCCGTTTCGGCTATATCGAGCATCGGCTGGCCGAGCGCGGCAAGACGCCTGACCAGTCCGACCTGGCCGAAATGGACGCGCTCTGGAACGAAGCCAAGGCGGCGGAACGTTCCGCTGGGTAACGGGTGACCCGCTCCGCGATCTCCTGCTAGGCTTGCCAGAAAGAGGGGGGATGCAGGATGGCCGACGGGTCGGTTCACGGTTTCACACAGGACAGGTTCGCCGAGGTCCGCACGGTCTTCGAGGGCCATCTCGCCAGCGGCGAGGACGTCGGCGCCTCGTTCTGCGCGACGCAGGACGGCGAGATCGTCATCGATCTGTGGGGTGGACACGCCGACGCCGAAAAGACCCGTCCCTGGGTCGAGGACACCATCGTCAACGTCTATTCGACGACCAAGACGATGTGCGCCCTCACCGCCCTGCTGGTCGCCGACCGCGGCGAGCTCGACTTCCATGCGCCGGTGGCCAAGTACTGGCCGGAATTCGCGGCCAACGGTAAGGAAGGCGTCACGGTCGCCCACTTGATGAGCCATTCCGCCGGCCTGTCAGGCTGGAAAGAACCGATCAACGGCGACGTCCTCTATGACTGGGACAAGGCGACCAGCCTCCTGGCCGCCCAGGCTCCCTACTGGGAGCCGGGCACGAAGGCCGGCTACCATGCGCTGACCCAGGGCTACCTGGTCGGCGAGGTCGTGCGCCGGATCACCGGCAAGACCCTGGGTACGGTGTTCCGCGAGGAGATCGCCGGGCCGCTCGGCGCCGACTTCCACATCGGCCTGCCGGCGTCCGAGGACGGCCGCGTGGCCGATCTGATCCCGCCCCCGCCGGGCGGCGGCATTTCCGACTCGGCCCAGTCCGAGCTGACGAAGAACATGGCGACCAATCCGCCGATCGACGTCTCCGCCACCCGCACCCGGGCCTGGCGCGGCGCGGAGATCCCGGCCGCCGGCGGAACCGGCAACGCCCGCTCGGTGGCCCGGGTGCAGTCGATCCTCGCCAACGGCGGGGTGATGGATGGCAAGCGCTTCCTATCCGAGGCCGGCTGCCGCAAGGCGCTGGAGCTGCAGATCGAGGGTCCGGATCTCGTCCTCGGCGTGCCGGCGCGCTTCGGCCTCGGCTACGGCCTGGCCGGCGGCGCCGTGCCCCTGCCCAATCCCAACACCCTCTACTGGGGCGGCTACGGCGGTTCGCTGGTGATCGTCGACATGGATGCCCGCACGACCCTGGCTTACGTCATGAACAGGATGGCGAGCACCACGGTCGGCGACATGCGAGCCTTCGGCCTGGCCATGGCCACCTGGGGCGCTCTCGCGGCCTGAGCCTCGTCACGCTCGGCCCGGCGGCGATCGCTATTCCGCCGCCTCGGCCACAGTCGCTTCCGGGAACAGCCGCTCGAACCGGCCCAGCGCCTGGCTGTCGAGCCGGACGCGCAGGTGCAGGGCGCCCTCCCCGCCCTCGTGCCGACCCACCACGCGGCCGTGACGATAGAGCCAGGCCAGGGCCTCGCCGTTGCTGCTGTCGAGCACCACGTCGATCTCCGGGGTGACATCGACCAGCGTGGCCAGCCGGTGCAGCAGCGCCTGGCAGCCCTCGCCGGTGACGGCCGAAACGAGAGCCGAGCCTGAGCGCCGCGCCGCGCCCTCGGCGTCGATGCGGTCGTCCTCGCCGAGCAGATCGGCCTTGTTCCAGACCTCGATGATGCGACGGCCGTCATCGACCGTGACGCCAAGCTCCTTCAACACCGTCTCGACATCACGCCTCTGGGCCAGGGTGTCGGGATTGGCGATGTCGCGCACGTGCAGGACCACGTCGGCCTCCTGCACCTCCTCCAGGGTGGCGCGGAAGGCTTCGACCAGCTCGTGCGGCAGGTCGGAGATGAAGCCCACCGTGTCGGACAGAATCGCCGGCCGGCCGCCCGGGAGCTTTACCGTCCGCAGCGTCGGGTCGAGGGTCGCGAACAACATGTCCTGAGCGACGACGTCCGCTTCGGTGAGACGATTGAACAGGGTCGACTTGCCGGCGTTGGTGTAGCCGACCAGCGCGATGGTCGGGTACGGGACCTTCTTGCGCTGGGCGCGATGCAGCGTCCGGGTCCGACGGACCTCGGCCAGCTCCTTCTTCATCTTGATGATGCGGTCGGCGATCTGTCGGCGATCCAGCTCGATCTGGGTTTCGCCGGGACCACCCGTGCTGCCGGTGCCGCCGCGCTGGCGTTCCAGGTGAGTCCAGGTGCGCACCAGGCGCGAGCGCTCGTATTCCAGTCGCGCCAACTCGACCTGCAGAACCCCTTCGCGCGTGCGGGCGCGTCGACCGAAGATCTCCAGGATCACACCGCTGCGGTCGACGACCTTGACCTGCCACGCACGCTCAAGGTTGCGTTGCTGCACCGGGGTCAGGGCCTCGTCGACCATAACGACGTCGATGTCCTCGACCTCGCACAGGAGGCGGAGCTCCTCGACCTTGCCCGAACCGAACAACGTGGCGGGCGTGCGACCGCGCAGGGCCACGATCCTTGCTTCGACGACCTCGAGGTCGAGCGCCAGCGCCAGGCCGACCGCCTCCTCAAGGCGAGCCTGGGGGTCCCGCGCGTTGGCGTCCGTCGATCTTACGGGGTGGAGGACAAGCGCCCGCTGGACGGGCACGCCGTGATCAATGAGTTGGGTCAATCGTCTTGTTCGGGGCCGGGCTCGTAGAGCTGAACCGGCTGGGCGGGCATGATCGTCGAGATCGCATGCTTGTACACGAGCTGGGACTGACCGTCGCGCCGCAGCAGGACGCAGAAGTTGTCGAACCAGCTCACGACGCCCTGCAGCTTCACGCCATTGACGAGGAAGATGGTCAGCGGCGTCTTCGATTTGCGCACGCTGTTGAGGAAGGTGTCCTGCAGGTTCTGCTTCTTGTCCGTCACGGGGATTCCCCTTCTTGTTCTTGGCCGGAGGGCAGGAAGCCCTCCACACACGCAAGCCTCTTATGCTTGGCCCGGATCAGGGCCATCCGCAACCGCCAACGGCCGGAAGACCGTCAACTGACCGAAGCTTGGGCGGCCTCGATATAGAGCGCCCGAAGTCGCGTCGCCACTGGGCCGGGCGCGCCGCCGCCGATCGGGGCGCCGTCAATGCTGACCACTGGCATGACCAGGGCCCCCGCGCCGGTGATGAAGGCCTCGCGCGCGGCCCTCGCCTCGGCCGGCGTGAAGGGACGTTCCTCAAAGCGGATGTTGGCCTCGCCGAGCAGGGCGATGACGCTCTTGCGCGTGACGCCGCGCAGGATATTGGCGGTCGTGTCGCGGGTGCGCAGCACGCCATCGGCGTCAACGATCCAGGCGTTGGACGAGGCGCCCTCGGTGACCAGACCGTCGGCGTCCACGAACCACGCTTCGCCGCAACCGGCCTCCTTCGCCGCCTGTTTGGCCAGCGCGTTCGGCAGCAGCCCGACCGTCTTGATGTCGCAGCGGCCCCAGCGGTTCTCAGGCAGGGTGATGACGCCGATGCCCTTCGCCGCCCGGGCCTCGGCGGCCTTCCGGTCCGTGGTCTTGGCCGTGATCACGACGGCGGGCTCGATCGGCCTGTCCGGGAACGCGTGGTCCCGTCGCGCGACGCCGCGTGTCACCTGCAGGTAGACCAACCCGTGACGCACGCGGTTGCGCCGGATCGCCTCGCGCAGCACCAGTTCCAGCGCCTTGCGGCTCATCGGTTGCGGGATGCGCAGTTCGCCCAGGCTGCGCTCTAGGCGCTCGAAATGGCCGAGCGTATCGATCATGCGCCCGTCGATCACCGCCCAGACCTCGTAGACGCCGTCCGCCAGCTGGTAGCCGCGGTCCTCGACGTGAACCGCCGCATCGCCGTGCCGCACGAAGCGGCCGTTCACGTAAGCCCAGCGCGACATCAGTCCTCCCCGTCCTCGCCGTTGCGCTGGCCGGTCAGGCCGAGGGACTTGAGCTTCCGGTGCAGCGCCGAGCGCTCCATACCGATGAAGGCCGCCGTCCGGGAGATGTTTCCGCCAAAACGCAGGATCTGGGCGTTGAGATATTCGCGCTCGAACAGCTCGCGCGCCTCGCGCAGCGGCAGGGCGATGATCTTCTCGGTGCCGATGCCTCCACCCTGGGAATCAGGCGGCGCTTCGGACGGCAGCATGGCCGCCGTGATCGGCTCGTTCGGGTCGCCTGAGGCCAGGATCATCATGCGCTCGACGTTGTTGCGCAGCTGGCGGACGTTGCCGGGCCACTCGTGAACCTGCAGCGTCGCCAGGGCGTCCTCGGCCAGGCGGCGGCGCGGCAGGCCGGTGGCCTCGCCGATGCGGTCGATGAAATAGCTGATGAGTTCGGGCAGGTCCTCGCGCCGCTCCGCCAGGCCCGGCACCCGGATAGGCACCACGTTCAGGCGGTGGAACAGATCCTCCCGGAAGCGGCCAGCGGCGATTTCCTCGCGCAGGTCCCTGCTGGAGGAGGAAATCACACGCACGTCGACCTGGACGTCGCTGTCCCCGCCCACCCGGCGGAAGCGCTGTTCGACCAGAACCCGCAGGATGCGGCTCTGGGTCTCGCGCGGCATGTCCGCCACCTCGTCGAGATAGAGGGTGCCGCCGTGAGCGCGCTCGAAGACGCCGATCTTGCGCGGGCGACCGCCCTCGCCTTCCTCCCCGAACAGCTCCAGGTCCATGCGTTCAGGAGCCATGCCGGCCGCGCTGATCGCGACAAACTCGCCCTTGGCTCTTGGACTGGAGCCGTGGATCAGTCGCGCGACCAGTTCCTTGCCCGAACCGGCCGGCCCGGCGATCAGCACGCGGCTGTTGGCCGGCGCGACCTTGGCGACCAGCTGGCGAAGCTGCTGGGCGGCGGCCGACCGGCCGATCAGACCGTCCGGCGTCAGCGTCTGGGTGCGTAGGCGGCGGTTCTCGCGCTTGAGGCTGGCCGCCTCGATCGCGCGTTCGACCACCAGCAGCAGCCGGTCGGCCTTGAACGGCTTCTCCAGGAACTCGTAGGCGCCGCGCTTGATGGCGCTGACGGCCGTCTCGATGTTGCCGTGACCACTGATCATGATGATCGGCAGGTCAGCGTCGAGGGTCTTCACCAGATCCAGCAGTTCGAGGCCGTCCATGCCTCCGCCCTGCATCCAGATGTCGAGCACGATCAAGGTCGGCTTCCGCGCGCGGATGGCGGCGAGGGCCTGCTCCGAGTCGGCCGCTGTGCGCACCGCGTAGCCCTCGTCGGTCAGGATCCCGGACACCAGCTCACGGATATCCGCTTCGTCATCGACCACCAGAATATCAGCCGCCATGCGCCGTCTCCTTCAGTTCGGGCGCGGCCGTCCTACGCGCGATTGGAAAACACAGTGAGACACGGGCCCCCGACAGGGACTGGGCGTCCCCCAACGCCAGTTCGCCGCCATGGTCCTCGCAAATGCGTTTGACGATCGCGAGGCCGAGGCCTGTGCCCTTCTCCCGCGTTGTCACATAGGGCTCCGTCAGCCGGTCCCGGTCCCGGGGGGGCAGTCCCACGCCGTTGTCCTCGACAACGAAGGTCAGCCGATCGTCGCTCGCCAGGAGCGACGCATGAATCCGCCCCTCGCCGGCCGGCAGTCCCTTGCCCGACACAGCCTCGGCCGCGTTCTTGAGGATGTTCGCCAGGGCCTGGCCGACCATCCGCTCGTCGCAGGACAGGACAAGGCCCGACGGCGGCTCGTCCATCTCCACGACCAGTTCGGGGCTGGCGACCCGTTGAGCGAACACTGCCTGCTTGAGCAGCTCGGCGGGATCGGTGTCGGCGATGCGCGGCGCGGGCATGCGAGCGAAGGACGAAAACTCATCGACCATGCGGCCGATGTCGCCGACCTGGCGGATGATGGTGTCGGTGCAGCGGTCGAAGGTCTCGAGATCGCTGGAAATTTCCTTGCGGTACTTGCGCCGAATGCGCTCGGCCGAGAGCTGGATCGGGGTCAGCGGGTTCTTGATCTCATGCGCGATGCGGCGGGCGACATCCTTCCAGGCGGCGTTCCGCTGGGCGGTGATCAGGCGGGTGATGTCATCGAAGGTCAGGACCACGCCGTCGGAGGCGGCCCCGCTGGCCCGAACACGCAGACGACGGGTCTCGGCGCCGCGCACGACATCGACTTCCTCTTCGACCTCGGCGCTGATCTCCACGGCGCGTTCGGCGACCGGGACCAGCTCTGGAGCCACCTCGTGGAGCTGGCGGCCCGCCATGGCGTCGGGATCGACGCCGAGCAGCACCGCCGCCTGGCGATTGCTGGCGGAGACCTTGCCAAGGCCATCCAGACCGATGACGCCGGCGCTGACGCCGGACAACACGGTTTCGATGAACATCCGACGACTCTCGGCGTCGAGACTGGCGGACTTGAGGGCCAGTTGCTGGACCTGAAGATCGTTGGTCATATTGTTGAAAGCTCTCGACAACATCGCCATTTCCTCAGGCTGACGATCATCGTCCACCCGGGCGTCGAGGTCGCCCAGCGCGATACGGCCGGCGGCCTGGATCAAGCGCGCGACCGGCGCGGCGATCGAGTCTCCGACCGGGATAGCCAGCCAGGCGGCCCCCACCAGCAGCAGCAGCACCGTCTCGACATAGGTCAGGGCGAAGGCCGCCTGCAGGCGCAGCTTGTTGTCGTCGGCCTCGCGGTAGGTGACCAGTTGCGCCTCGGCGTCGCGCAGCTGGCTGAGAATGCCGTTGCTGGCCGGCCGCACCACGTAGAGGTAGGCGTCCGGATAGGCCTTCAGCCGGTACAGACCGCGGAACATGTCGTTCGAAGCAAAGCTTTGGGCCGAAATGTCGCCCTGGTCTGCCGCCGCGAAGCTCTCCGCGGGCGGGGCCAGGAAGGGCGGCGCGCCCCGCGCCTCCGAGCGCGCCAGGATGCGGCCGTCGCCGTCAAGGACATAGGCCGCGACGAAGGCGCCCGAGGACAGCTGACCCAGATAGTGACTGAAGGCGATCGGCGACTCGGCCAGGGCGTCCGGCGCCTGGTTCAGCTCCCCGCCGACGGTCATGATGTTTTCGCCGAGGTAGTTGGTCTGCTCCTGGACGTAGGTGCGGGCGACGGTGGCCGAGTTCTCGATCATCGTGCGGACCTTCTGGCTGAACCAGTAGTCGACGCCCGAGATGACCACGCCGCCGAAAAACAGCGCGACGACAATGGCCGGAGCGACAGTGGCGAGACCGAAGATGGCCATGAAGCGCAGCTGCAGCCGGGCGCCGGCGTCGGCGTTCCGGTTCCGCAGCAGGACCGCCACCCGCAGCGCCACCAGCGTCGCCAGGGCCAGGATCAGCACGAGGTTGAAGCCGAGCAGGACCAGCATCACCTGGACGTCGGCGCCGATCGGCCCGACCTCAGGCGGTCGCGACGCCAGCAGCGCGCCGGTGATCGTCAGGATGACCGCCAGGACATAGCCGCCGCCGAGCAGGTAGCGAGACTCGACAATCCGCCGCCAGGCTGGCGGCGGCGCGTCAACGATCCCCTCGGACGCGGTGGAACTCATATCGGCAGCCTAGGTCGAACTGCGTCCCCACTGCAACAGGGATGTGGCTGAACAGTGTCAGCGTTTGCCGCGCACCATTTCCACGCCGAGGTCCTGGATCTTCTTGCGCAGGGTGTTTCGGTTGAGGCCCAGGATCTCGGCCGCGCGCACCTGATTGCCGCGCGTCGCCGACAGGGTCAGCTGGATCAGCGGTCGCTCGACCTCTTCCAGCACCCGGTCATAGAGGCCCGCGGCGGGCAGGCCATCCGGCTGGTCGGCGAAATGAGCGGCCAGATGCCGTTCCACCAGCTGCGACAGGGTCAAGGGACCCGTCTCGCCGACCACGGGGGTGTGATCCTGCAACTCGCGCTCGACGATGCGGGCGGTAATCAGCTCCTCGCCGTAGAGGGCGCAGACGCGGCGGACCAGGTTCTCCAGCTCACGGACGTTGCCCGGCCAGTCGTGTGCCTTCATGCGATCAAGCGCCGACTGGTCGATGGTCTTCGCCGGCAGTCCCTCGCGGGCGGCGCGAAGCAGGAACGAGCGCGCCAGATCCGGGATGTCCTCGACGCGGTCGCGCAGCGGCGGCAGGCGCACCGGGGCGACGTTCAGGCGAAAGTACAGATCCTCGCGAAACAGGCCCTGACCGATGAGGCCGCGCAGGTCCCGGTTCGTGGCGGCGATGATGCGGACATTGGGCGGCCGGTTGGTCTTGGGATTGATGGCCGGTTCGGCGCCGTCGATGACGCGCAGCAGACGACTCTGCGCGTCCAGCGGCATGTCGCCGATCTCGTCAAGAAACAGCGTGCCGCCGTCGGCCTCGACCAACTTTCCGAGGTCGCCTTCACCGCGTCCGAACAGTTCGGTCTCGACCCGCTCGCGCGGGACCGCCGCCAGGTTGATGACCACAAACCTGCCGTCGCGCCGCCGGCCGAGCTCGTGCAGCGCGCGGGCGACCAACTCCTTGCCGGTGCCGCTCTCGCCGAGGATCAGCACGGTCAGGTCGGCCCCGACCAGGCGGGCGACGGTGCGGTAGACCTCCTGCATCGCGGCGGATCGGCCGATCAGCGGCAGCCGCTCGTCCTTCATGGCCCGGGCCTGAGCCTTGGCCGCCTCGCTGTCCGCGGGCCGAGCCAGGGCCCGGCGTGCGGCGGCGGTGATGTCATCCAGGTCGAAAGGCTTGGAGACGTATTCGAAAGCGCCGGCGTCGGCGGCGTTCACCGCGGTGAGCAGGGTGTTCTGGGCGCTCATCACGATGATCGGCAGCTTGGGCCGTTCCTTGCGGATGCGCGGCAGGACGTTGAACACGTTCTCGTCGGGCATCATCACGTCGGTGAGGATCAGGTCCCCCTCGCCCTCCTGCACCCACTTGAGCAGGGTCGCCGCATTTCCGGTCGCCCGGACCTGGTAGCCAAGGCGAGTGAACGCCTGGCTCAGGACCAGCCGGATCGAACTGTCGTCGTCGGCGATCAGGACTTTCTTGGACGCGTTGGCGGCGGCGTTCATTCGGCGCTCTCGATACTGGCGACGGGCAGGAGGACGCGGAACACGGTCCGGCCCGGCTCGGACTCGAAGTCGATCAGGCCCCCGTGACCGGAGACCAACTTGGCGCAGAGGGCGAGGCCGAGGCCCGCGCCGGACGCCTTGGAGGTCACGAACGGCTGGAACAGATGCTCGCGCATCAGCGGTGGCACGCCGGGCCCGTTATCCTGGATACGGACCTCAAGCGGCGCGCCCTTGAGGACGCGGCCATCGCCGCCGCGCACCCTCACGCCCGGACGCCAGGCGGTGGAGACGACGATCTCGCCACGCCCGTCGCCGCGCGCATGAGCGGCTTCGGCGGCGTTCTTGACCAGGTTCAGGAAGATCTGGATCAGCTGATCCTCATTGCCCCAGGTCGGCGGCAGCGAGGGATCGTAGCGCTCCTTGAGCGACAGGCCGTCGGCCACGCCATTGGCGACCAGGGCCCTGACCCGATCGAGGACCTTGTGGATGTTCACAGGCTCGCGCTCGGGCGGCGCGTCGTCGCTGAAGGCTTCCATCCGGTCGACGAGCCGGCGGATACGTTCGGTCTCGTCGACAATCAGCTGGGCGAGCGGCTGATCCTCGGCGGCCGCGCCGGTCTTCAGCAGCTGGGCGGCGCCGCGGATGCCGGCGAGCGGGTTCTTGATTTCGTGGGCCAGCATGCGGCCTAGCCCCACGACGGAGCGAAGCCCGGCCGGGTCGACGCCACGCTCCGCGCCGAGACCGCCTCCGCGCACGTGAAGCGTCAGCAGTACGGCGGAGTCCCCAAGGGGCGTGGCGGCGCAGTCGGCTTCGAAGGCGGGATGACCGAACAGAGCGATCTCGACCGCGTGCTCGCGGACGCGGACGCCCTCGTTCAGCGCGCGAGCGATCAGGCCGACGAGCAGGGAGTCCGGCGGCAAGGCGCCGGTCACTCGGCCGCGGGCCAGCAGCCCCAGCCCCTGGCCGAACAGCGCCTCCGCCGCTTCGTTCGCCGCCGCGAGGGAGCCATCGCCGTCGATCAGAAGGGCCGGCTCCGGGCTCTGGTCGAAGGCCGCGGCCTTCAGGTCGGCGGCGCGGGCCGTGGCGTTGGGATTGAGCCGGCCGGTCATGCCGCCAACCTTTCCGGCGGGAGCGCCCAGAGGGCCGTCAGCGCCGCCTCGACCTCGGACGGCGCATCCAGGCTGCAGAGCCGGGCCCTGGCCTGGCGACGCGCCTGGGCGTCGGCGGGCCAGGGCGCCGCCTCGACGTAGGCGGCGAGGTGCTTGCGGAACATCCTCAGGCCCAGGCGCTCGCCATAGAAGGCCAGGCTGTCGCGGAAGTGAGCGATAGCGATCGCCAGCCTTTCGGCCATGGCCGGCTCAGCGTCGGCCGGACGGCCGTCAAGCTCGGCCTCGATGGCGCGGGCGATCCACGGCTTGCCGACCACGCCGCGACCGACCATCACGGCGTCGGCGCCGGAGAGCTCAAGCGCCCGGGCGGCGCTGGCGCCGTCATGGATATCGCCATTGACGATCACCGGGACCGCTACGGCGTCCTTCACCGCGCGGACGGCGGCCCAGTCGGCCGAGCCCTTGTAGAACTGGCAGCGTGTGCGGCCGTGCACAGTCACGGCCTTGGCGCCGACAGCTACGGCGCGCGCGGCGAACTCGGGGGCGTTGCGGGTGGCGTCGTCCCAGCCCAGACGCATCTTCACCGTCACCGGCGTGTCGACGGCCTCGACCGCGGCGGCGACCAGGCTTTCGGCCAGGTCGAGGTCGCGCATCAGGGCCGAGCCGGACTGGACGCCGGTGACCTCGCGGGCCGGGCAACCGAAGTTCAGGTCGATGATGTCGGCGCCGGCCTCGGCCGCCAGGCGCGCGCCCTGGGCAATCCAGCGCGCTTCACGGCCGACCAGCTGGACGACCATCAGGCCGTCGCCCTCGCCCATGGCGGCGCGGCGCACGACGTCGGGACGGCCGCGCGCGAACTCGGCGCAGGCGACCATCTCGGTGGCGGCGTAAGGCGCGCCTAGCCGGGCGGCGGCCTTGCGGAACGGTAGGTCGGAGATGCCGGTCATCGGCGCGATCCACACGCGCCCCGGTATCTCGATATCCCCGACCGTGAGCTTGCTGCTCATTCTGTAATCACCTCAATCGCTACCTTTTTAGGCACATTGTGCGGTGCGGTAAAGGCCTGTCAGCAAGCCTCGCGCCACCGCCCCCTTCCCCATCCGGACGCGCGCCCCTAGACAGACCGCATGAGCTTTTCGGTCGTCATCGTCGCCGCCGGCGGCGGCACCCGGGCGGGCCCCGGTCTCGCCAAACAGTGGCGCCCGCTGGCCGGCAAGCCGGTGCTGCGCTGGTCGGTGGAGGCGCTCGGCGGCGCCGGAGCCCGCCAGATCATCGTGGTGGTTTCCGAGGCCGGCGAATCCCTGGCCGCCCAATCGCTTGCGGGACTGCCAGGGTGGAGCACGACGCGTGGGGGCGAGACGCGGGCGGAGTCGGTCCAGAACGGTCTGCGCGCCCTCGACGGGCCGCCGGAAGAGCCGGTGTTGGTTCACGACGCCGCCCGGCCGTTCGTGAGCGCCACTCACGTGCGGGCGTTGCTCGCCGCGCTCGAAACCGCCGACGGCGCCCTGCCCGCCCTCCCGGTCGCCGATACCCTGAAGCGCAGGACTGGCTCGGGCGTGGCCACCACCCCCCGCGAGGGCCTCTGGCGCGCCCAGACCCCGCAGGCCTTCCGCCGCGACCGCCTGCTCTCGGCCTACGCGGCCTGGGCGTCAGGAGAACCGACCGACGACGCCCAGGTGGTCGAGGCCGCGGGCGGCGTGATCGCCCTGACGGCGGGAGACCCGCTTCTGATGAAGCTCACCTGCCC
>CALALX010000110.1 GCA_937925635.1 uncultured Caulobacter sp.
GCCTGTCGACGGAAGAAGTGACCCGCGCCACGGCCGACACCTCGCTGACGACCCGGATTTCCACGGAATCCGTGACGCGCGCGGCGGCGGACGTCTCGCTCGGCAACCGCATCTCCTCGCTGTCCACCTCCGTTGACGCCCGCTTCGCGCAGGTCAACGAAGACATCGCGCTCGCCTACCAAGGTATCGCGATGGGCTTTGCGATGAACGCGGTGGCTCCGAACGTCGGTCCGGGTGAAATCGGCATCGCCGGCGGCGTCGGCACCTTCGAGGGTGAAACCGCCTTCAGCCTGAAGATCCAAGGTGTCAGCGCTGACGGCAGCATCACCTGGGGTGCTTCGGTCGGCGCGTCGAACGACACCAGCGGTGCTGGCGTCGGCATCGGCTTCAAGTTCCCGAAGTAAGCACGACGACTGACTAGGGAGTTGGGCCACACCCCCGGGTGTGGCCCAATTTCTTTTAGGGACAGGATCGCGCCGCCAGATTTCGCGTGTGGCGAAATGGTCCTCGCCCGAACCTCGATTTTCCCTCAACTATCCAGTTGGCCGCCGAGCCGGCGCCAGGGCGTCGCGGTCGCGCGGTCTCGTCCTTATCTTCGCCAGGAGAGGTCGGAGCTCTATCTGTGAAACGCTTCAAGGTCGGAATCACCGCGGCGTACACCGGCGACAATCTGGCCGACGCGCTCTGGTCCAACGGCATCGGTCAGAACATCGGCTACATGCTGATGCTTCTGCAACGGCTTCCCATTGTCGAATCGGTCTGTGTCGTCAGTTGCCCCGGACCGCAAGTGCATCCCCTGGCGCGCGCGTTCGGCGTGCCGTCCATGCCGCTGATGGAGGCGATCGACAGCCTTGACCTGATCATCGAGCTGGGCGCTCGCGCCATCAATCCGGAGATGCTTGACCGGATGCACGCCCATGGCGCCCGTCTGGTCAGCTATGTCGCCGGCAACGTCATGGTGATGAACTTCGAGCAGCTGGCCTGCGACGTGGCGCACGGCGACAACGTGTTCCGGCGCGATTTCGACGCCTGCTGGGTGACGCCCCAGCACTGGCATACCTGCAGGGCGTATCTGGAGACCACGCGATCGAGCGTCACGCGCATCGCGCCCCACATCTGGGACGCGCATTGCATCCGGTCCTTCTCATTCGGCGCCCAGAAGAACCCCTACTACCGCAAGCCCGCCGACAACAAATGGCGTCTGGGGTGCTTCGATCCTAGCGTGAACGTCGTCAAGACGTTCCATATGCCCGTGCTGGTCGCCGATCGCGCCTTCCGTCAGGACCCCTCGCTCATCGCCGGCATGATGATGTTCAGCGCCGAAAAGGTGAAGGGCGACGAGCACGTCCAACAGTTCATCAACGCGATGGACCTCGGGCGGAAGGGCATGATCACCGCCGAGGGCCGGCACGCCATCATCAATGTGATGGGCGCGCACATCCAGGCTGTTGTTACGCACCAGTGGCAGAACAACCTCAACTACCTGTACTGGGACGTGCTGTATCTCGGCTGGCCGCTGATCCACAATTCGATCGAGTTCGAGGACGTCGGCTACTACTATCCGGAATTCGACGCGGGCGCCGGCGGCGAGGTGCTGGTTCACGCCCTGCGTACGCACGATGAGACGTTCGCCGAAAGCCGGAAGAAGGTCTTCGATCTGCTCTGGCGGTTTAGCGTGGACAATCCGGCCGTCCAGTCGATCTATAGGGATCTGATCGAAGAAGTCATGAGCACCTAGGAGCGTTGACCCGGATGCCGCGCCGCCGATCGACTCCCCGTACAAGCCCTTACCGGATCCGCCGTGTGGCCGGCGCAGCGGTCGCCTGCGCCACGATCGCGGCGATGACCGGTTCGTCGGTTTCCCAGGCCCAGACCACGACCAACCTGTCCCCGAAGGCAGGCGCCGTCGGCCCGGCTCTGGAAAGCGCGATCAGGGCGCGCCTCGCGCAGATTGGCGCCACGACCTGCACCGAGACGGCAGTCTATGTCGCTATGTACCTGGCCAACAAGCAGAGCGCGGCCTTCACGATCAACGCCGTCGGCGGCAGCGCCGCGCGCCGTCCCATCTATATGACCATGGAAAGCACCGATCCGGGGTTCTCCACCCGGATCAGCAATCTCTTCATCGGCCCCAACTGCGATGGCGTCTACAGCCAGTCCATCCGCTGGACGGAAAGCTGCCGCGTCGTGAAAGCGAAGTATTTCGCGAAGTTCGCCAACGAGGAGATGCTCCTGAGAGAGACCTCCATGAGCCGCGACGGCGACCGTCAGTTGACCCTGACGCCCATCGATTCGGGTTGCCTCTCAACGAAAACAGAACCGTTCCTGCGCTGATAAGATGACCACGACAAAAAAGACCGCTCGGCGCCAAGTCGCGTACAACGTCGGCCTGACGATAGCCCTGGCCGAGGACGGAACCTTGCCGGTGTTCAACAACGGCATCCGGCAGAATGTCCTCTTCCTCTATCATCTGTTCCGCGCGGCCTCGAAGTGCGCGCGTGTCTTCCTTCTGAATCAGAGCAACGTCGATCCGGCGCCGCTGCCGCCGGAACTCGGCATCGATCCCGCGGACATCGTCCGCACCGACGCCGTCGCCGACCAGCTGGACTACGTCATCGCCATCGGGTCGGCGATGCCGCTGGGCACGCTGCACGCGCTGAGGGGGCGTGGGGTCAAGCTCATTTTCTACAAGGGGGGCAACGGGGCCATCATTTCGATGGAGGGCGTGGTGGCCTTCCCGAAGTCGAGCCGGGCGGAGCTGCACTACGACGCCGGCCTTTTCGACGAGGTCTGGCTGACGCCCCAGCACATGCACACGGCGCGCAGCTGGTATGAGACCATCTACCGCTGCCCGGTGATCGAGGTGCCGCAGATCTGGTCGCCCAAACTCCTGGAGCTGGCGTCCAAGAAGGGCGACCTCGACTTCGGCTACAAGCCCGGGCGGGAAAAGTGGCGCATCGGCGTGCTGGATCCCAACATCACGGTGATGAAGACGAGCCACCTCCCCATGCTGGTCGTCAACAAGGCCTACCAGAAAGACCCGGCGCGCTTCGAGGCGGCCTACGTCACCAACTCGGTGCAGTTCAAGACCCATCACCACTTCGAGACATTCGCGAAGAAGCTGAAGGTCGTCCAGGACGGCATCATGACGTTCGAGCAGCGCTTCGTCGCCTATGAGTTCATGGCCAAGTTCTGCGACGCCGTTGTGACCCATCACTGGGAGAATGGTCTCAACTACCTCTACTATGAGATCCTCAGCGGCGGGTATCCGCTGATCCACAACTCGGAGTTCCTGAAGGATTACGGCTACTACTACGCTGATTTCGATCCAGACGATGGCGGCCGCGCTCTGCTGGAGGCGATGTCTCATCATGACGAGCGGCTCGGCGCCTACAGAAAGGCCGTCGCGCAGCTCGTGAAGCGGCTAGACCCGACGTCGAAAGAGAACATCGCCCTGCATGAAAAGCTGATGTTCGCCTCGCCGCCTCAATTTTCAGCGAATGCTGGGGTTGACCTTCTTGGCGAGCGGAGCATTTGATCGCACGCCTTAATGGCCCGTTTCGGGCATGGAGTTTCAAATGCGTCTACTGGGTCTGACTCTCATCAGCGCGGGTGTTCTGGCCGCCGTGAGCGCCACCGCCGCCATTGCCGCGCCCTCCACGCAGCTTCAGCTGAGCTGTTCCACCTATTCCAAGGTCCGGTCGCGCAACGAGACCTATGTCATGAACCTCGATCTCGGCAGGAAGTCGGGCGCGGTGGTTCGAGACAGTGAACCGTCCGCCAACGTTCCGGTGATCTCGAACGACAAGACGATCGCGGTCATCATGAAGGCTGACGGCGGGCAGTACATCTACTATATCGCCCGCGACAGCGCCAAGCTGACAGCCAGCTTCACCAAGGGCGGCCCGGGCGTCCCCGACCAGGTCTACGGCGCCTGCACCACCCCGTCCGGCGGCGCTCTCTAGGCTCCGAACCGGAGATTTCTTCGTCTCGCGCGACGCGACCCTCCCATCGACGGGCGGGCCGTAGCGCGGGGCCACTCGTGGGGCGATTTTCCTGGACGGGCGCGTATTCGGCCCAGGCCGCCGACAAGGCGGGTCCTCCCGTGCCGAAATGGAAAGGCGCTTCATGACCGATCTGTCGGGTGTCAGCCGCGAGCTGATCAAACATGGCATCACGATCGGGCCCGACGTGCTGCTGATGACCCACCTGAAATTCGAGGCGGGATCCTCTGTCTACTCGGAGACGGTGCTGAAGCACGTCGAGCTCGGGGCCTATTCCTACATCAACATGGGGGGGGCCATCGGCAACGCGAAGATCGGTCGCTACTGTTCCATTGGCCCGCACTGTTCGATCGGGCTGGACCGGCATCCGATGGAGTGGGTCAGCACCTCTCCGTTTCCGTATTCCAACCGCGGCGCCGCCCCGGACTGGCGGGCGTTCAAATCGCGCTTCGAGTTCGAGGGCTTCCCGCAGCCGATCTCCATCGGTCACGACGTCTGGATCGGCACGCGGGTCGTCGTGGCGAACAGCGGCCCCATATCCATCGGCGCCGGCAGCATCATCGCCTCCGGATCGGTCGTGACGCGCGACGTGCCGCCCTACGCCATTGTCGCGGGCGCGCCGGCGACCGTGCTTCGCTATCGCTTCGACGAGGCGGTGCGGGCGGCGCTTCTTGAGACCGAGTGGTGGGAGTACGACATTCCTCGCTACCTTCGGGACAACCACGAGACCGCGATGCCGTGGGACCAGCCCGAGCGCTTTATTGAATGGTGGCGCAACGGCGGCAAGGAGACGCTCGCGGGCTACAAGGGCCTCGGCGGGGTAAAGATGGTGGAGCTCAACAGGACCGACGGCGGCTTCGTCTTGAGCAACTAGTCATCAATTATCTTGTCGACGCCGCCGTGAGGGGCGCCTTTAGCTCACGCTTACGACTAGTTCGCCCGATGATGGCCATGACGGTGACCAAAGCGTCGCATATACATGATCCTATTTCGGAAATTGGAGCGGCGCGGCAGACTAGCGCCGCAGAGATATTGATGTCTGGTTTGGAGCGGATCGTTCAGTGATTGCTATTGAAGATGCACGCGTCTGCGTGCTCGGTCTCGGCTATGTGGGACTTCCCCTCGCCGTCGCTCTGGGCCAGCATTTCGACACGGTGGGCTATGATCTCGACGCCGGCCGAATCGACGAACTGCGCCGGGGACACGACCGGACCCTTGAGGTCGACGCCGACGAGCTCGCCACGGCCTCCAGGCTCAGGTTCAGCGCCGAACCGGCCGCGCTCGATGGCCGCAACATCTTTGTCGTCACGGTGCCGACGCCCATCGACCAGGCCCGGCGGCCCGACCTTGGGGCCATTTCCGCCGCCAGCCGCGCGATCGCGGCGCACCTGACGCCCGGCTCGGTGGTCATCTACGAGAGCACTGTCTATCCGGGGTGCACGGAGGAGGTCTGCGTTCCGATCCTCGAGCAGGTTTCCGGCCTGACCTACAACCGCGACTTCTTCTGCGGCTACAGCCCCGAGCGGGCCAATCCGGGCGACCGCGAGCACCGCCTGTCGACCATCACCAAGGTCACCGCCGGCTCCACGCCCGAGGCGGCCAAGCTGGTCGACGCCCTCTATTCGGCCATCGTGCCCGCCGGCACGCACCTGGCCAGCTCCATCGCGGTGGCCGAGGCCGCCAAGGTCATCGAGAACACCCAGCGCGACCTGAACATCGCGCTGATCAACGAGTTCGCGATGATCTTCAACAAGCTCGGCATCGATACGCTCGAGGTGCTGCAGGCGGCCGGCACCAAATGGAACTTCCTGCCGTTCCGCCCCGGCCTGGTCGGCGGCCACTGCATCGGGGTCGATCCCTACTACCTGACGCACAAGGCCCAGGAGGTCGGCTACCATCCGGAGGTCATCCTCTCGGGCCGCCGCATCAACGACGGCATGGGCGCCTATGTGGCCGACCGCATCCTGCGGCTGATGGTCCGCAAACGGATCAATCCGGTCGGGGCCCGGGCTCTGGTGCTGGGCCTGGCGTTCAAGGAGAACTGCCCGGACCTGCGCAACACCAAGGTCGTCGATATCGTCGCCGAGCTGGCCGAGCATTCGATGCGTGTCGACATCCACGACCCCTGGGTCGACCCGGCCGAGGCGCGGCATGAATACGGCGTCGATCTGACCGCCGATCCCAAGGCCGGCGACTACGACGTCATCGTGCTGGCCGTCGCCCACCGTCAGTTCGTCGAGCTCGGGGCCGTCGGCATCCGCGCCTTCGGCAAGGACCCGTCCGTGCTATACGACGTCAAGTCCGCCCTGCCGCGCGACGCCGTCGACGGCCGGCTCTGAACCGAACGAAGAGAGCTTTCATGAAGGTCATGGTCACCGGGTCCGCCGGCTTCATCGGCTCGGCCACCACCCTGCGACTGCTCGAGCGCGGCGACAGCGTCATCGGCGTCGACGTGATGAACGACTACTACGACCCGGCGCTCAAGCGCGCCCGGCTGGCGCGGCACATCGACCATCCCAACTACACCCAGCTGACCATCGACCTGGCCGACCGGGCGGCGATGGAGGCGGCCTTCGCCGAGCACCGGCCGCAACGGGTGATCAACCTCGCCGCCCAGGCGGGGGTGCGCTACGCGGCCGAGAACCCGCACATCTACGTGCAGAGCAACGTCACCGGCTTCCTGCACATCCTCGAGGGCTGCCGCCACAACGGTGTGGATCACCTGGTGTTCGCCTCGACCAGCTCGGTCTACGGCGCCAACACCAAGATGCCGTTCTCGGAGCACCAGAGCACCGAACATCCGCTGACCCTCTATGCGGCGACCAAGAAGGCCAACGAGCAGATGGCGCACAGCTACGCCAACCTGTTCGACATCCCCTGCACGGGACTGCGCTTCTTCACCGTCTACGGCCCCTGGGGCCGGCCCGACATGGCGCTGTTCCTGTTCACCAAGGCGATCCTGGCAGGCGAGCCGATCAAGGTGTTCAACCACGGCAAGCACAAGCGCAGCTTCACCTTCATCGACGACATCGTTGAGGGCGTCATCCGCGCGCTGGACAATCCCCCGGGCAGGAACCCCGACTGGGACGGCATGAACCCGGATCCCGCGACCAGCGGTGCGGGTCCCTATCGGCTCTTCAATATCGGCGCTGAGCAGCAGGTCGAGCTCCTGCGCTACATCGAGGTGCTGGAAGAGTGCCTGGGCCGCAAGGCGGTTATGGAGATGCTGCCGCTCCAGCCCGGCGATGTGCCCGACACCGAGGCCGACGTCAGCGAATTGGCCAGCGTCGTCGGCTACAAGCCGGTGGTCACCGTCGAGGAAGGCGTGCGCAAGTTCGTCGACTGGTACCGCGGCTACAACGGGGTGAAGTAGGCTCGCCTTCTGTAGTCCTTGTTGAGTTTGTTCATGACCGACGATTCTTCTGACCTGCCGCCGGCCCGACACCGCACACGGAGCGCTTCAGCCGATAGCGCTCCAAGCGCGCCCAGGGCGCGGCGGAGAGGGCCGTGGGATCTGTTGGGGCCCTACCCCGTCACTGCCTTGGAAAGCCAGTCGCTCTACGAACAACGATTGGCCGAAATGATCCATGAGCTGGCGCCGGCAGACGTCGTCGAGCGGCTTTGGGTCAAGGACATCGTCGACCTGCAATGGGATATCGATCGAGCGCGGCGCGCGAAGGCTGTCGCGATCTCTCTTGCCGAGCAGGACGCGCTTGTGAAGGCCCTGGACGCCAGCGCCACCGGCGACACCCGGGTCCGTGACATGTCCGGGGGCAGCAGGGCGCAGGCTGCAGACTACCTCATGCTCCGATCGCGATCGAGGGATCCGAATGATGCCGTGACGAGTGAGCTGTTTCCGTTTTCAGAGCAGCCCATTCGGCAGGCGTTGTCCATGTCTGGGCTGACAGTGGCTCAGTCAGGAGAAGCGGCGTTCCTGGAGGCGCTCAGGAATATCGAGAGGCTGGATCACCTCATTCACACATACAGCCGCCGCCGCGACTCCATCATTCGGGACCTTGAGCGCCGTCGCGCGGACAGGGCGGTCAGGGTATCGCCGTCTCGCGACCGAGGTCGCCAAGCGTGACAGACATGCGGGGAGGCAGGAACCGGGCCAACGCTCAGAGGAGCACCGGGCCCCGCACTGCCGAGGGCAAGGCGCGCTCATCACAAAACGCAATGCGCCACGGACTGAGCCAGGTTGTTCGCCAAATCGCCACCGACGGACTTTCCGAGGAGGCCCTCGAACTCGTCCGCCAGTTTCGTGCGGCGGGCGTTGACTGGGATGCCGCAACTTTGGCCGCCCGCGCCCAGATGGGCCTTCAGCGTCTCGCCGCGTACAAGAAGGAGCTGCTCGAGGCGGCGCAGACTGAACGCCTCGGCGACCATTCCCCGAGCACTGTTCCCGGCGGCCGGGACGCGCGGATTGCCTGCGCAATGGCCGACATCTCGAAAGCCCTCACCGGCCTGGATGACGTCGAGCGGAGGTTACTCGCCCTGCGACGAAGGTCTCTCGCTCGACGTCGATAGCCGCCTCCCGGGGCCCGCGCGCTAGGGTCCGTACTCAATTAGGCGTGGCGAGCTTTCGACGGTTCTGATTCAAGGC
>CALALX010000111.1 GCA_937925635.1 uncultured Caulobacter sp.
GTGCCGATGTTGCAGTGCGGCTTGTTACGTTCGAATTTTTCCTTGGCCATATTCTCTACCTTGGGGCTGGCGGCGGGGTTCTGTGAAAGGCGACTGGAGCGGGTAGCCGGGATCGAACCGGCATCCTCAGCTTGGAAGGCTGCTGCACTACCATTGTGCTATACCCGCCTGCCGGCTGGGTCGCCGTCGTCTCCTGTTCAGTTCGAGGTCCCGCGTCTGCCGGGGAGAAGAACCATCATCGTGCGTGGTGGGGGAAGTAGGACTCGAACCTACGAAGCTTTCGCAGCGGATTTACAGTCCGCCCCCTTTGCCGCTCGGGACATTCCCCCTCGCGCGATGGTGCTCTTTCCTTGGCGGCCAGCCCCTTCGCGGTTAAGCGAAGCGGCCTGGGGCCCCAAATCGGAGCGCGTCTTATAGTGTCCTCGTTTGATGAACGCAACGACCGGAAAAAAGGCTTTCACAAGCGGCCTGAAAAAGGCGGAAAGCCTCGCCCGCAAAGGGTTTCCGCGAGCGATGCGAAGGACTGGCTGTGGGGCGTCCACGCCGTCGAAGCGGCATTGTCGAACCCGGCCCGGCCCGCGCCGCGCCGACTCCTGGTCACCGAGGATCGCGCCCGGACGCTGAGTCGTCGATTCCCGAACCTGCGGGTCGAGACCGCCGATGCGCACGAAATCGGCCGCCATCTGCCCCAGGGCGCCGTGCACCAGGGGATGGCCCTGCGCATCGACCCGCCCGAGCCACTCTCCATAGAAGAGCTGGGAGCGCCCGCGGAAGGCGTCCTGGTCATGCTCGACCAGCTGACCGACCCGCAGAATGTCGGCGCCATCTTCCGCTCGGCCGCCGCCTTCGGGGCGAAGGGCGTCATCCTGCAGGACCGCCACGCCCCCGCCCTCTCCGGCGCCCTCGCCAAGGCGGCGGTCGGGGCCGTCGACCGGCTGCCCCACGCCCTCGTCGTTAACCTCTCCCGCGCCCTCGAACAGCTGTCGGAGGCCGGCTGGAGGATCGTCGGTCTCGACGGCGCCTCGGACACGGCGCTGGACGCCGCCCTGGACGGCTCGCCGACGGTTCTGGTCATGGGCTCCGAAGGCGAGGGCTTGCGCCGACTGGTTTCCGAGCACTGCGACGTCCTGGCCAGGATTCCGATGCCCGGCGGCTTCGAAAGCCTCAACGTGTCGAACGCGGCGGCCATCGCCCTGTACGAATGCGCCCGAAATAGGGCCTGAATTCCCGCGTCAGGCGAACAGGTTACGCGAATCTGAATTAACCGTTTTGATTTCGTCGCGAAGGCGTGTTTCTCTTCGCGCCTTGTTTGATGGCGGGTCGAAACAGACCCGTTTTCTTCGGCATGGGATCGGGGGTTCCGATGTTGAAAGGCTTGGTGCGTTTGGGGGCCTGCGCCGCCTCGGGCGCCGCTTTTCTCGCGCTAACGGGGTGTGGCGGCGGCCACCCGGACGACGGCTATGCCGGTCCGCCGCCCGCCGGATATGACCGCGGCTCCACGCCGCCGGTGCTGATGGGCTCGACGCCGGCCCCGGCTCGCCCGTCGGACGGCGCGCTCGCCGGCGGTCCCGACGGCTATGCGAGCATGGCCCCGATCCCGAACCCGGCCGACCTGACCAAGGCCGAACGTGTCCGCTACTACGGCCACAAGTACGACTACCTGCCCGAGCCGAAGGGGCGCGCCACGGCGGCCGCCCCCTCGCCGACCTATCCCCTGATCGTTCGCCGCCGCGCCGACGGCACGCTTGAAGTGTCGATGCGGCCGGTCGCCAACCCCGAAGACATGACGGCCGCCGAGCGCCGGCGCGTCTACGGCAACCGCTACGCCCCCCGTCCCTCGACCGGCTGGTCGCCGCGCCGCCTGTGGCGCGCCGAGCCCGTGGCCAAGCCGCGACCTGTCGCGAAGCCCGCCGCGGTCGCCGCCAAGCCGACCCCCGTCGTCAAGCCCGCGCCCGTCGCCAAGCCGGCCGCCCCGACGCCGGTCGCCGCGGCTCCGACGGCCAAGCCCGCGCCCGTCGCGGCCAAGCCGGCGCCGACCAAGGCCGAACAACTCAGCGCCGCCGTGCGCCCCGAAGTCATGAAGGGCGCCGTCCTGACCGTGCCCGAAGGCCTGGCGCGCGGCGAGGAATCCAAGGTGTCGCTGGCCCTGCCCGCCAACCTGATGGACATCATCAAGCGTGAGGCCGGAAAGCTGGGCCTCGCCAAGGCGGCTCGGAAGGCGGAGGTGTCCGCCACCCTGAGCGGCCAGGGCTACGAAATCAGCCCGAACGGGGCCCAGACCCAGCCGGTGAAGGCCGGAGAGGCGGCGCGCTTCGACTGGAACGTCAAGCCGGGCGCCGGCGACAAGGCCCCCCTGAAGGCCACGGTCGATGGCGCGCTGGTCGGCGACAAGAAGACGAAGACCAGCTTCTCGCTGGCCTCCCTCGAGCAGGCGGTCATGCCCGTGGTCGAGGACGCCAAGGCCGCCGCGAAGGGCTTCAAGTTCCCGAAGCTGTCGCTCAAGTCGCTGGCCATCCCCGGCATGAAGCCGCTGTCGGTGCCCGGGCTCGGCCAGGTCGAATCCGAGAAGATCGTGGGCGCGGGCCTCGCCCTGCTGGCGCTGTTCCTGGTCCTGGCCATGGCGCGCAACGCCAGCGCCTCGCGCGGCCGCGCCGAGCGTCGCCGCAAGTTCCGCACCATGCAGGACGGCGGTCACGGCGAGCCGGTGCATGAAACGGTGTCGCAGCCCTATGTGAACCCGATGATCGCCGCGGCCGGCGGAGCCGCCGCGGGCGCGGCCCTGTCGCACGCGGCCCACGATGATCATCATGGTCACGACAGTCACCATGGCCACGACGATCACGGCCATGGCGCGCACGGCCACGACGACCACGCGCACCACGACCATCACGCGCCGGCGCATCACGACGACCACCACGGTCACGACGCGCACGGCGGCCACGGCGCGCACCCGGTCGCCCACCATGCCGACCACCATGACGATCATGCCGCCCACGGCGATCATCACGGCCAGGCGCATCATGACGACCACGGCCACGACTCCCATGGCCACGACTCCCACGGGGCTCACGGTCATGACGACCATGGGCATGGACACGGCCACGATGACCACGGCCACGGCCATGGCGCCCATCCGGCGGCTCACCATCCCGCCCCGACGGCTCACCACGACGATCACGGGCACGGGGACCATGGTCACGCCGCCCACGGCCACGACGATCACGGTCATGACGCACACGCCGGCGGCCACGACGATCATGGGCATGACGACCATGGGCACGGTCACGGCGCGCATGGTCATGGACACGACGATCACGGCCACGGCCATGACGCGCATGCGGTCTCCCACCATCCCGCGCCGGCGTCTCACCACGACGACCACGGGCACGGCGACCATGGCCACGACGATCATGGCCATGACGCCCACGCCGGCGGCCACGATGATCATGGGCATGACGCGCATGGGCACGGTCACGGCGACCACGGCCATGGGCACGACGATCACGGCCACGGCCATGACGCGCATGCGGTCTCGCACCATCCCGCGCCGGCGTCGCACCACGACGACCACGGGCATGGCGATCATGGGCACGGCGACCACGGCCACGATGATCACGGCCATGGCTCCCATGCCGCCGGCCACGATGATCACGGGCACGACCATGGCCATGACGCGCATGGTCACGCCGCCGACCACCACCACCGCGAACCCGCGCACGCCTAGGACGACGTGCGGCGGATTCCCCGGAAGACCCGGCCGCCGGCCTCTTGAACGAGTCCGGCGGCTGACGCATTGAGGCGTCATGTTCGAAAATCTCGCTGGTCCGCTCCTCGCCCTCGGGCAGGTCCTCATGATCGACCTCGTCCTGGCGGGCGACAACGCCGTGGCCGTGGGCCTGGCCGCCGCCGGCCTGAACGAGAAGGACCGCAAGAAGGCGATCCTGTACGGCCTGCTGGCGGCCGTCGTGATGCGCATCGGCTTCGCGCTGATCACCGCCCAACTGCTCGGCATCATCGGCCTGCTGTTCGCGGGCGGGCTGCTGCTGCTCTGGGTCTGCTGGCGGATGTGGCGCGAGATGCGCGACCAGGCCGAGCACGAGGAAGAAATCGCCGGCGCCGTGCTGGACACGGATCCGGCCAACGACCCGCCGCTCCGCCAGGCCAAGACCTTCGGGGCGGCCTTCCTTCAGATCCTGATCGCCGACCTGTCGATGTCGCTCGACAACGTGCTGGCCGTGGCCGGCGCGGCCCGCGAGCACCCGGCCATCCTGGTGTTCGGCCTGCTGCTGTCGATCGCGTTGATGGGCGTGGCGGCCACCTTCATCGCCAACCTGCTGCACAAGCACCGGTGGATCGGCTACGTCGGTCTGATCGTCGTCCTCTACGTGGCCCTGAACATGATGTGGGAGGGCCACCGCCAGATCGTGACGCGGGCCCTCAAGGTCGACGCCTACAACGCCATCATGCCGGGGTTCCTGGATATCGGGGCCGAGGAGTTCGGCCACGCCTGCCAGGCCGAACCCGAGGGCGCCAAGCGCTCGACCTGTCTCGGCCAGCCCGGAGCGCCGAAGGTCGAATCCGCCGACACCGCGGCGGCGCACTGACGCAGGCCTTCAGGGCCGCCTACGCGCCCCTGAGCCATCCCGTGACGGCCAGCCGGTCGTCGCCGGCGAACAGCGAAACCTGCGACACCGAGTGCAGCGCGGGGACCTTCAGGAGGCTGAGGCTGTTGTACTTCGGCAGCAGGGCCTCCGAGACATGGCCGTCATCGCCATGGAACATCAGCAGGCCGCCCCATTCGATCTTCCAACGCGGACTGAGGTTCAGGACGAAGGCGTAGTACCGGTTCTTGCCCTCATTGCCGTCGTCATGGGCGGTCAGGAAGTGGCCGCGACGATAGCGGGTCACTTGGGCGTCGGCGAAGGCGATGCGGTCTTCGCCCGTGATCGCGCGCATGGCGCTCAGGAAGGCCTCGCCGTTCACGAAATCCAGCCAGGCCTTCCAGACGCCCGACAGTCGGCCGGCCTCGTTCAGATCCCAGACCGGGTAGTTGTCGTAAAGGTAGTGGAACCGGTCCGTCGCCGCCTCCTGGGCCGCCCGCCCCATGTCCATGCGCTGGGCCGGCGTGAGGGCTTCGAGCCAGGCGGCGGGCAGATCGACGTGTCCCCTTCCCCCCAGCGTCACGGTCTGGAACTCCGTCTCGCCGCGGGCGGCGGCGAGCAGACGTTCGGCGGAGGCCTCCTCCAGCAGATCCGGAATCTGGACCCGTCCCGTCGCCGCCAGACGCGCGGCCAGGGCTGCGGCCTGGCCCGGCTCCCGGTCGCGCAGCTTCAGGTCCGGACCGCCGTCGCTCACGCCTCGGCGCCTCCGAAGCGCTCGGTCCATTCGGCGATCTGCTCGTCGGCGATCTTGGCGAACAGCACCGGCGGCACGCCGACCGCCCGGCCCGGCTCCAGTCGCGTCAATTCCGCCCTGGCGTCGGTCGAGGGCCAGACGGGAGGCCAGGCCTCGCCAAAGGCCTCGCCGATCTTTTCGGCCGCGAACGGAATGAAGGGGGCCGACACGCGACCGTAGAGGGCCGAGAGGTTCAGGGCCGTGCGCACGACCACGGCCGCTCGCGCGACATCGGTCTTGATCGCCGTCCAAGGGGCGGCCTCCTGCAGGTACTCGTTGCCGAGCACCCACAGCTGGCGCAGCGCCTGGGACGCCTTGCGCAGCTCGATGGCCTCCATCTGGGCCGTCAGCTCGACGAGCTGGGCCGACACGTCGGCGAACAGCTTCTCCTCGAGCGGCCCCAATTCGCCGCCCGCCGGGACCACGCCCTCGAACTTGGACTCGTTGAACTTGCCGATGCGGTTGACGAAGTTGCCCAGCACATTGGCCAGGTCGCTGTTGATGGTCTGGGCGAAATGCTCCCAGGTGAAGGCGGTGTCCGACCCCTCGGGCGCGTTGGCCGTCAGATACCAGCGCCAGAGATCGGGCGGCAGAATCTCCAGCGCCGCATCGATGAACACGCCGCGCCTGTTGCTGGTCGAGAACTTGCCGCCGTACCAGTTCAGCCAGTTGAAGGCCTTGAGCCGGTCGACCGTCTTCCAGGGCTCCTCGCTGCCCAGGATGGTGGCCGGGAAGCTGACCGTATGGAAGGCGACGTTGTCCTTGCCCATGAACTGGACGTATTCGACGTCGTCCGCGCCCTTGTCCGTGCGCCACCAGCGCTGCCAGTCCGCGCCGGTCGCCTCCGACCATTCCACCGTCGCGCCGATGTATTCGATCGGCGCATCGAACCAGACGTAGAAGACCTTGGATTCGAACCCAGGACGCGGCGCGCCATTCTGGGTCACCGGGATGCCCCACTCCAGGTCGCGGGTGATGCCGCGGTCGTTGAGCCCCTCATCGAGGTGCTTGTAGGCGATGCCCCGGGTCAGGGCGGGCCAGCCGGCGGCCTTGCTGTCGACCCAGGCCCGGATGCGATCCTGCATCCGGCTCTGCAGCAGGTAGAGGTGGCGGGTGTCGCGCACCTCGATATTCCGCGATCCGCTGACCGCCGAGTAGGGGTTGATCAGGTCGATCGGGTCGAGCAGCGACCCGCAGTTGTCGCACTGGTCGCCGCGCGCCTTCTCGAAGCCGCACCGGGGGCAGGTTCCCTCGACGTAGCGGTCCGGCAGGAAGCGACGGTCGTCGATCGAATAGACCATCTTGTCGGTCCGTTCCTCGATCAGCCCCTGCTTCTCCAGCGCCTCGCAGAAGTGCTGCGTCAGCCGATGATTGGGCGGGTTGGAGCTGCGGCCGAACCAGTCCCAGCTCATGCCGAATCCGCGCCCGAGGCGGTGCTGGACGTCATGCCATTCGTCGCAGTAGGCGCGAACGTCCTGTCCGGCCTCGGCGGCGGCCAGCTCGGCCGGGGTGCCGTGCTCGTCGGTGGCGCAGATGTAGAG
>CALALX010000112.1 GCA_937925635.1 uncultured Caulobacter sp.
AGCAGCCGGCTGTTAACCGGCTGGTCGTAGGTTCGAATCCTACCCGCGGAGCCATCCCCTTCCCGACATCGTCGCTGATCTGGTCGCGACCGCTCGCAAGTCATGCGCCAGCCGGTTCGGCGGCTCCGCCGTCCAGTCCGAAAATCGCGAGACCGCCCCCGGCGGCGTCGGCTAGTCTGACCGCGCCATGACTACGCCCGCCTACGTCCTCTTCGACACTGGCATCGGCCGCTGCGGCATCTGCTGGGGCGAGGCCGGGATCGTGGGCGCCCTGCTGCCCGGCCCGAGCGACGCGCAGATGCGGCGCCGGTTCGAGGCGCGCTTCCCCGGCGCCGTCGAGGCCGAGCCGCCGCCCGCCTATGGCGCCGTGGTCGTGGATGTCGTCGCCTTGATGGCCGGTGAGAAGCGCGACCTCTCCGACGCGCCGCTGGACCTGTCGACGACGCCCCCGTTCCACCAGCGGGTCTATGCCGTGGCGCGGCAGATTCCACCCGGCGAGACCATGACCTATGGCGAGATCGCGAGGGCGCTCGGCGCGGGACCGGCCGCGGCCCGCGCGGTCGGCGAAGCCATGGGCCGCAACCCGATCCCCATCCTGATGCCCTGCCACCGCGTGCTGGGCGCGAACGGCAAGCCCGGCGGCTTCTCCGCGCCCGGCGGCGTCGAGACCAAGCTGAAGATGCTGCGCATCGAGGGGGCGAAGATCGGCGAGACGCCGACGCTGTTCGATGAGCTGCCGCTGGCGGTGAAGCCGCGATAGGGGACTGCTTGCGTCGATGGACGTCAGCTGTCCTCGGCGCCGAACCTGAAGAGGGCGGTCAGCGGCCGGCGATGCCGGTAGCTGACCCCTAGTCCACCGGCACCGTGTAATTCAGCGCCAGGCGGCCGCCATCGGGGTAGAGGGTCTGCCCGGTCATGTAGCTGCTGTCGTCGCTGGCCAGGAACACGGCCACGCGGCCGATCTCCTCGGGCTCGCCGATGCGACCCAGCGGCGTGCGGGCAAGCACGCCGCGCTTGGCGGCCTCATCCTTGAAGACGCCCTTGAGGATGTCGGTGGCGATGGTGCCGGGGCCGATGGCGTTGACGCGGACGCCGTGCGGCGCGAGGCCCAGGGCCATGGTCTTGGTCAACTGGTTGATGGCGCCCTTGCTGGTCACATAGGGCAGCTGGCCTGGGATCGCGAGCACGGCGTTGACCGAGCTCATGTTGATGATCGCGCCCGGCTTGCCGGCGGCGACCAGGGCCTGAGCCACGGCCTGACCGATCACGAACACGGCGCGAACGTTGACGGCCAGAACCGCGTCGAAATCCTCCAGCGTCGAGGTCAGGATGTCGCCGGGTTTGAGGATGCCGGCATTGTTGACCAGGATGTCGATGACGCCGAGCGCCCCGGAGGCCTGGGCGACGGCGGCGCGGGCCGCGTCGGCGTCGGCGACGTCGCAGGCGATGCCGATGGTCCGGCGGCCGGTCTCCGCGGCGATGGCCTCGGAGGCGGCACGGACGCCGTCGGCGTCTCGGTCGAGCAGAGCGACGTCCGCGCCCTCGGTGGCCAACGCGACCGCGCAGGCCCGACCGATGCCGTGGGCGGCGCCGGTGACCAGCGCGATGCGACCCCGCAACTTCATCACCAGACGCCCGTGTTCGGCATCGACGCCCAGGGCTCGGCCGGCGGCAGGTTCGGCCCCTTCTGCAGCAGCTCGATGGAGATGTTGTCCGGCGAGCGCACGAAGGCCATGTGGCCGTCGCGCGGCGGCCGGTTGATGGTCACGCCGCCCTCCATCAGCCGCTGGCACGTCGCGTAGATGTCGTCGACCGCGTAGGCCAGGTGACCGAAGTTGCGACCGCCTTGATAGTCCTCGGTATCCCAGTTGAACGTCAGTTCGACGGTGGGCGCGCGCTTCTCGCGGGCGGCCTCCACATCCTCGGGCGCGGCCAGGAACACGAGCGTGAACCGACCGCCCTCGTTGTCGAAGCGCGAGACCTCCGCCAGGCCCAGCTTGTTGACGTAGAAGTCCAGCGAGGCGTCGAGGTCCTTCACCCGGACCATGGTGTGCAGATAGCGCATCGGCGGCGTCTCCTCAGGTGACTCGGGCGCGGACCCGGAACGTGGGGTGGTCATAGGCCCGCGTCGAGACCACTTCCACAAGCAGATCGGCGGCGCGGGCGACCTCGGCGAAGGACAGCGGCAGCGGCGAGAGGCCGAAGCGCATGACGTCGGGGTCGCGGAAATCGCCGATCACGCCGCGCGCCATCAACGCCCGGACGATGGCGTAGGCGTCGGGATGGCGGAAGGCGACGTGGCCGCCGCGCGCCGACGCTTCGCGCGGGCTGATCAGGTCGAGGGCGTCGCCGACGCGGTCGATGAAGAGGTCGCCGAGCGCCCGGGCCTTGGCCGCGATCGCCGCCGCGCCGGCGGTCGCCGACAGATCGACGCCGCCTTCCAGCGCCAGCAGGCTGAGGATCGGGGGCGTGCCGCAGGCGAAGCGGTCGATCCCGGGCGCCGGCGCGTAGGCGTCGTCGAAGGCGAACGGCGCGGCGTGGCCCATCCAGCCGGACAGCGGCGAAACGAGCGAGTCCTGGTGGCGCTGCGCCACAAAGAGGAAGGCCGGCGCGCCGGGGCCGCCGTTCAGGTACTTGTAGCCGCAGCCGACGGCGAGGTCGGCGCCGCAGCCGTTCAGATCGACCTCGATGATCCCGGCGCTGTGGCTGAGATCCCAGATCACCAGAGCCCCGACGGCCTGGGCGGCCGCGGTCAGGCGGGCCATGTCGCGCACGGCGGCGGTCTTGTAGTGGACGTGACACAGGACGAGCACGGCGACGTCTTCGGTCAGGGCCGCCTCGACCTCCCCGGCTGAACGGAGCTCCAGCCGGCGGCCGTCGCCCAGGGTTCGAACCACGCCCTCGAGCATGTAGAGATCCGTCGGAAAGTCGCCGCGCTCGCTCAGCACAACCTTGCGGCCCGGCCGCGCCTGGCAGGCGGCGGCAGCCAGCTTGAAGACGTTGGCGGACGTCGAATCGGCGACGATGACCTCGCCCGGGTCGGCGCCGATCATCCCCGCCAGGCGATCGCCGACCCGACGGGGCGCGCCGATCCAGTCGTGGGTGTTCCAGCCCCGGACCAGACCCTGCCCCCACTCCCCGGCCACGACCTTCCCCATCCGCTCCCGCGTGGCGACCGGAAGCGGTCCCAGCGAGTTACCGCACAGGTAGATCGTCCGGTGTTCGCGCACGAAGGCGTCGCGGAACCCCGCCAGCGGATCGGCGGCGTCCAGCGACTGAGGGTCCGGTGGAAGGGTCATTCTTGTCTTATCGGCCGCCCCGGGCGGAGAGACCACTCTCCTCAGCGGAACATTTCCGGAATTTCATTTGCGAACGGCGGTCGGAATCCGCATATGGACACTGTTCAGATAAGCTCTTGGGGGTAGCTTTCGCGGCCGCGCCAGCGACGCGGCCGGCTCCCGAGCGCGCTCCGGGGTCGAAAATGAAACTCAAGAACTCCCACCTGGTCGCGATCGGGATCGGCGCCGTCGTTGTGTTGCTCTTCGTCGTCAGCGGCATCCTCAATGCCGTCGGCAAGAGCAAGAACGCCGAAGCCGCCCCGGTGAAGGTCGAGGCCCCGCTCGTCCAGACAACGCTGATCCAGGAGGCGCGGCAGCCTTACGTCGTCTCCGTGCGCGGCCGAACGGAAGCCAACCGAACGGTCATCGTGCGCGCCGAGACCGCCGGCCCGGTGGCCGCCACCCCGGCCCGCGAGGGCGGCTTCGTCGCGCGCGGCGCCGTGCTCTGCCGCATCTCCACGGACGCCCGTCAGGCGACGCTCGACCAGGCGCGCGCTCTGCTCCGGACCCGTCAGCTCGAGAAAGAGGCCTCCGACCGCCTCGCGGCGCAGGGCTACCGGTCGCAGACGCAGGTTCTGCAAGCCCAGGCCAATCTCGACGGCGCGACCGCCCAGGTCCGGCAGGCCGAGGTGCTGCTCGACCAGGTCAACGTCCGCGCGCCGTTCAGCGGCGTGTTCGACCGCCGCGACGCCGAGATCGGGACCTACCTCTCGCCGGGCGCCGCCTGCGGCACCATGATCCAGCTCGATCCCCTGGTGATCGTCGCCGACGTCGCCGAGCGCGAAGTCGGCGGGATCCAGGTCGGCTCGACCGCCGTCGCCACCCTGACCACCGGCGAAACCCTGACCGGCCGCGTGCGCCTCGTCGCCCGGGACGCCGACCCGGCGACCCGCACCTACCGCGTCGAGATCGAGGCCCCGAACCCGGCCGCGCGCGTGCGCGCCGGCCTCTCGGCCCAGGTCAAGATCACCACCGGCGCCGGGCCCGCCCACCTGGTCCCCTCGACCGCGCTGGTGCTCGACAGCGCCGGCCGGCAGGGCGTGCGCTACATCATCAACGGCGATCGCGTGGCCTTCACGCCAGTCGCGGTGCTCGATGAAACGCCTCAGGGCGTCTGGGTCGCCGGCCTGAGCGGTCCCGCCCGGGTGATCACGGTCGGCCAGTCCTATGTCTCCGAGGGCCAGAAGGTCCGCCTGCCGGCCGCCGGCGCCGCCGCGCCCGCGCGCGCCCAGCCCTGAAGCCCGGAGTCTGGACATGATCACCGCCCTGATCGAAGGCGCCATCAAGCGACGCAAGGTCGTGCTGGGCATCGCGGCCATCGCGAGCCTGTTCGGCTTCTTCACCTACCTGAACCTGCCCCGCGAGTCCGAGCCGGACATCACCGTCCCGTTCGTGATGATCCAGGTGCCCTACCCCGGGGTCTCGCCCGAGGACTCCGAACGGCTGCTCGTGCGCCCCATCGAGCGCGAGCTGCAGTCGCTCGAAGGGCTGAAGGAGATGAACGCCGTCGCCATGCAGAACGCGGCGATGGTCTATCTCGAGTTCGAGGTGAACTTCAACAAAGACAAGGTCCTGCAGGATGTGCGGGCCCGGGTCGACATGGCGCGCGGCCGCTTTCCGCCCGATGCGGAAGAGCCGATCATCATGGAGCAGAACATCAGCGATGATCCGTTCATCGGGATCATGCTGTCCGGCGGCGCGCCGGAACGTGCGCTGTTCAAGACCGCCCAGGAGCTGCAGGATCGGCTTGAGGCCCTTCCCGGCGTGCTGCGCACCGAACTGTTCGGCGGCCGCGAAGAGGTGATGGAAGTCACCATCGACCCGGCTCGGATGGAGGCGGCGAACGTCACCGCGCCCGAGCTGGCGATGGTCATCGCGCGCAACAATCAGCTGGTGCCGGCCGGCAACCTGCAGACCCGTGAGGGCAAGTTCGCCGTGAAGGTGCCGGGCGTCGTCGAAGACCCCGCCGACATCCTGGCTCTGCCGATCAAGCGCAATGGCGACCGGCTGATCACCATCGGCGACATCGGCGAGGTGCGCCGCACCTTCAAGGAGCCGAGCCGGATCTCGCGCTTCAATGGCCAGCCGGCGTTCGGCATCGACGTCATCAAGCGCCCTGGGGCGAACATCCTGGACTCGGTGAAGGAGGTCCGGCGCGTCGCGGCCGAGGAGCAGGCGAACTGGAAGTCGCAGGGCATCGACACCATCCAGGTCGACTTCACCTTCGACGAGAGCGAGTTCATCGAACAGAGCCTGACGATCCTTGAGAGCGGGCTGATCATCGCCACCATCCTGGTCATGATCATCATCGTCGGCAGCCTGGGCGTGCGACAGGGCCTGATGGTCGGCCTGTCGATCCCGCTCTGCTTCATGATGGGCTTCCTGCTGTTGCAGGCCTTCGGCATCACGCTCAACATGATGGTGATGTTCGGCCTGGTCCTCGCGGTCGGCATCCTTGTCGACGGCGGCATCGTCGTGGTCGAGTACGCCGACCGGAAAATGGCCGAAGGCATGGACCGGGAGAAGGCCTTCGCCGCCGCCGGCGCGCGCATGTTCTGGCCGGTGGTCAACGGCACGCTGACGACCCTCTGCGCCTTCATTCCGTTCCTGTTCTGGAACTCGATCCCTGGGAAGTTCATGAGCTTCCTGCCGATCACGCTGATCATGGTGCTCACGTCGTCGATCTTCGTGGCCCTGATCTTCACGCCCGCCCTCGGTTCGATCTTCGGGCGCAAACAGGGCGTCGACGCTGAGCACCTGGCCGAGATCGAGAAGTCCGAGCGCGGCGACCCGCGCGAAATGAGCGGCTTCATGGGCTGGTACGCGCGCACCCTCTGGTGGGCCGGCCACCATCCGTTCCGCGTTACGGCGGCGGCCATGGTGATCGTCGTGGCGATCGGCTTCGCCTTCTTCGGCCAAAAGCACCGCAGCGAGTTCTTCCTCGACCAGGATCCCGAGTTCGTCGCGATCTACGTCAAGGCGCGCGGCAACCTTTCGGCGACGGCGGCCGACGAACTGGTGCGCAAGGTCGAGGCCCGTCTCGAGGGCGTGACCGGTATCGAGTCGATCTACGCCAGCGCCGGGCGCTTCACCGGCGGCGGCAACTTCGGACCGCCCAACGACACCGTCGGCCGTATCCAGGTCCAGTTCGCCGACTTCGAGGCGCGCAAGGAACTCGGACTGCGCGGCAAGGACATCGAGGCCGACATCCGCGCGCGGGTGCAGGACGTTCCCGGCGTGCTCGTCGAGGTCCGGCCGCCGCAGAACGGTCCGCCGCAAGGCAAGGACGTCCAGGTGCAGCTTCGCGGCGGCGACCCCCGCGCGCTCGACCGCGCCGCGGACCAGATCAAGACGCACATGGCCGCCGATCCGCAGCTGATCGAGCATGAGGACAGCCGCGCCTCGCCGGGGATCGAGTGGAACATCAGCGTCGACCGCGAAGCCGCCGGCCGCTACGGCGTCGATGTCCTCAGCGTCGGCCAGGCGATCCAGTTCGTCACCGACGGCGTGCTGGTCGGCCGTTTCCGTCCGGACGACTCCGAGGACGAGCTCGACATCCGCGTCCGCTTCACGCCGGAGTCCCGCAATCTGGCGTCCTTCCGTGAGCTGAAGATCATGACGCCGATGGGCCCTGTGCCCGCCAGCTACCTGATCAAGGAAGCGCCCGGGCAGCAGGTCACCACCATCCAGCGGCGCGACGGTCAGCGGATGATCACCATCCAGGCCAACGCCGGCCCCGGCATCGCCGCCAACCAGAAAATCGGCGAGATGAAGGCCTGGCTGGGCAAGCAGGACTTCGGCCCGAGCGTCCACTGGAAGTTCACCGGCGCCGACGAGGAAGGCGCCGAGGCGGCCCAGTTCTTCGCCGTGGCGATGCTGGCCACCCTGTTCATGATGGGCATCATCCTGCTGTGGCAGTTCAACAGCTTCTACGGGATCGTGGTCACCCTCTCGGCGGTGATCCTGTCGGTGGCCGGGGTGCTGCTGGGCGTCGTCGTGAACCTGGCCCACACCTTCGACTACATCTCGGTGATCATGCTCGGCACGGGCGTCATCGCGCTGGCCGGGGTGGTGGTCGGGCACAACATCGTGCTGGTCGACACCTTCTACCAGCTACGGCGTCAAGGCTATCCCGCCGACGAGGCCGCCATGCGCGCCGCCGTGCAGCGGTTCCGACCGGTCATGCTGACGACGGTGGTGACGGTCATCGGCCTGCTGCCGCTGATGTTCCAACTGCACCCGAACTTCCGGGGCTTCCACCTTGAGTACAAGGCGCCGGGCTCGGAATGGTGGGTCCAGCTGTCGGCCTCGGTCGTCTGGGGCCTCAGCTTCTCGACCCTGCTCACCCTGTTCCTGACTCCGGCCGCCCTGGCCGCGCCGAGGACGCTGGCCCGTCGCTTCGGCAATGTCTGGGCGATGGCCCGTCACGGTCAGCGCTGGAGCGATCGTCGACGTCACGGTGAAGAGGTTCGGCGCGAGGACCAGGCGGACACGCCCCTCCCGCGCGCTGCGGAGTAGTCCGGGCGGGGGAACCGGCGTTTCACGGAGCGTCCCCGCCCCGCCCCTACTTCCCGCGGGTCTGTCGCTTCCACAGCGCCGCGTACTCGCCGGCCTGCGCCAGCAGGTCGGCGTGGGCGCCGCGTTCGACGATGCGGCCCTTCTTCAGCACCAGAATCTCGTCAGCGTCGGCGATGGTCGACAGGCGATGGGCGACGACCAGCGTCGTGCGTCCCGCCCGGGCGCGACGCAGGGTCTGCTGAATCGCCGCCTCCGTGCGCGAGTCCAGCGCACTGGTCGCCTCGTCCAGGATCAGCACGCGCGGATCGGCCAGCAATGCTCGGGCCAGGCCGACCCGCTGGCGCTCGCCGCCCGACAGTTTCAGCCCACGTTCGCCGACCTTGGTGGCGAGGCCCTCGGGCAGCGAGGCGATGAAGCTCGACAGCTCCGCCGCCTCCGCGGCGACCGCGACCTCGTCCGGCGAGGCGTCCGGCCGTCCGAAGGCGATGTTGGCTTCCAGCGTGTCGTTGAACAGGGCGACGTCCTGCGGGACCAGGGCCACCGCACCCCGCAAGGCCGAGAACCTCAGTTGGCGCAGGTCGACGCCGTCGATCGTCACCCGCCCAGCCTGGGGATCGATCATCCGCATCGCCAACCGCACCATCGTCGTCTTGCCGGCGCCGGAGGGGCCGACCAGCGCCACCGTCGTTCCCGGTCTGGCGACGAAGCTGACGTCGCTGAGCCCTTCGGACCGCGCGCCGTGCCGGAAGCTGACGCTCTCGAAGGCCACCGCGCCGCCGACACCGCCCGCCGCCGGCGGCAGGTCGGCGGCATCCGGCGCCTCGGCGACGTCCGGCGACTGCCGGCGCAGGTCGAGCATGGCCTCCATGTCGATGAAGGACTGTCGGATTTCGCGGTAGGCGAAACCGAGGATGTTCAGGGGGCCGTAGAGATTGATCAGGATCAGGATGGCGGCGGTGACGTCGCCGGGACCCAGTCGCCCGGCCGAAGCCTCGAAGCCGGCCATCACCGCCATCACCGCCAGACCCAGGCTCATGATAGCGGACTGGCCGACGTTGAGCAGGGTCAGGCTGTTGGTCGCCTTGATCTGGGCGGCGCCATACTGGGCCAGAGCCCGGCCGTAGTCCTCGACGGCGCGGGTCTCGGCGCCGAAGGCCTTGACGGTCTCATAGTTCAGAAGGGCGTCGACGGCCCGGCCGGCGGCCTCCGCATCCGCTTCGTTCAGCGCGCGGCGATGGGCGATGCGCCAGTCGGAGATGACAAAGGTGATGACGACGTAGACCGCGACGGTGGCCACCGCGGTCAGCGCGAAACGCCAGTCATAGGCGGTCGCCAGGACGGCCGCCGCGATCACCAGCTCAACCACCGTCGGTCCCAGGTTGAAGACCAGGGCTCGCAGCAGGAAATCCATCGATCGCGCGCCCCGGTCGATCACCCGCGACAGGGAGCCGGTCCGTTTGGTCTGGTGATAGTCGATCGACAAGGACAGGGCGTGGGCGAACGTCTCGGACGCGGCGCGAGCCTGGGCGGCCTGGGCGACCGGGGTGAAGACGGTGTCGCGCAGCTGCGGCGCGGCCGCGGACAGGAAGCGGATGCCTGTCCAGCCGACGGCCAGGGCCGCGAAGGCGGCGCTGACCTGAACGGCGGCGCCCTGTCCTGCCGTTAGCCGGTTGACCGCCGCCCCGAGCAGCAGCGGGGCCATGACGCCCGCGATCTTGCCGGCCAGGGTCAGGGTCAGGGACGCCGTCAGCCGCCAGCGCAGGCCCGGCGCCCTCGACCTCAGGACCAGACCGATGAGATCGGCCAGGGCGTTGATCGGCTTGATCTTGGGCGCCTCGGCGGGGGATGGCGCGGCGCGATCACGGACGGCGTGGGCGCGCATCAGCGGCGCCGGGCGACGAGCAGCGTGGTCTGGACGCCGCCGGCCGGCGTTCGCCAGTCGATGCGCCAGCCGCCGTCGACGGGGGTCGCGCGATAGACGGCTTCTCCGAGCGGCTCCGGCCGCTGGGTCGCGGCCACCACCCGGTCCTCGCCGCCCTCCCCGGCGACCTCGAACTCATGGCTGTCGACCGTCAAGGGGCGGGCGAGCGCGATCGCGAACCGTCCGTCGTCCGTTACGGTCGAGGTTCCGCCCGCGGTGCGATTGACGCGCAGGCCCACGTCGGCGCGCGCGGCGCCGACGCCCGAAACGACCGCGCCGCCGTCACGGTCGAAGTCGATGGCCAGGATGCGCGGCGGCCGCGATGCGGTCGCCAGCACCCGGGCTCCGGCGCCCGCGCGCAGTTCAGCGGCCCGGCCATCGGGCGTCAGGACCAGATATCCCTCGGCGTTCACCCGGCGTTCGTCGACCTGCATGAACAGGCCGTAGAGGACCACGCCGCGCGGGATTGGCGCCGTGACCGTCCAGCGCCCCTCGGCACCGGCCTTGCCCGCGAGGGTTTCGCCTGAGGGCGTGCCGAGCATGACCTGCGCCCCCGGCGCCGCCGAGCCCGTGAGCTGCACGCCGCCCGTGTCGACTCGCGCTTCGACCACGACGGGCGCGGCCACATAGCGCGCTTCCGCCGCCACCGGCCCCTTCGGCGGCGCGACCTTCCACGGCGCGCGGGGAGCGTCTCCACACCCCGCCAATCCCAGAAGCGGCATCAGCCCCGCCAACGCGGCTGCACGAAACGTCACGACTCTTGAAACCCCGTCCTCAAAATCCGATCATAGCGACATCGTATTCGCACGGCGCGCCCGCAAGCGCGCCTTTTTCGTCCCCGGAGACCTCCTGGACATGACCTTCCCGCCCGGACGCCTGGATTCCGTCTGCGTCTACTGCGGTTCGTCCAACGACGCCGACCCCGCCTTCCTGCAGTCGGCGTACGATGTCGGCGGCGAGATCGCGCGCGCCGGCTTGGCGTTCATCTACGGCGGCGGCGGTGTGGGTTTGATGGGCGCCTCGGCGCGCGGCGCGCATGACGCCCGCGGTCGGGTGCTGGGCATCATCCCGGACTTCCTGCAGGGCCGCGAGCAGCCCTTCGGCGACGTCGAGACCATCGTGGTCACCTCCATGCACGAGCGCAAGATGATGATGTTCGAGCGGGCCGACTCATTCGTCGTGCTGCCCGGCGGCATCGGCACGCTTGAGGAGATCGTCGAGCTGCTGTCCTGGCAACGCCTGGGCCTGCACGACAAGCCGGTGGTCTTCTTCAATCCGCGCGGCTTCTGGGACCCGCTGTTCGAACTGTTCCATCACACGATCCGCGAGAAGCTATCGCCCCCTGACTTCGCGCGGGCCTGGCGTGCGGTCGATCGGGTCGAGGACGTGGTGCCGGCGCTGCACGCCATGCGGGCCAGGGAGGCCACGGGGGACGTCCATCCCGACACGGCGCGCTTGACTTAGTTTTCATTAGCAACTCACTATCCCGGACAGCGTCGGACTCCCCTCCGGCGCGGGGATAGGAGATTGATCCATGCGTGTGTTCGCTTTCGCCGCGCTCGCGGCGATGGCCGTGGCGGGTTCCGCCTCGGCCGCCGGTCAGCCCCAGAACGGCTGGCTGACCCTCAAGACCAAGACGTCCAGGGACCACATCGTCTTCGACGGCGCGGTCTGGCAGTGCAAGGTCAACGTCTGCCGGTCGGCCAAGGTGAAGGCCCTGCCGGCCGCGCGCGCCTGCCGTCGCCTGGCCGCCGAACTGGGCGAGATTACCGCCTTCGGCTATCGGGGCGAGGAATTCTCCGCCGAGGCTCTGGCCGACTGCAACAAGGCGGGGTGATCGGCCGGAGACGGCTTGCGGCTGGAGCACGATTCAGCCATCAGACGGAATCGTCTGATGGCTGAATCGTGCTCTAGAATCAAAGGTGTAGAGCCTGATTCAGGGTTCAGATTGTTCCATCTGAACCCATCAGGTTTAGGGCCGGAAGCCGTCTACCCCCGCACCCGCGGCACCGCGTCGATCCAGCGCGCGTAGGCGGTTTCGCGCTCCTGGCTGGAAGCCGTCGGCGCCAGCGACTCGAACGCCGGTCGAGCCAAGGCCGCCTCCTCCAGCGTCTCGAAGAGTCCCGCGCCCAAGCCCGCGAACAGCGCCGCGCCCAGGGCCGTGGTCTCATGATAGTCGGCCCTCTGGACCGGCAGGCCGGTCAGGTCGGCAAGCCGCTGGCTGAACCAGGCGCTCTTCGCCATCCCGCCATCGATCCGCAGCTGCGCCCCGTCGTGAAAGGCGTGCGGCGCGTCCGCCCGCATCGCCTCGATGAGGTCGCGGGTCTGCAGGGCGCAGGCGTCGAAAGCCGCCGCCGCGATTTCCGCCCGACCGCTGTCCCGCGTCAGGCCGAAGATGCCGCCGCGCGCATCCGGGTCCCACCAGGGCGCGCCCAGGCCGGTGAAAGCCGGCACCAGCACCACGCCGTGATCAGGCCTGGCCGTTCGGGCCAGAGCCTCCGCGCCCTGGGGACCGCCAGCCAGGCCCAGGCCTTCGCCCAGCCACTGGATGGCCGCGCCGGCCACGAAGATAGAGCCTTCGAGGGCGTAGGTGGTCTCGCCGGCGATTCGGGCCGCCACGGTCGTCAGCAGGCGAGACCGGCTGAACGGCTTTTGCGCCCCGGTATTGAGCAGCATGAAGCAGCCGGTGCCGTAGGTGGCCTTCATCTCGCCGGGGTGAATGCAGCCCTGCCCCATCAGCGCCGCCTGCTGGTCGCCGGCCACGCCGCGGATCGGGATGCGCCGTCCTAGAATCGCCGGGTCGCTCTCGCCGTAGTCGCCGGCGCAGTCGAGCACCTTCGGCAACAGGCCGGCCGGCACTTCGAACAGGTCCAGCATCTCAGCCGACCATTCCTGGCGACCAATGTCGAACAGCAGGGTGCGCGAGGCGTTGGTGGCGTCAGTGGCGTGGACGGCCCCGCCGGTCAGTTTCCACACCAGCCAGCTGTCCACGGTCCCGGCCAGGAGCTCGCCGGCCTCGGCCTTCGCCCTCGCGCCGGGAATTTCACGCAGCATCCAGGCGATCTTGGTGGCCGAGAAGTAGGGATCGAGCAGCAGTCCGGTGACCTCTGTGACCCGCTCCTCGCGGCCCGCCTTCCTCATGCGCTCGCAGGCTTCGGCGGTGCGCCGATCCTGCCAGACGATAGCCGGGCCGATCGGTCGACCGCTCGCCCTGTCCCAAAGGACGATTGTCTCGCGCTGGTTGGTGATGCCGATGGCCGCGACGTCGGCCGACCGGCCGCTCCTTTCGATCGCCTCGCGCAGGACCGCGACGCTGGCGGTCCAGATCTCCTCCGCATCGTGTTCGACCCAGCCGTCGGCGGGGTAGGCCTGGCGCAGCGGCCGACCCGCCTCGGCGAGGGCTCCGCCCTTCGAATCGAACACGATCGCGCGGGTGCTGGTCGTTCCCTGGTCCAACGCCACGATCACCGGATCGCCCATGCGTTTCGACTCCCCTCGATGCCCTGGACTGGTTTAAGCATGTTTTCACGGGGTTGGCGCAGGTTCATGCTGCGTCAGTTCCGGGGGCCGGGGACGATCCGTGACCGTCGACTTCAATCCGCAGACCCTGCTGCTGCTCGCCCAGAGCCGCCACCCGGCGGATCGCGAACGGCTGCTCGAGGAGATGGTCGACTATTGCGCGAAGGCCGGGCTCGACGACCTGACGGCCCCAGCCGTGCGTGAACTGGTCTCGGCGGTCTTCATGACCCTGGTCGCCGAGGCCGAGCGCGACATCCGCCGGCGCCTGGCCGAGAAGATCGCCGCCGCCCCCTGGGCGCCGGCCGCTCTGGTCAATGTCCTGGCGCTCGACGAGATCGAGATCGCCGCGCCGGTCATTTCCGTCAGCCCGGTGCTGCAGGATCACGATCTCATCCGCCTGCTCGTCGAATCGACGCTGGATCACCAGATCGCCGTCGCCCGCCGCGGTCGCCTGAGCTCGCCGGTGATCGAGGCCATCCTCAAGCAGGAAGAGCCGGCTGTTCTCACCGCGCTGGCCGGCAACGACACCGCCGATCTGTCGCCTTCGGCCATGGACAGGCTGGTCGACCATTCGCGGCGCATCGCCGCCATGCGCTCGCCGCTGGCGCGGCACCCGCGTCTGTCGTCGGACATGGCCCAGCGGCTCTACCTCTGGGTCGGCCAGTCCCTGCGATCGGCCCTGGTCGGCCGCTTCCGCCTCGACGCCGCCGCTCTGGACGCGGAGCTGGCGCTGGCCGTGCGCGAAGCCCACGCCGCGGTCGAGGGCCTTCCGCCGGCCCAGACGCGAACCGACGGCGAGCGGGAGGCCATGGAGGCCAAGCTCGTCGAGAAACTCGACGACGGCGGCCAGCTGAAGCCCAGCTATCTGCTGCGCGCCCTGCGCGAGCGCCGGCTGAGCCTGTTCGTGGCCGCCATCGCCCGACTCGGCGGTTTCGAGAACGAGCACATCTGGCGCGCCATCAACAGCGATCGACCCGAGCTGCTGGGACTGGCCTGCGCCGCCATCGGCGTCGATCGCGGCGCCTTCCCGACCATACTCGCCGCGGTCCGCGAGCTGAATCGCGGCCGTCCGGGCGGCGGGGACGAAGGTTCCCGTCGAGCCGGCGGCGCTTTTGGGCCCTTCGACGCCGATATTGCTGGCATGGCGTTCCGTCAGGCCGTCAAATCGGTCTGATGTTTCGAGCCGAACCCTTCACCCGCCGCCTCACCTTCCTGGCCAGCGACCGACCCGAGGCCCAGCAGGCGCGGGAGCGGCTGATCGAGCGCTATGGCGACGCCGGTCCCGACGCCCAGGTCATCGTCGCACTCGGCGGCGACGGCTTCATGTTGGAAACCCTGCATGGCTCGCTCGGGGAGCAGAAGCCGATCTATGGCATGAACCGTGGCTCGGTCGGGTTCCTGATGAACGAATACAGCGAGGACGGCCTGCTGGAGCGCATCGCGGCCGCCGAGCGCGCCGTGATCCACCCGCTGGCCATGGTGGCCGTCGACAGCAAGCGCCGCCACCACCGCGCCCTCGCGATCAACGAGGTCTCCCTGCTGCGTCAGACCCGCCAGACCGCGAAACTGCGCATCTCGATCGACGGCAAGGTGCGGATGGCTGAACTGGTTTGCGACGGGGCCATGGTCGCCACGCCGGCCGGCTCGACCGCCTACAATCTGTCGGCCCACGGTCCGATCATTCCGATCGACGCCAAGGTCCTGGCCCTGACGCCGATCAGCGCCTTCCGCCCGCGCCGTTGGCGCGGCGCCCTGCTGTCGCATACGGCGCGGGTCACCTTCGAGGTGCTTGAGGCCGACAAGCGTCCGGTCAGCGCCGTGGCCGACAATGTCGAGGTCCGTGACGTTCTGGAGGTCCACGTTTCGGAGGACCGCTCGATCAGCCTGGCCATGATGTTCGACGCCGGCCGCAGCCTCGACGAGCGGGTCCTGACCGAACAGTTCAGCGGCTAGACCGGCCACTCACGAGAAAGTTGCGCCAAGCGTCCGAATTTGCGGCGCTTCTGCGACTTCCGGTCGCAATCCCGGAAACGTGCGTCTCACCCGTTGTTAACGACAGCGGGGATAGGCTGTGGATGTAAACGCCATCAGGAGGCGCGCGTGAGCGACAATTCGACGGTTCAGGTGATCCAGACCCCGAACGTCTTGAAGCTGAAGGTCGGCGGCAGGTTCGGCGGCATCGACGCCGCGGCGATCGCCAAGGCCGAGGCGGCGCTCAAGAGCCTGTCCGGCAACTTCGCCCAATGGATGAACGACGAGCTGACCAAGCTCGAGGACGCCCGCGCCAAAGTCCACGACGAGGGCCTCAACAAGGCGACGGCCGAGCTGCTGTACCTGCGGGCCCACGATCTGAAGGGCCTGGGCGCCACCTACGAGTTCCCGATCGTCACGCGCATCGCCGGCTCGCTGTGCAAGCTGATCGACGATGAAGACAAGCGCCTGACCGCGCCGATGGTGCTGATCGACGCCCATATCAACGGCATCAAGGCCGCCGTGCGCTCGGACATCCGCGACGAGAGCCACCCGGTCGGTCGGAAGCTGGCCGAGGAACTCGAGGCGCAGGTCCGGAACTACACAGCCTAGGCCCTGATCGACGTCAGCGGCTCTTCAACCGCGCCGTAGCCCGCGTCCGGCGGGATCACCAACACGCCGCCGCCGTCGCGGCGCTCGACCACCGGCAGCACGGGCACCAGGGTCCTGGCCGCCGCGCGCTCGATGGCGTCCTGGGCGCTTCGCGCCTCGGCCAGCAGTTTCAGGTTCATGCGAGTCGGGAAGATGATCGTGCGCTCACCCGCCTGTTCCAGCCTAAGGGCTTCCGCCGGCGCGATCCATTCGGCCTCGACCGTCTCCCAGCCGTCGCAGACGGCCAGCTGCTCGCCGGTCGCCCGCACCACATAGAACCAGGTGTCGAACCGCTTGGGCATCATGTCCGGGGTGATCCAACGGGCGAAGGTCTCCAGGGCGCCCAGGTCCAGCTTGACCTCAAGCTCGCGGACGAGGTCCAGGAATGGCCGCTCGTCCTTCGCCACCGCCTCGCGGGCGGCGGCGGCGCGATCGTCGCCGCAGAACGGATTGCCCTGGTGGTCGGCGGCGATGATGATCGCGGCTTCCTCGTAGGCCTCGCGGATGGCGGCGATGCGCAGGGGGCGCTCGTCAGCGTGGACGGCGTCCCATCCGGTGACATGGTCCGCCCAGGCCTCGTCGTGATCGCCGGCGTGGGTCTTGCCGCCCGGAAACACGAGCGCGCCGGACGCGAAGTCGATCTGGTGGTGCCGCTTGACCATCAGGACCTCGAAGGCCGGGTCGTCGCGGACGAGCAGGATGGTGGCGGCGGGGCGGATCTGGACGGCGTCGGAGCTCATGCGCCGAGGATCGGACTCAAACGACCGTTCGGCAAGGCTCACGCGACGTTAGCCGCGCTCCTGCCCTGACGCGAAAGACGGTCCATGCGCTCGATCAGGTAGTCGACATCGTCGCGGCCGGCGCTCTGCGGCTGGGTCAGGAACCGCTGCAGCATGCGTTCCTGGAACCGCTCCTTGTCGCGCAGGCCGCCGTCGAATTCCATGGAGTGCCAGGTGTCGACCCCGGCCCGGAAGGCGCCGAACAGGCGCGTGGGCAGTCCGGCGCGCTCGTAGATGGCCCGCAGGCCCAGCGGCCCGGCGTCGTGCACCATCAGCCAGGTGCGGTGGTGCGGAACCCCGGCCAGCTCGGCCAGGCCGCACTCGAAGAAGGTCATGTGGCCATGGGCCAGAGCCCGGAGCAGCAGTGACGCGGTCAGGCGTTCGGCCTTGTGCAGGTGGGCGGCGAACGCCTTCGGATCCGCGGCGCGGCCGGCCTGATCGACCAGGTCGACGGTCGCGCGCTCCTTGGCGCCGACCGCGATCTGCAGCGCGACCTCCGGCGACAGGGCGTGGTTGTTGAGCAGATGATCGCGGACCTGGTCGCCGACCATGTCGATCAGCCGCTCGGTGACCGCCAGCGGCAGGGCGTTGCGGTAGGCGACGGCGGCGAGCACCCGCTCCGACTTTTCGAACCGGTCGAGGGCGCTCTGCAGCGTGCGCTCGGAGAAGGTGGCGTTGTCGTTGGCGCAGACCGTCTCGACGGCCTGTTCGACGCCCAGCTCGACGATGGCCGCCGTGACCTTCTCGGAGATGCGCGGGCGCTTGGCGATCGCCACCTGACGCACCGGTCCGCCGAGCCGGACGATCTCGGTCAGATCGTCATCGGTGAAGGCCGGCGAGAAATTGAGCACCGGCAGGCAGATGGATTCGACGTCCTTGGCCAGTCGCAGGGCCACGTCGCGCGGCAGGATATCCGAACTCTTGAGCGTCACGGCCAGGGCCCGGCGCACCAGTTCGGCCGCGTCGGCGGCCATGACCCGCAGGATGTCCTGAGCCTGCTCGCGCTCTTCGTCGTCGAGGGCGGCCCTATCGATGACCCGGCAAAGCTTGTGCGCGGCGACGGCGCGCTCATCGGCCGTGGCGCCCTTCAGCAGGGTGCGGAGATCGATGTCCGTCAATGCGGCTCGCGTGACGCTCATGCCCCTATCGCCCCTCCGTCCAGCGACATCGCGTCTGATCATGAGTCGTTAAACTTAACGAAGACTGAGCGGCGGTTAACGCTTTCTCCTAACCGCCTGCAAACCTCACCCGCCTACCCTCCCGGCGCACATCGAGGGTACCCAACAGTGTTCGCATCGCCAGAGACCGCCGCGCGTACAGTTCGTGGCGGCGAGTCTGCCGTTCTGCAGTCGCTTGAGGCCCAGCGAGGTCTGCTGCCCTATGCGCTGGCGCTGTTCGCGGTCAGCTTGCCCATCTACGTCTGGGCCGGATCGTTCGCGGCCAACAGCGTGCTGATGACAGCCACCTTCGCCGTCTTCGCGGTCAATTGGGGCGCCTTCTATTTCGCGGTCGACTGGCTTCGGCGCGACGACTCGGCCGATGTCCAGCGTCGGCTGCGGGTCCAGGTTCTGGGCGGGCTGCTGTGGTCGGGGGCCTGCGCTCAGATCGCCGCCTTCGCCGACAACGCCGGGCCGGCGCGCGAAGCCCTGTTGATGATCGCGGTGGCCGGCGCCGTGGCCTGCTTCTTCTTCACCGCGCCCGTGCTTCCAGCCCTGCTGATCGTCGGTCCGGCGGCGGCGGCCTGGCCCCTGCTGACGTTGTTCAGCCGCCCCGAGAGCCGCCAGGAAGGCGTGCTGGCCTGGGGCGCGGTCGCCCTGACCATGGCCCTGTGCCTGATCCTCAACCGCCTTCTGCGCGGGCAGTTCGCCCTGGCCGCCGAGCGCGAGGCATTGATCGTCGAGCGGGCCGCCTCTCTGGAGAAGGCCGAGAAACTGGCGCGGTCGAAATCGGACATCGTCGCCACCCTCAGCCATGAGATCCGCAACGGCCTGACCGGTGTCACCCATGTGCTGGCCGCGGCCGTGGGCCAGGGCGGTCGCGCCGCGCCGTCGCGAGAACAGCTGGCCGCCGCCCTCGACGCCGCCAACGACCTGGTCTCGGTGCTCAACGCCACCCTCGATTCGGAAACCGCCGGGGCCGGCCGCCTCAATCTCGAACGCGAGCCCTTCGATCCGGTGCGCCTGACCCGCGACCTGGTGCTGCTCAACCGCCCGCATGCGGCGGTGAAGGGCGTGGAGCTGGCCATCCACGTGGATCCGGCCCTTGAGACCAATGTCCGCGGCGCCGTCGTGGCGGACGCCACCCGCGCCCGCCAGGTGCTGTCCAACCTGATCGGCAACGCCGTGAAGTACACCGTCCGCGGGCGCGTCGAGGCCCGGGTCGAGCTGCGCGACGGCGACCGGGTGGCCATCGCCGTGGCCGACACCGGACCCGGCCTGTCCGCCGAGGAGCTGGAGCACGCCTTCGAGCCCTTCCGCCGCATCGAGCGCACAGGCGCCGGCGTTCCCGGCGCCGGCCTCGGTCTGTCGCTAGCCCGCCAACTCGCCACGCTGATGGACGGCGCCCTGCACGGCCAGAGCGCGCTCGGCGTCGGCAGTTGCTTCACGCTCGAGCTCCCCTGGACCCCCGATGCCGAGGTCGAGGACGACGCCCCCGTCGATACCGCCATGGTCGTCCCCACCACGCCCAGCGGTCGGCCGCTCCGCGTGCTGGTGGCGGAGGACGACGCGCTGAACGCCGCCATGCTGCGCGCCATCCTCGAACAACTCGGCCACCAGGTCGTTCACGCCCACAACGGCAAGCGCGCCTTTGAGCTGGCGCGCCTGGCCGAGTTCGACCTGCTGATGCTTGACGGCCGTATGCCGCAGATGGACGGCCCGCAGACCGCCACCGCGATCCGCGCCCTGGACGGACCCATCGCAACAGCGCCGATCATCGCGGTCATCGGCGGCGACGCCGAGGAGGCGCGCGAATGCCTCGACGCCGGCGCCGACACCGTCCTGCGCAAGCCGGTCACCGTGGCCGGCGTCGCCCGCGCCGTGGCCGACGCCGCCGCCAGGGTCCGCGCCGGGGCCGACGCCGCGCGTTCCGCCGCGTAAGACCCTTTCCCCGCCCCGGCCGCCCGGCCATGATGCCCGCGACCTCTGGAAACAAGCGGGAGAAGCGGGCGTGCTGAAGGGCCTGAAAGTCGTCGAGCTGGCCACCTACATCGCCGCGCCCGGGGCCGGCGGGATCATGGCCGACTGGGGGGCGGACGTGGTCAAGATCGAGCCGCCGCGCGGCGACCCGATGCGCCGGTTCTTCGATGGCATCACCGTCGGCGAGTACGGCAATCCGGTCTTCGAACTCGACAACCGCGGCAAGCGCGGCGTGGTGGTCGACACCTCCACCGCCGACGGCCGCGAGGCGGCGCTCCGACTGATCGCCGGCGCCGACGTCTTCCTGACCAATGTGCGGCCAGGGGCGCTGAAGCGGTCCGGCATGGACTGGGAGACCCTGCACGCCGCCTTCCCGCGTCTCGTCTACTGCAGCCTGACCGGCTATGGCCTGCAGGGACCGGACGCCGATCGGGCGGGCATGGACGTCGCCGCCTTCTGGTCGCGCTCCGGCGTCGGCGCCTTGACGGCTCCCAAGGGCGTGGAGCCCTTTCCGATCCGGACCGCCATGGGCGACCACATCACCTCGCTGGCGACGGTCTCGGCGATCCTCGCGGCGGTGTACGAACGCAACGGCACGGGCGTGGGTCGGTTGGTCGAGACCTCGCTGCTGAGGACCGGCGTCTATTCGATCGGCTCGGACATGGCGATCCAGCTGCGCTTCGGAAAGCTGGCCTCGACCCGGCCCCGGCATCAAGCGGTGCAGCCGCTGGCCAACTTCTTCAAGACCTCGGACGATCGCTGGATCTGCTTGCTGGTCCGCACCGGCGACACCGATTGGCCCCAGATCGCCGCCGCGGTCGGCCACCCCGAACTGGTCGAGGATCCGCGCTTCGCCACCGGTCGCGCGCGCCGCCAGAACACCGAAGCCCTGGTCACCATCATGGACGCGGCGTTCGCGGCCATGACCTACGAAGAGGCCGCCGCCCGCCTCGACGCCGAGGACGTGACCTGGGCGCCCTACCAGATGCCGCGCGACCTGGTGGACGACCCTCAAGCCGAGGCGGCGGGCTGTTTCGTCGACACGCCAGACGGCCAGGGCGGCGCCCGCCGGGCGCCGGCTGGGCCGGCGCGCTTCGAAGGCTACGACGACGGCCCCAAGGGTCCGGCGCCCGACCTGGGCCAGCACACGGGACAGGTGCTGGCGGAACTGGGCTACGGCGCCGCGGAGATCGCGGCGCTGAAGGCGTCGGGCGCTGTCGCCTAACGGTCCTTGCGAGCGTCCGACAGGACCCGCAGCATTTCCGAGGTCAGCAGGGTCGAGCCGATGTTTCGGCCGCCGCTGGCGCCGGAACCGAGGGCCGGGTCACTGCCCTGCGGACCGCGCAGGATGAACTCGACCAGGGCGTCCTGCTGCTGGCGCGCCGTCTGGTCGGCGCGACGGGCGGAGGCGTACTCGACGAAGCCCGACGGCGCGGCCGGAGCGCGGGGGCTGACGCCGCCGCCTTGGCCCGTCGTGCGGGTCAGGTTGGCGTAGACTTCCGACACCGACAGGCCGCGTCCGTCCCGGTAGAAGATCGAGCGGTTGGCCTGGGCGGCCTCCGGGAAATAGGCGGCGGCCGAGGCGGCGGGGTTGGTGTTCACCGCCTGGATCAGCCGCGCCGCCCCCTGGGGCCCCAGAAAGTGAGCGGCATAGAGCTCGCCCGCCGTTGGCCGACGACCGATCCGCCCGGCCAGGTAGGAGGCATTGTCGGACGTCATCTCGCCGACCATCAGCGAGGCGGCGTGAGGATCGAAGCGGAGATTCATCACCGCCTCGCGCGCCTCCGCGCCATTGACGCGATACCGGCCGTCCGAACCCTGGACGATCAGGTCGGCATACCGGGCGTAGCCATACTTGGAGCCGTGCTTCTTGAGGGTCGCCAGCCAGGTTTGCTCGACGAACTGGAAGAGGCCCGCCGCCGACGAGGTCGGGGCCTTGGCGCGCGGATTGTAGCCGCTTTCGCGATTGGCCGTGCGCATCAGGAAGGAGAAGTCCACGCCCGTCGCCTGGGACGCGCGCTGGATGGCCGCTTCAACGACCCCACGGATTCCTTCAACCGCCATGCTTGTTGATCGCCGCTTATGGTTAAGCCGCGATTAACCACGTTGGCCCGCGAACGGCCGTCCAAAACGAACGTATGATGAAAATGCTTCTCAGAAACGGAAATTGATTGCTGAAACGCCATTTCAGCGAGACGCTTTGGTCGACCACAACAAGAGGCCCAGGGAGGGTCGCCATGGTTGCTCACGCTGTCTCGTCGCCATTCGACGGAGGGGAGCGTCGCAAGCCGCTCTCCCCCGCCACGGTCGTCGCGCTCGGCCTGTCCGTCGCGGTCCACGTCGCTCTGGGCGGGTACCTCGCCTACAAGCAGTTCACCGTTCCGCCGGCCGAGGCTTACGAGGATCCGCCGCTGGTCGATCCCGTGTTCATCCCGCGCAAGACCCCCGTCGCCGTTGACCCCCAGGTCAAGCCGGCCGCCACCCCGCCGATCCACAATCCCACGACGACCACGGTTCCGGACTATGTCGACACCCTGCCGATCCAGCCGGTCGACAACACCGACAAGGTCCAGCCGATCGGTCCGATCACCAAGCTCGACCCGATCCTTGGTCCATCGCTCGGAGAGGGCATCGAGCCCGTCCAGCCGCCCGTCGTCGTTCGGCCCGACTGGGTCAGGATGCCCGGGCCGAGGGAGTTCGCGCGCTACTTCCCGGACCGCGCCGAGGCGCTGGGCGTCAGCGGTTCGGCCACCCTCGCCTGCCTGGTCGCCGCCAATGGCGCGGTCGGCGGCTGCGAGGTGATCAAGGAGACACCGTCGAACATGGGCTTTGGCAAGGCGGCCCTCAAGCTGGCGCCGTTCTTCCGGATGAAACCGCAGCTGGTCGACGGCAAGCCCGTCGACGGCGCGGTGGTGAAGATCCCCATCCGCTTCGACGCCGCCGACAGCGCCGGGTAGGCCGGTCGGGGACATGCGCGTCAGTGCGTGTCCCCACCCCACCTCAGTAGCTCTTCGGAAGGCCCAGGACCTTCTCGCCGATGAAGTTGAGGATCATCTCGCGGCTGACCGGCGCGATGCGGGCGATCATGGCTTCCCGAAGGTAGCGTTCGACGTCGTATTCCTTGGCGTAGCCCATGCCGCCATGCGCCAGAACCGCGGACTCGCAGGCCCGGAAGCCCGCCTCGCCGCCCAGGTACTTGGCGGCGTTGGCCTCGGCGCCGCATTCGCGGCCGGCGTCGAACAGGGCGGCGGCCTTGAACCCCAGCAGGTTGGCCGCCTCAAGCTCGGCCCAGGCCTTCGCCAGAGGGTGCTGCACGCCCTGATTCTGACCGATCGGACGGCCGAACACGACCCGCTCGTTGGCATAGGCCGCCGCCTTGCGCAGCGCCGCCCGGCCAAGGCCCACCGCTTCGACGCCGAACAGGGTGCGTTCCGGGTTCAGGCCCGCCAGCAGGTACTGGAAGCCCTTGCCCTCCTCGCCGACCAGATCCTCGGCGGGGACCTGCAGGTCCTCGATGAAGAGCATGTTACATTCGACCGCCTTGCGGCCCATCTTCGGGATCGGCTTGGCGTCGATCCGGGCCCGGTCGAAGTCGGTGTAGAACAGGCTCAGGCCCTGCATCGGCTTGGCGACCTGATCCTTGGGCGTCGTGCGGGCGATGATCAGGATCTTGTTGGCCCGCTGGGCCATGGTCGTCCAGATCTTGCGGCCGGTGATCCGGTAGCCGTTTCCGCTCTTTTCGGCCCGGGTCTCCAGGCTCGAGGTGTCCAGCCCGCTGTTGGGTTCGGTGACCGCGAAACAGGCCTTGTCCTCGCCGGCGATGATGCGTGGCAGGTGGCGTTGCTTCTGTTCAAGCGTGCCGAACTTCACCACCGGCATTAGGCCGAAGATGTTCAGGTGAATGGCGCTGGCGCCGGAGAAGCCCGCGCCGGACTCCGCCACGGTCTGCATGACGTGGCAGGCCTCGGTCAGGCCCAGGCCCGCGCCGCCGAACGCCTCGGGCATGGCGACGCCCAGCCAGCCGCCGTCGGCCATGGCCTTGGCGAAGGCTTCGGGGAAGTCGCCGGTCTCGTCGGTCTTGCGCCAGTACTCGTCGTCGAAGTCGGCGCAGATTCGGCCCACGGCCTCCCGGATCGCTTCCTGTTCTTCAGTCGGCCAGAAGCTGCTCATGCGGGTCCCCCTAGGTGCGTTCGAACCGGCGCGGGTCGAGCCGCGCGGCGTGTGGTCCTGGATCATCGCCCGCGAGATACGCCGCGACCGTGCGGGCCACAAGCGGAGCCAGCAGCCAACCATTGCGGCGGGCGCCGACGGCCAGGAGGCGGTTCGGCGCCGCGCTCCAGCCGACCATCGGCAGGCCGTCGGGCGTGGCGGCGCGCACGCCGGCCTCCGCCCGGGCCCGCAACCGCGCAATGCCGGGCCAGAGGGCCTCGCCGCGCGCCTGGAGACCGGCCACCTGCTCCGGGTCGACCCGGGTGTCGGCGACCCCCGACTCCATCGTCGCGCCCAGGATGGCGGCCGCCGGGTCCGGACAGAGGTAGACGCCCTCGCCGCGCAGCACCGGGCCGCTCGCCGGGCCGCCGGCGACCCGCAGGATATGTCCCTTGATCGGCGTGAGCCGGGTCAGCTCCGGCGCCAGGCCGGCGCCGCCCGCCCCGGTGGCGACCACGACGACGCCCGGCTCGTCCGCCCCCGTCGTTCGCGGCTCGAACCGCACGCCGGCCCGCTCGGCCTGGGCGTAGAGGATGGTCATGGCCGCCCCTGGGTCGAGACGCCAATCCTCCTCGGTGGCCGGTCCCTCGCCCGTCCGCCGCCACCGCGCGCCGAGCAGATCCAGTCGCTGCTCGATCCGCGCCGGGTCCGCACCCCGCCAGACGGCCCCCGAGCGGTCGATGGCGACCGGGGCGAAGCCCGGCCAAGCGTCGCGCGCCTCGCGCAGCAGGGACAGGTGATCGGCCGCCCCCGGGTCAGTGACGGCCTCGAACACCGGCGCCAGCATGCCGGCCGCGACGCCGGACGCGTTGTCGCCGGGCGAAGCGGGATCACAGACGGTGACCGCCGCGCCGCGCCGCGCGAGTTCGAGGGCGACGCAGAGGCCAAGCGCGCCCGCGCCGGCCACCGTCACCCTCTCGCCCCTCGCTATCGCCATGCGCCCGCAATCGGCGACCGTCGCGGGCGGGTCAAGGGCGGAGCTGGAACTTCGTCCGCCCGCCGCGGATTTCCTCGCCGGAGACATGCCATGACCGCGACGCAAGCCCTCGCCCCCGCCCTGCCCGACGCCGTCGATCGGCTGGCGCGGGCCGTTCTTGAGGCGGCCTGCGAACGTCAGCTGACTCTCGCGACCGCCGAGAGCTGCACGGGCGGTTTGCTGGCCTCGTTGCTGACGGACATCCCCGGCTGCAGTCACGCCTTCGAGCGCGGCTTCGTGGTCTACACCGACGAGGCCAAGCGGGAGATGCTGGGGGTCGCCGACAGACTTCTGGCCTGCGAGGGCGCGGTATCGGAAGCGGCGGCGCGGGCCATGGCCGAGGGGGCTCTGGCCCATTCGAAGGCCGACGTCGCCGTGTCGATCACCGGCTACACGGAGAGCCCGCCGGGCGGCGAAGGCGAAGCCGGCCTGGTCTACCTCGCCTGCGCGCGCCATGGGGCGCCGACCCTGTCGCGGCGCGAGCGGCTGGGGGATATCGGACGGGCGGCGGTGCGGCTCGCCTGCCTGGACACGGCGCTGAAGCTGATCGCTGAACAGCTCGACGATCGTTAAGCGGCCGCGACACGAAAGCGGTTGCTGAAGTGTCCCCGAAGTCTCTGTCGCCCTGGCCTGCGCGCTGTTGTGCGCCCCGACAGGAGGATAGACCACCTCAGCCGGCGGCGTGTCCGCCCAAAGGGCCAGGCGCAACCGCGCGCGTCGCACTCCGCCAACTCCTTGCCGGGCTTGGCCGCGCGGTCGCCGATCACCGTGTTCCATCCCTCGCATGCCGACAGTCTGACGGCGCCGCGGGAGGGGTGGACCGAATGGCGGACGGAATGTCTCGCCTTGGGGCCGAATGTCTCCGTTTGTCTCTGGAGTATAGGTCTCCAGAGTCTCGCCTTTCGGTCCTTCCTACGGCCGCCAGATCAGCCCGATCCGCACCGTCCTCGGTTGGTCGAAGCTCTCGATCCCGTCGCCGGTCTGGGCGGTCTCGACCTCGGCGTCGGCGAAGTTCTCGACGGCCAGATAGAGGACGGTCCTGTTCGTCACCGACCAGTCGGCGCGCATATCCAGGGTCGTGGCCGCCGACAGCCGGCGGGTGTTGAGGTCGTCATCCCACCGCTCGCCCTCGTGGCGGACCGTGAAACGCAGCATCAGCGGCTCGATCGGCTCCCACCTGGCCTCGGCGCTCATGGCGACTTCCGGAGTCTGGGCCGGGCGCAGGCCGGTCAGCTGCGGGGCCGCCGAGCCGCCATCCACCTCGGCCTGGGTCCAGGCGCCGGCGAGACGCAGGTCGAGGGAGTCGGTCACCCGCCAATCGAGTTCGGCCTCCACGCCCCAGGCGTCGATGTCGCCGGCGTTCTGACGCTGGCGCAGCACGCCGCCCGCCGGAATGAAGCCCGCGACCGGAAAGACGCCGGGACCGAAGCCGATGGTGACGTTGGTCACCGCCCCCTCCAGCCGGTTGGCGAAGGCCGTCACCGACCAGTCGAACGGCTGCTCGCCGCCGAGGCCGAACTCGGCGCCGTAGAGGACTTCGGGTTCGAGGCCCGCGTTGGCCTCGGTGACGTCGTTTCCGACCCGGAACGGTCGATGCAGCTCGTTGAGGGTCGGGACCCGGAAGCCCGCGTAGCCGGCGCCCCGGACGTGGACGTCGCCGATCGTACGATGAAAGCCCGCGCGGGCCGTCGGCCGCCAGCCGTCGGCGTCGCGCGGCCGGAAGTCCAGGGTCGTGGCCGATGTCGCCAGGTCGCGTTCGACCCGCGCGCCATCGGTGCTCGCCCAGCGATCAAGGCGGACGCCGCCGGTCAGCAGCCAGGGCCCCGCCTCGCGCCAGGCCTCGCCATAGACGCCCACGACCGACTGCGAGCCGCCCGCCACCCGGCCGCGCGTGAAGGCGCCGGCCATGTAGCGAAAGCGCTCTCGCGTCTCGCCGTCGTACCAGCGGGCGTCGAAGCCGGCCTCCCAGCCCCCGTCGCCCGCGGCATGACGGAGAGCGGCGTTGAAGCCTAAACCCAGAGCCGGCGTGCCGAACTGCTGGCTGGCCGGCGTGGTGAAGGCGCGGCCGGCGCCGACCGCGACGGCGCTGTTCTCGAAGTCGGACGTCCGCGCCCAGGCCTGCAGCCGCCATGCGTTGCCGATGCCGGGTGAAGACCCTGTCCAGGTCGCTGACGCCGAGAGGCCGGTCGCGCGGGACGCCGCGCCGTCGAGGCCGCTGTCGCGCGCCTCGCGATAGCCGGCCACCCGCACGGACAGATCGCCGCTGTCGAGGGCGGGCGACCAGCGGATCGCCAGACTGGACGCCTCGAAAGCCAATGGCGTGTCGGCCGCGCCACGCCCGGGACCGACCGGAATCCAGCCGTCGCTCGCCTGCGCGGCGCCGGTGACGAAGACGTCGTGGCTCGCCAGCGCGAACTGGCCGCCACGCAGGCCGTGCTCGCCGATAAAGGCCTCGTACTCCCCGCGTTCGGGCACGCGGGTGCGCTCGAGCAACTGGACCGTGCCGGTCAGAGCGCCGGCGCCATACGGCCCCGCTCCCGCGCCGCGCACCACCAGCGCACCCTCGATCGAGGCCGGCGGCAGGCCCGACCACAGCACCCAGCCGCCGAACGGGTCATTCTGCGGCACGCCGTCGAGGGTGACGAGCGCCCGGCCCGCGCCCGAGCCGGCGATGGCCCGGACAGTCATCCCCTGGGTCGTCGGGTTGGCCGCGACGCTGGAGTTGCGCCGGAACAGCTGGACGCCGGGGACCAGCGTCAGAGTCTCGTCGACGCGCGGCGACGCCCCGAAAGTGTCGCCCGCCACCGTCACCACTCCGAAGGCGGCGTCGCCCGGCGCCGGCGACAGACGCGCGGCCGTGACGACCACGCCATCAACCGTCACCGGCGATGGTCGATCCAGGTCCGACGTCCGCCGGATCTGGGTCTCGCATTCGAAGACGCGCGCCCCGTCGCCCCAGCAGACCACATCGTGCGGCCTGGTCTCGCCGGGCGGAGCGACGGCGGGCGGCGGCGTGTCGACGGGGAAGAAGAGCATCCCCCGCTTCTACTTCGCGGGTTTCGCCGCCGCCATCCGCGCCTTCTGGGCCGTCGCCAGCGACAGGATGTACTGGCGCACCTCCTCGGCCTGGGCCGCGTTCATGTAGGCCTTGAACGAGACCATGCCGTTCTCGACCCGGTCGCCGTCGATGACCACGCCCTTGAAGGCCGCCGCATCGGTGGTGACCGGCGAGAAGCGCAGGTCGGGGATCGAGAAGTCCGACACCGCGCTGGCGCCGTGGCAGACCGAGCAGTAGTTGGCGAAGGTCGCCTTGCCGGCCGCGATCTGCTGCGGCGTGGCCGTGACCGGCGGCAGGTCCGGGAACTCCCGGGTCGAGACCGGCCGCGGCGGCAGGGTCTTCTTGCCGCCCAGCTTGAAGACCAGCACGCGGCGCGGGCCCTCGGAGCGGGGGTCGGCGCCGGCCCCGGCAGTCAGGGCGAAGCCGCCGCCCCAGCCGGCCATCAAGGCCACATACTGTTCGCCGTCGATCTCGTAGGTCATCGGCGGCGCGACGATCCCCGACTGGGTGTCGAACGACCACAGCTTGCCCCCGGTCGAGGCGTCGTAGGCCGCGAACTCGCCGGTCGCCGACCCCTGGAACACCAGGCCGCCGGCCGTGGCCAGCACGCCGCCGTTCCACGGGCCGCCGTGCGGCACGCTCCACTTCTCGGTCTGGGTCACCGGATCCCAGGCGATCAGGCGGCCCTTCAGGCTGGCGCGGATCGCCTTGAGGCTAGCCTCGTCGTCCGGCAGGCCGGCGATCAGCACATCGACGCCGACGTTCCAGGCGCCCGGCTGATAGCGGAAGTTGGCGTTGGCGCCGCCCGGCTGCATGTAGGGGAACGGAATCTCCTGGGCCGGGATGTAGACGAGGCCGGTCTTGGGGCTGAACGCCATCGGCATCCAGTTGTGGCCGCCCAGCGGGCCGGGCATGCCGAGGTTCATGCCCGAACCGTAGCGGGCGTTCGGGGTCTCGACCGGCCGGCCGGTCTTCATGTCGACCCCGGTCGCCCAGGTCTGGGGCACATAGTTCTTCGCCGAGATCAGCTTCCCGGTCGCCCGGTCGATCACGTAGAAGAAGCCGTTCTTCGGGGCCTGCAGCAGGACCTTCCGCGGCTGCCCGCCGATGGTCATGTCCGCCAGGATGATGTGCTGTGTGGCGGTGTAGTCCCAGCTCTCGCCCGGCGTCGTCTGGTAGTGCCAGACGTACTTGCCGGTGTCGGGCTTGAGCGCCACGATCGAGGACAGGAACAGGTTGTCGCCGCCGCCGGGCGAGCGGATGTCGCGGTTCCAGGGCGAGCCGTTGCCGACGCCGATGTAGAGCAGGTCGAGGTCAGGGTCGTAGGCCATGGAGTCCCAGACCGTGCCGCCGGCGCCCTGCTTCCAGAATTCGCCGTTCCAGGTCGGGCGGGCGATCTTCATCGCGTCATCGGACGCGGCGCCGTCCGTCGGCTCCTTGCCCGGCACCGTGTAGAAGCGCCACAGCATCTTGCCGGTCTTCGCATCGTAGGCCGACAGATAGCCGCGCACGCCCAGCTCGGCGCCGCCGTTGCCGATCAGGACCTTGCCCTTGATGATGCGGGGCGCGCCGGTGATCGTGTAGGGCTTGTCCTGGTCGACGGTGACGACCGACCAGACCTTCTTGCCGGTCTTCGCGTCCAGGGCTTCCAGGCGGCCGTCGAGCGTGCCGACATAGACCCGGCCCTGCCACAGGGCGACGCCGCGGTTGACGCTGTCGCAGCAGGCCTTCACGCCCGTCTTGCGCGGCACCTGCGGATCGTACTCCCATTTCAGCGCGCCGGTCTTCGCGTCGAAGGCGCGGACGATCGACCAGGACGAGGTCGTGTACATGACGCCGTCGGCGACCAGCGGGGTGGCCTCGACACCCCGGTTCTCCGGCAGGTCGTAGCTCCAGGCCAGACCGAGGTCCTTGACCGTCGTGGTGCTGACCTTCTCAAGCGGGCTGAAGCGCTGCTCGCCGTAGGTTCGGCCGTGGGTGACCCATTCGCCAGGATTGTCATCGGCCGCGGCGATGCGCTTGCCGTCGATATCCGCCGTTCCGCCGCCACAGCCCGCAAGCAGGGTCGCAGCCGCCAACGCAGCCGCCAGCGCGATCCGCCTCATCCGATGTCTCCTCACCCACGCCGCGTCTGACGCGCGGTCCCGGCAGCGAGTATGCGAACGCTCCGGCGCGTCACGCAAGGCGCTGACGCAGGGTCACCAGCAGGGGTTTCTCGACAAACCAGTGCGTCAGCAGGCCCACGAGGACGGCCAGGGCGACGGCCATGGGGATGAACAGCGGCGCGTTCCAGGCGCCCAGCGTCATCGCCAGGGCTCCGATGGCCAGGGTGTGGGTCAAATAAAGAGCGTAGGAGGCGTCGCCCAGGGCGCCCAGCCAGCGCCAGCGCGGCCATCCGCCGTCGGCTTCCACCGTCACCACC
>CALALX010000113.1 GCA_937925635.1 uncultured Caulobacter sp.
CGCCTAAGCACCTGGCCGGGCTGATCGACCACTGGAAGACCCGCGGCTGGACGCCGGACAAGCTGCCGCCGTCCGAGGGAGCGGTCTTCGCCAACAACCGCGGACAGCGGCTCTATCAGCTCTACCAGGAGCGCCTGCGGGTGCTGAACGCCTGCGACTTCGGCGACCTGCTGCTGCACAACCTGACCCTCTTCCAGAAGCACCCGGACGTGCTGGCCGACTTCCACGGTCGCTTCCGCTACATCCTCGTCGACGAGTACCAGGACACCAACGTCGCCCAGTACCTGTGGCTGCGGCTGCTGGCCCAGGCGCGGCAGAACGTCTGCTGTGTCGGCGACGACGACCAGTCGATCTACGGCTGGCGCGGGGCCGAGGTGGACAACATCCTGCGTTTCGAGCGCGACTTCCCGGGGGCCAAGGTGATCCGGCTGGAGCGCAACTATCGCTCGACCGGCAATATCCTCGCGGCCGCCTCCCATCTGATCAAGGTCAACAAGGGCAGGCTGGGCAAGACGCTGTGGACCGACGACGAAGGCGGCGAGAAGGTCCGCGTGCGGGGCGTCTGGGACGGCGAGGCCGAAAGCCGGCTGATCGCCGAGGAGATCGAGCGCTGGCGCAAGGGCACGATCGACACCGGCAAGCGGCCCTACAAGAGCGTCGCCATCCTGGTCCGCGCCAGCTTCCAGATGCGGGCGTTCGAAGAGCGGTTCGTGATGCTGCAGATCCCCTACAAGGTGATCGGCGGCCCGCGTTTCTTCGAGCGGGCCGAGATCCGCGACGCCCACGCCTATCTGCGGCTAGTGCAATCGCCCGACGACGACCTGGCCTTCGAGCGGATCGTCAACGTGCCCAAGCGCGGCATCGGCGACACCACCGTGCAGAAGATCCTGCAGGTCGCGCGCGGAGGCGGCGTTTCGGCCCTGACCGCCGCGCGCGGCCTGGTCCAGACCGACGAGATCACGGCCCGCACCCGCACCCAGCTGGCCAACTTCATCCGCGACATCGACCGTTGGGCGAACCAGCTGGCGACGGGCCTGGACCACGCCCGGCTGACCGAGACCATCCTGGACGAGAGCGGCTACACGGACGTGCTGCGCCTGGACAAGGGGCCGACCAGCCAGACCCGGCTCGAAAATCTGAAGGAACTGGTCCAGTCGATGGCCGCCTTCGAGACGCTGGGCGACTATCTGGAGCACGTCTCGCTGGTCATGGACCTCGATCGCGAGGGCGGCGACGACAGCGTCCAGATCATGACCCTGCATTCGGCCAAGGGGCTGGAGTTCCCGCTGGTCTTCCTGCCGGGCTGGGAGGAAGGCGTCTTCCCGAGCCAGCGCAGCATCGACGAGAAGGGCGAGAAGGGCCTCGAGGAGGAGCGCCGGCTGGCCTACGTCGGCATCACGCGCGCCCGCCAGGAGGCGCGGATCAGCTTCGCCGCCAACCGCCAGGTCTATGGCCGCTGGACCAGCCAACTGCCCAGCCGCTTCGTCGATGAGCTGCCCGTGGCCAATGTCGAGGCCTCGTCCGAAACGGGCTACTACGGCGGCGGGCCGGGCATGGCCCAGCCGATGACCAGTCGCTGGGACGACGACCGCAGCTTCGGCCAGGGCTATTCCTCACCCGGCTGGCGGCGCGCGCAGGAGCGCGGCTACCATGGCAGCCACCCCGGCCGGCAGCAGGTGATCGAGGGCGAGGGCCGCCTGGTCGCCACCTCCGACAGCTCGGCCGGCAGCGACTACAAACGCGGCGACCGCGTGTTCCACCAGAAGTTCGGCTACGGGAAGGTGGCGTCGGTCGAGGGCAACAAACTGACCGTCAGCTTCGACAAGGCTGGCGACAAGAAGGTGCTCGACGGGTTCGTGGAGAAGGCTTGATTCATTCGCGCGGGGGGCGTCGGTGAAGATCAGACATGTGATGCTTGGCGCGCTGGCGTTACCGGCTCTTGGGCTTCTCGCCATAGGCGCCTTTCTCGCGTGGGGTAACCGTCCGGTTCCGCAGGATCTGCGGCTGGAGGCCGTGACGCTGGTCGAGACAAAATCGATCGGCATCGACGATCCCTGGTTGACCGCCTTGGCCGACAGGACCCCCGCCCTGCTCCGCCTGGACCTGTCGACAAGCGGGAAGCTCGGCACGCGCGCGCTCAACGAAGACATGAACGTCTGGTCGCGGGCCTCGCAATGCGACGAAGGTTCCGGCGCGAGAGACATCTACGCAAGGGGACCCTACTTCGGACGCCTGCTGCTTCCGTTGGGGAGCCGCGTGGACGGCGACGCTCTCGAACAGGCCGAGCGGGCGGCTGGAGATCGACACACCTACAGCGTCTACATCATTCCCAAGGGCGAAGCTGGAACGGTGGCCGACATCAACGACCGCGGCCCCTACGACCTGCGGACGCTGTCTGGCCCGCTGTGCATCCGTATCGGAGCCGGCTCCATGGCTTTCACAGGTTTCCGGACCAATGTGGTTCGCGTTCCCGAAGAGCAGCTGCTGGCGGCGCTGTCTTCGTCGCGGGGTCCGTAGCGGACCAGGCGGGCGCGACGCTGCTCTCCCCTCCCGTCATCGTCGGACTTGTTCCGACGACCCATGAACACGAGCAGGCGGGAGTCGCGCCCGGCCCATCGGTCGCACATCCCCTTCCCGCTCACCACGCATGAGTCGTCGCGGCAAGCGCGACGATGACGAGAGTGGGAAGGTCACAGCCACACGCCGTAGAGGTCATCCCAGTTCGGGTTGTCGCGCTCGATCAGGTTGACCTTCCACTCGCGGACCCAGCGCTTCATCGTCTTCTCGGTGCGAATGGCGTTGGTGATGCGTTCGAACGACCGATACCAGACCAGACGCTTGCAGTCGTAGGTGACGGTGAAGCCCGGGATCAGGCCTTCGCGGTGTTCCCAGACCCGGCGGGACAGGTTTCCCGTCACGCCGATGTAGAGCGTGCCGTGCTTGCCGCTGGCCATGATGTAGACCGCGATGATGCCCTCGCGCGAAACCATGGGGTGCACCGTAATGCAACTTTTCATTGCAAACAAACATCCCACACACTTCCCCCGTCATCGTCGGACTTGTTCCGACGACCCATGAACACGAACGGGTGCGTGTGGACGCAAGCCCGGCCGCCGCACGCAACCTTTCCGCTCACCACGCATGGGTCGTCGGAACAAGTCCGACGATGACGGGGAGGGGTAGCGATTGCGGAAAGTTGCTGGCCCCCCGTTTGCTCCGTCCCCCGGCGACAGAACCGCAATGGGACAGCCGCCGATGCCCGCCAATCTGCTTTCGCCCCTGACCGCCGACCAGCGCCGGCTCGCCCGGCGCGAGGTGCTGCGCTTCGGCCATGCGCTGGCCGACACCGGACTGTTCGCGGACGAGTCGCTGATCCAGCTGCTCGACCTGCATCCGCGGGCGCGGACCCGTATCCTGACCCGACGCCCGGGCGGCTTGCCGCGCGACGGCTGGCTGGCCGGCGCGGCGGACAAGGCCACGGGCGCACAGCTGCTGAAGGCCATCGGCGCCGGGGGCCTGTCGGTCAGCCTCGACGGCGTGATGACCAGCGATCCGGCCTGCCGGCTGGTGCTGGACCAGCTGGCGACCGAGATCGGCGAAGCGACCGGCCTGATGGTCCTGGGCGCGAACGCCTCGATCGTCATCTCCAGCCCGCGCCTGGCGACGCCCCTGGCCATCGCCCCGCGCGAGGCGGCCGCCCTGACCGTGCGTGGCGGGCAGGTGCTGTATGTCTATCCGGCGGGGCCGCAGGCCGGCCTGCCCTGGACGCCGTCCCGCGAGGATGCGGTGACGCCGGTGATGCTGCAGGCCGGACAGGCCGCGTTCTGGCCGTCGCACGCGCCGACCCGGTCGGTGAACGGCGAGGGACTGAACGTCAGCGTGGTGTTCACCTTCGAAACCCCGCAGTCGAAGCTGGCGCAGGTGCTGCGCCGCGCGCTGGTCCAGCCCTCCCCGGCCGCCTGCGCCCAGACGGACCTGACGCCGCGCTTCGACATCGGCGCCAGGGGGCTGGTCTGGCGGGCGGGCATGACGCCCGACTGGGCCCCGACCCCGAAGAAGGCGCCCCGCCGCCGCGCGCCCGCCGGCAAGACGCTCAAGGCCGCGTGACCCGGCGCGCCCTTCGCGGTAGAGGGGCGCCCATGACCGACGAGAGCTACAACGCCGCCCAGATCATCGCCCGCGGGCCCCGCGCGCTGGCCGAGGCCGCCGCAGAGGCGCTGGACGCCGATCCGATGCTGGAAGGCGCGACCTATTCGATCCTCGAGGAGGACGAAGACCGCGACGTCTGGCGCATCGACGCCTTCCCGACCACCCAGGACGAGGAGGACGGCATCAAGGCCAGCCTGATCGCGTCCGGAGGCCTGACCGTGCTGGTCGAGCCGCTGGCCGACGCCGACTGGTTGGCGATGGCGCTGAGCGGCCTGCCGCCGGTCCGCGAGGGCCGGTTCTTCGTCTACGGCGTCCACGACAAGGGCCAGGTCCCGGCCAGCGCCGTCGCGCTGCGCATCGAGGCGGGGGCCGCCTTCGGCACCGGCCACCACGGCACCACGGCCGGCTGCCTGCGGGCCTACCACGACCTGCTGAAGTCGAAGCGGTTCGGCCGGGTGCTGGACGTCGGCTGCGGCACGGGCGTGCTGGCCATCGCCGCCGCCCGCACCGGCTCGGACAAGGCCGTCGGCACCGACATCGACGCCCCGTCGGTGCGCATCGCCAACGAGAACGCCCGCGAGAACCGCTCCACCGCCCGCTTCGTCCACGCCTCGGGCCTCAACGACCGCGCCGTGCGGCGGGACGCGCCCTACGACCTGGTGTTCGCCAACATCCTGGCCCCGCCCCTGGTGGCGCTCAGCCAGGACATCAAGCGCGCGCTGCGGCCGGGCGGCGTCGCCATCCTGTCGGGCCTGCTGCGGACCCAGGAGCGGCGGGTGAAGGCGGCCTATCTGTCGAAGGGCTTCCGCGTCGTGCGCCGCATTCACCGCGACGCCTGGGCGACGCTGGTGCTGCAGCGGGGCTAGGAACTTCCGGCGACGAGCCCGCGTTGAAACGGCCAGTCGGGCATCACGCCCTGGAGGCCGCTCACGTGACCTACACCGATCCCACTCCCCCGCCGCGCCCGGTCCATGAAACGCACGTGACCGACAACCGCGGGTCCAACACCACCGCCTGGGTGGTCGCCGCCGTCGTCGCTGTGGTGGCCATCATCGCCGTGGCCTTCATGGTGTCGAATCAGTCCCCCGCCACGGACGAAGCCGCCGTGGCCCAAGCGATCGAGCAGGGCCGGGCCGAAGGCTTGCTGGCCGGCGCGCAGTCGACGCTCGACAACGCCCAATCCGCCGCGGCGGCCGCTGCCAGCACGACGGCCGCCGAAGCCAGCCGCGCCGCCGCTGAGGCGCGGGATGCGGCCGACGCCGCCGCCCGCAGCGCCGAGGACGCGGCCAGCAACGCTTCGTCCACGACGTCCGCGCCGCCTCCGGGCGAGGACCAGCCGCTGCCGCAGTAGGCGTCAGACGACCTGCAGGACCTTTCCGTCCAGGTCCATGAGGCCGATCTCGACCTCCAGACCCGGCTTCCGGGTCTGGATGGCCGAGCGGACGGCGTAGAGCTGTTTGACGTGGGTCTTGAGCTCGGTGTCAGCGTCCTTCACCGAGGCTTCGCCGAGGATCATCTTGTAGGCGCCGCAGTCTCGATGATCGATGATCATCACGCGATGAACCTCATGGAGTTCGATCGCCAGGTCCAGGTGGGCCCAGAACACCTCGGCCCAGGCCGGGAACCGCTCGTTCATGGCGCCGAGCGAGGCGCCGGCCAGGATCACATGGTCGAATTTGTGCGCCAGTCCCCGGGCCTCCATGTAGTCCTCGACCGCGCCGGTGAGGCGGTAGTCCATGCAGGTCAGCAACAGCATCTCGGTGTGGCCGCCGGCCCGCGAGACGCCCGGCGTCAGCGTGCTGAGCAAGGTCGCCCCGCCGCCCAGGGCGATCGCCTGCATGGCGCGCCGGCGGGAAAAGGCGACCGGCCTCGACGGACGGATGTGGTCAAGACAAGACATGGATCCTCGCAGCCCCCTGAAGGAATCGAATCCTCTCCCGCTAGGCTGAACCGGTTGCCGGAACCTTTCCGACGGGCGTCGAACCAGTGGCGCGGACAACCTGTCGCGCCTAAGTTCAGGCCATGCGCCAGACCTTCGACGAATCCACCGACCCGTCCTTCGGCCCCCGGCATGTGCCGCTGATCCGCAAGGCCATGGAGGCCCAGGGCCTCGACGGCTTCCTGATCCCGCACGAGGACGAACATCAGAACGAATACCTGCCCGAGGCCAACGACCGGCTGGCCTGGGCGACCGGCTTCACGGGCTCGGCCGGGGCGGCGGTGATCCTGCGCGACAGGGCCGCCGTCTTCGTGGACGGCCGCTATACCCTGCAGGTCGGCGAACAGGTCGACGGTTCGGTGTTCGAGATCCGCGACCTGGTCGAGGGCGGCGTGCCGGCCTATCTCGAAAGCGCCGCGCCCAGGGGCGGCGTCGTCGGCTACGATCCCCGCCTGCACAGCCCCGACGCCCTGGCCGGCCTGCGCGCCGCCGCCGAGAAGGCCGGCGCGACCCTGAAACCTGTCGATCCCAACCCCCTGGACGCCGCCTGGGGCGCCGGACGCCCGGCCCAGCCCCAGGCGCCGATCGTGCCGCATCCGCTGCGGTACGCGGGCGAAGAGTCCGCGGCCAAGCGAGAGCGGGTCGGCGCGGCCGTGAAGGCCGCCGGCGCCGACGCGGCCGTGATTACCGCTCCGGCCTCGATCGCCTGGCTGTTCAACGTGCGGGGCGGCGATGTCATCCGATCGCCGCTGCCGATCGGCCAGGCGGTGCTGAAGGCCGACGGCACGGCGCGCCTGTTCCTCGACCCGGCCAAGGTCACCGAGGACCTGCCGGCCTGGCTCGGCAACCAGGTGTCGCTGGAGACGCCGGACGCCCTGCCCGCCGCCCTGGCGGACCTGAAGGGACAGAAGGTTCTGGTCGATCCGGCGCAGTCCTCGGCCTGGTATTTCGACACCCTGGACGCCGAAGGGGCCGAGGCCGTGCGGGGGATGGATCCTTGCACCCTGCCCCGCGCCTGCAAGAACGCCGTCGAGATCGAGGGCACGCGCCAGGCCCACATCCGCGACGGCGTGGCGGTGACGAAGTTCCTGCACTGGATCGCCACCGAGGGCCAGACCAATCCCCCCGATGAGAAGGAAGCCGTCGCGAAGCTGGAAGCCTTCCGCGAGGCCACCGGCCACCTGCAGGATCTCAGCTTCGACACCATCGGCGCTGCCAACGGCCACGGCGCCCTGCCCCACTACCGACCGACCGAGCGCAGCAACGAACGCTGCGCACCGGGTTCGCTGCTGCTGGTCGACTCCGGCGGCCAGTACCTGGATGGCACCACCGATATCACCCGGACCATGGCCATCGGCGCCCCGTCGGCGGAGATGAAGCGGCGCTACACCCTGGTGCTGAAGGGCCACCTGTTCCTGTCTCGCGTGCGATTCCCGGTCGGCACGACCGGCTCGGCGCTCGACGCCCTGGCGCGCGTGGCGCTGTGGAACGCCGGCCTCGACTACGACCACGGCACCGGCCACGGCGTCGGGGTCTACCTCGGCGTCCATGAAGGGCCGCAGCGGATCGCCAAGGCGCCGAACACCGTCGCCTTGCGCCCGGGCATGATCCTCAGCAACGAGCCGGGCTACTACAAGCCGGGTGAGTACGGCATCCGCATCGAGAACCTGCAGGTCGTCACAGAACCGGCCGAGATTCCCGGCGGCGAACGGCCGATGCTCGGCTTCGAGACCCTGACCTTCGCACCAATCGACCGCAATTGCATCGAAGTCGACCTGCTGACCGACGAGGAGCGCACGCAGCTCAACAGCTACCACGCCGAGGTGCTGGAGAAGGTCGGGCCGCTCGTCGAGGGCGAAGTCCGCGCCTGGCTGGAAGGCGCCTGCGCGCCGATGTGAGCCGCTCCCTCCCCCTTGTGGGGAGGGAGACTCGCTGACGCTGCCTACATCCGCTTCCACACCTGTGTCTTGCACAGCGGCGCGACCACGCAGCCCTTGAGTTTCAGCGTTGCGGCATCCACCACCGTGATCTCGCCGGTGTAGGTGTTGCCGTCCTCCGGATTATAGAGGCGTCCGCCCTTCCATTCGGTCGGACCGCCGGAAAAGCCCTCCAGCAGCGTCAGGCCCTTGAGCTTGCGGCCGCGCTTCGCCTCGTCCTTGTTGTTCTGGTCGGTCAGGTTCGGGTTGGTCGCGAACCGCGGCGTATGCAGCAGCCGACCGCACAGGGCGGCGCCGCACTTGTAGATCTCGATCTCGCCGTTGGTCGGCGTGCGCCAGCGGCCGACGATGTCGGCGGCCAGGGCGGGCGTGGCGGCGGCGGCCAGGGCGGCCGAAAGACAGATGACGCGAAGCATGGGCGGTTCCTGGGGGCTTGTCTGGATAACGCTGGCGCCTGAAGCTCGCCGCGAACGGTGACAAAGACAAGGCGGGGGCATGTCATGTTCGTAGGACATTACGCGGCGGCGCTGGCCGCCAAGGCGATCGAGCCGCGCGCGCCGCTCTGGACCCTGGTCGGCGCCGCCCAGCTGGTCGACATCGCCTGGAGCGGCCTGGTCATGGCCGGGGTCGAGCACATGAGCTTCGACACCACCCTGCCCGGCAGCCCCCTGGTGCTCTACGATATGCCCTGGACCCACAGCCTGCCGGCGGCCCTGGCCTGGTCGGCCGCCGCCCTGCTGGTCGCGCGGCTGCTGCGCCTGCCCTGGGCCGCGGCCATCGCTATCGGTTCGACGGTGTTCTCGCACTGGGTGCTCGACTTCCTGGTTCATCGGCCCGACCTCGAACTGTGGCCGGGCGGCGAAAAGGTGGGCCTGGGCTGGTGGAACCTGCCCACCTTCGAGAAGACGCTGGAGATGGGTCTGATCGCCGTCGCCGGCGCGGCCTGGCTGTGGCGGCGGGGCCGGTTCGAGCGCACGGCGTGGCCGGCGTTGCTGTTCCTCGGCGCGCTGGTGGCGGTCCAGTCGATCGGCGAACTGACCGAGCCGACCGGCCCGGCCTGGGCCTTCGCGCGACTGGGTCTGGTGGTCTATCTGGTGGTGACGGCGCTGGCCTTCTTCGCGGACCTGGGGAGGAACCGGGAGGCGGCGTAGCTTCTTCCCCCCCCTTTTTCCGTCATGGCCCGACGTGTTCGGGCCATGACGTGAAGAGACAGGAACGGGGAGGACGATCAGCCCCCCACCATCTCCAGCCACTCGTCCTCGGTCAGCACCTTCACGCCATGCTTCTCGGCGTCCTTGAGCTTTGACCCCGCGCCGGGCCCGGCCACCACGAGGTCGGTCTTCTTCGACACCGAGCCGGAGACCTTGGCGCCCAGGCTCTCGGCCTGGGCCTTGGCCTCGTCTCGGGTCATCTTCTCGAGCGCACCGGTGAAGACCACGGTCTTGCCGGCCACCGCCGTGTCGGTCTTGGCCTTGGACAGCGGCGTGATGGCGTCAAGTTCGGCGACCAGGGCTTCGACGAGGCGGCGGTTGTGATCCTCGGCGAAGAAGGAGGCGATCGACCGCGCCGCCACCGGACCGACGCCATCAATGGCGGACAGAGCCTGGAAGTCGTCGCCGGCGACGCCTGACGCGGCGGCCTGGGCTTCGGCGACCAGCGCGTCCCAGGTCTCGTAGCGGGCGGTCAGCGCACGCCGCGCCGGACTGGCCAGGACGCTCGACAGCGCCTTGTCGATCTTGGCGCTCAGCGGCGCGTCGGGCCAAGGGTCCCTGGCCAGGGTCGGCGCCACGGCCAGGAAGCCCTCAAGCGCCTTGGGACCCATGCCGTGCAGCTCAGAAATCGCCACATAGGCCGGGCTGGCCGCCTGCTCCGAGGCGCGCAGGACGGCCCGCTCCAGGTCGGCGAAACTGTCATAGGCGCGGGCCAGATGCAGGGCCGTGGTCTCGCCGATGTCACGAATCCCGAGCGCGATCAGGAACCGGTCGAGACTGATCGTGCGCCGCGCCTCGATGCCCTTGACCAGGTTGGCGACCGAGGTCTCGCCGTAGCCCTCGCGCTCGCGCAGGGCGGCCAGTTTCGCCTCGTCCTTCGGCAGGCGGAAGATGTCGGCCGGTTCGGTGATCCAGCCCTCGTCGAGGAAAGCCTGCAGCTGCTTTTCGCCCAACCCTTCGATGTCGAAGGCGCGGCGCGAGACGAAGTGGATCAGGTGGCGGATCTTCTGGAATGGACAGGCGAACTCGCCCGTGCAGCGGCGGGCGACGGTGATCTCGCCGCCGGCAGTGGTCTCCTGCACCACAGGCGTCTTCAGCGGGCAGATGCACACGTGCGGGAAGACGTAGGGTTCGCCGCGATCCGGCCGGTCGGCGTCGACCGGCCCGAGGATCTGCGGGATCACGTCGCCGGCCCGCTGCAGCATCACCGTGTCGCCGATGCGGATGTCCTTGCGGGCGATCTCGTCGGCGTTGTGCAGGGTGGCGTTGCGGACCACCACGCCGCCGACCGTGACCGGATGCAGCCGCGCCACCGGCGTCAGCGTGCCCGTGCGGCCGACCTGGATATCGATGGCCTCCAACAGCGTCGTCGCCTTCTCGGCCGGAAACTTGTGGGCGATGGCCCAGCGCGGCGAGCGGGACACGAAGCCCAGACGCTGCTGCCAGTCCAGCCGGTCGACCTTGTAGACGACGCCGTCGATGTCATAGGGCAGCGTCGAGCGCGCCGTGCCGATGGCGCGGTAGACGGCGAGCAGCCCTTGGGCGTCCTCGACCCGTTTCGAGCGGTCGTTGGTCTGAAACCCCCAGGCCTTGAGCTTCGCGAGCGCCTCGCTCTGGGTTTGGGCGACGGGCGCGCTGGATTCGCCCCAGGCGTAAGCGAAGAAGCGAAGCGGCCGGGCCGCGGTGACCTTCGGGTCGATCTGGCGCAGCGAGCCGGCGGCGAAATTGCGCGGGTTGGCGTAGGTGCGCTGCCCCGCCTCCTCGGCCGCCTTGTTGAAGGCCTCGAACTCCTCCAGCGGCGCATAGACCTCGCCGCGGATCTCGATGACGTCCGGCCAGCCGGAGCCCGCGAGCATCTGGGGGATATCCTCCAGGGTTCTGAGGTTGGCGGTGATGTCCTCGCCGGTGCGGCCATCGCCGCGGGTGGCGCCGCGCACGAAAACGCCCCTCTCGTAGCGCAGCGAGGCCGACAGGCCGTCGATCTTCGGCTCGGCGGTGAAGGCGACATGTTCGTCCGGGCCAAGGCGCAGGAAGCGGCGCACGCGGGCGTCGAAGTCGGTGACGTCCTCGTCAGCGAACGCGTTGTCGAGGCTGAGCATCGGCACGCCGTGCACAACCGGCGCGAACTGGCTGGAGGCGGCGGCGCCGACCTTCTCCGACGGGCTGTTCTCGCGGATCAGGTGCGGAAAGCGGGCTTCGATGGCCAGGTTGCGACGCTTGAGGGCGTCGTACTCGGCGTCGCTGATCGTGGGAGCGTCCTCGCGGTGGTAGGCGATGTCGTGCGCCGCCAGCGTGTCGGCGAGCCGCTCCAGCTCCTGCGCGGCCTGGGCTTCGGTGAGGTCGGGAACGGGGATGCTGTCAGTCATTGCGTGGTTCGCGACGCTCGCTTGAGGCTCGCTCCTCACCATGACGATTCAAGGAGCATTCTACTGACTACGTCATCCTGAGGAGGGCGCGAAGCGCCCGTCGCGAAGGACGCAGGGCCTACGGGCTAGCCGTCACGATCCGGACCGTCGCAATCCACCTGGATGGTCACGTTCATGTAGCCGTCCGGCGGCGACGGCACGGAACTCGGGCCCGCACGCGGCATCGAGGTGATGATGACGCCGAGCCCAAGGACGCCTTCCTTCTCGAACGCGTCCGCCACGGCCGTGACGGCGACGTTGCCCCGATAGTGATAGGCCGTAGACAGGTGAACTTCGGCGGGCGGATGCCCGCGGACGTAGGCCGCCACCTCCGACACGGTCTTCAGACCCGCCTCGTCGACGGACCAGGCCGCGTCCTTGTAGACGGTGCGCGCGGTCACCGCGTCCGGGCAGCCCGAGGGTGCGGCGGCGAGCAACAGCGCGGCCGACAGGGACGCGATCATCTCCGTCACGCCCGGATCAGCGCCCGCGCCGCGGCGCGCGCCGCATCGGTGATCTCGGCCCCTGCCAGCATCCGCGCGATCTCTTCCTCGCGAGCGGCCGGCGACAGCGGTTCGACGGCGGTTCGGGTGGCGGTGGCGTCGCCGGACTTGCTGATCCGCCAGTGGGCGTGGCCGCGGGCGGCCACCTGCGGGCTGTGGGTCACCACCAGCACCTGGGCGTCGGCGGCCAGACGGCGCAGGCGCAGGCCGACCGCGTCGGCCACGGCGCCGCCGACGCCCTGGTCGACCTCGTCGAAGATCATCAGCGGCTGGGCGCCGTGGTCGCGCGCCGCCAGGGCCGCTTTCAGGGCCAGGGCGAAGCGGGCGAGTTCGCCGCCCGAGGCTATCACTTCCAGCGGCCCGAACGGCGCGCCGGGATTGGTCGACACCTCGAAGGCCACGCGGTCCAGGCCAATGGGTCCGGCGCGCTCCTCGCCGAGCGGATCGACGACCACGCGGAACCTGGCCTTCTCGAGCTTCAGCGGCGCGAGCTCGCCCTCGACAGAGGCGGTCAGCCGGTCGCCGGCGGCGCGGCGCTCGGCCGACAGCACGGCGGCGGCGTCGAGGTAGGTCTGGCGCGCGGCGGCCTCGGCGGCTTCGGCGGCCTTCAGCTGCTCTTCAGAGGTCTCGATGTTGCGCAGCCGCGCGCCGAGTTCGGCGCGGACCTGCGGCAGGGCCTCGACGGCGACGTTCAGCTTGCGGGCCATGCCGCGCAGGGCGAACAAGCGTTCCTCGGCCTCTTCCAGCCGTTTGGGATCGACGTCGAAGGCCTCGGCGGCGCTGTCGATGGCGGCTTCGGCCTCGCGCACCTGGCTGAGCGCGGCGTCGACGGCCTCGGCGGCGGCCTCCAGGCGCTTCACGGCCGGGCCGTCCAGCGCGGCGCCAGCGCTGACCGCGCGTTCCCGCGCCCGTTCCAGCGATCGGAAAGCGGAGGCGATGTTCTGGCCCAGGCGGTTGCCGCCCAGCGCCTCCCTGGCGGCGGCGACCTCGGCCAGCGCCTTCTCCGCCGCGCCCAGGATGGCGCGCTCCTCGGCCAGCGCCGTCTCCTCGCCGCTCTGGGCGTCGAGCCGGTCCAGTTCCCCCAGACGCAGGGTGATCTCTTCGATGTCCGCCGCCGTGCGGGCGGCGAGGTTGCGCAGGCCGGCGGTGCGTTCGCGGGCGGCGCGCCAGCCGCTCCAGGCCGAGGCGACCGCGCCCAGCGAGACGCCGCCGAAGGCGTCCAGCAGCTGGCGGTGGGTGCGAGGATCGAGCAGGCCGACGGTCTCGTGCTGGCCGTGGACTTCGAGCAGCAGCGCGCCGAGCTCCTTCAACGCCGCGACGCCGGTGGCCTGGTCGTTGACGAAGGCGCGGCTGCGGCCGTCGGCGGATAGCTGGCGGCGCAGGACCAGATCCTCGTCCCGCTCATAGGCCAGGCCCTTCTCGTCGAGCACAGCCCAGACGGCGTGATCCGGCGGCAGGGAGAAGATGGCGGTGGCGCTGGCCTGGGCCGCGCCGCGGCGCACCAGGCCGGCCTCCGCGCGCTGGCCGGTGGCCAGGCCCAGGGCGTCGAGAATGATCGACTTGCCGGCCCCGGTCTCACCGGTGAGGGCGGTCAGGCCCGGACCGATCGCCAGATCCAGGCTCTCGATCAGAACGACGTCGCGAATGGCCAGCCCGATGAGCATGGCGCGCAGTTTGTTCCAGAATCGTTCCGCGTCAACGGCGAAGAATGCGGTCGAGCATGCTCTTGCGCTTCGGCTTCGGCGCAGGGATCGCCGCCGGGTCGGCTTCAGGCGGCGACACCCGGGTCTGGGCCTCCGGCGCGACCGTTTCGCCGGGGGGCGGCGGGGCCGGCTTCCGACCCAGCATCTTGTCCAGGTAGCTGACCTTGGCGCCGGGATCCTTGGGCGCCACGGCCGGCTGCAGGCCCTTGTCGGTCAACAGCCTGTAGGCGTCGGCGTACCAGGGGTCGCCCGGGAAGTTGTAGCCGAGCACCGCGCCGTTGGCGGTCGCCTCACCCATCAGGCCCAGGGCGGTGTAGGACTCGACCAGCCGGAACAGCGCCTCGGGCGTGTGAGTCGTGGTCTGGTACTTGTCGATGACGGTCTTGAAGCGATTGATCGCCGCCAGCGTCTGACCCTGGCGCAGATAATAGCGGCCGATGGTCATTTCCTTGCCGGCCAGCTGATCGTTGACCATGTCGATCTTCAGACGGGCGTCGGCGGCGTATTCGGTGCGCGGGTAGCGGGCGACGATGTCGCGCAGGGCGGCCAGCGCCTGTTCAGTGGCGGCCTGGTCGCGATTCACATCGACGATCTGCTCGAAGTAGCAGACGGCCTTCAGATAGTAGGCGTAAACGACCTGCGAGTTGCCTGGGTACAGCTGGACGAAGCGGTCGGCGTCTTCGATGGCTTCGGCGTACTGGTTGCCCTGATAGTGGGCGTAGGCGGTCATCAGGATCGCGCGGCGCGACCATTCCGAATACGGATGCTGGCGTTCCACTTCCTGGAAGTAGGCGACGGCCTCGCTCCAGCGACGCTGGTCGAGCCGGTAGGCGCCGGTCGAATAGAGCAGCTCGACCGGGCGCTCCTGATAGGCGAGACGCGGCGCAGCCTTCTTGTCGCCAGCGCAGGCGGAGAGGGCCAGAGACGCCGTCACGGCCGCGACGACGGCCACCGTGCGGCCATGCGATCTACGAAGCACTTACCCTCACCTCGAAACAGTCCGCGCCCCCGGCGCCCCTCGGCTTCTACACCACAGGAAGGCGGGCGCAAATGCGGCGAAAGCCGATCAAACCGCTTCGGCGAGTTCCGGCGCCAGTGTACGGACGCGCCAAGCTTGCGGGTTCGCCATCAGCGCACGCATCAGCATGTTGTTCATGCCATGCCCGGCGTACAGGCCCTCGAAGCGGGCGAGCAGCGGCATGCCGGCGACATAGAGGTCGCCGACCGCGTCCAGCGCCTTGTGGCGCACGAATTCGTCGGGGCGGCGCAGACCTTCCGGGTTCAGCACGCGGTCGCCGTCCACCACCACGGCGTTCTCCATCGACGCGCCGCGGGCGCGGCCCATGGCGCGCAGGGCCTCGACATCCTTCAGGAAGCCGAAGGTGCGGCAATCCGCCAGTTCCTCGCGGAACGACTGCTCGGTGACCTCCAGGTCGACGCGCTGACGGCCGATCGGGGCCGAGTCGAAGGCGATCTCGAAGGCCACTTCGAACGTCTCCGACGGCAGCAGCCGAGCGACCTTGTCGCCCTCGACCACTTCCACCGGCTCCAGCACCTCGATGAAGCGACGCGGCGCTTCCTGGCGGCGGCGGCCGACACGGTCGAGAACCTGGATGAAGACTTCCGACGACCCGTCGAGGATCGGCACTTCCGGGCCGTCCAGCTCGATCACGGCATTGTCGACGCCCAGGGCGCACAGCGCGGCCATCAGATGCTCGATCGTCGAGACGCTGACGCCGGCGTCGTTCAGGATCACGGTGCCCAGGCGGGTCTCACCCACGGCCTCGGCCGAACAACGGATGGCGTTGTCGCCGTCCTTGACGTCGGTGCGCACGAAGGTGATGCCCGCGTCGGCCGCCGCAGGACGCACGGCCACCCGCACATGGGCGCCGGTATGCACGCCCACGCCCGCGAAGATCACGGGTCCAGCCACGGTATGCTGATAATTGGCCGACAACGACACGAGAGACCCTTCAAGTCTTAAGATGACGGCCTTTCCGGCCGTTCAACGCCCCACGTGCCATTTAAGAGTCCTGCCGCGACGCAGCAAAACAATCGCTGTTTCGGATTGTAACGCCCGCAACACGTTGAAAATGCTGGATTAAAACGAAACCGCCGGCCGGACTGCAACAGTCCGGCCGGCGGCCGTGTGCGCAACTTCGCGCGGGACGGGAACGGCGGACCGCTCCCGTCGCCCGCCAGGCTAGTTGGCCAGTCGGCGCAGGAAGCTCGGGATTTCCAGATCCTCGGAGTCGTCGACCTGGGGCTCCTCGACCGCCTGCGGTTGCGCCGCGGCGCCGCCGCGACCCATGGCGCGAGGCGCGCCGCCGTCGAAGCGCGGCTGCTGTTGCTGCGGTCGCCCGCCGAACAGGCTCAGGAAGCCCTTCCGTTGCTGGCGGCTGTCACCGTAGTGCGGCTCCGCGTACAGCGGCGTATCGATGTCTTCCTGCTCGTCGACCAAAGGATCGACGATGACCGTGCGCTGGACGGGCGCCTGAATGACCGGTTCGGGGGCCGGGGCCGCCGCGAACGTCGGCGCGGGTTCGGGGGCCTCAAAGGCGAGGTCGGCCTGCTCGGCTTCCAGCGAGACGCGCGGCTGAATCAGCTCGGGCTCTGGCGACGCGAAGCTCGCGACCGGCTCGGGAGCCTGCGCGACCGGCGCTTCATAGGCGGGCGCCGGCGCCGGCGGAGCCTGGTCGACGATCAGCGGCTTGGCGGTGGCGTTCACGCGGGTCGTGCGCTGCGGCTCGATGGCGGCGATCGAGGCGCCGTCCATGCCGGTGGCGACCACTGACACGCGGATGGAGCCTTCCAGAGCCGGATCGAAGGCCGCGCCGAAGATGACGTTGGCTTCCGGATCGACCTGATCGGTGATCGCGTTGGCCGCTTCGTCGACTTCCAGCAGAGTCATGTCCAGGCCGCCGGTGACGTTGACCAGCACGGCCTTGGCGCCCTTCAGCGAGACCTCGTCGAGCAGCGGATTCTGGATGGCGTTCTGAGCGGCCATCAGGGCGCGGTCGTCCCCCGAGGCCTCGCCCGTGCCCATCATCGCCTTGCCCATCTCGGTCATCACCGTGCGGACGTCGGCGAAGTCGAGGTTGATCAGGCCGGGCAGCACCATCAGGTCGGTGATCGAGCGGACGCCCGAATGCAGGACCTGGTCGGCCATGCCGAAGGCCTCGGCGAAGGTCGTGCGCTCGTTGGCGACGCGGAACAGGTTCTGGTTCGGAATGACGATCAGGGTGTCGACGTAGCGCTGCAGCTCGGCGATGCCGGCGTCGGCCAGCCGCATGCGGTGGCGGCCCTCGAAATGGAACGGCTTGGTGACCACGCCCACCGTCAGAATGCCGCGCTCACGCGCGCACTTGGCGATGATCGGCGCGGCGCCGGTGCCGGTGCCGCCGCCCATGCCGGCGGTGATGAAGACCATGTGGGCGCCGTCGAGGTGCTCGCCGATCTCCGGCGTGCTCTCTTCGGCGGCGCTCATGCCGACTTCCGGATGCGCTCCAGCGCCGAGACCCTGGGTGACCTGAACGCCAAGCTGGATGCGGCGTTCGGTCTTGGCGAACTGCAGCTGCTGGGCGTCGGTGTTGGCGACGACGAACTCGACGCCTTCCAGCCCCGCTTCGATCATGTTGTTGACCGCGTTGCCGCCGGCGCCGCCGACGCCGAACACGACGATCCTGGGCTTCAGTTCAGTGGTTTGAGGCGCGTACAGCTTCATTAGGGACCCCGTGTCCTGGCGTTCTTTCGAACATTCCGGCGACCCGCCCGCCGGCAATGCCTTACGGCGGGGTTAACCATCGGACCCACATCGTTAATCGGCAGTTAACCGCATAATATGAGTCGCCCCCGGGTCGAGCGGGGTTCGGAGCATTTTTGTTGTGGAGTAAGGCGTTGCGCGAATCAGCCGCGGAAATGCGGCTACAGATTGTCGCGTAGCCAGGCGGCCACCTTGGTGACTGTTCCCGCCCCGGGGTCGACCGGTTCGCGTCGCTTTCCGGCGCCGGCCAACACCTTGGCCGACACGGCTTCACGCGGACCGAAGGCGGCGCGGTGCAGAATGCCGGCGGCGGCGCAGAAGGCGGGGCCCGTCACCGCGTCGGCCAGATGCGGCACGCGGCGCGGACGGCCCAGGCGCACGGGGCGGTCAAACACCCGCACGGCGACTTCGCGGACGCCGGCCAGCTGGCTGGCCCCGCCGGTCAGAACGATGCCCGCGCCGGGCTCGATCGGGGCTCCGGATTCCTTGAGGCGCTCGCGCAGAAGCTCCAGCGTCTCCTCGACGCGCGGGGCGATGATCCCCTTGAGCAGCGAGCGCGGCGCGATGACGGGACCGGCGCCCGGATCATCGCCGCGCGGCGGCGCCTCGATCATCTCGCGATCCTCGTTGGCAGAGGCGATGGCCGAACCGTGCAACGTCTTGATGCGCTCGGCGCCGGCGCGGGAGGTCGACAGGCCGCGCGCGATATCCTGGGTGACGTGCTCGCCGCCGACCGCGAGGGACTCGACGTGGACCAGGCTGCCGCCGCTGAACACGGCGGCCGAGGTCGTGCCCCCGCCCATGTCGATGCAGATGGCGCCCAGATCCATCTCGTCTTCCTCGAGGGCGGCCAGGGCCGAGACGAAGGGCGAGGCGACAACGCCCTCGAACTGCAGGTGCGCGCGCTCGACGCAGTGGCCGAGGGTCTGGAAGATGGTGTCGGCGATCGACACGACGACCAGGTCGACGCCGACGCTCTTGCCGAACATCGACCGGGGGTCGCGCACCCCGCGCTGGCCGTCGACCGACCAGGCGATCGGCAGGATGTGCAGGGGCCGCCGGCCGGGAAGCCGGATCTGCGCCAGGGCCGCGGCCAGGGCGCGCGAGCAGTCATTGTCGGAGATCGGCCGGGCCCCGATGGACACGCGGGCCGACACGCGATGGCTGGCCATCTGGCCGCCGGCGGTGGCGATGGTCACGCCCTGGACGCTGACCCCGGCCACCGCTTCGGCGCGTTCGACCGCCAGGGCGATGGCCTCGGCGGCCTCGTCCATGCTGGCGATGGTCGAGCCCTTGACGCCGCGCGACTGCACGTAGCCGACTCCGGCCGTGGTCAGGGTGCGATCGGCGCGGCGCACGCCGTCCGGCTTCATCACGAAACAGGCGACCTTCGAGGCTCCCAGATCGACCGCCGCGATCACAGGCTGACGCGCCAACGCCGCCTTCAGGCTGTCCCGGGCCTGTTTGCGATCATCCGATCGAGCCATCGTCCTGAGCACCCCTGCCCCTCTGCTCACTAAACGCCCGCCGAGACCGGCGCTTCGGCCGGCAGCGGCGTGTCACGCGGACGCAGGGCGATCAGCCCCGGTTCGCGCAGATCGATCCTCTCGAAGCCCAGCTCCAGGATCCGCTGGCGCTCATCGAGCTGGTCCAGACGGATCAGGGCGGACTCCTCGTCGACGGCCGGCAACTGGACGATGCCGCCATCCTTGAGGCGCAGGTCCCAGCGGCGACCGTCGACACGCACCAGCGCCTCCAGCCGGTCGCGCAGACGCGGACGCGACTGCACCGCCGGCAGGATCGCGGCGGCCGCGTCGTTGGCGCCCTCGCCCACGATCAGCGGCAGCTGCGGGAATCGACCCGGATCCGCTTCGGGTATGGCGCGCCCGCCGCCGTCGATGACAAACGTCCGACCGCCCGTCTGCCACACGGCGAGGGTCTCGCGTTCCTTGACGGCGATGACCAGGGTGTCGGGCAGCAGACGCACGATCTGGGCGTCCTTGACCCAGCCGACATGGGTCACCGACTGGCGGACCTTCTCAAGGTCGACGTCGAGGATCGGCTGCCCCTTGTACAGGCCGGTGGCGTCAAGAACGGCCTGCTGGGCCATGGGCGACGCGCCCTGGATATGCACCTTCTCGAGCTTGAAGCCGAGACCGCCGGTGCTGCTGGCCAGGGCGGCGTGGGCGAGCCGCTCGCCGCGGTCGCCGGTGGCCAGGGTCACGATCAGGCCGAGCGCGAGCACGCCGCCGACCACGCCGAGGGCGACCATCGGCGGCAGGACGCCGCGCGCGGCGCGCAGCTTCGCCGCCGGCCGGGGAGCCTGGGAGGCTTTTCGGGGTCCAGCGCCCCGGTTCGCGGGCGCTTTGGCCCGGGGCTTGGCGCTACCGCGCCCCGCCCCCCGCATTACCGCGGGCATACGCATCCTCCACGATCCAGAGCACCAGTTGGTCAAACGACGTGCCCAGATGGGCCGCCTGCTCGGGAACGAGAGAGGTAGGCGTCATGCCGGGCTGCGTGTTGACCTCCAAAAGGACCAGAAGACGCTTAACAGGGTCATAACGCAGGTCGCTTCTGGTCACTCCGCGGCAACCAAGCGCGGCGTGCGCGAGCTCCGACAGGCGCAGGGCGCGGTCGAAATCCTCCTTGGGCATCCGCGCCGGCACGACGTGCTCGGAGCCGCCCTCGGCGTACTTGGCGTCATAGTCGTAGAAGCCGGTGCGCGGGACGATCTCGGTGACCGTCTGGGCCCTGCCGTCCATGACCGCCACGGCCAGCTCCATGCCGGCGATATAGGGCTCGACCATCACCTCCTCGCCGAACGTCCAGGTCGGGGCGATCACCTCCTGCGGGGGACCGTTGGCGCCCTCGAAGACCAGGAACACCCCGACCGAGGACCCCTCAGCGTTGGGCTTGACGACATAGGGCGGCGGCATGACGTGGTCGCGGGCGACGTCGTGCCGGTTGTAGAGCCCGCCGCCCGGCACAATGACCCCGGCGGCGGCCAGGACCGCCTTGGACTTGGCCTTGTCCATGGCCAGGGCCGAGGCCAGCACGCCGCAGTGGGTGTAGGGCAGACCAAGGGTCTCCAGCACGCCCTGGACGCAGCCGTCTTCGCCCCATTCGCCGTGCAGGGCGTTGAAGCAGACATCGGGCTTCAGCGCGGCCAGCACCTGGGCCAGGTCGCGACCGGCGTCGATGCGCGTGACCTTCGCGCCGAGGCTCTCCAGCGCCGTGGCGCAGGCCGCGCCGGAAACCAGGCTGACCTCGCGTTCGGAGGACAGGCCGCCCATCAGGACGGCGACGTGATGGCCTTGGAGCGGCAGGCTCATTTGGCGTCCTTGAGCGTGCGGAAATCGATGTCGCCGTCGGCGATCATGTAGACGACAGCGGCCCAGGCGGCGACGTTCTGGTCGAACTGCGCGGGCTCGATCTTGTTGATCGTGTCGTCCTCGGAGTGGTGGAAGTCGAAGTAGCGGCTGGCGTCCTGGCGCAGGCTGAACACCGGCACGCCGGCGTCCTGCAGCCCTTCGACATCCGAGCCGCCGAACTGCGCCGGCTCTCGGGAGACCATGATGTTCAGCGGCGCCAGCAGGGCGGAGAGCTGCGCCTGGATCGGATCCCCGGCCGCGCCCTTCGGCAGCTGCAGGGCATAGATGCGATCGCCGCCCAGGTCGCTCTCGCTGGCGGCGATCAGACTGGCCATCTCATCCTTGCGGGCGGCGGCGTAGGCTTCGCTGGAGCCGCCGCTCTCCTCCGAGCCCCACATGACCACGCGGATGGTGCGTTTGGGGTGGCGCGGCAGATCGCCGATCAGCTTGGCGGCCGCCGTGGTGATGGCGATGCCCGAGGCGTCGTCGATGGCGCCCGTGCCCACGTCCCAGCTGTCGAGGTGGCCGCCAATGACGACGACCTGCTCCGGCTTTTCGCTGCCGGTGATGTCGGCGGAGATGTTCCAGGCGACGTTGTCGGGATTGGTCGTCGAGGCGAGGTTGAGCTTCACCCTGACCGGGCCGCGGGCGGCCAGGCGTTCCAGCAGCTCGGCGTCGGGCACGCCCAGAGCCGCGGCGGGGATCTTGGCGACGCCCTCGGCATAACGGAACGCGCCGGTGTGGGGCAGGCGCGAGTCCGAGGTCGAGATCGAGCGGACCAGGTAGGCGATCGCCCCGCGTCTTGCGGCCTCCGACGCGCCTGAACGGCGCGCGACGCCGGCGGCGCCGTAACCCGCGCCGTCCTGGGTGCGGGGCATCGACTGGGTGACCACGGCGATCTTGCCGGCCAGCGACCCTTCCGGCGCGGCGAGGAGTTCGGCGTAGGACCGGAAGACCACGATCTCGGCCTCGATGCCCTTGGCCGGGGTCGGCACGGTGCCGCCCAGGCCCAAGATCGACAGCTTGAACGGGTACGGCCCGACGATGGAGGCCGACTCCGCGCCGCGCGTCCAGGACGGCTTGGCGAATGTCTCGACCTTGATGTTGGTGAATCCGAGATCGGTGAAGGTCTTCACCGCCCAGTCCTTGGCGCGGGCCATGCCCGGCGAGCCGACCTGGCGCGGGCCGATCCCGGTCGTCAGGTCTTCCAGAAGGGTCCAGGCGGTGGGATCGCCGAGCGCCTTGTCGCGGAGCGCCGCGGCGGTGTCGGAGGGCTCGGCGGCGAAGGCAGCCGTCGAGAGGGCGAAGCTGGCCACAAGGGCGGGCAGGATCAAGCGCATGTCAGGCGGGTGCGACAGGCGGCGGCCCAAGTCAAGCGAGGGGTGGTGACGATGCGATGGAGATTTGGTGAGGAGAACGAGTCTCCCTTCCTCCTCAATGGAGGAAGGGCCGGGGATGGTGGTGGAAGCAGAGTTTGTCCGGAAGGGCGCGAGAAGCGCCGAACCTGTTGAGCTTGCACCGGCAAAGTGGTGGCCACACCACCACCCCTGCCCCTCCTCCATCGAGGAGGAGGGGTGCCTCGGAATCAGGGACGCCCGATCCGCTTGATCTCCCAGTTCAGCTCGACGCCGGTCTTGGCCTTCACATCGGCGCGGACTGCCTCGCCGAGACCCTCGAGGTCGGCGGCGGTGGCTTCGCCCGGGTTGATCATGAAATTGCTGTGCAGGTCGCTGAACATCGCCCCGCCGCCGGTCGCCTTGAACAGTTTGCCGCGCCAGCCGGCCTCGTCGACCAGCTTCCAGGAGGAGTGGCCTTCCGGGTTCTTGAAGGTCGAGCCGCCGGTCTTCTCGCGGATCGGCTGGGTGGTCTCGCGGCGGGCGGTGATCTCGTCCATGCGCGCCTTCACCGCCGCCGGATCGTCGGGCGTGCCGCGGAACACGGCCTGGACCCAGAACATGCTGTTCTCGGGCACGACCGTGTGGCGATAGGTGAAGCCGAAGTCCTGGTTCTCCCAGACCCGGAACTCGCCCGTCCGGTCGTAGCCGGACGCCGAGACCAGGATGTCCTTGGTCTCGCGGCCGTAGCAGCCGGCGTTCATGGTCAGGGCGCCGCCGATGGTGCCCGGGATGCCGACCAGGAACTCCAGCCCGGCCAGCCCCGCCTTGGCGGCCGCCCGGGCGACCTGGGCGTCCAGCGCGGCCGGTCCGGCGATGACCAGATCGCCGTCGACCAGCACTTCGCCCCAGGCCTTGCCGGCGCAGCGGATGACCACGCCCGGCACGCCGCCGTCACGGATGATGACGTTGGAGCCGACGCCCAGCGCCGTGACCGGCACGCCCTGCGGCAGCTGGCGCAGGAAGTCGGCGAGGTCCTCCGGATCAGCCGGCAGGAACAGCACCTCGGCCGGCCCCCCGACCCGGAACCAGGTGAACGGCGCCAGCGGCTCGTCGAACAGCAGCTTGCCGCGCACGGGCGGGAGGTTGGCTTTCCAGGTCATCCTCGCGCCTTTTTGCGGTTCCGCATTGCCAGCGCGCCGAGCCAATAGGTCACCAGCACGACCCCAGCCAAGGTCCAGTCGAGATAGAGAAGGAGCTGGTCGGTGGCGGAGATAAAGACCGTGCCTCCGTGCGTCGCCCAGGGGATCGTAAGCTCTCCCTGTGGAGACGCCGGGCGCGTGGTGGTCAGCATGTTTGCGAACCAGCCACCGAAGCCGATCACGCCCAGACTCAGGACGACAAGTACTCCCTTCAGGATGCGCCAGCCGCCCACGCTCACGTCCCCAGCGCCTCAAGCTGCGCCGGCAGCGCATAGGACCAGCTGGTCACATCGCCGGCGCCGAGCAGCACGACCATGTCGCCGGCCTTCGCCTCCTCGGCGATCATCCCGGCCAGCGCCGCCGGGCTTTCCAGCGGCAGGGCGCGGCGATGGCCGAAGCGGCGGAGGCCCTCGATCAGGCCGTCGCGGTCGATGCCGGGGATCGGCGCCTCGCCGGCCGTGTAGACGTCGGCCACGATGACCACGTCGGCGTCGTTGAAGCAGGAACTGAACTCCGCCATCAGGTCGCGCAGCCGGGTGAAGCGGTGCGGCTGGACCACGGCGATGACCTTGGCGTCCGGCGTCATGGCCCGGGCGGCGGTCAGCACGGCGGCGATCTCCACCGGGTGGTGGGCGTAGTCGTCGATGATCCGCACGCCGTTGACGACGCCGGTGGTAGTGAAGCGCCGCTTCACGCCGCCAAACCCTTTCAGGCCCGCCCGGATGCCGGCTTCGTCGACGCCCAGCTCGCGGGCCACGGCGATGGCGGCGCAGGCGTTCATGACGTTGTGCAGCCCGGCCATTGGCAGGGTCAGGCCCTCGTAGCGGATCGGCTCCCCGGCCAGCGGCGTGATCAGCACGTCGAACCGGGCGCCGTCCGGGCCCATGGTGATGTGCTGGGCGCGAACCTCGGCCTGCGGACTGGTCCCATAGGTGACCAGGCGCCGGTTCTCGATCCGGGCGGCCATGGCCTGGACCTCCGGGTGGTCCACGCAGACCGCCGCGAAGCCGTAGAAGGGGATGTTCTCGACGAAGTCCTGGAAGCCCTTCTTCACGGCCTCGAAGTCGCCCCAGTGGTCGAGGTGCTCGGCGTCGATGTTGGTGACCACCGCGACGGTGGACTTCAGCTTCAGGAAGGTGCCGTCGCTCTCGTCGGCCTCGACGACGATCCAGTCGCCCTCCCCGACCTTGGCGTTGGTGCCGTAGGCGTTGATGATGCCGCCGTTGACCACCGTGGGGTCGAGCCCTCCGGCGTCGAGCAGGGCGGCGATCATCGAGGTGGTGGTGGTCTTGCCGTGCGTGCCGCCCACCGCCACGGAGAACTGAAGTCTCATCAGCTCGGCCAGCATCTCCGCGCGGCGGACCAGCGGCAGCCGGCGCTCGCGGGCGGCGACCATCTCCGGGTTGTCGGCCTTCACGGCGGTCGAATAGACCACGGCCGAGGCGTTCTCGACGTTGGCGGCCGCCTGGCCGATGAAGATCTTCGCGCCCAGCTTCTCCAGCCGTTCGGTGTTGGCGCTGGCCTTCAGGTCGCTGCCCTGCACCGTGTAGCCGATACGGATCATGATCTCGGCGATGCCGCTCATGCCGATGCCGCCGATGCCGATGAAATGCACGGGACCGAGTTCGAAGGGGACGGGGCGGCGGCGCTGGTTCATGGGAAGCGGCTTAGACGATTTGCGGGGCGGCCGAAATACGCG